>JBKHVG010000005.1:0-135854 GCA_046570205.1 Acidimicrobiia bacterium
CGGATGTGGGCCAGGAACTGGTTGCCGAGGCCCTCGCCCTGCGACGCACCCTCGACCAGGCCGCCGATGTCGACGAACTGCACGGATGCCGGCACCACGTTGCGCGACTTGGACATCTCGGCGAGCAGACCGAGCCGGTGGTCGGGCACCTTGGCCACGCCGACGTTCGGATCGGTGGTGGCGAACGCGTACGGCGCGGCGAGGGCGCCCCCTCCGGACAAGGCGTTGTACAGGGAGGACTTCCCGGCGTTGGGCAGTCCGACGAATCCGAAGCGTTCCATGCGGATGGCGAGGCTACCGGCGTCGGTAGCGTGCCCCGGCATGGTGTTCAGGCGCAGGGAGCCAGTCGGACCGACCGATCCGCTGGCCGACCTCGACCCAGCCGCGATCTCCGCGGCTCGACGCTCCGACGCCGTCGCGGCCCTCGACGCCGCCCGCCGCTACGACGCCATCGTGTCCCGCACCCCGGAGGGGCCGATCCGCGATCGCCTCGACGCCCTGCGCCCGGACGTCCACGCCGCCGTGCGGTTCGTGTTCGATGCCGCCCACCGCACCGACATGAAGGTGGCCACGCTCGGCGACCTCGACCCCGACTCCGTGACCCGCCGCATGAAGGAGGCCCGGCGCGTCCTGGCCCAGGCCGAGGACGACGGCCGGGACACCACCGACCTGCGTGCGGCGGTGGAGTCGCTCGATCGCCAGCTCGAGTCCGTGCACGCCATCTGGGATGCGGCCGAGCGCTCCGCCGAGCACCTCCACCGCCTCCAGCTGCGCCTGGGCGAGGTGGTCGCCCTCGCCGGTGCCGTGGCCGCCGACGTACCGGACACGGCGGCGAGCCACCTGGCGGACATGGCCGGTGAGCTCCAGGCGCTGCGCGCCGCGCTCGCCGAGCTGTCCGCATGAGCCTTCAGAACGCGGGCGTGACGACCCAGTCGCCTCCGTTCACCGGCTGACACCCCGGCCGCGGCGGCGAACATGGCCGGAAGCTCGTCGGGCGGCACGGGCCGGCCGAGGAGGAACCCTTGGGCGTACCGGCAGCCGAGGAGCCACAGCGCGTCCAGCTGCTCGTGCGTCTCCACCCCTTCGGCCACCACGTCGAGGTCCAGCGCCGTGCCGATGCGGGTGATCAGATCGACCAGCACCCGGTCACGCTCGTCGACCCCCATGGCGTGGACGAACGAGCGGTCGATCTTCACCTCGCTCACCGGCAACCGCCGCAGGTGCGCCACCGACGTGTACCCCGTCCCGAAGTCGTCCACGGACGTGCGCACCCCCAGCTCGAGCAGCGCAGCGATGTGGTTCGCTGCCGTCTCCAGATCGTGCAGCAGCGCGGTCTCGGTCACCTCGATGACGAGGACCTCACCGGACATGCCGGCGTGGGCGAGGGAATCCTTCACGCCCTCGACGAAGGTCGGGGACAGCATGGTGGGCGCCGAGACGTTCACGGAGAGGCGCAGGTCCCCGAGTGGGGTGCCCTGCCAGTCGGCGAGCTGCTGGAGACCTCGCCGCATCACCCACCGATCGACTTCGACGATCAGTCCGCTGCGCTCGGCCACGGGGATGAAGTCGTCGGGAGGGATGAGGGTGCCGTCGTCCAGGCGCCAACGCACGAGGGCCTCCACCCCGTGGATCCTGCCGCCTGCTTCGTACACCGGCTGGTAGTGGAGCTCCAGCGCGTTCGTATGGATCGCGACGCGCAGGTCCGATTCGATGCGGTGGCGTTGCTCGAGTCGGGCCCGCAGCTCGGCGTCGAGCACCACGAGCGCACCCCGCCCGCCTTCCTTGGCGGCGTACAGCGCGTTGTCCGCCGACCGGAGCAGGTGGTCGGCGTCATCACCTGGCAAGGAGAAGGCCACGCCCACGCTGGCTCCGATGCGGTGCGGTACGCCGTCGATGCTGACCGGTCGATCGAAGACGAGCACCACGCGGTCCGCGAGGTCGAGCACGGTGTCCTCGGAGGCTGCGATCGTTCCAACGATGAACTCGTCGCCGCCGAGGCGAGCGACGAGCACGTCCTCGGCGGCCACCTCCATGAGCCGTCGGGCGGCGGCGACGAGGACACGGTCCCCCACCGCGTGGCCGAACTCGTCGTTCACGTTCTTGAAGCCGTCGAGGTCGATGAACAGCACAGCGACCGTGCTGCCCGCCTGCAGCAGCGAGTTGAGCCGGTGCATCGCCGTGCGCCGGTTCGCGAGCCCCGTCAACGCGTCGTGGGCGGCCTCGTGCGCCAGCTGGTGTTGCAGGCGGTCACGCTCGGCGAGGGAGTTGGCGAGCCCGTCCACGGATCGGCCGACCAGGGCGCCGAGCTCACCGGACGTCGCCTGGCGGGCCGCGTCCAGGTCCCCGGCCGCCAGCGCCGACATCCGCCGGGCGACTGCCCGGAGGTTGATCACGGAGTCGTTCAGCGAGCGGGCCAGCACCCCCGCCTCCCTCGGCCCCTCCTCCGGCAGGAGGTCGCCGTCGAGGTCGCCACCGGAGATGGCCGCAGCTCGGAGCGCGACCCGCCGCAACGGCCGCACGATCGAGCGAGCGACCGCGAGCGCGATGGCAACGCTGCCCAGGAGCAGCCCGACGACGAGGACGACGGTCCGCGTGTACCGGCTCTCGGCCGCAGCTCCGACGCTGACCGCGTGGTGACGGGCGTCGTCCGAAGCCGCCGCGACGAGCTCCCGTAGCGTGTCGTCCTGCTCGAGCCCGGCCCGGAACATCGCCGCCACCGCCGGGATGTCCGCCAGCGGGTTCTCGGCAGCGAGCAACGGCTCCATCGCTTCTTCGAACTGGCGGTTCGCCAGCACCGCGTCCACCGCCGGCCGTAGGTGCTCGTCGGCTTGCTCGGCCACCGCTCGGAGCGCGGCCTCGTACTGCGCATCGACCCCGCGGGGGCCGGCGTCGCTGCCGGCGAGCTCGCTGGCGCTGCCCGGGACGATGGCGTTGGCGACGACGACGATCCGCTCGCTCGAGAGCTCGAACAGCTCGGCGACCACTTGGAGGCCGTCGATGGCCCGGCGCAGCTCGGCTGCCGCGCCCACCTCGACGCGCCGCGCGCCCAGGGACTCGATCTCCTGGGTCCAAACCTCCCGAGCCTCGACGACCAGCTTGGCAATGGCCGGTCCTTCCGTCACGTTGCGGTCCAGCTCTGCCCGAGCGGCCCGGAGATCGTTGGCCAGGCCGGCTCGGGACTCGAGCGTCGGTACCAGAGGGTTCGCATCCACTCGGGCCCGGGCGGTCGCGAGCTGCTCGGCTGGGTCGTACCCCAGCAGCGTCACGAGCTGCTCGTCCGGGATGCCGAACGCGTGTGCCAGCACGAGGGTCTGGGAGTGGCGGAACTCCTCCGTCGTGACCACGAACGCGTCGAGCGCGACGGCCGCAGACTCGACGTCCGCGGCGAGCTCGCCGGCCTCGCGGGCGACCGCACGGTGGTCCTGGACCTGCTGGACGCTGAGGCCGGCGAGGCCCACGGCCGGCACGACCACCAGACCGATCAGCCGGGTCCGGATGCCGATGCCGCGCCGCGCGGTCGAGTTTTCCCACATGTTCAGCTCATCGGCCACCCCCCCCACACGCCTTGAGGGACCTCTGTTCTCTCGTCGTGCCGTCCGGCCGACGGTGACTCGTCAGTCGAAGCCCTCGAAGACGCCCTCCAGCAACTCCGCGAAGGGGCTCTTGCGCTTGCGCTTGTGGCCCCGATGGCGGTCGTCGCCGCGGTACCGGTCGTCGTCCCGATTGCGATCGTCGCGGTACCGGTCGTCCGCGTGGCGGTCCGACGGCAGCGGGGTGGGCGCACGCGGGGGCTCCGGCGAGGTGATGCGGTGCTCGGGCGACCGGGCCTCGACGAGGTCGAGCAGCTTCTCCAGCTCGCCGCGATCGAGCCACATGCCTCGGCAGCGGCCGCAGTGGTCCACCTCGATCCCGTCTCGGATGTGCGGGACGAGCTCGGACTCCAGGCAGACGGGGCAGCGCATGGCGCCAGAGGCTACCGGCGGCTGCCGGTAGCGTTCGGGCGTGGCCGACACCTGCGAGCACGACGAGCCCGGCGGGCCGCTCGACCCCGTCGAGGTGCTCGACCGGATCGTGTACCTGCTGGACCGGCGCCTGGAGGAGGGCCGTCGGGTCCGCGCCTACGCCAACGCCCGTGACCTGATCGCCGATCTCCACCCCGACGAGCTGGTGGCCCGCCACCGTGACCGCACCCTCACAGAGCTGGCCGGCATCGGTCCCGCCACCAGCACCGTCATCGCCGAGGCCCTCGACGGCAAGGTCCCGAAGAAGCTGACCGAGCTCGAGGCCACGAACCCCGTCGACGCCGGCGAGGGCGCCGCCCTGCGCGCCGCGCTGAAGGGCGACTGCCACCTCCACTCCAACTGGTCCGACGGCGGGGCGCCGATCGAGAAGATGGCCGCCGCCGCCCGGGCGCTCGGCCACGAGTACATGGTGCTGACCGACCACTCCCCCCGCCTGACCATCGCCCACGGCCTCGACCCCGACCGCCTGCGCCGACAGCTCGACGTCATCGACGAGCTCAACTCGGGCTGGGACGACTTCCGGATCCTCACCGGCATCGAGGTCGACATCCTCGCCGACGGCTCCCTCGACCAGGACGAGGACCTCCTCGACCGACTCGACATCGTCGTGGCGAGCGTCCACTCCAAGCTGTCGATGGACGAGAAGGAGATGACCCGCCGCATGGTCATGGCGGTCGCCAGCCCCCACGTCGACATCCTCGGCCACTGCACCGGCCAGAAGGTCCCGGGCCACATGCGCCCGATCGGCAAGAGCGACTTCGCGGGACGGGTCGGCTCCAGCTTCGACGCCGACGTGGTGTTCGCGGCCTGCGCCCGCTTCGACACCGCGGTCGAGATCAACTGCCGGCCGGAGCGGCAGGACCCGCCCGACCACCTCCTCGAGCTCGCCCTCGAGTGGGGCTGCAAGCTCGCCATCGACACCGACGCCCACGCGCCCGGCCAGCTCGAGTGGCAGCCCTTCGGCTGCGACAAGGCTGCCCGCCACGGCGTCGAACCGGAGCAGGTCGTCAACACCTGGCCGGCCGAGGAGCTCGTCGAGTGGGCCGCATCGCACCCCACGTCGTGACAAGCAACCGTTCTGGGCCGCCGAGGACGACGACGGTGGGTGCGGGGCGGCCCAGAACGGAGGGGTGACCCGCCACCGACGGAGCGGCGGTGCGCTCGACGCCCGCATCGAGCGGGAGGAGCTGCTCGTCTCGGGTGAGCGCGGCGAGGTCGAGCTGCGCGACAGGGGGCAGGGCCCGGCCATGAAGGCCAGGCCCCGCCACCGCTGCCGGTGCACCTGCTACTGACTCACCTGCTCTGGCCGGGGGCGCGCTCCGACGGGCTACCAGTCGTCTCACGGCAGTTCGACGCGCCGGGGTTGCCCATGTGGACACCGTCACCGCCCTCAGCGTGGTTGGCCTCCTGGACATGGTCGGTGCCGAAGTACGAGAACCCGGGCTGCGGGGCATCCTCGGCCGTACCGGTGCAGTGGGCGGCGCCGGCGGACGGCGCCCCGGCGAACATGGCGAGGGATGCGCCGGCGAAGGCGATGGCGGCGAGCTTCTTCTTCATGGCTGGTCTCCAGGTGTCGACGGGTGGCCGGTCCGGCCCTTTCGTCCCACCCGTGCCTACGGAGCAGCCGCCACGTTCGGATGTCGGAACGTCCCATCTGCGTTGACATCACCCGGGCACCCCGGCATCCTGGGGAGCGATGAGCCACGATCTGGGACTCCTCCTCCTCACCTAGGCGAGCGCCACATACCGCGCTCGCCCGACCTCCTGTGCCTCCCGGCCAGGAGGTTTCTTGCTTTTCCGACCCCCGCACGAGCCCAGATCTCCACGAGAGGAACCGACATGGCAACCCAGCCCCGCAACGGCAAGCCCGGCGTGATGCCCTTCGACAAGTACCAGCCGTTCCTCCCGCTCACGCTGCCGGATCGCACCTGGCCCGACCAGCGCATCGAGGTCGCTCCGCTGTGGTGCTCGGTCGACCTGCGCGACGGCAACCAGGCGCTGATCGACCCGATGGACCCGGCCCGCAAGCGCAAGATGTTCGACCTGCTCGTCGACATGGGGTTCAAGGAGATCGAGATCGGGTTCCCGTCGGCCAGCCAGCCCGACTTCGACTTCTGCCGTGAGCTGATCGAGCAGGACCTGATCCCCGACGACGTCTGGATCCAGGTGCTGGTGCAGTGCCGGCCCGAGCTCATCGAGCGGACCTACGAGGCCATCGCCGGCGCACCCCGCGCCATCGTCCACTTCTACAACTCGACGTCGATCCTGCAGCGCCGGGTCGTGTTCGGCATGGACACCGACGGCATCACCGACATCGCCGTCAACGCCGCCCGGCTGTGCCGCAAGCTCGAGGACCGGGTCCAGGGAACCCACGTCCGCTACGAGTACTCGCCGGAGAGCTTCACCGGCACCGAGACCGACTACGCCATCGAGATCTGCGACGCCGTGCGCGAGGCCATCGACCCCGGCACCGACGACAAGCTGATCCTCAACCTCCCGGCCACGGTCGAGATGTACACGCCCAACATCTACGGCGACGTCATCGAGTACTTCCACCGCAACGTCCCCCACCGCGACCAGATCGTGCTGAGCCTCCACCCGCACAACGACCGGGGCTGTGCCGTACCCGCCGCCGAGTTCGGCGTGATGGCCGGCGCCGACCGCGTCGAGGGCACGCTGTTCGGCAACGGTGAGCGCACCGGCAACGTCGACCTCGTCACGCTCGGCATGAACCTGTTCGTCCAGGGCGTCGACCCCGAGATCGACTTCCGCGACATCGACGCCGTCCGGCGCACGACCGAGTGGTGCAACCGCCTCGAGGTCCACCCCCGCCACCCCTACGGCGGTGATCTCGTCTACACCGCGTTCTCCGGCAGCCACCAGGACGCCATCAAGAAGGGCCTCGCCGCGCTGGCCGAGACCATCCCCGAGGGCGGCAGGCCCGGCGACTACCCGGTGTGGGAGGTGCCGTACCTCCCCATCGACCCCAAGCACGTCGGCCGCACCTACGAGGCGGTGATCCGGGTGAACAGCCAGTCGGGCAAGGGCGGCGTCGCCTACGTCATGAAGGAGGAGCACGGCTTCGACCTGCCCCGTCGCCTCCAGATCGAGTTCTCCAAGTCGATCCAGGGCGTGACCGAGAACACCGGCACCGAGATCAACCCCGCGGAGATGTGGGCCCAGTTCGAGGGCGAGTACCTCGGCATCGGCCGCTACCGGCTCGACTCCTACGAGATGCGCACGACGTCCGACGCCGCCGAGATCACCGCCCAGGTGATCGCCGACGGCGAGCACCACACCGTGGTCGGACGTGGCAACGGGCCGGTCTCGGCCTTCGTCCACGGGCTCCGGGAGCACCTCGGGATCGACGTCGACGTCCTCGACTACTCCGAGCACGCCATCGGCGCCGGCGCCGACACCCAGGCCGTCGCCTACGTCGAGACCCAGACCGGCGACGGGACCGTCCGCTGGGGCGTGGGCGTCCACGACAGCATCGTGGCGGCCTCGCTCCGGGCCGTCCTGTCGGCCGTCAACCGCTAGACGTGGTCTGGCTCGACGCCCTCGTCGTCGGCGACGAACCGGAGACGTGGTCGGCGGCCGGGTTCACGGTCACCGACGGCGAGGTCGCCATCGGTGGCGTGCGGATCTCCTGCACCGGCGACGGGGCCGGCGCAGACCGCTGGCGCCTCCGCGCCGACGAGCCGGTGCCGGCCGACGTGGACGGCATCGCGACCACGACGACCGACGCCGACCCACCGGCGCCGGGGGTGCACCCCAACGGCGTCGTCGGCTTCGACCACGTCGTGCTCCGCTCCCCCGACCTGGCCCGGACCACCCTGGCACTGGGCCGCCTCGGGCTGGACCTGCGTCGCACGCGCGACGTGGACCTCGGCGAGCACTCGATCCAGCAGCGGTTCTTCCGGATGGGCGAGGTCATCCTCGAGCTGGTCGGTCCGCCCCGAGCGACCGGCGACGACCCGTGCCGCATCTGGGGCTACGCGCTCGTCACCGACGACATCGATGCGTCGGCCGCCTGGCTCGGCGACCGGTGCTCGCCGCCGAAGCCCGCGGTGCAGTCCGGACGGCGGATCGCCACCGTGCGCACCGGCGAGCTGGGCATCGGTCCGACCGTCGCCCTGATGACCCCGCACGCCCGGAGCGCCCGCTGACCGGTCAGGCCGAGCGGCGGAACCGGGCCTCGGCGCAGCAGTACGCGCCGTAGGCGACGAACCCGAGCGCCACGCCGAACAGCAGCAACCTGCCCCCCGTCGCGTCGGCTGCGCTCTGCAGCGCACCGGACAGGCCCTTGGCCCGCTGCTCCTCGCCGGCCAGGCCGGCCTGGACGAGCAGGGCACCGACCAGCACGTACGCGAGCGAGCGGAGCCCGTAGCCGACCCGGCCGAGCGTGGCTGCGGTGGAGCCCGGTCCGACCCGCAGGCGCCCGACGAACTCCTGGTGCACGGCGTGCTTCACGACGAGGTGCACGGCGATGCCGATGACGGCGAGCCCGGCGAGCACCACGAGCCAGCGCCCCATCGGCCAGTCGAACACCGTGCTGGTCGCCTGGGCAGCCCGGTCCTCGTCGGAGGCGCCGGCGGAAGCGGATCCGCCGTCCATGGCCCCCCGGAGGAAGGCCACGGCGAGCGCGCCGTACACCAGGGCCTTCGCCGCCCACACGGCGCGGTACCAGCCGTCGTCGTCCTCGACGGGGTCACCGTCGACGGTGGTGATGGCCCGCCAGACGGCGAGGGCCAGGAGGCTGAACCCCATGACCCAGAGGGCGGCACCGCCGAGGGGCAGTTCCCTGATGTAGTCGAGCGTGCCGGCCGTGCTGGCCTCGCTGCTCGACGACCCGGTCCTGGCGATCTGGAGCGCGAGCAGCCCGATGACGACGTGCACCACACCCTTGCCGAGCAGGCCGAACCGGGCCAGTCGCTCGGTCCACCCGTCGCCGGCGCCGCCCGAGGGCGACGCCGACGTCCGCACCGATGTGGCGGTCACGACTCGCGGTAGGCGGCGCGTGCGGAGTCGCGATCGTGGTCCTCGGCCGCAGGACCGTCGAGGTCTCGGCGGGGGGCATCGCCGTCGCCGTCCCGGTCCGGGCCGCGATCGCTCATGTCGGAGTCGGCGCCTCGGTCGTGGCCGTCGCGGGCCAGCGCGCTGACCAGCCAGTCGCGGTTGCGGTCGAGGGGACGCTCGACGCCGGCCTCCTCGGCGCGCTTGGCGAGCTCGTGGTCGCTGAGGCCGCGCAGCTCCTCCTCGCGGCGGTGCAGGTCGCGCATCGAGTCACGCTCGACCGTGCCGCGCCATGCGCCGGTGGCCTTGCCGCGGGACTCGACGAAGTCCTTGAACTGCTCCAGGTCCTTCTTCGAGCGGTCGGAGATGTAGCCGCCCCAGTCGGCGACCTTCTCGAGGAACCCCTGGGGGTCGGTCTCCATCTGCAGCACGACGCGGGTGGTGTTGTCGTTCAGCGCGTGGAACGTGACCACGCCGGCGTTCTGCGTGCCGTCGGTGGCGGTCCAGGCGACGCGCTGGTCGGGCGTCTGCTCGGTGATCTCGGCCGTCCACTCCCGGGTGACGCCGGAGATCTTGGCCTTCCAGTGCGTGTGCGTGGCATCGAGCTGGCGCACGTCGCGGACGTGCTTCATGAAGAGGGGGAAGTCCTCGAACTGCGTCCACTGGTCGTAGACGGTGCGGACGGGAAGGTCGATGTCGATCTCGTGGATCATGGTGGCGGCTCCTTGCGCGGGGCGGTCTGGGCTCCCCCGCTCCGTACCCGGTGGGGCGGCTGCGGAGTCGGGTCCCGTCCCACGCCGTGACAGGAGTGCGCGAAGCGGACGAAGCGATCAGGACCGCAGCAGGCCGTCGATCCGCCGGCTGGCGACCACCACGCCGAGCACCACCAGCACCAGCAGGTAGGCCGCGTGCTGGAGCAGGCCGGCGTGCACCTCGCCGGTGGTGAGCGCCCGGCACAGCGCCACCCCCTGGTACAGCGGCGTCCAGCGCACCACGGTTGCGAGGGCGTCGGGGTACTCCGAGAGCGGGAAGAACGTGGCCGAGAACAGGAACATGGGCGTGATGGCCAGGTTCACGAAGTCGAAGTCCAGGAAGGACCGCATGTAGGTCGACGCCGCGAGGCCGGCCGATGCGAAGGCGGCCCCGATGAGGACGGTGGCAGGCAGGGCGACCACGGCCCACCACGACTCGACCAGGCCGAAGGCGACCATGGTGAGGAGGAACGCGGCCGAGTAGAACGCGCCTCGCAGCAGGGCCCAGGTGACCTCGCCGAGCGCGACGTCCCGGGGCTCGAGCGGCGTCGCCAGCACCGCGTCGTAGAGCTTGGCGTACTTGAGGCGGATGAAGAAGTTGAACGTGGTGTCGAACACCGCGCCGTTCATGGCTGCCGTGGCCAGCATGCCGCTGGCCACGAAGGTCTCGTAGGGGACGCTGCGACCGGCGTAGGTGACCTCACCGACGAGGGCGCCGACGCCGATGCCGATGGAGAGCAGGTACAGCAGCGGCTCGAGCAGGCCGGTGAGCAGGAGCGGCCACGCCCGGGCGTAGCCGATGGCGGTGCGCTCGGTCATCCGCAGGAACCGCCTGCGGGAGTCGAGCGGCGGCGCGATCCGGGCCGTGTCGGCCAACGTCGACAGGTTCACGGCGTGAGCCGGCGCCGGAAGCTGCGGATGCCGAACGGGATGGCGGCGGCGGTGATCGCCACCAGGACGAGGAGGTGCAGCGGTGTCGTCGCATCGACGGTGCCCGTGGTGAGGTCGCGCGCCGGTTCGACGGCGTGCCACAGCGGCGACGCCCACACCACCGGTCGAAGGACGTCGGGCAGCTGCTGGACGGGGAAGAACGTGCCGGAGAAGAGGAAGAGCGGGATGACACCGATGCGCATGACGAGCGGGAACTTCTCGTCGCCCTGCTGGGTGACCGAGAAGGCGGCGAGGACGGCCGTGACGGTGGCGGCCAGCAGCACGGTGGGCACGACGGCGAGCGGCGCCCACCACGACTCGACGCCGCCGAGGACGGCGGCCACCATCAGGAAGCTGGTGGCGGCGACGACGGCGCGTGCGGCGGCGGCGAGGACGAGCCCGCCGTACACGTCGCCCGCCGTCATGGCCGTGCTCACCATGGAGTTGAACTGGCCCATCCACTTGACGCCGCCGAGCACCGGCCAGAGCGCCTCGGCGCTGGCGGTCATGAGGGCGGAGGCGGCGAGCAGGCCCGGGGTCACGAACACGACGTAGTCAAGGCCGGCGGCGCCGTCGCCCCGGTCGACCAGCCCGCCGAGCCCGATGCCCATGGCGCCGAGGAACAGCAGCGGCTGGACGATGGACGAGAGCGCGTAGCCCCGCCAGGTGCGGAGGTAGACGAGCAGCTCGCGCTCGAGGGCTCGGACGACCAGCGCACTCACTCGTCGAGCGTCCGTCCCGTGAGGGCCAGGAACACGTCCTCGAGGGAGGCCCGGCGGGTGAGCTCGGTGACGGCTTGGACGCCGCGGTCGGCCAGGGCGGTGCGGGTGGCCTCGCCGTCGTCGGTGTAGAGCAGCAGCCGGTCGGCGAGGGCCTCGTGGCGGTCGGCGACCTCGGTGGCCACGGGGAGGGCCTTCTCCTGCAGCTCGTGGTCGGCGAAGCGGAGCTCGACCACCTCGGCGGTGACGTGGCGCTCGATGAGCTGGCGGGGTGAACCCTCGTCGACGATGCGGCCCTCGTCCATCACGACGAGCCGATCGCAGAGCTGCTCGGCCTCGTCCATGTAGTGCGTGGTGAGGATCAGCGTGACGCCTTGGCGCTTGAGGCCGTAGAGGCGGTCCCACAGCAGGTGGCGGGCTTGGGGGTCGAGGCCCGTGGTGGGCTCGTCGAGCAGCACCATCTCGGGGTCGTTGATGAGGGCACGGGCGATGGTGAGGCGTCGCTTCATCCCGCCCGACAGGGGGTCGACCCGGTCGTTGCGCCGCTCGGTCAACCGGGCGAACTCGAGCAGCTCCTCGGCCCGCTCGCGCAGGAGCGGTCGGGGCAGGCCGAAGTAGCGGCCGTAGATGATGAAGTTGTCCCAGACCGAGAGCTCGGTGTCGAGGTTGTCCTCCTGGGGCACCACGCCGATGCGGCTGCGGATCTCCGGGCCCCGGTCGGCCGGATCGAGGCCGAGCACGCGCAGCTCCCCACCGGTGGGCGGTGACACGCAGCTGATCATCCGCATCGTCGACGTCTTGCCCGCCCCGTTGGGACCGAGGAAGCCGAACACCTCGCCGCGCCGGACCTCGAAGTCGACCCCGTCGACGGCGACGAACTCGCCGAAGCGCTTGACGAGGCCCCGGGCGCGTACGAGGGCCTCGGGCGCGGCGGTTCCGGCGGACATCGCAGCGACGGTACCGGCCGATCGTGACGGGCCCGACCATCTGTTTCGTGGGGTTCCGGGACACGTCCGTAGGCTCGAACGGCCATGCTCACCGCCTCCGGACTGTCCCTCGCCCACGGCAGCCGCGTCCTGTTCGAGGACGTGACGCTGTCCTTGTCACCGGGTCGCCGCGTCGCCATGGTCGGGGCCAACGGGCAGGGGAAGACCTCGCTGCTGAGCATCCTCGTGGGCGATGCCGATCCCGATCGTGGGTCGATCACCAGGCCCCGCGACATGCGCATCGGCTACCTGGCCCAGGAGATCCCCACCGAGGACGACGGCTCGGTGCTCGACACGGTCCTCGGCGGGCGGCCCGACATCATGCGGCTGCACCACCAGATCGTGGAAGGACCGGCCGACGCATCGCCCGAGGCGCTCCACGCCTTCGGCGAGGCCCAGACGCAGTACGAGCAGCTGAACGGCTACGCCCTCGAGGCCGAGGCCCACTCGGTGCTGGCCGGCCTCGGCTTCGCGCCCGACGACGCCGACCGCCAGGTGTCCGAGCTGTCCGGCGGCTGGCGCATGCGCGTCGCCCTGGCCCGCCTCCTGCTGTCCGGCCCCGACCTCTTGGTCCTGGACGAGCCGACCAACCACCTCGACGTCGACTCGGTCGGCTGGCTCGAGGCCCGCCTCCGGGCGTGGACCGGCGCGCTGCTCTTCGTGTCCCACGACCGCGACTTCATCGACAACGTCGCCACCCACGTGGTCGAGCTCGCCAACCAGACGCTCACCGAGTACGTCGGCGGGTTCGCCGAGTTCGTCGTGCAGCGCGAGGAGCGCATCGCGCAGCTCGAGGCCCAGGCTGCGAGCCAGGCCAAGGCGAGGGCCCAGACGGAGCGCTTCGTCGAGCGGTTCCGGTACAAGGCCACCAAGGCCCGCCAGGTGCAGAGCCGGATCAAGATGCTCGAGAAGCTGGAGTCCATCGAGATCCCCGACCGCAAGGAGCTGCAGGCCCGGTTCCAGTTCCCGGAGCCGCCCCGCACCTCACGGGTGGTCGCCGAGCTGTCGCACATGACCGCCGGGTACGGCGACGTGCCGATCCTGCGCGACGTGTCCGTGCACGTCGAGCGGGGCCAGAAGATCGCGCTGGTGGGCCCCAACGGTGCCGGCAAGACGACGTTGCTGAAGATGATCCTCGGCGACCTGCCGCCGATGGAGGGCACGGCCGAGGTCGGCCAGTCGGTCACCGTGGCCCGGTTCGAGCAGCACCAGGCCGACGAGCTGGACCCGGACCTGACCGTGCTCCAGGTGGCGCGCGACGGCATCGGCAGCGACACCCCTCGTGGCAAGTCGCTGCGCACGTACCTGGCCTCGTTCGGGTTCCGCGACGACGCCGTCGAGCGCCAGGTCGGCGTGCTCTCCGGCGGCGAGCGCACCCGGCTCGCGCTGGCGAAGGCGATGGCCGAGCCGGCCGGCCTGCTCATCCTCGACGAGCCGACCAACCACCTCGACCTGGCCAGCTGCGACATGCTCGAGGACGCCCTCAAGGTGTACCCCGGCACGGTGCTGCTGGTGACCCACGACCGGTACCTCATCCGCTCCGTCGCCGACGACCTCATCGAGGTGCGCAACGGGACGGCGAAGTTCCACCACGGCGTGGACGAGGCCGTGCTGACGCCGACGTCGGCCACCACCCGGCGGGACACCACCGGCACGCCCGCCAAGAAGGCGGCCTCGGAGTCGAGGAGCGGGCGCCGCCAGGGCAAGGCGTCGAAGGCGAAGGGGCCAGCGCAGCCGACGAAGGCGCCGGGGCGGAGCACGCCGACCGCGGCGGCCAGGGCCGAGAAGGGCGGAGGCGGTGGGAGCCGGCAGGAGCGTGACCTCCGCAAGCAGGTGAACCGGCTCGAGAAGCAGTGGGAGGCGGCGGAGGCCAAGGTCGCCGAGTTGCAGAGCGCTCTCGGCAACCCCGAGGTCTACGCCGAGCCCGACAAGCTCACCGAGCTCACCACCGCCCTCGACCAGGCCAAGGACGAAGCGGTCCGGCTCATGACCGACTGGGAGCAGGCCGCCTCGCGCCTCGAGCGCATGGGCTGAGGGTCACCGGACTGTGCAGCGAGCGCGACGTGGGCCGCCCTCGCCGCCCCCTCGTCCTCCTGCCGCACCGGCCGCAGGCGGAGCTGCGTCGCCATCCGCCGAGGGTGCCTTGGTCTGGCTTTCTCGTGGGAGCGAGTTCGCCGTCGCCTTCCCGGGCATTCCTGTCACCCCCTGTGAGGAGAATGGGTGCATGACCGGTCCCGCCACGTTCGCCCGAGACGCCGATGTGGCGTCCGTGGCCCGGGCGGACCTGGACGCGGCGGCGTGCGCTGCTGCGGCGGTCGAATCAGCCCAGCGTCACCTCGTCGCCGCCCTCCTTCGCCTGTGGCCGACCTCGGCCTGGATCGCGGCGGGGGCGACGTCGGCCAAGCGGTGGCTGCTGGCCTACACGCACTGCTCCGAAGGTGAAGCGCATCGCCTGGAGCGGGTCGCCGGGCTGTGCCACCGCCACCCGGGCCTGGCCGATGCCGTCCTGTCCGGCGAGCTGGCCCCGTCCCGAGCCGACACACTGGGCCGGGTGGTCACCGACGAGCGCGAACCGTGGCTGGCCGACTCCCTGCACACGCTCCTCCGGCTGAACCGGGAGGGTGCGTCGGCGCAGGACTGGTCGACCGCCCTGCACCACTGGCGGAACCTGGTCGACCAGGAACGCACCGTCCGTCAAGTGCCCCGCCACTGCCTCACCATCAGCCAGCGGCTCTTCGGTGGCGGCGAGATCCACGCCGATCTGTCCCCGTCCGCGTTCCTCAACGTCGCCACCGCCGTCGACGCCTGGACCGACGACCCCGACCCCACCGGTTCTCCGTATCAGCGGGGCCTGGGTGAACGCCGAGCCGACGCCCTCGACGACCTCTGCCGGGCCAGCCTCGACCCCGACGACACCCGCTGGGGCGGCACCGCGATGGCCGACGATGACGATTGGGAGGACATGGAGGCCGAGGACACCTTCGACGGGTGGGCCCCCACCGACACCCTCGACGAAGCCCTCACCGCCGACGACGACGGCGACGGCGCACCGATCGACCTGACCGACCCGCTCCAGCGCCTCGAGGTCGTCCGCCGCCGGCTCCGCCGGGCCGAAGCGTGCCGGCGCCGACGAGCCCGCCGCCGCACCCGAGCCCGCTCCGGGGTACGGGTCAACGTCCACATCGACCTGCGCACCCTCGCCGGCCTGCGAGACCTCACCGACCTCGACCAGCTCGTGCTGCGTGGTGACGGCTGGCGACTCACCAAGGAGGCAGCCGAGCGGCTGTTGTGCGACACCGCCATGGTCGCCGTCCTCTTCGACGGCAAGGGCCACATCCTCGACGCCAACGACGACGCCGAGACCTGGACACCCCGGCAACGACGGGCCATCGCCGCCCGCGACCGGCACTGCACCTTCCCGTCCTGCACCCGACCGCCCCGGCACTGCGACGTCCACCACCTCCACCACCGAGCACACGGCGGCCCCACCACCACCTCGAACGGGGCGCTGCTGTGCCGGTTCCACCACCGCCTCCTCCACGAACACGGCTGGACGCTGTCCGTGCAGGACGGACGGTGGGTCGCCACCGACCCCCACGGCACCACCTGGACCGGCCGACCCCGAGCCCCCGACCAACCCACCCACCAGAACGCCCGCTGACCCGACCACACCCAGGCCGGGCCACCGGCGCGCCCACCGTCCGACCGGGATCACGGGGTTCCCGCATCAGGAGTGTCGTCCCAGGGACCATGGTCGGGGCGGGCGCACGAGCACCGACCGCTCGGGTTGCGGGCATGCTGACCGCCATGGACGTCTCGCACGCCGAGCGGCTGGCCGGGGAGCGGGCCCGGACGGTGCAGCAGATCGCCTCGCTGCAGCGCACCTTCGACGACATCGTGGCCGCGAGCGAAGACGTGTCCACCGACGACGAGCACGACCCCGAGGGGCACACCATCGCATGGGAGCGCCAGCAGGCTGCTGCCCTCCTGGCCTCGGCCCGGGCCCGGCTCGCCGAGCTCGACCTCGCCATCCGTCGGGTCGAGGGCGGCGACTACGGCCGGTGCGAGGCGTGCGGCCGGCCGATCCCCGACGAGCGACTCGACGCCCTGCCGACGGCCACCACGTGCGTCGGCTGCGCCGCCTGACCGTCAGCGGAAGGGCCTGCCGCCGACCAGCCGCAGCGAGGTGCTACCCCGACGCGTCCGGCGGGAAGAGAACCGCGGGGTTGAGGATCCCGTCGGGGTCGAGCGCCGCCTTGATCGCCCGCATGGCGGCCACGTCGCCGGCCGTGCGGTCCCGCGACAGCCAGGCCCGTTTCGCCGTGCCGATGCCGTGCTCGGCGCTGATCGACCCGCCGTCGGCGACGACGCGCCCGAGGACGGCGTCGGTGACCGGGTCCGGCGTCCCCGGGGCCCGCGGCGTCCCGCCGGTGACGTTCACGTGCACGTTGCCGTCCCCGAGGTGGCCGAACACCCAGGTCGACGCGGCCGGGTCGGCCGCCACCACGAGGCCAGGCACCTGTTCGACGAACGTGGCGAGCCGCCGGGCCGGGAGGGTGACGTCGTACTTCCGGGGCCGGCCCAGGCGGGCGATGGCCTCGGTGTGGGCCTCCCGTACGTGCCACAGCGCCGCCGCCCGACCAGCGTCCTCGGCCACGGCGACGTCGAGCACCCCGACGGCGGCGTCGAGGGCGGCGGCCAGCCCCGCGGCCGGGTCCGGCGGGCCCACCGCCTCCAGCACCACCTGCACCGGGAGGGCCGGGTCGAGCACCGGTGCCGCCCCCGTCTGGTCGGCCACGAGCCTCGCCCCGGCGGCCAGCACCAGCTCGGCCGCCTCGAGCGTGGGAACAGACCGGCGGACGTGGCCGACCAGCGCCACCGCGTCCGCCACCGACGCCAGACCCACCAGCGCGGTGACCGAGGAACCGGCGGCCGGGACCAGCGCCAGCCGGACGGCGGTGACGACGCCGAGGGTGCCCTCGCTGCCGCAGAGCAGGCCGGCCAGGTCGTAGCCGGTGCCGTCCTTCACCAGGCCACCGAGCCGGGACACGACGTCGCCGGTGCCGAGCACCGCCTCCACGCCGAGGAGCTGGCGCCGGGTCGTCCCGTGGCGGAGCACCCGCAGGCCGCCGGCGTTGGTGGCCACCGTTCCGCCGATCGTGGCCGAGTCGCGGGCGGCCAGGTCGACCCCGTAGCGCCAGCCCGCCGCCAGCGCCGCCGACTGCACGGCGGCCAGGGTCTCGCCGGCGGCTGCCGTCAGCTGGCCCGCATCCCGGTCGACGTCGCCGATGCCGGTCATCCGGCGGGTCGACAGGACCACCTCCCCGCCGAGCGGCACGCCACCCCCGACGAGGCCGGTGTTGCCGCCCTGGGGCACGAGGGCGATGCGGTCACGCCGGCAAGCCCACACGACCTCGGCCGCCTCCGCGGTCGTCGCCGGTCGCACGACCGCCGAGGTCGACCCGACGAAGGCGCCGGTCCAGTCGGCCTCGTGTGCTGCCAGCACGTCCGGGTCCACGACGACGTGGTCCTCTCCGACGATCGGCCGGAGGACCCGGAGCATCGAGCGGTAGCGGTGGCCCTCCACCCGCCCAGTCTGGCGGGGTGGCGACGGGTCGATGAGCCGGTGTTCAGCTCGGGTCGGTGAAGACCGGCTCCCGCTTCTCGAACCCCGACATGACGGCCTCCACCTGGTTCGGGCTGCCGATGAGCGCACCGATCTCGCGGCGCTCGTCGGCGAACTGCTGCTCGATCGGCACCAGCCCCGACTGGTTCAGCAACCGCTTGGCGGCCCGAACAGCCTCGGGGCTCTTGCCGGCGATCTCCGCGGCCAGGGCCTGGGCCTCGGCCAGCGGGTCGGCGGCGACGCGGGTGGCCAGACCGATCCGCACCGCCTCCTCCCCCTCGACCATGCGTCCGGTGAAGGTGAGCTCCTTGGCCACGTCGAGGCCGACCAGGCGGGTCAGCATCCAGGTGCCGGTCATGTCGGGCACGAGGCCCCACTTGACCTCGAGCACGCTCATGCGGGCGTCGGGGGCGACGATGCGGATGTCGGCACCGAGCGCGATCTGGATGCCGCCGCCGAGGGCGACCCCCTGGATGGCGGCGATGACCGGGACCGGGACCTCCTGCCAGACATGGGCGACCTGCTGGCCGAGGTGCGTGATGCGGCCGCTCGTCTCACCGATGGCACGCATCGATGCACCGCCCCCGTCCCCGTCCCCGGCGCCGGCCCGGGGCCCATCGGCCATGGCCTGGAACGAGCTGAAGTCCAGCCCCGAGCAGAACGCCCGGCCTTCCCCGGACAGCACCACGGCCCGTACCGAGCCGTCGGCGGCGACGGTCTCGCCCGCGTCGGCGATGGCGGCGAACATGGCGCCGTCCAGGGCGTTCATCTTGTCGGGGCGGTTCAGCCGGACGTGGGCGACGCCGTCGGCCACGTCGATCTTCACGCGATCGCTCATACCTGCACTCCTGTCAGCGGTGCGGGGACCGGGCGGTCTCCGGGATCGGTCCGCGGCCAGTCTGGCTCAGGCCGGGTGCTTGCCGAGGTAGCGCAGGGTCGAGCGGGCGGCGTGCGAGCCGCACATGCCGTGCACGCCGCCACCCGGGGGCGTGGACGCCGAGCACAGGAAGACGCCGTCGAGCGGCGTGGCGTACGGGTCGACGGCCGGCCACGGGCGCAGCACCAGCTGCATGCCGCCATGGGAGCCGCCGCCGATGTCGCCGCCGATGAACGTCGGGTTGTAGCGCTGGTACTCGGCGGCGGTGATGACGTGCTTGTCGATGATCAGGTCGCGGAAGCCCGGGGCGAAGCGCTCGATCTGGTCCGTCATCCGCTCGGAGACGTCGAGCGTCGACCCGTTGGGCACGTGGGCGTAGGTCCACAGGGTGTGCTTGCCGGCGGGCGCCCGGGTGTCGTCGAACAGGCTCTGCTGGGCGGCGAGGACGAACGGCCGGTCCGGGTGGCCGCCGGCGGCCGTGATGGTCTCCGACAGCGCCAGCTCCTCGTACGTGCCGGCCACGTGGACCGTTCCCGCCCGACGGGCCTCCTCGTTCGTCCACGGCACGGGGCCGGCGAGGGCGAAGTCGACCTTGCACACCCCGGGCCCGTGACGGAAGCCCTCGAGGCGCCTCCGACCCCGGGCATCCAGCCGGTCGCCCGCCATCGGGACCAGCTGGTTCGGACTGATGTCGGCGATGACCGCCCGGTGCGGCGGCAGCTCGTCGAGTGAGGTCACCAGCCGGTCGGTGACGACGGTGCCGCCGAGGTCCTCGAGGTACGACACCAGTGCGTCGGTCAGAACCTGCGTGCCGCCGCGGACCATGGGCCAGCCATGGGCGTGGGCCAGCCCCCCGAGCATGAGGCCGAACGATGCGGTGAGCACCCGGTCGAGGGGCAAGAAGGCGTGGGCGGCCACGCCGGCGAACAGGGCCCGCACCTCGTCGGTACGGAACCGCGCCGAGACGGACTCGGCCCGGCGAATGCCCTGGAGGCCGAATCGCGCCATGGAGATCGGGTGCCGGGGCGGTCGCACGACGGGGCCGAGCAGGTGGGCCTCGATGTCGTCCCAGTGCTCGACCAGGGGCCCGAACAGCGCCTCCCACGCCTTGCCGTCCACGCCGGCGGCGGCTGCGGTCTCGGCGACCGAGCGGTGGAACACCCCGGCGCTGCCGCCGTCGAGCGGGTGCACCAAGGGGATGTCGGGATGGACCAGCTCGCAGCCGTGCTCGGCGAGCGGCACGGTGCGGAAGAACGGGGAGCCGGTGGCCAGCGGGTGGATGGCCGAGCACACGTCGTGCCGGTAGCCCGGCCCGGTCAGCTCGCTGGTGCGTGCGCCGCCGCCCGGTGTGTCGCGCGCCTCGAGCACCGTGACCGAGCACCCCGCTCGTGCCACCTCGATCGCTGCCGCCAGCCCGTTGGGCCCGGCACCGATGACCACCACGTCCACGTGCTCCGTCATGCGACCAGCCTGGCCCGCCGCAGCCGTAACCGCATCCGTCTGGTGAGGATCCCCCGACATCGCGCCAGGAGTGAGCCGCACAGACGCAGCGCGCTGGCCCTCGGGGTGGTGTGCGACGGTCTGTCCGGATTGCGCCCGAGGGGTGTGCATGCCGAAGCGATGACGGTCTGTGCGGCATGCGCGCCCGGCCTCCGACGTGTGCCTAGTGTCACCCCGTCGCCGCCCTTGACCGCCCGGTCAGGCCCGGCCGCCGCCGTTATTGACACTCTGCCAACAAGGGGCCTAGCGTTCCGGCAGACGTGACCGCCGACACGTGGCGGTGCGCGACCAGGCGTGCGGGACCCTCCCGACGCCACCGACCAAGGGGGAATCTTGACGAGCAGATCCACGTCCAGCCGGTGGTTCCGGCTGCTCGCACTGCTACTCGGCCTTTCGATGCTCGCTGCCGCGTGCGGCGACGACGACGACGCAGCCGGGCCGGACGGCGCCGGCGGTGCGGAGGAGGAGCCGGACGACTCGACCTCGACCACCGCGGCCCCCGACGAGGGTGAGCCCGTCCCCGGCGGGCGGCTGGTGTACGCGGTCGAGGCCGACGTCGCCTCGCCGTGGACCCCGCAGAACGTGGTGTGTGACATCTCCTGCCACATGATCATGCGGACGGTCTTCGACACCCTGGCGCTCTACGTCGAGGGCCCCGAAGGCGACCCGGTCGTCGAACCGCACCTGCTGGAGTCCTTCGAGCCGAACGCGGAGTTCACCGAGTGGACGCTCACGCCGCGCCAGGGCATCACGTTCCACGACGGCACGCCCTTCGACGCTGCCGCCATCAAGGCCAACCTCGACGCCCACACGACCAGCTTCCTCACCGGCAAGGCCCTTGCCGACGTGGAGTCCATCGAGGTCGTCGGCACCGACGCAGTGGTGAAGATGAAGCGCCCCTGGGCCCACTTCCCCGGCTTCCTCACCGGGCAGATCGGCTACATGGCGAGCCCCACGTGGCTCGCCGCCGTGGCCGACGGCTCGGCGCAGGCCGACCAGCCGGTCGGCACCGGGCCGTTCGTCTTCAAGAGCTACCAGCCGGGGGGCAGCTTCGTCGCCACGAAGAACGCCGAGTACTGGCGGGCCAGCGAAGGGCTGCCCCACCTCGACGAGATCGAGATGCGCGTCGTCGCCGACACCCAGGCCCGCCGCACGGCACTGCTCAACGGCGAGATCGACATGACGCACACCAGCAGCGGTGACACGATCAGCCAGTTCCGCAACGACGGCGAGATCGAGCTCACGGAGAGCACGGAGTACGGCGAGGCCAGCTACATCCTGCTGAACAACGCCAACCCCGACTCCGCGGTGCAGGACGTGCGCATCCGGCGGGCCCTGGGCCACGCCCTCGATCTCGATGTGCTCATCGAGCGTCGCGGCGGTGGGGTCGGCAAGCCGGCCAACGGACCGTTCGGTCCGGGTCAGCTCGGTCAGCTGGACGACACCGGCTACCCCGAGTTCGACCAGGACAAGGCCCGTGAGCTGGTCGAGGAGTACAAGGCCGACGAGGGGATCGACGGTCCCGTGCCGATCAGCTACACCACGACCTCGGACCCCCAGAGCCTGGGCACTGCCGAGCTGTTGAAGCAGTTCTGGGACGCGGTCGGCTTCGAGACCGAGATCGCACAGATCGAGCAGAGCCAGTTCATCGTCACCGCCCTCCAGGGCGACTTCGAGGCCTTCGGCTGGCGCAACCACGGCGGGTACAACCCCGATGGGCAGCACTACTGGTGGCACAGCGAGGCCGCGGTCTGCGGCATCCGCGACACGTGCCCCGACGGAGGCGAGCCCGGACTGGCGCTGAACTTCGGCCGCATCCGCGACGAGCAGATCGATGCGTCCCTCGACACGATCCGCGAGACCGCCGACATGGAGGTCGTCGCCGAAGAAGCGGAGAACATCAGCCGGCGCTTCGGCGAGCAGGCCTACAACCTGTGGACCACCGAGACGGTGTGGGCATGGGCCAAGCAGCCCTACGTCGACGGCATCGACGCCTGGACGTCGCCGGCCGGCTCCAACGTGCTGGAGTTCAACGGCTTCGGAGGCGCCCACGGCCTGGTGAACCTCTGGTGCAACGACGGCACCTGCGGCTGACCCACCGCATCGTCTGATCGACCAGGAACGAGAGGGAGCAACCGTTGAAGTTCATCGCCGTCCGAGCCGTGCAGCTCGTCGTCGTACTCGTGGCCGCGACGTTCTTCGTCTACTCCCTCACGTTCCTGGCCGACGGCGACGACGCCGTCGTCGACTCCATCCTCCAGATCGAGGCCGGCTCCGACACCCGCAGAGCCGAGGTGGAGGAAGGCCTCAACATCGACGACCCGTTGCCCGTGCGCTACGTCAAGTGGGCGGGTGACGCCCTCACCGGCGACTTCGGACGCTCCTACGTCCGAGGTCGACCGGTGTGGGACCTGATGAAGGAACCACTGGTGCGCACGCTGGCCTTGGTGATCTACGCCCAGCTGCTCGCCCTCGCCCTGGCCGTCCCTGCGGGGATCGTGGCCGCGTGGCGGGCGAACAGCTGGGCCGACCGGGCGGTCTCGACGACGGCGATCGGGCTCCTGGCGATACCCAACTACGTCCTGGCCATCGTGCTCGTCTTCCTCTTCGCCTCGACCTTCGACGTGTTCCCCGGGATCGTCGACTCCGACCTGTCCCCGCTGGATCTCAACAGCTACGTGCTGCCGGCGCTGGCGCTGGCGCTGCCGCAGGTCGCCGTGTACATGCGCCTGCTGCGCACCGACATGATCGCCACGCTGCAGGAGGACTTCATCGGCATGGCCAAGGCCAAAGGCCTCACCACCCGCTCGATCCTGTTCCGCCACGCGCTGCGGCCGTCGAGCCTGTCGCTGGTGACCTCGGTCGGCCTGAGCACCGGTGCCCTCATCGGCGGCACGGTCATCATCGAGCAGATCTTCGCCATGCCGGGCATGGGCACGCTCGTGGTGCGGGCCATCTTCCAGGACGACATCTTCGTCATCCAGGCGGTGGTGGCGGTGATCGCATTCGCGTTCGTCGTCATCAACTTCATCGTCGACCTGCTGTACGCCGCCCTCGACCCGAGGATCCGAAGTGCCTGAGACGTTCGACCTGCAGCACGCGGACGCAGAGTCCGCCATCCTCCCCGAGGCCCCCGCCGACGACACCGGCGGGCACGTGAAGAAGCGCTGGGGCCTGGGCTTCTGGCTGTCCGCGATCTGGCTGCTCGCCATCGTCGTGCTGTCGGTCCTCGCCCCGTACCTGCCCTTCGTCGACGAGCCCGGGACCTTCCCCGACTTCTCGGTCGACGCGCTGGCCGGCCCGTCGGGCGACCACTGGTTCGGCGTGAACAAGAACGGTGACGACCTCTTCAGCCAGGTGGTGAACGGCGGACGGACCTCGCTGCTCATCGGCGTGAGCGTGGTGTTCTTCGGTTTCGTCGTCGGTGGGGCCATCGGCATCATCGCCGGGTTCTTCCGCGGCAAGGTCGACCGGGTCATCTCCGCGATCCTCGACGTGTTCCTGGCCTTCCCCGCCCTGGTGCTCGCGCTCGCCCTGATCGGCATCGTCACCGGCGGCGACGCCAACCTCCCCGTCGTGGTGCTCGCCCTGTCCCTGCTCTCCGTCGCACCGCTGGCCCGCATCACGCGTGGAGCGACCCTGGCCGTGGCCGAGCGGGAGTACGTGCTGGCCGCTCGCACGCTCGGCGCCACCCGCCTGCGGATCATCCTCAAGGAGATCCTGCCCAACGTCGTGCCGCCGATGGCGGCCTTCGCCCTCACCGTGATCGCCGTGGTGATCGTGGCCGAGGGTGCGCTGGCCTTCCTCGGCCTCTCCGTCTCCTCGCCCGCCCCCACCTGGGGGAAGTTGATCTCGGAGGGACGGGCCGAGATCGAGGGGCACGGCCACTGGGCGCTGTTCCCCGCCGGCACGATGTTCCTCACCATCCTCTCGCTGAACTACATCGGCGACGTCCTCCAGTCTCGCTTCACGGTCCGGGAAGGAGCGCTGTAGATGGCTCGCCGCCGCATCACCGCTGCCGACGATCACACCGACACCCCGCTGCTGCAGGTCGAGGACCTGCGCACGCACTTCCACACGCCCCGGGGCCGGGTCCGGGCGGTCGACGGGGTGTCCTTCGACCTCCGGGCCGGCCGCACGCTCGGGATCGTGGGCGAGTCGGGCTCGGGGAAGACCGTGCTCGCCCGGTCCATCATGGGCCTGCTCCCGCGGGCGCACGTCGAGCGCACCGGCACCATCCGCTACGCCGGCACCGACATCTCCGGCTACAGCCAGAGCGAGATGCGCCACGTGTGGGGACCGCAGATGGCCATGGTGTTCCAGGACCCCATGACCTCGCTCAACCCGGTCATGAAGGTCGGTCGCCAGATCACCGAGTCGCTCCGCTACCACCTGGACATGAGCAAGGACGAGGCCGACGCCCTCGCCGTGTCGCTGCTCACGTCGGTCGGGATCCCGGAGCCGGAGAAGCGGGTCAAGGAGTACCCGCACCAGCTCTCCGGCGGCATGCGCCAGCGGGTCGTCATTGCGATCGCGCTGGCGTGCGGACCCAAGCTCCTGTTCGCCGACGAGCCCACCACCGCGCTCGACGTGACCGTCCAGGCCCAGATCCTCAACCTGCTCGACGCCCAGCAGCGCGAGCGCTTCATGGCCATGGTCCTCGTCACCCACGACCTCGGCGTCGTCGCGGGCCGGGCCCACGACATCGCCGTGATGTACGCCGGCAAGATCGTGGAGAAGGCGTCGGCGGCGGGTCTGTTCTCCTCGATGCGCATGCCGTACACGGAGGCCCTGCTCGAGTCGATCCCGAAGCTCGAGTACCGCAGCCACACCCGCCTGGCCTCGATCCCCGGCCGTCCGCCGGACCTGGTCAGCCCCCCGAAGGGATGCAACTTCGCACCCCGCTGCCGCTACGCCCAGGAGCTGTGCCTGGAGGAGGAGCCCCCGTTGGTGCCTGCCGAGGACCCCGGCCACCTGTACGCCTGCCACTTCCCCGTCGGCACGGAGGCCGGGCGCCAGGCGCTGGCCCGCAACGAGGCCGAGGGTCGCACCCCGGCCCAGGACGAGACCGAGGTCTCCATCGTGCAGCGCGCCGGGAGCGGTGCCTGATGGCCGGCTCCGGCACCGCACACCTGCGCGACGGGCGTGACGACATCGTGCTGCGCGTCGAGGACATGGTCGTGGAGTTCCCCGCCGGCCGGGGCCGCAAGGTGCACGCCGTCAGCGGGATCAGCTTCGACGTCGCCGCCGGCGAGACCCTCGGCATCGTGGGCGAGTCGGGCTGCGGCAAGTCCACCACCGGCAAGGCCATCATGCGGCTGGTGCCGATGACCGGCGGCACCGTCACCTTCAAGGGCTCGGAGATCTCCTCGCTGAAGGGCCGCCAGCTGCGCGAGCTGCGCCAGGACCTGCAGATGATCTTCCAGGACCCGGTGTCGTCCATCAACCCGCGCCGCCCCATCGGCGCCGTCGTGTCCGAGCCCCTCGAGATCTGGGGCCGCGACGAGGGCGCCCGCGACGTCGTCGACAAGGTCCTCTTCGACGTCGGCCTCGATCCCGAGATCGCACGACCCAAGCGCCGCCACGAGTTCTCCGGCGGGCAGTGCCAGCGCATCTGCATCGCCCGGGCCCTGGTGCTCGACCCCGACGTCATCATCTGCGACGAACCGGTGTCCGCCCTCGACGTGTCGGTCCAGGCCCAGATCCTGAACCTGCTCGAGGACATGAAGGAGCGCTACGGCCTCACCCTCGTGTTCATCGCCCACGACCTCGCGGTGGTGAAGAACGTCTCCGACCGCGTCGCGGTCATGTACCTCGGCAAGATCTGCGAGATCGCCGGGTCCGACGCGCTCTACCACAGCCCGTCGCACCCCTACACCGCAGCCCTGCTCTCGGCCATCCCGCTCCCTGATCCCACCGTCGTCCCCGACACGGTGGCGCTCGACGGGGACCTCCCCTCGCCGCTCGACCCCCCATCCGGGTGCCGCTTCCGGACCCGGTGCCCCCGGGCGCAGGAGCGCTGCGCCACCGAGGAGCCGCTCGTCCGGGAGATCAGCCCGGAGCACTACGTGGCATGCCACTTCCCCCTCGTGGGTGAGGTGGCACCGCCCGAGGCGTCCGTCCCGGTGGAGGTCGGTTCCCGCAGGTGACCGTCCGGCCGGAGGGGGGACCGAGGCCGTGGTGAGCGAACAACGTCCGAGACCGAGAACGCGGCTCGACCCCGCGGTGCGGCGGCGCCAGATCGTCGAGGCCGCGGCGCGCGTGTTCTCCGAGCACGAGCCGGGCGAGGTGTCCTTCGAGCTCATCGCCGACGAGGCTGGCGTGTCGCGCAGCCTCGTGTACTCCTACTTCGGTGACCGGGGCAGCCTCTTCGCCGCCGCCTACAACCATGAGATGGAGCGCCTCGACGCCGAGATCGACCGGGCCCTCGAGTCGCTCGGCTCCGACCGCGAGCGCCTGGCCCGAGCCGTGGCGGCCTACCTCGGCTTCGCCTGGCGCCACCGCAGCTCGTGGGAGCTCATCGCCTCGGCCAGCTCGTCGCGCCACCCAGCCGTTCGCGAGGCCATCCAGGCCCGCACCGACCGCATCGCCGCCTCCATCACGGGTGCGCCGGCGGCCCGCCTGCTCGTCCGGGGGGTCATCGGCATGCTGGAGGCTGCCGCCATCCACACCCTCGAGAACGACGACGTCGACCCCGAAGGGCTGGCCGAGCTGCTGACCCAGATCATCTGGGACGGCGTCTCCTCGCTCGAGGGTGACGGTGGCCGACGCCCGGGAGGGTCCGCCACAAGACGCCGCTAGGGTCGCCGCCCATGGCCAAGCCCTACGACATGCAGATCGACCTCGACACCGTCTACGAGGTCACCATCGACACCGACAAGGGCACGATCGTCGGCGACCTCGACCCGCAGCTGGCGCCGAAGACCGTGAACGAGTTCGTGTCCAAGGCTCGAGACGGCTTCTACGACGGCCTCACGTTCCATCGCGTCGTGCCCGACTTCGTCATCCAGGGCGGCGACCCCGAGGGCACGGGCCGCGGCGGGCCCGGGTACAAGTTCGAGGACGAGCCGGTGCGCAGCGAGTACACCGAGGGCGCGTTCGCCATGGCCAACGCCGGCCCCAACACCAACGGCAGCCAGTTCTTCATCACCATCGACGACTGCACCCGCAAGCTGGACAAGCTCTACAACCTCTTCGGCTACGTCACCCAGGGGATGGACGTGGCCAAGTCGATCGCCGTCGGCGACAAGATGACGTCGGTGACGATCGCCGAGAAGCCGAGGGTCTGACCGGTCGGCGGTGGGGGTGGCCATCGGGGCATACTTCCGTGTGCCCGCCCCCAGCCCCGCCGTCGCCGACGAGCACGCCATCGCCACCATCCAGGAGGCCATCGCGGCCGCGGTCCCCGACCGGGAGTGCATCGTGTGGCGGGACCGCCGGCTGACGTGGGGCCAGGTCACCGACCGCTCCCGCCGGGTCGCCAACGCGCTGCTCGAGCGGGGCGTCGGCGGGCCGGTCGACCACGGCAGCGGGGCCCCCGGCTGGGTCAGCCCCCACGACCACGTGGCGCTCTACCTCACCAACGGCAACGAGTACCTCGAGGCGATGCTCGGTGCCTGGAAGGCCGGGGCGGCCGCCACCAACGTCAACTACCGCTACACCGCCGACGAGCTGCGCTTCGTCCTGGCCGACGCGGCCACCGCCGCCGTCGTCTACCACGCACGGTTCGCCCCGGTGCTGGCCGACGCGCTGCCCGACCTGCCCACGGTCCGGCTGCTGGTCGTGGTCGACGACGCCTCCGGCACCGAGCCGGTGCCGGGTTCCGTGCCCTACGAGGAGCTCCTGGCCGGCGCATCGGGTGACCGCCCGGAGCTCACGTGGTCCCCCGACGACCGCTACGTCGTCTACACCGGCGGCACCACCGGAAGCCCCAAGGGCGTGCTGTGGCGCCAGGGGGACTTCCTCCACACCGCGCTCGGCATCCGCGGCACCCTCGAGGAGCTGGTCGAGCGGGCCCGCCGGCCCGGGCGTCCACGGGCGCTGCCGGCGCCGCCGTTCATGCACGGCGCTGCGCACTGGAACGCCCTGTCGTGCCTGCTGGCCGGCGGCACCGTCGTCATCCAGCACGACACCGAGCACCTCGACCCGGCCGACGTGCTCGACACGTGCGAGCGCGAGCAGGTGGGGTCCTTGCTCATCGTCGGCGACGCCTTCGCCCGACCGCTGCTCGACGAGGTGCGGCGCCGGCCGCGCGACCTGTCCGCCCTCCGGACCCTCATGACGGGAGGTGCCGTGCTCTCCCCTGCCATCAAGGCCCAGCTCGTCGAGGCCGTGCCCGGCCTGCGCATCGTCGACATCCTCGGATCGTCCGAGACCGGCCGGCACGGGATGGCCACCACCGCCGTGGACGAGGACGGCGAGCCCGGCGTCTTCGCCCCCTCCGACACCACCACCGTCCTCGACGAGCAGCGGGAGCGGCGCCTCGAGCCCGGCGCCCCCGACAGCGGCTGGCTGGCACAGCGGGGACGGGTGCCGCTCGGCTACCTCGGTGACGAGGCCAAGACCCGGGAGACGTTCCCCCGGATCGACGGCGTCGTCCACGCCGTCGCCGGCGACCGGGCCCGCCTGCGTGCCGACGGGCGCATCGAGCTCCTCGGGCGGGACTCCGTCACCATCAACACCGGAGGTGAGAAGGTCCACGCCGAAGAGGTCGAGCAGGCGCTCAAGGCCCACCCCGACGTGTACGACGCGCTCGTCGTCGGCCGGCCGAGCGAGCGCTGGGGCACCGAGATCGTGGCCGTCGTGGCCGCCGACCCCGACGCCCCCGCCCTCGATCCCGACGCGGTCCGCGCCGCAGCCGGCGAGCACCTGGCCCGGTACAAGCTGCCCAAGGCGCTCGTGGTGGTCGATCGCATCCAGCGCAGCGCCAGCGGCAAGCCCGACTACGCGTGGGCCCGCCGCGTCGCGGTCGAAGGGCACTGAGTGCGCCGAGCCGTCGCCGCCCGGCCGCGGACCTACCTGCGCAAGCCCTCGCTGGTGGACGCCGACGATTTCGTGGCCCGGGTCGCCGAGAGCGACCACCTGGCCCCGTGGGTCTTCCCCCCGACCGACGTCCGGGCGTTCCGTCAGTGGCTCACCCGTGGCGAGCGCCAGGAGGTCGAGCAGTACCTGGTCTGCTGCCGGGACGACGACGGCATCGCCGGCTTCGTCAACCTCAACGGCATCCAGCGGGGCGCGGTGCAGCGCACGACCGCCGGGTGGGCTGCGTTCGCGCCGTACGTGGGCCGCGGCCATCTGACCGACGGCATCGAGCTCGCACTCGAGGTCACATTCACCCAGCTGCGGCTGCACCGCTTCGAGGCCGACATCCAGCCCGGCAACGAGCGCTCCCGCACCCTGGCCCGGCGCTGCGGCCTGCGCCTGGAGGGCTACTCCCCCCGGCTCGTGCTGGTGGACGGGCAGTGGCGGGACCATGAACGGTGGGCCACCAACGTCGAGGACTGGCGGGCGCGCCGGCGACGCTGAGCTCGGCCGCCGGTTTGGCAGCGAGCCGTGAACTGCCGGAGAATGTCCCACCCCTCGCGCCGTCGCGTGGGTGGCCCGCCACGATGATCGCCCCGCCGAACACGCGCCGGCTGACGCTCACCCGTCCGCTCGACCTGCGCCTCACGCTCGCCCCGACCCGCTTCGGGAAGGGCGATCCGTCGTGCCTGCTGCGATCCGACGAGTGCTACCGCGCCACCCGGACCCCGACCGGACCGGCCACCGTGCACCTCGTCGTGCGCGACGGAGTGCTAGAGGCGGAGGCCTGGGGCCCGGGCGCCGACTGGGCCCTCGACCAGCTGCCCCTGCTCGTCGGCGAGCACGAAGACCTCGACGGCTTCGACCCCGGCACCGGCGTCGTCGCCGAGCTGGTCCGCCGCCACCCCGGTCTGCGCATCGGCGCCTCGCACCGCGTCATGGAGGCGCTCGTGCCCGCGGTCTGCGCCCACCGCGTCAGCGGGTTCGAGGGCAAGCGGGCCCACCGCCAGGTCATGCAGGCCTACGGCGAGGTCGCGCCGGGTCCGTCGGGCATCGAGCTCACCGTGCCGCCCGACCCGCGGGTGCTGGCCAGCACCAGCCCCCACGACCTGCACCCGCTCGGCCTCGAGCGAGCCCGCGCCGACGTGATCCGCCGGGCCGCTGCCCGGGCCGTCACCGTCGAGTCCGTCGTCGACCAGGCCCCCGACGAGGCCGAGCACCGCCTCCGCTCGATCGCCGGCGTCGGCTCGTGGACCGCAGCGGTGGTCCGACAGGTCGCCCTCGGCGACGCCGACGCGGTACCGGTGGGCGACGAGCGCAGCAAGCACCTGGTCGCGTGGGCGTTCCTCGGGGAGGGTCGCGGCACCGACGCACAGATGCTCGAGCTGCTCGAGCCCTACCGCGGCCATCGCGGTCGGGTGCTGCGCCTGCTGCGAGCGGAGCGCCCCAGCCCGCACCGGGCCGGCGACCAGCACCGGAGCGCCTGACCGGCGGATCCCCCGGTCGTGCACAGGCAAGACACAGGGTTGTCCCTCTTCCTCCGCACAGGGGACGCCTCGTACGGTCACTCCATGAGCAGCTACGAGGTGACCCTGCGGGACAAGACGGTGGAGCTCGTGGTCGGTGCCGACGCCTACCAGCAGGAGGGGCCGATGACGACGTTCTTCCACCTCGGCGACGGGCGCGACGTTGTCGACTGCTGGTCGACCCGGGTCGCCAGCGTGCGAACCGCCGACATCCTCATCGTGCGCCGGGCCGACGAGGCATCGGTCCTGCGGGCGGTGGGCTAGCCGACGGGCAGGAACCGGATGAGGGTGCCGCCCTCGAACACCTCGCCACCGCGGTCGGGCACGACGATGCCCGACGCGGGCCGGGCCGCCTGCAGGCCCGACTGCACCGCCTCGCAGTAGCCCTCGTAGGTCCGGTAGTGGGTGTTGATGACCAACCACACCGACCCGCCGGCCGCCCGCTCGAGGACGTCCACGACAGCGGCGGCGGGATCGGCCGCCTCGTTGCGCTCGGCGTAGTCGCGCCAGTCGATCCGGTCGGGGCGGTCGAGGGCCGGCAGGCCCACCGCCTCGATCGTCTCGGGCAGGGAGCGCAGCGTCGCCGGGCCCAGCTGGTCGGGGCAGATGGCCACCACGTCGTCCGGGCCCGCCTCGGCCGCGATGGCGTCGGCGAACTCCTCCCCCATGGTGCGCGGCTCGATCACGTTGCCGCCCAAGCCGACGAGGGAGAGCAGCACCACCCCGATCGACATGGCACGTCGCACGCCAGGTGCCGGCATGCGGGCCAGGCCGATGCCGGCGGCGATGAGCAGCATCGGCAGGAACGCCGCCGCGTACCGCGCCACGAACACGGCATCGCCGAGCTGGCCGGCCACCAGCCCGACCGACATGGCCGCCACCGCGAGGGCGACCTCGGCCCGCACGCCGTGGACGGTGCGCAGGTCGACCAGCAGCTGCCAGGCGCCCTGGGCGACCGCGACCAGGCCGGCGGCGACGAGCACGAGGAGCACGAAGCCGTAGAGCACGGCCTCCGGGTACCTGGCCCCGCCACCGATGCCGCCGGCCAGCTCCACCAGGGCACCGGTGGGACGTCCCGCGGACGCCCACGGTGTCCCGGTGCTGGACAGCTGGTCGAGGAACGCCGGCACCCACGGCACGAAGGCCAGCGAGCCGACGGCCATCGCCGACGCGACCCTGATCGCCCCGGCGCGCTGGTCGGCATCGCCGCGCCACCAGCGCAGGGCGAGCAGGCCGACGGCGGCGATGCCCAGGTGCAGCACCCAGTAGTGGGAGAGGACGGCGCCACCGGTGACCACGGCCAGGCCGATCCAACGCAGGCGGTCCCGGCGGACAAGCAGGTCGTCGGCCAGCAGCCAACCCGCGAACACGAGGGTGAGCACCAGGCCGTACATGCGGGCCTCGGTGGCGTACCGCACGCACCACGGGGTGATGGCGGTGAGGCCGAGGACGGACAGGCCCCCCACCGTGCCGGCCCGCCGGCGGCCCGCCTCCCAGGCCAGGGGCAGCGCCAGCAGCCCGGCGACACCGGAGAGCGAGCGTACGGCGACGTCTCCGTCGCCGAAGACGGACATCCACCCGTGCAGGAGCCAGTAGTAGAGCGGGGGGTGGCCGTCCTGGCGGAGCGCGTCGCCGATGTCCCCGAGCGGGAGCGAGGCGATGTTCACGCTGAGGGCCTCGTCGAGCCACAACGGGGACGTCGTGACGAAGCGCAGGACCACGCCGAGGGCGACGAGCGCGGCGACGCCCAGCACGTCGATGGTCGCCAGCCCGCCCTCGGCACGCCTGGCGGTGTTCCGTCCGGGACCGGTCACCGGCGTACGCTACCCACCGCCGTCCCGCCCGCCGAACGACCGAGATCGACACCACCACGCCGTGCCAGCTGACTCCAACCCACCCACCGCCACGCCCACCGACCCGGGTGACGTGGTCGTCATCGGCGCCGGCCCAGCCGGCCTGACCGCTGCCTACGAGCTCGGCAAGCGGGGCGGCACGGCCACCGTGCTGGAGTCCGACGAGGTCGTCGGCGGCATCAGCCGCACCGTCGTGGCCGACGGCTACCGCTTCGACATCGGCGGCCACCGCTTCTTCACCAAGGTGCGAGAGGTGGAGGCCCTGTGGCACGAGATCCTCCCCGACGAGGACTTCATGCAGCGGCCCCGCTCGAGCCGCATCTACTACCAGGGCAAGTTCTACGACTACCCGATCAACGTCGTGAACGCCCTCAGGAACCTGGGCCTCGTCGAGGCCATCCGCTGCGGCCTGTCGTTCCTGTGGGTGCGGGTCCGTCCGCCCAAGGACCTCACCACGCTCGAGGGCTACATCGTCAAGAACTACGGGCGCCGCCTCTACTCCCACTTCTTCGAGACCTACAGCACCAAGGTGTGGGGCGTGCCGCCGTCGGAGATGTCGGCCGACTGGGGCGCCCAGCGCATCAAGGGCATGTCGCTGTGGAACGCGGTGTGGGAGCCCATCCGTGGCCGCTTCTCCCGCCGTGACAAGTCCAAGCAGGTCACCAGCCTGATCGAGGAGTTCCAGTACCCCAAGTACGGGCCCGGGATGATGTGGGAGCGCTGCCACGAGCTGGTCGAGGGCCAGGGCTCGAAGGTCCACTTCCGCGCCGAGGTGACCCGCGTCCAGCACGCCGACGGCCGGGCCACGTCGGTCACATCGGTCGACCGCTCGGGCGCCGAGACCACCTACGCCGCCGACCACGTCATCTCCACCATGCCGTTCCCGGCGCTGCTGCGGGCCATGGATCCCCAGCCGCCCGCCGACGTGCTGGCCGCCGCCGACGACCTCCACTTCCGTGACTTCCTGTCCGTCTCGCTCGTGGTCCCCGAGGACAAGGTGGCCTGGAACGACAACTGGATCTACATCCACGACCCGCAGGTCAAGACGATGCGGATCCAGAACTTCGGCTCCTGGTCGCCGTACCTGGTCAAGGACGGCCGCAACGTGCTCGGCCTCGAGTACACCGTCGACGAGGGCGACGAGTGGTGGACCGCCACCGACCAGCACCTCATCGAGACCGGCACCAAGGAGCTCGTGAGCCTCGGCCTGATCGAGAGCGGCGACGTGGAGAAGGGCTACGTGGTGCGGATGCCCAAGGCGTACCCCGTCTACGACGAGGACTACCAGCGCAACGTCCGCGTCCTGCGCACGTGGCTCGAGTCCAACGTCCCCAACGTGCACCCCGTCGGCCGCAACGGCATGCACCGCTACAACAACCAGGACCACTCGATGATGACGGCGATGCTCACCGTCGAGAACCTGTACGGCGCCTCCCACGACATCTGGGAGGTCAACGTCGAGGCCGAGTACCACGAGACCGACGAGACGAGCTCGTCGGGCACGGGCGGCACCGGGCGCGACGCGCCCATCCTGCCCAAGCGCGCATGACCGCCCGACGGGTCACCCCCGCCCCGTGACCGCGCCCGCTGCCCCGAGCAGGCAGCGGTCCACGGGGTTCGCCCACCGACCCGGTCTCGACGGCCTGCGCGGCCTCGCCGTCGCCGGCGTGCTGGCCTTCCACAGCGGCTTCTCGTGGGCGGAGGGCGGGTACCTCGGGGTATCGGCCTTCTTCACGCTGTCCGGCTTCCTGATCACCACCCTGCTGCTCGGCGAGCAGCGGGGCACCGGCGCCGTCGACCTGCGGGCGTTCTGGATCCGGCGGTTCCGTCGGCTCCTGCCCGCCGCGCTGCTGGGCGTGCTCGGCGCCACGGCATACGTGCTGGCCTTCGCCGACCAGGTCGGCCTCGACCGGTTCCGTGGCGACGCGCTCGCTGCCATCGGCTACGTCGCCAACTGGCGCTTCGTGCTGTCGGACCTCTCCTACGCCGAGCTGTTCCAGGGGGAGTCGCCGCTGCAGCACTACTGGAGCCTGGCGATCGAGGAGCAGTTCTACCTCGTCCTGCCCCTGATCGCCGCGGTGCTGCTCCGCAGGCGGCGGGGCTGGATCGCGCTCGCCGGTCTCGCCGCCGTGGGCGCCGTGGCGTCCGTCGGGGCGACGCTCGCCATCGGTGGGGGCGACCGGGCGTACTACGGCACCGACACCCGCATGGCCGAGCTCCTGGTCGGCGTGCTGCTCGCCGTCTGGCACCACCGCCGCGACCTCGGGCGGTCGGTGCCCGAGGGCGTGCGCAGCGGGGCCGGCGCCGTGGCGCTCGCCGCCATGCTCGGCCTCTGGGTGGTCACCGAGCAGTCGAGCGGTGCCCTCCACCCGTGGGTGCTGCTCGGGCACGCCGTGCTGACCGCCGCGGTGATCACGTCGGTCCTGTCCCCCACCCCCGTGGCGCGCGTGCTGTCCGCCGCACCGCTCACCGGTCTCGGCCGGATCTCCTACGGCGTATACGTGTACCACTGGCCCGTCTTCCTCTGGCTCTCGCCCGAGCGCACGGGCTTCGACGGCGGGGGCACCGACGACCTCCTCCTCGCCGGGCTGCGCATCCTGGTCACGCTCGCCATCGCCCTGCCCAGCCACCGCTACGTCGAGCAGCCCATCCGCCACGGCGGCCTGCACCTCGGCGAGCGCCGGGGGCCCCTGCTGGCCATCGGCGCCGTCGCCCTCGTGGCCGTCGTGGCCGTGGTCCCCGCCACCATCGTGGACCGGCCACCGCTCATCGACTTCGCCGCCGCCGAGGACCTCGAGGACGAGCTCCTCGACCAGGCGGAGGGCCCGCCGACCTCGACCACCGGGCCCACCGAGGTCGGCGCTCCCAGCACGACGGCACCGGCCGGGCCGCCACCCCGCATCGCCGTCTTCGGCGACTCCACTGCGCTGCTGTTCCTGCCCGGGCTCATCGGGTGGGGCGAGATCACCGGCGGCATCGACCTGGCCGGCGGGTTCACCCAGCAGGGCTGCGGCCTGGGCCGGGGCGGCGAGCGCGACTGGCTCGACCAGGGCGCAGAGCCGGTGCCGGAGGGCTGCTCGTTCGACACCGCCTGGACCGAGCCGCTCACGACGGCGCAGCCCGAGATCGCGGTGGTCGAGATCGGCGTCTGGGACCTGCTCGCCCGCCGGCTCCCCGGCGACGACCGGTGGCGCCGCATCGGCGACCCCGTCTACGACGAGTTCCTCCGCGGCGAGATCCGGGCCGCCACCGACCTGCTGCTCGGCACGGCCCGCCGCGTGGTGTGGGTGCTGCAGCCGCCGCCCGTGGCCAGCACCCGTGACGACGACGACCCCATCTTCGACGAGCTGCCCCTCTGGAACGACATGATCGTCGACGTGCTGGACGACGACCCGCGGGTCGGCTTCGTGGACCTCGAGGACTGGCTGGCCAGCACCCCCGAGGGCATCGACTCGCTGCGCCTGCGCCCCGACGGCACCCACTTCACCCGGCTGACCTCGGTGGAGCTGGCCACGTGGCTGGCACCGGCCATCCTCGAGGCGGCCGGCACCGCCGACGTGGTGGGGGCCGACGATGTCGAGCGGGTGCCGGTCGCATGACCGCCGCCGACCGCTGGCACCGGGACACCCGCTGGCACGCCGGCCTCACCGGGGTCGGCCTGATCGCCCTCGCCACCCGGGTGGCCTACGCCCTCGCCGCAGCGCCGAACATCCTGCCCATCAGCGACGCCGGGGGCTACCGCCTGCTCGGCCAGCACCTGGCCGAGGGTCGCGGCTACATCCGGCCCTACGACCTGGCCCTCGCCGACGTGGTGCGACCCACCGCCGAGTTCCCGCCCGGCTTCCCGGCCCTGCTCGGCGTGCTGCACGCCGTGGGCCTCCGCTCGATCCAGGCCCAGCGGCTCGCCCTCGCCGTCCTCGGGGCCCTGGCCATCGTCGGCGTGGTGCTGCTCGCCCGGCGCTGGCTGTCCGAGCGCGGCGCGCTCGCCCTCGGTGTGGTGGCCGCCGTCCACCCGGCGCTCTTCGCCCCCGAATCCGCGCTGCTGGCCGAGTCGCTGTTCCTGTGGCTGGTCGTGCTCGTGCTCCTCGCCGTCGTCCGGTTCCGTGAATCGCCGACCCCGGAGCGGGCCGCGCTCGTGGGGCTGCTGGGCGGTGCCGCAACCCTGGTGCGCTCCGAGGGCCTGGTGCTCGCCGTCGTGCTGGTCCTGCCCTGGCTCGTCACCGCACCGCCCCGCCGGGTGCGGCTCGGCGCCGCGGCGGCCGTCGTCGTCGGTGCGCTCCTCCTGCCGGGCGCGTGGGCCGTGCGCAACCTCGCCACCTTCGAGGAGCCGGTGCTCGTGTCCAACAACCTGGGGTCGGTGCTGGCCGGTTCGAACTGCGATGCCACCTACGAGGGCGATCTGAAGGGCTTCTGGCTGATCAGCGACGACTGCTTCGCCGGGTTCCGCCAGGAGGACCTGCAGCTGGCCGACGAGTCCGTGGTGGCCGGCCACCTCCGCGACGACGGCCTCGACCACCTCAGCAGCCACCTGGGCCAGCTGCCCGAGGTCGCCGCCGTGCGGATCCTGCGGACGTTCCAGCTGTACGAGCCCGAGCAGCAGGCGCGGCTGGCAACGTACGAGGGCAGACGGCTCCTCACCGAGCGGATCACCGGCTGGCTGCTGTGGGCGACGTTGCCGCTGGCCGTGGCCGGCGCGGTCGCCCTGGCCCGGCAGCGCCGCCTGGCCGACCTGTGGTTCCTGGCCTCCCCGGTCGTGCTCGTCGCGCTGGTCGCCGCCGCCACCTACGGCAACCCCAGGTTCCGCATCGCCGCCGAGGTGCCGCTGCTGGTGCTGGCCGCCATCGGCGCGCGGGCCCTCGCTCGCCTCCGGCCGGGCCGGTCCACTGGTGATCTCCCGCCGGTCGACGGGGTAGGGCCCGGGGCATGACCCAGACCGCACCGAACGAGCTCGAGGTGGCCCACGAGGAGCAGGCGAACCGCTACGTCCTGCGCCGGGCGGGCGACGCCATCGGCACCCTGGCCTATCGACCCGTCGGCCGCGCCGGCGAGGACACCGTCGACGTGTTCTCCACCAACATCTCCCCCACCGTGCGGGGTCAGGGCATGGGCGAGGTCCTGGTGCGGGCCGCCCTCGACGACATGCGATCCCGCCGCACCAGCGTGATGGCGTCGTGCTGGTACGTCGCCGACTTCCTCGACGCCCACGCCGACTACCAGGACCTCCGGCCCGGCGCCGACCGGCCGGTGGCCCGCCAGGCCAACCCGGAGGACACCCGTGCCACGCCGACGGCCGCCGGCGAGGCCCACGACCACGGCGTGTCCGACACCGGACCGATGCTGGCCGACGGCGGGGCGCCGGCGCCCGACGGCTGATCAGCCGTTGCTGCGCCGCAGCGGCACCCGCCGGCGCACGCCCCACCAGGTCACCAGCACCAGCGCCTCGACCACGATGCGCCCCGACATCTTCGAGGTGCCCCGGGTGCGGTCGGTGAAGGAGATCGGGACCTCGTCGATGCGGCCGCCGTTGCGGGCCACCCGGTCGGCCATCTCGATCTGGAAGCCGTACCCGTCGGCGCGCACGGTGTGGAGGTCGATGTCGGCCAGGGCCGAGGCCCGGTAGGCCCGGTACCCGGCGGTGGCGTCGGCGACGTCGAGGGACAGGACCGCCCCGGCGTAGCGGTTGCCCCAGCGCGACAGCGCCTTGCGGTGCCAGCTCCAGTCGGGGATGGATCCGCCGGGGACGTACCGGGACCCGATGACGAGATCGGCGCCGTCGTCGATGCGGGCCAGCAGGCCGGGCAGCGCGGCGGGGTCGTGGGAGAGGTCGGCGTCCATCTCCACCATCACGTCGTAGCCCTGGTCGGCTCCCCACCGGAACCCGGCCCGGTACGCCGAACCGAGCCCGGCCTTGCCGGGGCGGCGGATCAGGTGCAGCCGCTGGTCGTCGCCGGCGAGACCCGCCACGAGGTCGCCCGTGCCGTCGGGGCTGGCATCGTCGACGACCAGCACGTGGACGTCGGGTGCGGCGGCGTGCACCCGAGCGAGGACGTCGGCGATGTTCTCGGCCTCGTCGTAGGTCGGGATGATGACCAGGACGCGCACGTTCAGTACGGCCAGGTCTCGCCGTCGTGGCCGAGCTTGCGGGCCCACCCGTGACGTCCGGTGACCATCAGCACCTTGATGACCACGTTGCGGGCGAACCACGGCAGCTGGGCGAGCTGGCGCAGCGCCGAGGTGGCCCGAGCGGCCGGCGACTGCGTCGTGCGTCGATACGACGTGAGCGACCCATCCCGGCCGTCGTAGCGCCACGACGGCGACACCAGCAGCTCGACCAGGATGGCGAGGGTCACGCCGATCGAGGAGAACGAGTCGTGGATCAGCATCCGCCCGCCGGGCGCGACGCGTGCGCCCCAGTCGCGGATGTCGGCTCGGGCCGGGCCGAACCGGTGGGCGCCGTCGATGAAGAGGACGTCGATGGGGTCGTCGACCTCGCCGTGGGCGGCGTCGGAGAAGGCGCGCACGTGGCGGACCCGGTCGGTGACGCCGGCCTCGGTCAGGTTGCGGTTGAAGACCTCGTGGTCGGTGGCCGCCTCGGCCTCGAACCCCTGGATCTCCTGGGGTCCGCGGTCGTTGCCGGCGTGCGGGTCGATGGCGACGAGCTCCGTGCCGCTGGGCGCCGAGCTGGCCAGCACGATCGTGGACCGTCCCCGGAACGATCCGATCTCCACGATGCGACCGCCGGGCGGGCAGGCCCGGGCCGCCTCGTGCAGCGCCCGGACCTGGTCGTCGCTGAGCCACCCCTCGACACCGGCGACGCGGGCCTGGACCTCCGCCAGGGAGGGGGCCGGTCCGGGGCTGCTCGGGTCGCTCACGGCGGTGCAGCGTAGGGGTGGCGGCCGCTCGGCACGGGCATCGGCGGATGCCGGGGGCGCGCCCGGCCGGTCGGTAGGGTCGCGGTCCCCTGGCACCGGTCCGCGTGGTGCCGTCCGTGGAGTCCGCACGTGCCCGATCACCCCACCACCGACGCCAAGATCGGCGACCTTGCCGCGGCCGCCGGCATCCGTCGCGTGCACGTGCTGGCGTGGCGGGACCTCGACGACGTCGAGGCCGGGGGTTCCGAGCTGCACGCCCACGAGGTGTGCCGGGAGTGGGCCGCCGCCGGGCTCGAGGTGACGTGCCGGACGTCGTTCGCGCAGGGCCACCCGCCCGAGATCATGCGCGACGGCTACCGGGTGCTGCGCAAGGCGGGCCGGTACCTCGTGTTCCCCCGCTCGGTCGCGGCCGAGCTCGCCGGGCGCAACGGCGAGCGAGACGCCCTCGTGGAGATCTGGAACGGGATGCCGTTCCTCTCGCCGCTGTGGGCGCGGGGGCCACGCATCACGTTCCTGCACCACGTGCACGGTGAGATGTGGAAGATGGTCCTCCCCCCACGCCTCGCCGCGATGGGCGACCTGCTCGAGCGCCGCATCGCACCGCCGCTGTACCGGCGCAGCCGCATCGTCACGCTGTCGGAGTCGTCTCGGGACGACATGCTCGCCCAGCTCCGGCCCGTGCCGGCCCGGGTCGACGTGGTCCCTCCGGGGATCGATCCCCGGTTCAGTCCCGGCGACAAGTCACCGACGCCGCTGGTCGTGGCCGTCGGTCGCCTCGTGCCGTCCAAGCACGTCGACCGCCTCGTCCGGGCCGTGGCCCACGCCCGGCGCACCGTGCCCGACCTCCGCCTCGTCGTGGTGGGCGAGGGCTACGAGCGGCTGCACGTCGAGGCCACGGTCGAGGACGTGGGCGGCGAGGGCTGGGTCGACCTGCCCGGCCGCGTCGACGACGACGAGCTGGTCGCGCTGTACCGGCGGGCCTGGCTCCTCGCATCCGCCTCCTCGCACGAGGGCTGGGGGATGTCGGTCACCGAGGCCGCCGCCTGTGCGACCCCGGCCGTCGTCACCGACATCCCCGGGCACCGTGACGCCGTCGTCGACGGGGTCACCGGCACCCTGGTCGACCTGGCCACGGATGGGTTCGCGGAGCGCATGGGCGACGCCATGGCCGCGGTCCTGGCCGACCCCGCCGCCCGGGAGCGCATGTCGTCCGCCGCCGCCGAGCACGCCGCCGGCTTCACGTGGCAGGCCACGGCGACGCGCCTCATGGAGATCCTCGCCGACGAGGCCGGGCGCCACCGCGGCCCGTGAGCGTCCCTCGCGCCCCGCGAGCGCGGGACTGGTGGCTGCCCCTCGCCGTCCTGGCGGTGCTCGTCTACGTCCCGCTCCTGCTCACCGACCCCGGTCAGGTCGTCGCCGACACCAAGAGCTACCTGTACCTGGACCCCGGCCGCCTCCTCGCCCGGGCCGTGTCGATGTGGGATCCCCACGTCGGCCTCGGCACGGTGCCCCACCAACAGATCGGCTACCTGTGGCCGGCCGGCCCCTGGTACTGGGTCTTCGAGCAGCTGGGTGCACCCGACTGGGTCGCCCAGCGGCTGTGGCTCGGCACGATCATGGTGGCGGCCGGCGGCGGCGTGCTGTTCCTCGGCCGGACCTGGCGCTGGCGCCCCACGTCGGCCACCGCCGCCGCCTTCCTCTACGCCCTCAGCCCGTTCGTGCTCACCCTCGCAGCGCGCATCTCCGTGCTGCTCCTCCCCTTCGCCGGGCTCCCCTGGCTGCTGGCCCTCACGGTGCGGGCGCTGCACACCAAGGGGTGGCGCTACCCGGCGCTGTTCGGGCTCACCGTGGCCACCGTCGGCAGCGTGAACGCCACCTCCATCCTCCTCGTCGGCCTGGTGCCGGTCCTGTGGATCCTGTACTCGGCGTTCGGGTCCCGCGACGTGACGACCAGCCGGGCCACGACCACGACGGCCAAGATCGGCGCCGTCACCATCGCCGTGAACCTGTGGTGGATCAGCGGGCTGTCGGTGCAGGCCACCGACGGCATCGAGGTGCTCCGGTACACCGAGACCGCGGAGGTCGTGGCCAACGCCTCGGTGTCCCACGAGGTCCTGCGCGGCCTCGGCTACTGGTTCTTCTACGGCGGCGACCGCCTCGGCCCCTGGATCGAGCCGAGCGTCGACTACACGCAGCGCCTCTGGCTGCTCGGCCTGACCTACGCCCTGCCCATCGTCGGGCTGCTGTCGCTGGGCATCGTGCGCTGGCGCCACCGCAGCTTCCTCGTGGGCATGCTGGCCCTCGGCACGATCATCGCCGTGGGCGCCCACCCGTGGGGATCGCCGTCGCCGGCCGGCGGCGTCATCAAGGCGTTCCTCCTCACCGACCTGGGCCTCGCCATGCGGAGCCTGCCCCGGGCCGTGCCCCTGGTCGCCCTGGCGCTCGCCCTCGGCATCGGCGCCGCCGTCGGCGCCCTGGCCGAGCAGGTCACCCGGCGCGGGATCATCGGCGCGGTGGCGGTCGCCGGGCTGGCCTACGCCGCGCTCCCCCCGCTGTGGCTGCGGGACATGGCGCCCGTCAACCTCCAGCGGCCCGAGGACATCCCGAGCTACTGGTACGAGGCCGCCGAGCACCTCGACGGCCGGGACGACGGCACCCGGGTGCTCGAGATCCCCGGCATCGACTTCGCGTCGTACCGGTGGGGCAACACCGTCGATCCCATCACCCCCGGTCTCATCGACCGCCCGTACGCGGCCCGGGAGCTGATCCCCTATGGGACCCCGGCGTCGGCCGACCTGCTCAACGCCCTCGACCTGCGGCTGCAGGAGCAGACCATGCCGTCCCGAGGTCTCGCCGCCATGGCGCGCCTGCTCGGCGTCGGCGACGTCGTGCTCCGCAACGACCTCCAGTACGAGCGGTACAACACGCCCCGGCCCCGCTCGCTGCTGGCGCTCGTGTCCTCCATGCCCGGGCTGGGCGATCCGGTCACGTTCGGCGACGACGTGGCCAACGTCCCGATCGACGACGCTCCCATGGTCGACGAGCAGCACCTGGCCCGTGACGGTGCGCTCCCCGAGTCGCCCGCCGTGGTGGTGTTCCCCGTCGAGGACGCCCAGCGCATCGTCCGCACCCACCCCGCCGAGCACTCGCTCCTGCTCAGCGGCGACGGCACCGGCATCGTCGACGCCGCCATCGCCGGCCTCATCGACGGCGACGAGCTGATCCGCTACTCCGCCGAGCTCACCGACGACCCGGACTTCGTGCGCACGCACCTGCGCGGCACCCGCGGCCTCGTTGTCACCGACAGCAACCGCAAGCGCGGCGAGCGCTGGACCACCGTGCGCCACACGCAGGGGTTCACCGAGATGCCCGACGGCGGGATCCTCGGCACCGACCGCACCGACAACCGCCTGCCGGTGCTCGCCGACCGGCCCGGCACCGAGACCGTCGCCGAGCACCGCGGCGTGGAGGTGCGGGCCAGCGGCTACGGCAACCCCATCACCTTCACGCCCGAGGAGCGCCCGGCGAACGGCGTCGACGGCGACCCCACCACCGCGTGGCGCGTCGCCGCGTTCGACGACGCCGTCGGCCACCGGCTGGTGCTCACGGCGCCCGCCCCCGTCACCACCGACCAGCTCACGCTCCTGCAGCCCCAGACCGGCGAGATCAACCGCTGGATCACGGAGGTGGAGCTGTCCTTCGACGGCGACGACCACCAGACCGTCGTGCTCGACGACGCCTCACGGACCCAGCCCGGCCAGACGATCGACATCGGCGAGCGGACGTTCCGGGAGCTGAGCATCGAGATCCGCGCCGACACGGCCGGCCGCCGACCCGGCTGGGACAACCTCACCAGCGTGGGCTTCGCCGAGGTCGGCGTCGCCGGCCTGGTCGTGGACGAGGTGATCCGCATGCCCAGCGACCTCCTCGACGCCGGGGGGTTCCGCACCCTGTCGTACCCGCTGGCCCTCGTGCAGACCCGGGTGCGATCCATCGCCACCGAGGTGACCCGCACCGACGAGGAGTTCGGGATGGCGCGGGCCGTCGACCTGCCCACCACGCGCAGCTACGCCCTCGACGGCACCGCCCGCCTGTCAGCCCGCGCATCGTCCACGGTGCTCGACCGATTGCTGGGCCGCGACGGCCTCGCCGACGGTCGACCGCAGGTCACGGCCACGACCACGCTCCCCGGCGGCCTCGGCCACCTCCCGTCCAACGTGCTCGACGGGGACACCAGCACGTGGTGGACCACCACCTTCGCCGCACCGCCCGGGCAGGCCCTGCGCATCGAGGCGCCCACGGTCACCACGCTCGACGAGGTGGGCCTGGTCGTGGTCGACGACGACGAGCACTCCCTCCCCTCCTCGGTGCGGATCATCGCCGACGGCACCGAGGTGCTCACCGCACCCCTGCAGCTGGTGCCTGCCGGCCCCGGGCTGGCATCGGCCACCGTCGCCCTGCCGGCCCCCGTCACGGCCGAGGTCGTCGAGGTGGTGTTCCCGGACCCGGTCGTGCGGACCACCACGGACTGGTACAGCAAGGGCCCCGTCGCCCTGCCCCTCGCCGTCGCCGAGGTCCAGGCCGGTGGCCTCGCCGTGGCGCCACGGGCCGAGGTGGTCGACACCGGCTGCCGCGACGACCTCGTCGAGGTCGACGACCGGCCCGTCCCCGTGCGCGTGCGCGGCACCGTGGCCGCCGCCCTCGCCGGCGAGGCGCTCGAGCTGCGGGGCTGCACGTCGGGCGTGTCGATCCCCGGCGGCGACCGCACGTTCCGCACCGGCGAGGGTCGCCACACCGGCGTCGACGTGGACCAGCTCGTCTGGCGCTCCGATGCCGGTGGCGAGGCCCCGGCTGCCACGACCGGACCCCTGATGGGGGACGCGCCGGAGGCACCGAGGGTGGAGGTGCTGTCCCAGAACGACACCACGGTGGAGGTGCGCGTCGAGGGCGCCGATCCCGGCTCCCCCTTCTGGTTGGTCCTCGGGCAGAGCCACAGCCCGGGCTGGGCGTTCCAGTCCGAGGACGCCGCGTCCGAGGAGACCCAGCTGGTCGACGGCCACGCCAACGGCTTCCTGGTCACGCCCGAAGCCGGCCGCTTCGACGCCACGCTCCGCTTCCAGCCCCAGAACCGGGTCGAGGTCGGCCTGCTCACCAGCGCCATCGCCGTGCTGGCTGCCCTCGTCCTCGCCCTCCTGCCCGTGCGCGAGATCCGTCCGCTCCCCATCCCGCTCCAGGAACCACTGCGCCACCTCCGCGCCGTGACGTGGGAGGGGGCGCTGCCCACCCGGCGCGACGCCCGGATCGTCGGCGTCGTCGCCGGCGTGGCAACCGCCCTGATCGTCACCGTCCCGATCGGTGTCGCCGTGGGCATCGTCGCCGGCTTCGCCGCCCGGCGCGAGACGTGGCGCCCGGTGTTCACGCTCCTCCCCGCCGCGCTCCTCGCGGTGGCGGCCGGCTACGTGCTGGTCCTCCAGGTGCGGAACGAGATCCCCCCGGGGCTGCACTGGCCGAACCAGACCGGCCGGCTGCACCCGCTCGGCCTGACCGCCGTCGTCCTGCTCGCCGTCGACGTGGCCATCGCCCAGCTGTGGGCCCACCGCAGCGACTACCGCTGACACCTCGTCCCGGACGGCGGCCTGGGGCAGACTGCCGCCCATGAGCGCTCCGGTCGTCCTCGTCCACGGCTTCGGCACGTCCTTCGAGCTGACGTGGGTGCACAACGGGTGGGTCGACCTGCTCGCCGACGAGGGCCGGCAGGTCATCGGCGTCGACCTGCTCGGGCACGGCCAGGCCCCGAAGCCGACGGATCCCGACGCCTACGGCGACCTGGGCGAGCGGGTCCGCGCTGCTCTGCCCGAGGAGCCGGTCGACGCCATCGGGTTCTCCCTCGGCGCGAAGACGCTGCTCCAGGTGGCTGCCGCCGACCCGACGCGGTTCCGGTCGCTGATCGTCTCGGGCGTGGGCTCGAACCTGTTCCAGCACAACGACCACAGCGCCGTGGTCGAGGCGGTGCGCACCGGCGACGACGGCGGCAACCCTGCGCTGCGCTACTTCGCCGGCCTCGCCGATCTGCCGGGCAACGACCGTGACGCCCTCGCCGCCTGCATGAGCAACGGGGGCGGCGGGATCACCGCCGAGCAGCTCGCCGCCATCACCTGCCCGGTGCTGGTGGTGCTCGGCGACGAGGACTTCGTCGGTCCGGCCGATCCGCTGGTGGCGGCTCTCCCGGACGCCGCCTACGTCGAGCTGGCCCACACCGACCACGCCAAGACCCCGAAGTCCTTCGCGTTCATCGACGCCGCGCTCGCCTTCCTGCGGGACCGGTGATCTTCGGGGTCGACCTCGACGGCGTCTGCGGCGACTTCTCCTCCGCCTTCGCCGCCGTGGTGGCCGAGGACGTCGGGGTCCCGGTCGAGGATCTGCCACCCCGCCAGCACTGGGACTTCTCCGAGTGGGGCATCCGGGACGAAGCCCACTTCCGTGCCGTGCACGAGCGGGCGGTGCTCGAGCACCGGGTGTTCCGCACCATGCCGGCCATCGAGGGGTGCGCCGCCGCCCTGTGGCGCCTGTCCGACGCCGGCGTCTGGATCCGCCTCATCACGCACCGGCTGTACGTGAACTGGGGCCACCAGGAGGTCGTGGCCGACACCGTCGCCTGGCTGGACGAACACGGCATCCCGTACCGCGACCTGTGCTTCCTCGGCCAGAAGCCCGAGGTGCAGGCCGACATCTACGTCGACGACGCCCCCCACAACGTCGAGGCACTGCGGGCGGCCGGCAACGACGTCATCGCGTTCGCCCAGCCCTACAACGCCCACCTCGACGATCCACGAGCGGCGACGTGGGACGAGGTGGAGAGCATCGTGCTGGCCCGGCTGGTGGCGCGGGGCGGCGTGGTCGAGCAGACGCTGCCCGGCTTCGACGAGGGCGCCGAGCGCCTCCGCCGCCGGCGTGAGGGCCGCTGACGGACCGACACGCAGACGGCATGGGTGCCAGTATCGCCCTCGTGCTCAGCAGCCTCGACGACTACCCGATCCACCAGACCTCCGCCCCGCTGCACCAACCGGTGTCCGGCGACCGCAACCACTACGACCGGTACTTCTTCAACGGCTACGACCGGGAGGGGTCGCTCTTCTTCGCCGTCGCCATGGGCCGCTACCCGAACCGATCGGTCATCGATGCGGCGTTCAGCGTGGTCCACGACGGCGTCCAGCGCAACGTGCACGCCTCCGGTCGGGCGCCGCTCGACCCGATCGACACCAGCTGCGGACCGGTCCGGGTCGAGGTCGTGGAGCCGATGCGGGTCCTGCGGCTGGTCGTCGACGCCGACGTCCACGGGGTCGGCTGCGACCTGACGTGGCGCGCCCGCACGGTGGCGGTCGAGGAGGACCGGTTCCGGCGGCTGAGCGGCACCCGCACCGCGATGGACTACACCCGCCTCACCCAGTTCGGCACGTGGGAGGGCTGGGTCCGCACCGGCGACACCGAGGTCACGGTCGACCCGGGGGCGTTCCTCGGCTCCCGCGACCGGTCGTGGGGCATCCGCGGCGTCGGCGAGCCCGAGGGCGGTGCACCCGGCACCGCGCTCCCCCAGTTCTTCTGGCTGTGGGCACCCCTGAACTTCGAGGACGGGGCCACCCACTTCGACATCAACGAGGACGCACGCGGCGAGCGCTGGCACCAGACAGGCATGCGGATCCCGCTCCTCGGGGAGGGCGCCTCACCGATCGACACCGGCGGTCGGTCCGACTCCGCCGAGCCGATGCGCGCCGTGGACTGGCACATCGACTGGGCCCCCGGCACCCGGCGATCCCGGAGTGCATCCCTGACCTTCACCCCGTGGAACGAGGAGCCCTCCACCATCGAGCTCGAGCCGATGCTCACCTTCCAGATGCTCGGCCTCGGCTACTTCCACCCGGAGTGGCCCCACGGTGTGTGGAAGGGCGAGTCGGCATCCGCCGTCGATGAGCTGGTGCTGGCCGAGCTCGTCCCCACCGAGCCCCAGCACACCCACGTCCAGCAGCTCGTCCGGGCCACGTGGGGCGACCGCACCGGCGTCGGCGTGCTGGAGCAGCTGGCCATCGGCGACCACGAACCGAGCGGCCTCCACGGACTCTTCGACGGTGCCTAGGCTGTCCGCCGTCGATTGGATACGGGGGACGTGGGGACCACGGACCTCCAGTGAATGGAGCGAGCGATGGCGACCGGAACGGTCAAGTTCTTCAACAACGAGAAGGGGTACGGCTTCATCTCCCGCCCCGACGGCGAGGATGTGTTCGTGCACTTCTCGAACATCGAGGGTTCGGGGTTCAAGACCCTCGAGGAGGGTCAGAAGGTCGAGTTCGAGGTCGGCCCCGGCCGCAAGGGCGACGAGGCCCACAACGTCCGGGTGATCTGACCGAGACCACCCCACGCTCGGGAGAGCTGGACGGCGCCGGGGCTGCTGCATCACCCAGCGGCGGTTCAGGCGGGTGGGGTGATGGGTCCGTGGCCGTGGGGGCGGTGGATGGTCCAGGTGCCGTTCGATCCCCGGACCGGTCGGAAGCCGCGTTCCTTGATGCGGTTGTGAAACCCGCAATAGGCGTCGGAGTTGGTCACATCCGTCGGTCCCTCTCGACCCGCGGAGTGTCGGTGGTCGACCTGCAGGTTGCATCCCCGCCCGTCGCAGCCGGGCCACAGGCAACCGAGCCCGCCGGGTCCTCGCAGGAGGGCTTGGAGGAAGGCGGCGTCGCGGCTGGAGCCGGTGAACAGTCGTCGTTTACGACCGAGGTCGATGACGGTGCCGGCGGCGTCGACCACGACCCGGCGGACGTGGCCGACCAGGGCGGCGGCCACAGCTTCGGCCGGGCGGATCTGGCTGCCGTCGAGGGTGTGACACCGTCGGCCCTCCACCCCACGGTTGGGGTCGACGTGCACGCCGACGCCCGCGGCACGGCGCAGCTCGTCCTCGAAGGTGTGCTGGTCGATCACGATGTTGACCAGCGGCTCCGGTGACCGGCCTGCGCCGGCGGCAGCCGCTCGGCGGAAGATCTCGAACAGGGCGTCGGCCCGGCGTTGGGCGGGACTGCGCTCGAGATGTTCGGGCAACGCGTCGTCGCCGTGGACCTCGCGGGCGGCGGCCCAGTCGGCATGGAGCTCCGCGGTCTCGAAGCGTTCGAAGATCTCCGCCATGGCCGCACCCTGCAACGCCCCGTGGTTCGCTTCGGTCCGGAACGACCCGTCCAGCCGGTTCTCCAGCAGCGACGCGTTGCGCCGTTCGTGGGACTGCTCGGCGGCTTGGTCGGCGCCGTCGGCATCGGCCAGCGCTTCCCACTGCTTCAAGGCGGCGCAGAAGTCCTCGTAGCCCAGGGTCTGGGCGTGGTGGGCGAAGATCGGATCCGCGCCCGGCACGTGCTCGGCCACACGCGGGTTCGCCACCGTGCGGGCGATGACCCGGACGTGTTCGGTCGGGATCCGACCCGCTGCATAGGCGGCCTCGACCAGGGGCAGGCGGAGCAGGGCTCGGCTGGTCTGCACCCGCCCGAGCGCCTCCGAGCCGGGGAGCCGGCCGATGGCCTTGAGCGCCCCCTTGGCCGTCTTGTGCCCGTCGAAGCTGAAGGCTGCGCTCCGGTCGAGATGGCCGGCGGCCTGGTCGGTGCCGTGGTCGAGCCGGCGGCGAAGCACCTCCAGCCGACCCACCAACGCCAGCTCCTCCTTGGCTGAGACGCCCTCGAGTGAGGCGGTCTGCACCAGCGCGACGGCCTCTTCCAGCACGCCGAGAGCCGTGTCGAGATCGACGGCTTCCAACAGATCGGTCACGGCGACGTCTCCCACGAGACGCCACCGCGAGGTCGGTGGTCGCACACGATGCGACTCCTTCCACTCAGGTGTCGAAGGTCGACGCGAAGCCGACGAGTGGCACACCCAGCCCCAGCCGGAGCGCCCACCTGCCATTCAACCCACGGGGTCTGACACTTCAGTTGTTCTTCGTGGTGAAGCCGCCGTCGACCACCACCACGGCGCCCGTCGTGTACGACATGGCCGGCAGGCACAGCGAGAGGGTGGCGTGGGCGACCTCCTCCGGGTCGCCGTAGCGCCTCATCGGCACGTTCCGGCGGGCGAACTTCTCCTTCGCCTCGTCGGGGATCGCGGCGGTCATGCCCGTGTGGATCGGGCCCGGGCACACCACGTTCACCGTGACGCCGACCGGGCCGAGCTCCACGGCCAGCGACCGGGACAGGCCGATGACGCCGTGCTTGGATGCCGTGTACGGGCTGATGTACGCCGAGCCGCCGATGCCCTCGGTGGACGCGATGTTGACGATGCGGCCGTCGCCGTTGCGGCGCAGGTGGGCCAGGCACGCCCGGATCGTGGTGGTGTGGGCGGTCAGGTTGACGGCGAGCGTCGTGGCCCACTGGGCGTCGAAGTCGGGCCCGTCGATGGGGGCCGGGATGGAGACGCCGGCGTTGTTGACCAGCGCGTCGGGCGGCCCGAGCCGCTCGACCACCTCGGCCACGACCTGGCGGACCCGGTCGGCGTCGGTGACGTCGACCGCCCACCCGGCCGCGGTGCCGCCAGCGCCGGTGATCTCCTCGACGACGGCCGCCACACCCGCGTCGGTGCGGTCGAGCACGGCCACCTTGGCCCCCTCGTCGGCGAACAGGTGGGCGGTCGCCCGTCCCATCCCGCTCGCCGCGCCCGTGATCACCGCAACGCGTCCGGCCACCGACCGGTCGCCCTTCGTCAGCCTGGTCATGGGCGGGACCATAACGGCCGCCCTACACCTCCTCGGGGTCCTTGCCCGGGCCGACCAGGCGGGCCGGTGGGGGCCCCCACCGGTGGCGGAGGAAGTCGGCGAGCGCGTGCAGGCGGGCCCGGGTGTGGTGGTAGGGGCTGCGACGGCGCTCGGTCCACAGCTGGGCCACGGCGATGCAGAAGCGGATGAAGGCCTTGTACCGACCCGAGTGCGACCGGACGAGCAGCAGGGTGTTGCGCACCATCAGGTAGTCGATGACCGGCCTGGGGTTGGACATGTTCGGGTTGAACACGCGCGCACCCCGGACCAGGCCCACCTCCCACCCCGCGGCCGCGGCCCGCAGGCCCAGGTCGGCCTCCTCGCAGTAGGCGAAGTAGCGCTCGTCGAACAGGCCCACGTCCTCGAGGGCGCCACGGCGGGCGAGCAGGAGGGTGCCGTGCGGGTAGCCGGCCGGCTCCCAGCCCTCCTCGACGGTGGCCGGCACCAGGATCGAGCCGAAGTAGGGGTCGATGACCGGGGTGGCCCCGTCGCCGTAGTCACCGCACGCGAACCCGGCGCGGGGGCGGTCCCCGGCGGCGGCCAGGATGCGCTCGATGGCGTCCGGGGCGGGCAGCGCGTCGTGGGGGCACAGGCCGACCCACTCGCCCTCGTGGGCGGCGAGGAAGCGCCGCCAGCCGCTGTTCGCCGACGGCCCGAACCCGCCGTTGCGCCCCATGCGGACGACGTCGGAGCCGGCGGGCAGCAGCGCCAGCGCCGCTCGATGGGCGTCCTCGGTGGAGCCGGAGTCGACCAGCAGCACCCGCACGGGCACGGTCTGCGCCGCCAGGGCGTCGAGGGTGGCGGCCAGCAGCTTGGGGCGGTCGCGGTGCACCACCACGACGGTCGTCGGAGGGGCTGCCACGGGGCCATCCTGGCGGCGTCCCGAAGCGCCGCCCAAACGGGTGGCGTGCCAGCATCGCGGGCATGTCCCCGATCGCCGCTGCCGACCGTGCCGTGGCCGACGAGCTGTGCCGGTTCATCGACGCCTCGCCCTCCCCGTACCACGCCGTGGCCACCGCGGCCGCGCTGCTCGAGGGCGCCGGCTTCGCAGAGGTCGAGCTGGGCGAGACCCTGCCGTCGGGCGCCGGGGCCCGGTACGTGCGGCGGGGCGGATCGCTCGTCGCCTGGCGCCAGCCGGCCGGCGCGGTGCGGGCGTTCCGCATCGTCGGCGCCCACACCGACAGCCCCAACCTGCGCATCAAGCCGCGCCCCGACCACGTCAGCGCCGGCGTCCGACAGCTGGGCGTCGAGGTCTACGGCGGCGCCCTGCTCAACTCGTGGCTCGACCGCGACCTCGGGCTGTCGGGCCGGGTGTCGGTCTCCACGCCCGACGGCCCCGACCTGCGGCTGGTGCGCATCGACGAGCCGCTGCTCCGGGTCCCCCAGCTCGCCATCCACCTCGACCGGGAGATCAACACCGAGGGGCTGAAGCTCAACCCGCAGAACCACCTCACGCCCATCTGGGACCTCGACGGCGGCGACGGCTCCCACGCCGGGTTCGTCACCCTGCTGGCCGACCACCTCGACGTCGGTGCGGGCGACGTCCTGGCCTGGGACGTGATGGCCCACGACCTGACCCCGTCCCGCCGCACGGGCGTCGGCGGGGTGTTCGTGAGCGCACCGCGGCTCGACAACCTGTGCTCGTCCTTCGCCGGCCTGCACGGCCTGCTCGAGGCCGACGGCGACACCCCGTCGGTGCCCGTGGTGTGCCTCTACGACCACGAGGAGGTCGGTTCCACGAGTGCCACGGGCGCCGACGGATCCATGCTCGGCTCGCTGCTCGAGCGCATCGCGCTGGCCGCCGGCACCGACCGGGCCGGCTTCCACGCCGCCCTGGCCGGGTCGCTGTGCGTGTCGGCCGACATGGCCCACGCCACCCATCCGAACTACGCCGAGCGCCACGAGCCCGAGCACCACGTGGCGCTCAACGGTGGCCCGGTCGTGAAGGTCAACGCCAACCAGCGCTACGCATCCGACGCGGAGTCGCTCGGCATCCTCCTCCAGGCCTGCGCCGACGCCGGCATCCCGACGCAGCGCTTCGTGTCGCGCTCCGACATGCCGTGCGGGTCCACCATCGGCCCGCTGACGGCGGCCCGGCTGGGCGTCCCGACGGTCGACGTGGGCGTCGCCCAGCTGGCCATGCACTCCGCCCGCGAGCTGTGCGGCGCCGACGACCCCAGCCGCTACGTCGCGACGATGGCTGCCGCCCTGCGCGGCTGACGTGGACCTCTCGACGGCGAGGCGCGCGCTCGGCGTGCGCGCCGGCGACAGCTGGGAGGTGGTGCGCGACGCCTACCGGGTGCAGATCCGGCGCTCCCACCCCGACATCGCCGGCCCGGCCGGCGTGGCCCGCAGCGTCGAGCTGAACGCCGCGTACCGCGCCCTCGCCGTGGCCCGCCGCCAAGGGCGGTTGCACGACGTCGAGGCGGCCGAGGCGACACGCGACCAACCCGGCCCTCGCCAGCCGCCGTCACCCCGCGCCGTCGGCGACCCGCCCTTGGCGGTGCGACCGGAGTGGGCGGCCCCGATCGGGCCCGCGCCCGACGTCGGGCTCCTCGACCACGACACGCTCGTGCTGTCGAGCACGCCGGAGGAGACGTTCCGCCGGCTGGTCGAGGCCACCCACGAGATCGGGGAGATCTCCTTCCTGGACCGCAGCTCCGCGATCTTCGAGGCCGTGCTCACCCTCGACGACGGCACGGCGGCATCGTTCGTGGTCAGCCTCCAGTGGCGAGCCCACGACGCGACCTGTGAGGCGTTCTGCACCCTGGAGGCGCTGGGACGGCCCGAACACCTCGACGTCGGCGGGGTCCTCCAGCAGCTGGCCGCCTACATCGGGCCCGACCGCATCGCCTGAAGGAGATGACGGACGACGCCGTTGCCACGTCGGTCGCTCGTACTCCGGGCCCGGTTCGCCGACCTCGATGCCAAGGTCTGAACTCGGGTCCCGAAGTTGACTTTTTCGGGCACCGAAACTTACGGTCCCGGCCCGAATGGAAACGTTCTCCAAGTCCGAGCGCGAGCTCCTGAAGGCGATCTACCGGCTGTCACAGGGGGCCAACCAGGCCGAGGCACACACCGGCGCCCTCGCCGAGAAGCTGGGCCTGTCCCCCTCCACGATCACCACGGCGATCAAGCGCCTCGCCGACCGGGGGCTGCTGGACCACACGCCCTATCGCGGCGTGGAACTCACCGAGTCGGGCAGCCGGATCGCCATCGCCAGCATCCGCCGGCACCGCATCGTCGAGCGGTTCCTGGCCGACATGCTGGGCTACGCCTGGAACGAGGCCGACCGGTTGGCGGCGGCCTTCGAGCACGAGCTGCCCCAGGAGGTCGAGGACCGGCTCTTCGTGGCCCTCGACCGCCCCGACTCGTGCCCGCACGGCTTCCCGATCCCCGCGCCGGAGGTGGCCGACATCCCGTCCCTGCCGCCGCTGTACGACCTCGAGCCCGGTGACGTCGCCACCGTGGCCGTCCCCGGCTCGACCGACCCCGAGGTCGTCGCCTTCCTCGACCAGATGGGCCTGCGCCCCGGCGGGCGGGTGCAGATCAAGGAGAAGCACCCCTTCGACGGCCCGCTCGTGCTGGTCGTGGAGGGTCCCGACGGGGAGGCGACCCGCACCCTGGGCGCCACCGTCGCCAACCAGGTGTTCGTCCAACGGGTGTCACCTGCCCCGCTCACCACCCCTTACCAGTAACCACGACAGGAGAATCCCCAGTGGAAGCCATCCCCTACCTCGCCTTGGTGAGCGCACTGGCCGCACTCGGCCTCGCGTTCTACTACTTCGGCCTGGTCAAGAAGGAGAGCCCGGGCAACGACCGGATGCGCGAGCTGATGCTCGAGATCCAGACCGGCGCCAAGGCGTTCCTCCGCCAGGAGTACACCTACGTCGCGGTCTTCGTGGCCGTGCTCGCTGTGCTGGTCGCGATCCTCGTGAACCCGCTCGGCGCCGTCACCTACGTGCTGGGCGCCTTCCTCTCCGCCCTCGCCGGCTACGTCGGCATGACGGTGGCCACCATGGCCAACGCCCGCACCACCGAGGCCGCCCGCGTCGGCGGTCCGGCCAAGGCCCTGCCGCTGGCCTTCCGCGGCGGCGCCGTCATGGGCTTCTCCGTGGCCGGCCTGGCCCTCCTCGGCCTCGCCCTCGTCTACATCGTCTTCGTGCACCTGCTCGAGGTCGACGAGGCCTTCGAGATCCTCACCTCCTTCGGCCTGGGCGCCAGCTCCATCGCCCTGTTCTCCCGTGTCGGTGGTGGCATCTACACCAAGGCCGCCGACGTCGGCGCCGACCTCGTCGGCAAGGTCGAGGCCGGCATCCCCGAGGACGACCCCCGCAACCCGGCCACCATCGCCGACAACGTGGGCGACAACGTCGGCGACGTCGCCGGCATGGGCGCCGACCTGTTCGAGTCCTACGCCGGGTCCATCGTGGCCCCCATCGCCCTGATCGCGTTCACCGTGTTCGCCGTGTCCCCGGACATGTCGACCGGCGAGCTGCTGACCAGCGACCCCACGCTCAAGCTGCTGCTGTTCCCCTTCGGCGTCGCCCTCATCGGCATGGTCGCCTCGATCCTCGGCTCGTTCTTCGTGAAGGCCGGCGATTCGACCGAGATCCACGCCCTGTCCCGGGCGCTGCACATGGGCACCAACGTGGCCATGGGCATCACCATCGTGGGCGTGCTCGCCCTCGGCATGGCCATGTTCAGCGGCGACGAGTTCGACAACGCCTGGGGCCTGCCCCTCGCCGTCATCGGCGGTCTGCTCGTCGGCTACGCCATCGGCAAGGTGGCCGAGATCTGGACCTCCGACCAGTACAGCCCGGTGAGGAAGATTGCTGCTGCCTCCGAGACCGGCCCGGCCACCACGATCCTCGGCGGCATCTCCGCCGGCATGATCTCCGTCGGCGCCTCGGTCGTCCTGATCGGTGCTGGCGTGCTCGTGGCCTACTGGGGCGGCGAGTGGGCCGGCGAGGGCCTCGGCATCTACGGCATCGCCGTGGCCGCCGTCGGCATGCTGGCCACCACGGGCGTCGTCGTCTCCGTCGACGCGTACGGCCCCATCGCCGACAACGCCGGCGGCATCGCCGAGATGGCGGAGCTGGACCCGAGCGTCCGCGAGGTCACCGACGCGCTGGACAGCCTGGGCAACACCACGGCCGCCATCGCCAAGGGCTTCGCCGTCGGCTCGGCCGCCCTCACCGCCCTGGCCCTGTTCAAGACCTTCGAGGTCGCGCTGGTCCAGGCGGGCGGCAGCGACTTCACCGGTTTGAACCTCGATGTCGGCGACGTCGACGTGTTCCTCGGCCTGTTCGTCGGTGCCGCCCTGCCGTTCGTCTTCGCCGCCCTCACGATCGACGCCGTCGGCCGTGCCGCCAACCAGATGATCGAAGAGGTGCGTCGCCAGTTCCGGGAGATCCCGGGCCTGCGCGAGGGCCTGCCCGGCGTGCGTCCCGACTCGGCCCGGTGCGTGGCCATCTCCACCAAGGCCTCGCTGAAGGAGATGATCATCCCCGGCGCCCTGGCGGTCATCGTGCCGCTGGTCCTCGGCTTCATCGACGTCGACACCCTCGGCGGCTTCCTGGCCGGCTCCCTCGTCACCGGCTTCTGCCTGGCCATCTTCATGGCCAACTCCGGTGGCGCCTGGGACAACGCCAAGAAGTACATCGAGCAGGGCCACCACGGCGGCAAGGGCTCCGACCCGCACAAGGCCGCCGTCGTGGGCGACACGGTGGGCGATCCGTTCAAGGACACCTCCGGCCCGGCCATGAACATCCTCATCAAGGTGATGACGATCGTCTCGCTGGTCTTCGCCGGCGCCTTCGTCTGATCTGACGCACTGACACGACCGGCTGGTGCCGGCGCCCCGCTGGGGGCGCCGGCACCGTCGCGTCCGGGCTCAGCGCTCGACCGACCTGCGGGCCTGCCCTGGGGTCCGGCCGTGCTCGTGGACGAGGAGGCGCGCGAGGCGCCGGCGGGCCGACCCGGCACACTGGCGCCATGACCGACTTCACCCCGCCGAGCGAGGACGAGCTGCGAGCCCGGCTCACCCCGCTGCAGTTCGACGTCACCCAGAACGCGGCCACCGAGCGGGCCTTCACCGGCATCTACAACGACGAGAAGCGACCGGGCACGTACCGCTGCGTCGTGTGCGGGCTCGACCTGTTCGTGTCGGACAACAAGTACGAGAGCGGCTCCGGGTGGCCGTCGTTCTGGAAGCCGGTCGCCGACGACCGCGTCGTGGAGCGGGAGGACCGCAGCCACGGGATGGTCCGCATCGAGGCGGTGTGCGCCCGCTGCGGCGCCCACCTCGGCCACGTCTTCCCCGACGGACCCCAGCCCACCGGACTGCGCTACTGCATGAACTCCGCCAGCCTGGAGCTCCAGCCGGCCGAGGACGCGTAAACCGGTGCCTGACATCCGAACGTCCGTTCAGTACCCTCTGAACGGATGTTCGACCTCGCCGAGCCCGGCCTCCTTCCCGACCTGACCGCCGAGCAGCAGCGCGCCGTCGGCCACGACGGCGGCAACCTGCTCATCGTGGCCGGCGCCGGCACGGGCAAGACGACGACGCTGTCGGCGCGCCTCGCCCACCTGGTGACCAACGGCGTCCCGCCCGAGCGGATCATGCTGCTCACCTTCAGCCGCCGGGCGTCAGCCGAGCTGCTGTCGCGGGCCGAGCAGTGGGCCGGCCACGACCGGCTCCGGGGCGCATGGGGCGGCACGTTCCACGCCGTGGCCAACCGGCTCCTACGCCGCTACGGCCGGGCGGTGGGCATCGACCCCGACTTCACGCTGCTCGACCAGGGCGACCAGGCCGACCTGCTGGCCCTGGTGCGCGACGAGCTGTCCAGCGAGGCCACGCCGCAGCGACGGCGGGCCCGCAAGGAGCTGCTCGCCGCCGCGCTGAGCCGGGTGGTGAACACCCGTCAGCCGCTCGACCTGGTCATGCGCCAGCACTACCCGTGGTGCGCCGACCAGACCGACGAGCTGCGCGCCACCTACGGCGCGTACGTCGCCCGCAAGCGGGACCGGCACCTCGTCGACTACGACGACCTGCTGTCGCTGTGGCGGGCGCTGGTCCAGGACCCCGACGCCGGCGCGCTCGTCGCCGGGCGATTCGACCACGTGCTCGTGGACGAGTACCAGGACACCAACGCGCTCCAGGCCGACGTCCTCGCCGCCATGGCGGCAGCCGGCGCCACCGTCACGGCGGTGGGCGACGACGCGCAGGCGATCTACGGGTTCCGGGGCGGCACCGTCCGCAACATCCTCGAGTTCCCGTCCCGGTTCGACGCCGACGTGGTGGCGCTCACCCGCAGCCACCGGTCCACGCCCGAGATCGTGTCCGTCGCCAACCGCATCTGGACCGCGGCCGCCGAGCGTCACGACAAGGACCTGGTGGCCACCCGCGCCAGCGGGTCCCGCCCGGCCCTCGTCACCGCCGGCGACGAGCACCTCGAGGCCCGGGGGGTGTGCGAGCGCCTGCTCGAGTCCGTCGAGCGGGGCATCCCGCTGCGACGCCAGGCCGTGCTGTTCCGCACCGGCCACCACGCCGACCTGCTCGAGCTGGAGCTCACCGTCCGGCGCATCCCCTTCGTCAAGTTCGGCGGGCTCAAGTTCCTCGAGGCCGCCCACGTGAAGGACCTGCTCGCCATGTGCCGGGTGGCGGTGAACCCCCGCGACGACCTGGCCTGGTTCCGACTGCTGCAGCGCATCGACGGCGTGGGTCCCGGCATCGCCCGCCGGGTCGTCACCGCGCTCGACGCTGCCGATGGATCGCTCCGACACGTCGTCGACTCCGGCGTCGTCCCGCCCCGCTCCGCCGACGAGATCGCCGGCCTGGCCGCTGCCGTGGCCACCGCGGCCGACGCCGACCTGACCACCGGTGCGCGCATCGACGCGTGCCGGGCCTGGCTGGACCCCCACCTCGACCGCTTCGGCGACGGCGCCGCCCGCCGGGCCGACCTGGCGCGCCTGTCCGAGCTCGCCGCCGGCACGCCCGACCTCGAGACCTTCCTCACCGAGCTCACCCTCGACCCGCCCGCGTCCACCGGCGACCTGGCCGGGCCGCCCCACCTCGACGACGACGTGCTGACGCTGTCCACCATCCACTCGGCCAAGGGCGGCGAGTGGGACATCGTCCACCTGATCCACGCCGCCGACGGCAACCTGCCCTCCGACCTGTCCACCGGCGACCCCGAGCAGCTCGAGGAGGAGCGACGCCTCCTCTACGTCGCCGTCACCCGGGCCCGCGACGAGCTCCACGTCCACGTGCCGCTGCGCTTCCACCACCACCGCAACCGCCTCGACGACGCCCACTCCACCGGCCAGCGCAGCCGGTTCCTCACGGCCGACGTCGTCGACGCCATGGACGAGGTCGTCGCCGTGCCCCGGCTCGGACCGCTGGACCCCGCGGTGCCAGCGGTCGCCGGCGGCCGACGGGACGCGGTGGCCGCGGCCGACGCGGAGCTGGCCGCCCTGCTGGGGTAGACCCCGTCCCGGGGTCCGCGGAGGTCACCCCGGTGGGTAGATGATCGACCAGGTGGTGTCGCAGGACGGGCACCGGCCGAGGCCCCGGGACGTGCGGAGATCGAGCGACTCCAACCGGCCGGCGGCGCCGCAGCGGGCGCAGCGCAGCGCAGTCACCGACGCCGGGTGGCGGTCGGCGGGGGGCTCCTCATCCAGGCCGAGCGCGACCTCGAACCCTCGGGCTCGGGCGTCGCGGCGCTGGCGAGCGCGTCGCAGTCGTTCGGTGAGCGGCATGGGTTCCCTCGTCGTGATGGAGGCCGGCACCATCCACTGTGGACGAAGCGCCGGCCTCCCGCCAGGGCGCAACGGCCCATTTCCGCGCAACATCCGCAGGCCCGGAGGTGCCGGAAGCCACTGGCGGCATGCATCCCGCCGGTGGGCCGCGATGCAAGACTCGCGGCGTGCCCTGCCCGTCGCGCGCCATCCCCCTCGGGACCCACCTCCGTGGCTGACGATCGGCGCCCGGACCTCGACCGGGTGCCGGACATCGGGGATGCACCGATCGACTGGGACCGGGGGCGGCGGCGCTTCACGGGCGATCGCGACGCCCCGTCGCGCCCGTCGCGCCCGCCCGCCGCCGACACCCGTCGCTTCGTGGTGCCGGCCCCCCCGGCCGGCGGCCGCTCCATTCCACCCCCACGGCGCCGGCCCGAGGTCGTCCCGCCCACCCCTGCCCCCTCCGACCCCGTCGGTGGACGGACCGCGGTCGCCGCCGCTCCGGCGGCCCCGACGACGCCACGCTCGGCCGGCCAGCCGGGCCGGGTCGTCATCCCCGCCCCCGGGGCGTCGCCCAAGGCACCGGCCCGACCAGCTCCGACCTCCAGGCCGGCAGCCGCACCGGCATCACAGGTCCGCGCCCGCACCGCGGCGCCCGAGACCGGGCGCCGGTGGCCGCCGTCGCGGCGCACCGTCGTGCGCACCCTCCTCGGCGTCGCGCTCGTGCTCGCCCTGCTGACCGCAGGTGGCCTGCTCTACGGGTACCAGCAGTTCCGCTCCATCGAGCGGGTGGAGCTGGCCGACGTCCTGGCCTCGGCCGACGGCACCAACTACCTGATCGTGGGCTCCGACAGCCGCAGCGGCATCTCCCCCGACGACCCCAACGCCTCGGCCATCCTCGGGCCCGGCGCCGAGGGCGGCGAGCCGGAGCGATCCGACACCATCATGATCCTGCGGGTCGACGGCGACGGCTCCCGCATGCTCTCCGTGCCGCGTGACCTGCTCGTCACCATCTCCGAGACCGGGCGGACCAGCCGCATCAACGCCGCCTTCAACGGCGGGCCCCGCCGGCTCGTCGCGACGCTGCAGGACCAGCTCCAGCTGCCGATCCACCACTACCTCGAGATCGACTTCGTCGCGTTCCGCGACCTCGTCGACGCCCTCGGCGGCATCACGATCGACTTCCCGCACCCGGCGTCGGACAACATGTCGGGCCTGAACGTGACCGAGACCGGTCCGGTCCGCCTCGACGGCACCCAGGCCCTCGCCTACGTGCGGTCCCGCCACTACACCGAGACCATCGACGGCCGTCAGGTCACCGAGCCCACCGGCGACATCGGCCGGACCGTCCGCCAGCAGCAGTTCCTGTCAGCCGTCGTGTCGGAGATGAGCGCCGAGCGGAACCCGCTGCGCCTCGCCCGCATGTCGAGCTCCATGGCCGACGGGATGCGCATCGACGACACGATGAGCTACCTCGACGCCATGCGCCTGGGCCTGCGGATGCGGGGCATGGAGCTCGAGCCCACCGCCCTGCCCACGTCCAACCGGACGTTGAGCTCCGGCGCCCAGGTGCTCGACCTCGTCCAACCCGGCGCCGACGAGGTGCTGGCCCGCTTCGGGTCGCCCGGCGCCACGATCGGCTAGCGCCGGACCCGCTGCCCCGTGCCGGCCACGGGCCGGCGCCGAGGGCGCGACTCAGTCGTCCTTGAGGGCGACGGCGTTCGGGGTCACGTTCATCTTCGGCTCGTACGCCGCGGCCGTCACCTCGCTGCGCTCGGCCTGGTAGCGCACGCGCAGCTCTTCGAGGCAGGTCTCGCACGGGCCGTAGTAGGCCGCCTCGACCTCGTGACGGCACCGGGGGCAGTCGAAGCGCAGCACGTCGGGGAGCTCGTCGGTGACACCCATGGGCGCCGACGGTACCCGGCGCCCGCGACGGTGGCGCGGACGCGGCCGACCTGGCCACACTGGCCCGATGCGCCGATCCCGGGTCCTGCTCGCCGCTGCCGCCGTGGGAGGAGCCGTCGCCGCCAAGCGGGCCCTCGACGGCCACACCAGTCGTTGGGACACGAACCCCGACCACTGCGACGGCGACCCGCTCGGCCTGCCCGCGACCACCGAGATCCACGTCACCGCCCCCGACGGCGCCCGGCTGCAGGGCCACCGCTGCGGCGACCCCTCAGGGCCCACCGTGCTGCTGGTGCACGGCTACATCGAGTCGGTGGAGTTCTGGGCGCCCGTGGTGCGGCGCCTGGTCGAGGCCGGCCTCGACGTCGTCATCGTCGACCAGCGGGGCCACGGTTGTTCGGAGCGGGGGACGGCCCCGTTCGACACCGACACCCTCGCCGACGACGTGCGGGCCTGGGCCGAGGGCCTCGACCTCCACGACGCCGTCCTCGTCGGCCACTCCATGGGCGGGGTGAGCGCCATGGCCTTCACCGGCACCCTTCCCGAGGTCGCAGCAGCCCGCCTCCGCGGCCAGGTCCTGGTGGCCACGCTGGCGTTCCCCGAGCCGCTGTTCGGCCTCCCCGACATCCGAGTCGACGCCCGCCGCGTCGTCGGCCTGCTCGAGCGGGTGATGCGGTTCGAGACGCTGGCGCTGCTCTGCGTCTCCCGTGTGTTCGGCACCTGGCCGACCCGCAAGGCACTGGAGGCCACCCGCCAGGGCATCGTGCGCACCGACCGCCAGACCCGCATCGACGCCATGGCCATGCTCCGCGACTTCGACCTCCGCCCGGTGCTGGGCTCCATCGACCTGCCCACCGTCGTGGTCGCCGGCACCCACGACCAGCTCACCCCGTTGCCGGGCAACGAGCTCATCGCCGAGCTGATCCCCGGAGCCCGGCTCGAGGTGCTCCCCGGCATGGGCCACATGCTCATGTTCGAGGCACCCGACGCCGTCACCGACGCCATCGTCCAGGCCACCAAGCCCGCCGACGCCATCCGATGAGCGAGCACGTCTCGGACACCTTCGACCCCACCGCCTGGGAGGCGGTCGCCGGGTTCGAGCTCACCGACATCACGTACCACCGGGCCGTCGACGCCGGCGTCGTGCGGGTCGCGTTCGACCGTCCCGAGATCCGCAACGCGTTCCGGCCCCACACCGTCGACGAGCTCTACCGGGTCCTCGACCACGCCCGGATGAGCCCCGACGTGGGATGCGTGCTGCTCACCGGCAACGGACCGTCGCCCAAGGACGGCGGCTGGGCGTTCTGCTCCGGCGGCGACCAGCGCATCCGGGGCAAGGACGGCTACAAGTACTCCGAGTCCGAGACGGCCGAGGGCATCGACGCCGCCCGGGGCGGCCGGCTGCACATCCTCGAGGTGCAGCGGCTCATCCGCTTCATGCCCAAGGCGGTCATCGCCGTCGTCCCCGGCTGGGCCGCCGGCGGCGGCCACTCGCTGCACGTGGTGTGCGACCTCACCATCGCCTCCCGCCAGCACGCCCGGTTCAAGCAGACCGACCTCGACGTGGCCTCCGTCGACGGCGGCTTCGGCTCGGCGTACCTGGCCCGCCAGGTCGGCCAGAAGTTCGCGCGCGAGATCTTCCTGCTGGCCGAGGAGTACACCGCCGACGACGCCCATCGCATGGGGATGGTCAACCGGGTCGTCGACCACGACGAGCTCGAGGCCGTCGCCCTCCAGTGGGGTCGGACCATCTGCGCCAAGTCACCCACCGCCACGCGCATGTTCAAGTTCGGCATGAACCTGATCGACGACGGCCTCATCGGCCAGCAGGTGTTCGCCGGCGAGGCCACCCGCCTCATCTACGGCACCGAGGAGGCCCAAGAGGGCCGGGACAGCTTCCTCGAGAAGCGCGACGCCGACTGGTCCGGCTACCCGTACCACTACTGATCGCGGCGCCGGGGTGGTGCCGGACCCGCACAACGGGTAGGGCCAGGTTCATGGCCGACCAGCGAGAGCCCGAGGCAGACCCCATGGAACCCGTCCCCGGAGCCCCCTCCGACAACACCACCGCCGTGGCCGAGATCGACGACCTCCGCGCGCAGGGCTACGACGCCGACTACGTCGTCGGTGAGGGCGGCGTGGTGCGCTGCACGGCGTGCCGCCACGAGATGCAGCCCGACGAGGTGGACGTCGACGTGTTCCGGCGCCTCGAGGGCGCGTCCGAGCCCGACGAGATGTCCGCCATCCTCGCCATCACGTGCGGGGAGTGCGGCACCAAGGGCATCGTGATGGTCGGCTACGGCCCCAACGCCTCGCCCGACGAGGGCGACCTCCTCCTCGCGGTCGACACGCCCGAGGACGAGGGCACCCGCGGCAGGGTCTGAGCCCCGTCAGCGGTCGATCGACCGAGCCGGCGCCAGCGTGACGGACAGGGGCAGGTGGTCCGAGAGCCGGCCGTAGCGCTCGAACCCGGCCTCGTCCGGCGACGGCAGCCAGACCGACACCACGTCCAACCCCTCGGTGACCAGCGCGTAGTCGAGCCGTTGCGTCGGCGGTGCGTCCCGCGGCCCCGCGGCCCAGTTCGTGGCGCCGGGCTCGCCGGGTCGGGCCTCCGCCCAGGCGTCGCGCAGGCCGGCGGCGGCGTAGGCGGCGAGCACCGGGGAGCCCGGGTGGGCGTTGAGATCGCCGACCACGCACCCACCGATCACCCCGACGGCGCCGGCTCGCAGCGCCTCCACGGTCACGTGCGCTTGACGCGTCCGCTCGGCGGCGCCGACGCCGGCCCCCAGGTGGGCCCCCAGCACCGCGACGGGCCCGTCGGGCCCGTCCAGGACGGCTCGCAGGGCGATGCGCCGACGCCAGGACCAGAACCGCAGACGGTGCGCGAGGTGGATGCGGGTCAACCCGGTCAGGGGCCGGGGCGAGAGCAGGGCCAACCCCTCGGGCGGCAGCACCACGGACCAGTGCTTGAAGCGCCACGCCACCGACCAGCCGAGCTGGCGGGCGAGAGCCCGGGCCTGGCCCCGCTGGACCTCCTGCAGGGCCACGACATCGGGCGTGGCGGCGGCGATGACCGCACGGACGAGCCCGAGGTCGGGACGCGCTCGCCCCTGCAGGTTCCAGGTCAGGACGCGGGTCGCCACCCGGCAATCGTGCCCCATCGACCCCCGGTCCGGCTGACTTGACCGTAGGGTCAAGTGTGTGGCTCCATGTTGCCATGACGGACACCGCACCGCGCACCGCCGACCGTTCCGAGTCCGAGGTCATCGCTGAGCTGGACGAGTGGCTCAACGAGAACTGGGACCCGGAGATCACCGTCGAGGAGTGGTGGAACCGACTCGGCCTGTCCGGTTGGGGCGCCCCCATGTGGCCGGAGGAGTGGTACGGCAAGGGCCTCAACCGGGCCGAGGGCGTGGCCGTGCAGAACCGCATCGGCGAGTTCGGCGCCCTCCCCGCCCCCGGCGGGCTCGGGCTGCTGCTGGCCGGGCCGACGATCATCGACCACGGCGACGACGAGCAGCGCCGCACGCTGGTGAAGGACATCATCACCGGCCAGAAGGCCTGGTGCCAGCTGTTCTCCGAGCCCGGCGCCGGATCCGACCTGGCCGGGCTCAACGCCCGGGCCATCAAGGACGGCGACGAGTGGATCGTCAACGGCCAGAAGGTCTGGACCTCGGGCGGCCACATCGCCGACCTCGGCATGCTCATCGCCCGGACCGACCCGGACCAGCCCAAGCACCAGGGCATCACCTACTTCGCCGTCGACATGCACCAGGACGGCATGGACGTCCGCCCGCTCAAGGAGATGACGGGGCGGGCCATGTTCAACGAGGTCTTCATGTCCGACGTGCGGGTGCCCGACAAGTGGGTCATCGGCGGTCTGAACAACGGCTGGCGCGTCGCCAACACCACGCTCATGTACGAGCGCTCCGGCCTCGGCGCCGGTGGCGGCTCCGCGGCCGCGTCGCTCGCCTCGCCCGGCACGGTCGCCGGCGACCTGCAAAAGCGCGTCGGCGACTTCGTGCGGGACCCGGCCCAGGGCCGCTCCGGCGGCGGCGGGCCATCCAGCGGCTTCGGCGGGGCCAAGGGCCTCATCGAGATGGCCAAGGCCGCCGGCAAGCACGAGGACGGACCCATCCGCCAGGAGCTGGTGCAGCTCCACACGCAGTACGAGATCGCACGGATGAACAACCTCCGGGCCAAGGCGGCCCGGAGCGCGGGCAAGGACATCCCCGGCCTGCCCAACATCATGAAGCTGTCGATGTCCAACATCCTGCGAGCCACGCGCGAGACCGGCATGAAGATCGTCGGTCCGATGGCCACGCTGCACGCCTACGACAGCGAGAGCCGCAAGAAGCTGGACGCCGCCACGGGCAACCCGTTCCTCGGCATGATCACCGAGTCGGCCCTGTTCTCCCCCGGCCCCGCCATCTACGGCGGCACCGACCAGATCCAGAAGAACATCATCGGTGAGCGCGTCCTCGGCCTGCCCAAGGAGCCGAACCAGGACAAGGTCCTCCCCTTCAAGGAGCTCCCCAAGAACGGCTGATGCTACGTGGGGACTGCCAGAACGGTCAGGCGGGTCGACGACCCCCAGCCCTGACCGAACTGGCAGTTCCCCTGTAGCACCGGGTCACTGGAGCTCGATGCTCCAGTGACCGTCGGGCCGGCGCAGCAGCGCGGTGCGCCACGGGCCGTCGCCGAGGTCCAAGCCGGACAGCACCCACACGTCCTTGCCCCGGCCTGCGGCGGCACGCGCCGCGGTGGCCAGGAACGCGTGGTGTCCGCCCTTGGTGCCGCCCGGCGCGCACAGCACCGCAGCCGTGCCGCGGTACTCCTCGAAGCGCTCCTGCTGGGACTCCGGCAGCGACCACTTGAGCGAGGCGTCGGCCAGCACGACCGTGTCGTCGACCAGCTCGCGGGCCGTGGCCACGACCTCGTCGAGCTGATCGAGGTCGGGCTCGGCTCGGCGCCAACCGGCCGCCAGGCCGGCGTCGACGAACAGGATCTTGCTCATCGGGGCGCGAGCGCCTCGAGCGCGGCGCGGCCCGGCTCCCCCGTGCGGGCCGGCGGTTCCAGCGGCTGCAGGCCCACGCGGTCCTGGATGGGGGTGCTGGGGTCGGCGGTCCGGGCGGCGCTCATGGGCGGCCATCCTGCCACCGCCCGGCGGGCCGCCCGCGCCCACGTCCGGCCCGAGACCCGTGCGCTAGCGTCGCCGGACCGGCCCACCGACCCACAGGGAGAAGACGTGTTCCGAGCGCTGCTGCTCGCGCCCCCCGGCGCCGGCAAGGGCACCCAGGGTGAGCGCCTCGCCGAGCGGCACGGCGTCCCCCACCTGGCCACCGGCGACCTGCTGCGTGACCACGTGTCGCGGGGCACCGACCTCGGCCAGCAGGCCCGGTCCCACATGGACGCCGGTCGCCTGGTGCCCGATGATCTCGTGATCGACATGGTGGTGCGCAAGATCGGCAACGACGGCGACCCGCTGCAGGACTTCCTGCTCGACGGCTTCCCCCGCACGCTCGCCCAGGCCCGCTTCGCCTACGAGTGGGGCACGCAGCTCAACCGGACCTTCCACGCCGTGATCATGCTCGAGGTGCCCGAGGACGAGCTGGTCCGCCGGCTCCTGCAGCGAGGCCGGCAGCAGGGCCGCAGCGACGACACCGAGGACATCATCCGCAACCGCCTCCGCGTCTACGAGGAGAACACCGCTCCTCTGGTCGAGTTCTACGAGGAGCGCGGCATCCTCCTGCGCATCGACGGCACCGGGTCCGTCGACGAGGTGACCGAGCGCATCGAGGCCGAGCTGGCGCCGATGGTGCCGGCATGAGCCCGGACGCGCTCCTGCGGGCCCACCGCACGCTGGCCGCCGTCATCGCCGCCCTCATCCTCGTCATGGCCGCCATCGCCGGTCGGGCGCTGTTCGGCCCGTGGGACATCGAGGTCCACGGGTTCGTGGGCAACGGCGTGTTCGTCCTCGCCGTCGCCAACTTCGCGCTCGCCATCTACCGCCGGCCGGGCAACGCCCAGCTCACCGTCGCCGCCCTCGTCGGGATGCTGACGTTCGCGCAGGTCGGCCTCGGCTACGTGGGCCGGGAGGAGCTCGAGGCTGCGGCGTGGCACATCCCCAACGGCGTGCTGCTCATGGCCCTCAGCACCTACCAGTGGGCGACGCTCCAAGCTCGCATGGCCGGTTCAGCCGCCACCTGAGCCGGGGCCGTCGAAGCGGACCACCAGCACGGCGAGGTCATCGGTCTGGGCCTCGGCCGGCACCAGCGCCTCGACGAGGGCGTCGCTGAGCTCCTCGGGCTCGAGGTCGACGAGCTGGTGAGCGACCGCCCCGAGCCGGCGGAAGCCCTGGTCGATGGACTCGTGTCGTCGCTCCACCAGGCCATCGGTGTAGAGGACCAGCACGTCGCCCGGATCGAGCGATCGGCGGTGGACCGGTGCGGGGCCGTCGGCCGCCACGCCGAGCGGCGGCAGGCAGGGGGCGTCCAGCAGCGTGGGGCCGTCGGCGCCCACGACCAGGGGCGGCGGGTGCCCGGCCCGGGACCAGGCCATGTCGCCGGTGCGCAGGTCGAGCACGACACAGACCACGGTGGTGCAGAAGGCGTCGGGGATCGAGCCGACCTGCTGGCTCACGGCCTGGAGCATCGACCCCGGATCGGGACGGAAGGGGACGATGGTCTGGAACGCCGTGCGGAGCCGGCCCATCGCCGCGGCCGCCACCATGCCGTGGCCGACCACGTCGCCGACGACGAGCAGGATCCTGTCCTCGTCCAGGACGAGCACGTCGTACCAGTCGCCGCCGACGGTGGCGCCGTGGATCGCGGGCCGGTACCGGGCGGCGATGGCGGCACCCTCGACCTCGGGCAGCTCGTCGGGGAGGGCGGTCCGCTGGAACGCCACGGCGGCACGGTGCTCGGCGTCGTAGCGGCGGCCCCGGGCCAGGGCCCGGGCGGCCAGCACCCCCACGGTCTGGAGCAACGCCTGCTCGTCCTCACCGAAGATGTGCAGCTGGGGGTACGACACGGCGAGGACGCCCGAGACGTCCTCGGCCACGAGGGGCAGGACGGCGAGGGCGCTGCCGTCGCCGGCCAGGGTGCTGGCGGCGTCGTCGCCGCGCCAGCCGAGGGGTGACGACAGCCAGGCCGGCTCCCGGCGAGCGAGGACCCCCTCGACCACCGACCCCGCCGCGGGCACCGGCAGCAGCCGGGCCCCGGCGCCCTCGTCCTGCGGGTCGCGGCCGTCGCGCTCGATGATCTCCAGGCGCCCGGAGCGGTGGAGCGTGGCCACCACGGCCGAGCGGGCGCCGACGGCCGCCGGGAGGTGGTCGACGAGCGCGGCCGCGACATCGCTGCCGCCGAGGGCCCGAGCGAGGCGGCCGGCCACCACCTGCACGGCCAGGCCCCGCACCTCGTTGGCGGTGAGCAGGGCGTTCGCACGCGCCAGCCGACGCTGGTGGCGCTCGGTCACGAACACCAGCGCCACCATGGTGAGGATGGCGATGCCCCCGCCGACGCCGACGAGCCAGGCCAGGGCGAGGTCCGGGCCCTCGGCGTGGCCGACCAGCACCCGCCACTCCCCCTGGGGCAGGTCGACCCGGGCGGCGGCCGCGGTGTCGGGTTCGGGCAGCTCGGTGCCGGCCACCAGGGTGTCGCCCTCGACCAGCACCACGGCGGCGTCTCCGCCCATCGGGGTCTCGATGGCCTGCAGCAGCTGGGCCACCGGTATGCCGGTGCCGACGAACCCGCGCACCTGGTCGGCGCCGTCGAGGATCGGCCGCACGACGAGCATGACGGTGGAGCCGTCGCCGGTGAGGTCGGTCACCGCCCCGACGGCCGCGGCCCGGGTGCGCTGGGCGGCTTCGAGCACCGCCCGGCGGGGCGGGTCCGACCGGATGTCCCAGCCGACGAAGGCCCGGCCCGGCAGGTCGGGCTCCACCACGAGCACCGGGTTGTGGACGGGTGCCGCCGGCGCGGGGACGATGTCGCCTCGCCCGTCGACCGCGCTGATCGTGACGCCGGTGCGGGCCTCGAAGTCGGCCCGCTCGGCGTCGGTGACCACGGCGAGCAGGGCCAGCTCGCGAGGATCGGCGGCGTCGAGGGGGTCCCCGGCGAAGGCGCGGAACACCTCGGCGTCGAGGGAGCCGTCGGGGCCGATGACCGCGGCGATGCCGGTCAGCCCGGCGGCCACCTCCTGGAGCTCGATCTCGAGGAGGGCGGCGCCGTTGTCGGCGTCGCGCCGGGCTCGGTCCTGCACGGCGTCCACGGCCCGCTCGCGGGCGAGCACCACGCCCGCCGCCGTGCCGAGCACGAGCACCAGCAGGGCCAACGAGAACAGCCAGGTCTGGGTGCGGCGACGGAGCCGCGGCGGCTCGTGTTCCGGTCGCTCGCCACCACGCACCGCCACCTCGCGGAGCGTACTCCCGTCCCGACATTGCGGTTGGTCGACGGTTCAGTCCAGATCGGACAGGTCGGGCGGTCAGCGCCTAGCGCAGCCCGAGCTCCTCAGAGCAGTGGGGCCACGCCTCCCAGCCCTGGCGGGCCTGCAGCTCGCGACCGAACTCGATCTGGGTCGACGCCGGGTGCTCGTGGGGATAGCCCGACCCGCCCACGGACTCCCAGGTGCCGAGCGAGAACTGGAGCCCGCCGTAGTAGCCGTTGCCCGTGTTGATCGACCAGTCGCCACCCGACTCGCACTGCGCCAGGTCGTACCAGACGTGCGTGGAGCGGGGGTCGTCGTAGGCGTAGTCCTCCGACGAGGTCGTCGCCTCCGGCGGCGCCGTGGTGGTGGTCGTGGTGGTCGGCGCCACCGTGGTGGCGGGTGCGGGCCGGGGCGCGGCCGTCGTGGTCGGGGCCTCGGACTCGTCGTCGGCGCCCGTCGTCAGCGCCCGGGCGAGGGGCGCCGCCGTGGTCGTCGTGGACTCGGGCTCGGACTCGTCTTCGGCGGTCGGCTCCGTGGTGGCCACCGTCGTCGTCGTCGTCGGTGCCTCGGTGGTCGTGGTGGCACCGGACGCCTCGACCAGCGTCGTGGTGGTCTCCGACAGCAGCTCCCGCACGCCCGTGGGACCATCGAGTGCCGCGGCCCGGACGACCTCGTCGCCGGCGGCGACGTCGGTCGTCACGTCGACGACGTCATCGCTGCCGCCGTCGACGAGCGAGCCCACGGCGAGCACCAGCGTGAGGACGGCGGCGAGGGAGGCCAGCCGCCGGCGTCGGAACGTGCGATCGTCGGGCGGGCTGGGGGCGAGGTGGCGTGCGATGGTTCCGGGGGGGGTCGGGGACACGGTCGGGTGACGGGGGCCGGGGCCGGGCCGCCGACCGGGGTCGGCGGGTCACGAGTCGGACACGTTACGGGTCGTCATGCATTCGAAACAACTTCGAGAACGCGTGCACGAGCGCGGCGCGCCGGCCACGGGCGGCTGCCACCATGCGCCCATGCAGCACCCCGCCACCGCCTGGCTCCTGGACGCCCCCGACGACGGCACCGGCGACGCGGACCGGGCCACCCGCGGCTTCATCGCCGCCCACCCCACCGGGGTCGTCGAGCGGGACGGGCGCACCATCTGGGACACGGGCCGGTACGACTTCCTGCGGGAACGGTCCGAGGCCCCGGCCACCGTCCACCCCAGCCTGTGGCGCCAGGCCCGACTCAACTGCGTGCACGGGCTGTTCGAGGTCAGGTCTCCCGACGACGACGGCGTGGGCGGCGTCTGGCAGGTCCGGGGCTACGACCTGTCCAACATCACCTTCATCTCCGGACGCCACGGGTGGATCGTCATCGACCCCCTCACGAGCGCGGAGACGGCGGCGGCCGGACTGGCCCTGGCGAACGAGCACCTCGGCGAGCGGCCGGTCGTGGCCGTCATCTACACGCACTCCCACATCGACCACTTCGGCGGCGTGGAGGGGGTGACGTCGACCGAGGACGTCAGCTCCGGGCGCTGCCAGATCCTGGCCCCGGCCGGCTTCCTGGAGGAGGCGGTGAGCGAGAACGTCATCGCCGGTCCCGCCATGGTCCGTCGGGCCATGTACATGTACGGGCCCCTCCTGCCGGTCGGCCCCGAGGGCCAGGTCGATGCCGGGCTCGGGAAGGCGACGCCGCTCGGGTCGGTCGGGCTCATCCCGCCCACCGAGGAGATCCACGAGACCGGCACCGAGCGCGTCGTGGACGGCGTGCGCATCGTGTTCCAGCTCACCCCGGGCACCGAAGCGCCGGCCGAGATGAACTTCCACTTCCCCGACCTGCGCGCCCTGTGCATGGCCGAGAACTGCACGCACACGATGCACAACCTGTACACCCTCCGGGGCGCGCAGGTCCGGGACGCCCTGGCGTGGAGCCGGTACGTCAACGAGTCCATCGACCTGTTCGCCGACGCCACCGACACCTGCTTCGCCAGCCATCACTGGCCCCGCTTCGGCACCGGCGACGTGCGGGCGTTCCTGATCCTCCAGCGCGACCTCTACCGGTGGCTGCACGACCAGACCATGCGCCTGGCCAACCAGGGCCTCACCGCCACCGAGATCGCCGAGCAGCTCGATGCCGATTCCTTCGCCGACCTCCCCGAGCTGGACGGGCAGCACCACGTCCGCGGCTACTACGGCACCGTCAACCACAACGTGAAGGCCGTGTACCAGCGCTACCTCGGTTGGTTCGACGGCAACCCGGCCAACCTCCATCCCCTCCCGCCGGTCGAGTCGGCGACCCGAGGCGTCGAGTGGATGGGCGGCGCCGATGCCGTGCTCGACCGGGCCCGGACCGTTCTGGGCGCCGATCCCTCGCACGAGGACCTGCGCTGGTTGGCCCAGGTGGTGAACCAGGTGGTGTTCGCCGACCCCGACCGGGCCGACGCCCGGGATCTGCAGGCCGACGTCCTCCAACGGCTCGGGTTCGCCGCCGAGTCGGCCCCGTGGCGGAACTTCTACCTGACCGGCGCCCAGGAGCTCCGCAGCGGCACGTTCGACCTCGGCACCGCCTCGCTCGGCGGGTTCGCGCCGGGCATGACGACGACGATGCTCTTCGACGCGCTCGGCGTCCGCCTCCGTCCCGATGCCCTGGCCGGTGTGGCCTGCACGGTCGAGTGGACCCTGACCGACCGCGACGAGGTCCACGTGGCCGGCATCTCCAACCGGACGTTGTTCCACTCCCCCGGTCGCACCGCACCGGGCGCCGATGCCCGGGTCACCACGACCGCCGCCGTCCTGGTCGCGCTGGTCGACGGCGTCCTCGACGTGGACGCGGCCACCGCCGACGGCCGCCTCGCCGTCGAGGGCGACCACGGCGCGCTCCGGACCATCGCCGCCGCGGTGGACACCTTCGCCCGGATCTTCCCCATCGTCACCCCGTGACCCGGGGCCAGCACCCCGTTCGCTGGTCCGGAAGCGACCAGATCCGGTCCGATCGTGACCACCGGAGCGGGAGGTCGGTCCCCGTAGGCTGGTCCCCGAGCAACCGAGGGGACCTTCGATGAGCGACCACACCACCGCAGGCGACGAGTACCGCAGCGCCTGGCAGGCGGCTTACGACACGGCCCGCCTGCGTGACGTGCCGTTCTCGACCATGTCGGGCGTGCCGGTGGAGCCGGTGTACGGCGAGGGGCCCTACCCCGGCCAGCACCCCTACACCCGGGGCATCCATGCCCCGATGTACCGGTCGCGGCTGTGGACGATGCGGATGTTCGCCGGGTTCGGCACCGCCGAGGACACCAACGTGCGGTTCAAGGAGATCCTGCGCAACGGCGGCACGGGCCTGTCGACGGCGTTCGACATGCCCACCCTGATGGGCCGGGACTCCGACAGCGAGTGGGCGCTGGGCGAGGTCGGCCGGGCCGGCGTGGCGGTGGACACCCTGGCCGACATGGAGGACCTGTTCGCCGACATCGACCTGTCGGACGTCTCCACGTCGATGACCATCAACGGGCCGGCCGCCATCGTCATGGCCATGTACATCGCCGTGGCCGAGAAGACCGGCGTCGGGCGGGCGGCGCTGTCGGGCACCATCCAGAACGACGTGTTGAAGGAGTACCAGGCCCAGAAGGAGTACATCTTCCCGCCCCGGCCCTCGGTGCGATTGATCACCGACCTGATGTCGTTCACGGCGGCCGAGATGCCCCGGTGGCACCCGGTGTCGGTGTCGGGCTACCACATCCGTGAGGCGGGCTCGACCGCGGCCCAGGAGCTGGCCTTCACCCTCGCCAACGGCTTCGCCTACGTCGAGGCGGCCATCGCGGCCGGCCTGGACGTCGACTCCTTCGCCCCCCGCCTGTCGTTCTTCTTCAACGCCCACTCCGACTTCTTCGAGGAGATCGGCAAGTTCCGGGCCGCCCGGCGCATCTGGGCTCGCTGGATGTCGGAGCGCTACGGGGCCAAGGACCCCAGGTCGCACATGCTGCGCTTCCACACCCAGACCGCCGGCGTGTCGCTCACCGCCCAGCAGCCCCGCAACAACATCGCCCGGGTCGCCCTCCAGGCGCTGTCGGCGGCCCTCGGCGGCACCCAGTCGCTGCACACCGACTCCTACGACGAGGCCCTCGCCCTGCCCACCGAGGAAGCCGCCCGCATCGCCCTGCGCACCCAGCAGATCGTGGCCCACGAGACCGGGGTGACCAACGTGGCCGATCCCCTCGGCGGCGCCCCCTACGTCGAGTGGATGACCGACGAGATGGAACGAGCGGCCGAGGACGTCTTCGCCCACCTCGACGGCCTCGGCGACGGCTCCATCCTCGAAGGCGTCTACGCCGGCATCGAGGACGGCTACTTCGTGTCCGAGATCGCCGAGGCCTCCTACCGGTTCCAGCGGGAGGTCAACGCCGGCCAGCGCATCATCGTCGGCGTCAACGCCTTCACCGAGGGCAACGAGGACTCCGAGCAGAACCTGCTGCGCATCGATCCCGCCGTCGAGGACCTCCAGCGCAAGCGCCTGGCCACGGTCAAGCAGGACCGTGACGACGAGGCCGTGGCCGCCGCCCTCGCCCGGGTCCGCGCCGTCGCCGCCGACGCCGGCACCAACGTCATGCCCGCCCTCATCGATGCCGTGTCGGCCTACGCCACCCTCGAAGAGGTCGTCGGCGCCCTCGAGGCGGAGTTCGGCCGCTACGTCGAGCGGCCGGTGATCTAGTGCCCGACCCCCAGATCCGCATCGTGCTGGCCAAGCTCGGCCTCGACGGCCACGACCGGGGCCTGCGCGTCGTCACCCGGATGCTCCGCGACGCCGGCGTCGAGGTCATCTACCTCGGGCTGCGCCAGACCACCGACATGGTCGTGGCCGCTGCCATCCAGGAAGACGCCGACGCCGTCGGCCTCTCGCTCCACAACGCCAGCCACATGACCCTGGCCCCCCGCATGGTCCAGGCCCTGCGCGACGCCGGCCTCGACATCCCCGTCATCGTCGGCGGCATCATCCCCGAAGCCGACGTGCAACCCCTCCGCGACGCCGGCGTGGCCGCCATCCTCGGCCCCGGCGCCTCGGCCGCCGAGGTCGCCCGGGCGGTGCACGACGCCGTGGCCGCCGCCGCTCAGTAGTCGAACCACGCCCGCTGGTGCGCGTCGACGATGCGGGGGTCGAGGACCGTGGACGGCTCCTGGTCGCGCTCGACGAGCAGATCCGGCGGCAGCACCATCGACGCGGTGGCCACCGCGCCGTCCCAGTAGCGGGTGCCGGGGACCTCCGTGGCCGCCACACGGGGCGCCGGGCCGTCGGGCACGGCGAGGTGGAACCCCCACGTGCCGAACGACGGGACATCGGCGAGGTACGGCGTCGACGACCAGCCCGCCTCGGCCAGCGTGGCCTCGCAGGTCCAGAAGGCGGCCGGCGCGAACCACGGTGAGCCGCACTGCACCGTGATCGCACCGTCGGCGGCGACGACGGACCGGGCGGCCACGAACATCTCCACGCTGTAGAGACGGCCGAGGGAGGCGGTGTCGGGGTCGGGGAAGTCGGCGACGAGCACGTCGAAGCGGCGATCGGTGCGGCGGACCCAGTCGAAGGCGTCGGCGGTGATGAGCTGGGCGCGGGGATCGCCGCAGCCAGCCGAGAGCTCGGAGAAGCCGTCGGCACCCCGCACCGCCTCGGTCACGCGGGGATCGATCTCGACCAGCGTCACCGACGCCACTCGATCGTGGCGCAGCACCTCGGTGACGGCCGCGCAGTCGCCGCCACCCAGCACCAGCACGTCGAGGGGCCGATCGGGAGCGGCGGCGACGGCCGGGTGGACCAGCGCCTCGTGGTAGCGGTACGAGTCCACGCTCGACAGCTGGAGGTCCCCGTCCAGGAACAGGCGGGTGTCCCGACGTCCGTCGCGGTGCTGGCGCTCGGTGACGACGATGTCGGCCGGACCCCGGTCGTCGACGGCGAGGATCGGATCCCGGAACAGCGCCTGGCGGCCGTCGTCCACCACGGACGGCGCAGCGACGGCCATGGCGGCCAGCACGACGGCAGCCGGCACCACGACGGCCCCCTGCCGCAGCGGCACCCCCATGACCACCGGGATCGCGGCGGCCAGCACCAGGTTCACGGCCGCGATCGCCATGGTGCCTCCCACCAGGCCGAGGAGGGGCCGGACGGCGAACGCGAAGGCGATCGCACCGGCGAAGGCACCGAGGTAGTCGGCGGCGGTCAGCTTGGCCACCACCGAGGCCGCCCGCTGACGGGCCAGCTGGTCGCTGAGCGCGGCGAGCAGGGGCATCTCGGCGCCGATGCACGCGCCGATGGCGAAGGCGACGAGGAGCAGCGGTCCCCAGAACGTGTCGAGCGACGCCCACGACCAGTAGAGCGCCGGTGCGGCGGCGGCACCCACCATGGCCAGCCCGACCTCGATCCCGACGAACGCGGCCACCGGTCGCCCGGCCAGGCGACCGCCGAGCGCGGCACCGACGCCCATGCCGGCCATGGCGGCGCCCAGCACCACGGCGTTGGCCCGCTCCGTGGCACCGACCGTGACGGTGCCGAGCAGCAGCAGCGACAGCTCGTAGGCCACGCCGGCCGCCGCGAGCAGCCCGGCCACCACGAGCAGGGCGAGGCGCCGGGCGCGCAGGTCCGGCGGCTCCGGGAGCCGGGCGGTCCTCACCGGGGCTCCCGGGTCCGGCTCAGGACAGCGCCACCGCAGCGGTGAGGGCCACGGCCAGCTCGGCGGCGCCGGCGACGAGGACCCGCGGCGAGAAGCCGGGCTCGTTGACCACGTTGCGGATGCCGCCCGGGATGAGCCGGTCGAGGCCCAGGAAGGCGCCGATCGAGATGGCCAGGCTCCACAGCGCCTGGGTCGCGGCGTACACCACGCCGTCGCCGACGTCGTCGGGCGCGGTCCACACCGACACGAAGACGATCACGGCGACGGCCAGCATCTTGGCCGACACCAGGATGGCGGCGTTGATGTTGTCCCGGATCTGCGTGCGCAGGTGGCCGGGCGTCAGCACGTCGATGACGACGAAGCCCACCGCGAACAGGAGGAAGGACGCGAGGGTCCAGGCGGCGGCACCACCGACATCGTCGAGGACCCCGTCGGTGGTCGCTGCGAGCAGCATGGTCATCACATCTCTCCTTCGAGGGGGGGGGGGGGGGGGGCGGGGACCGGTCACTTGCCCAGTCCCCCGCCGCCGCCACGGAAGCCCCCGATGCCGCCGCGGGAGCGGGCACGGGAGTCGAAGGTGTCGAGCGAACCCGACCACCCGGGGAAGATAAGGATCACCGGGAACCGCCGGCTGGCAGCCCGGTTGTCCTCGAACACCACGACCTCCGAGCCCCGCTCGACCTCCTGGATCGCCACCGTCGCCTCCTCGTAGAGGAGGAAGGTGGACGTGCCGGAGGTGTCGCGTCGGTCGGGGGGTCGCACGGCCTGGATCTGGTCGGCCAGCTCCGGCGGTGCGGTCTCGGTGGCCGGGAACGTGACGGTCTCGCCCGCCGATGCATCCGGCGGGCGCTGGTTGCGCGGTCCGGTGGCCGGCAGGGCGTCGATGGAGGCGATGAGGTCGTCAGCGGCCAGGTCGGCCTCGCCCCCGGACAGGCCGCTCAGCAACGACGACAGGATCAGGAAGGCGACGACCACGAGGATGACCATCCCGAAGGCGTTCGGGCCGCAGCCGGCGCCGCCGACGGTGGAGGCCGTCGGCGGCCGCTGCCCCGGCGTCCACTGCCAGGTCTTCCACGCATCCCATGCGCTCGGACCCTCGGCGGCCCCGCTGGACGACGGCTCCCACGACCGCCACGCGTCCCAGGGATCGGTGCCGTCGGGACGGCCGCTCACGCTCGGCTCACGGTCGTCAGCGTGCGCACGGCATGCGCCCGGTCACCCGGGTAGAGGTGCCAGGTCTCCCAGCCGTCGACCCCGAGGCGGACGGAGGTGAGCGCGTCGAGGTGGCCCGGGAACGACACGACCAGGGCGTCGTGATCGCCGGCCGAGCGGCGCAGCGCGTCGGCCACCGCCGCGATCTCCTCCCCGTCGAGGTCGGGGCGGGACGAGCGGAACTCGACGCGGTGCCGGCCGGACACCTCCGACGCGACGGCCGGCAGCGGCGAGCCGCCGCCCACGCAGGCGACCTGCTCGGTGGCGATCGGGCCGTCGTCGTCGGACACGTGCACCCGGTGCGACGCGGCGAGGACCTCGACGACGACCGACAGCCCGGGCCCGGGGAGCCGACCGGTCATGGTGGCCACCACATCGAGGCCCGGCGTGCTCGCGAAGCGCAGCGTCAGGCCGTCGGCCGACACGTCGATCGTGCCTGGTCGGCTGTCGAGCTGGAGGTGCAAGACGGCTCCGCGTTGGGGCTTCGGGGGTCGGCGCCCACGGTGCGGCGTGCGCGGTGGGTGGGTCCGTACCATAGGCGCCGTGTTCGACCCCCGTGCCGACCTCTCCCCGGGCAGCCGGGTCCGCATCGACGGCAAGCCCGGCTCCGTGCGCGGCGTGCTGGAGCTCGAGGAGGAGGGCGACCGGTGGCTCGAGGCCCTGGTGCAGCTGGACGAGGGCCTGTCCGTGTGGCTGTCGGTCGAGTGGATGCCCACCCCGGTCGCCACCATCTGGTTCCCCGTCCGCCCCACCGAGGTCGACGGCGGCCCCGGCGAGAAGCGCGTGGTCCTCGGCGGCACGAGCTTCGACTTCTACGAGAACGGCACCGCCAGCTACCGGGCCGCCGGCCAGACGGGCACCGAGCCCGCCGGCCGGGTCGACTACGTCGACTACGTCGCCGACGACTCCCGGCGGGTCTCCTTCGAGCGCTACGGCGAGGCCGGCGCCGGGCGGCGCTCGACCATGCTCACCGGCACGTGCCCGCAGTGCGGTGCGGCGTGGCAGCCCACCTCCACCGGTCACTGCACCTCGTGCGGCGTGAACCCGACGGTCGACGTCGGGGCCTGGGGCACGTGGGAGGTCTCCATCGGCATCCCCGCCGGCCACGTCTCGGCCGGCTGAGGCCTACAAGCAGCTGCGGAGCGCCTCGATCAGGCCCCGTGACCGCGGGTCGTTCGAGAGGCCGGCGTTCATCTTCGACATGACGTAGCCGAACCCGACCTCGTGGTCGGGGTCGGCGAAGCCGAGGGAGCCGCCGGCGCCCGGGTGCCCGAAGCTGCCCTCGGCGAGCAGCGGCGAGAAGCCCGACGTCAGCATGAACCCGAGGCCGAAGCGGCTGGGCATGACGAGGACCCGGTCCCGACCGGCGCTGCGCTCCTCGGTCGCCAGCTTCACCGTGGCGTCGTCGAGCAGCCGGACGCCGTCGACCTCCCCGACGCAGGCGGCGTACATCTTGGCCAGCGACCGGGCGTTGGTGACGCCGTTGGCCGCCGGGATCTGGGACGCCCGCACCTCGGGGAGGTTCCAGGCGAGGCGACCGCCGCCGAGCCGGAACGTGCCGTCGAGCATGAGCGCCCGGTTGGTCGTGCTCTTCGGGTCGAGGAAGGCGGTGGCCAGATCCTGGAGGAGCGGCAGGACCTCGGGGTCCAGCGCCGACATGTCGAAGTCGTCGGCGCTCGGTCGGGACGCCACCAGCGGTACCACCCGGTCCTGGTGCTCGTCGGGCAGGCCGATCCAGAAGTCCAGACCCAGGGGGCCGGCGACCTCGTCGGCGAAGAACTGCCCGATCGGACGACCGTCGACGCGGCGGACGACCTCGCCGACGAGCCAGCCGTAGGTCAGGGCGTGGTAGCCGTGCGCGGTGCCCGGCTCCCACAGCGGCGCCTGGGCGGCGAGCGCCTCCACGATGGGCGTGACCTGCAGGACCTCCTCGAGGGAGGGCGGGTCGTCGACCACCGGCACGCCGGCCTGGTGGTCGAGGAGCATGGCGATCGTCGTGGCCCCCTTGCCGGCCTGGCCGTACTCGGGCCACACGTCGGTGACCAGGGCCTCGGGGTCGAGCTCACCCCGCTGGATCAGGAGGTTGGCGCACACGGCGGCGGCGCCCTTGGTGGTGGAGAACACCACCTGCAGCGCGTCGGTGCCGTACGGATCGCCGTTCACCGGGTCGGCGACCCCGCCGACCAGGTCGACCACCAGCTCGCCGCCGACGTACACGGCAACGCCGGCCCCCAGCTCCCCATGGGACTCGAAGTTGGCGGCGAAGGCGTCGCGGACGGGCTCGAAGCCGGGGGCGACATGTCCGGAGATCGTCATGCGGGGACGCTACACAGTGGCCCATGGCACACGTGGAGAGCCCGCCGGGCGTCGATCTCGACGCGCTGCGGCAGTGGATGGACGACGAAGGGCTGGGCTCCGGGCCGCTCCAGGACGTCGAGCTGCTCGCCGGGGGGACCCAGAACGTGCTGGTGCGGTTCGGGCGCAGCGGACGCTCCCACGTCCTGCGCCGGCCGCCGCTGCACAAGCGGGCGAACTCCGACGAGACGATGCGGCGCGAGGCCCGGGTGCTCGCCGCCCTGGCCGGCTCCGACGTCCCCCATCCGGGGCTCATCGCCGCCTGCCCCGACACCGACGTGCTCGGCGCCGCGTTCTACCTGATGGAGCCGATCGACGGCTTCAACCCGGCGGGCGGGCTGCCCGAGCCGCACCGCTCCGACGCCGCCATGCGGCGCGCCATGGGCTTCTCCATGGTCGACGCCATCGCCGCGCTCGCCCTGGTCGACCACGAGGCGGTCGGGCTGGGCGACTTCGGCAAGCCCGAGGGCTGGCTCGAGCGCCAGGTCGGGCGGTGGCGGAGCCAGCTCGACTCCTACGCCGGGCTCGACGGCTACCCGGGCCCTGACATCCCCGGGCTCGACGAGGTGTCCGCCTGGCTCGAGGCCAACCGGCCGGCCGGCTGGCACCCCGGGATCATCCACGGCGACTTCCACTTCGCCAACGTGCTCGTGCGCCCCGACGCGCCGGACCTGGCCGCCATCGTCGACTGGGAGCTGTGCACGATCGGCGACCCGCTGCTCGACCTCGGCCACCTGCTCGCCACCTGGCCCCCGTCCGGTGACGAGGCCGGCGGCGGTGCCGTCGGGGGCGCCATCGGCGACCTGCCGACGAAGGCGGAGCTGGTCGAGCGCTACGCGGCGCGCACCGGCCGCGGTGTCGACGACGTCGACTGGTACCACGTCCTCGCCGCGTACCGGCTCGGCATCATCCTCGAGGGCACCCACGCCCGGGCCTTCGCCGGCCAGGCGCCCAAGGAGATCGGCGACCTGCTGCACGCCACCACCGTCGGGCTGTTCGAGCGGGCGCTGGCGGTCCTCCGCCGCCGGTGACCGGCACCCGCGCGCCCTGGCGTGCGGAGGTGTCTGAACCGCCCACCACGCGGATAGGGAGCGACCGTCGGCGGGCTACCGACACCGAGTGGATGGCGCGACATGGACCAGACGACGGAAGCAGACAGCCGTGTGGACGGGCGCACCGCCCGAAGGGACCGGAACCGCCTGGCGGTCCTCGACGCCGTCCTGGAGCTGTTCGAGGAGGGCAACCTCAACCCCGGCGTGCACGAGGTGGCCGATCGGTCCGGCGTCTCGCTGCGCTCCGTCTACCGCTACTTCGAGGACCTCGACGAGCTCATCACCGCCGCGATCGACCGGCACCTCGAACGCACCCGCCCCCTGTTCGACATCGACCGCATCGGCGAGGGTCCGCTGAGCGAGCGGATCCACCGCTTCACCGAGCGCCGGCTGCGACTGTTCGACGCCATGCGGGTCATCTACCGGGCCTCCCGGGTCCGGGCCGCCAGCGACCCGCAGGTGCAGTCCGGCCTGATGGACACCTACCGCTGGCTCGGCGAGCAGACCCAGCGGATGTTCGCCCCCGAGCTCCAGCGCATCGACGACCTCCAGGCCCGCACCGACACCCGCCACGCCATCGACGTGCTCACCCAGTTCGACTCCCTCGAGCACCTGCGCCACCGCTGCGGCCTCGACCGCGAGGAGACCATCGGCTTCCTGCGCCGCAGCCTCGCGAGCCTCCTGGCCTGACACCCCGGGTTTTCCGGGCCTCCGGTGACCGGCGGTACCGTCTCGACCGATGCGCAGCCCCAAGGACTTCTTCGCTCCCCTGGCCATCGGTGCTCCCGAGCCCCTGCGTGAGATCCCCTTCCGGCCCTCACGCAACATCCACTTCTTCCCGCCCCAGAACGAGAAGCTGCGGGGGAAGCTGCCGGACATCATCCCGACGTGCGACGTCGTCCTGGGCAACCTCGAGGACGCCATCCCGGCGGCCGACAAGGACGCGGCCCGGGCCGGCCTGATCGAGGTCGGGCAGACCCTCGACTTCGGCGCCACGCAGTTCTGGACCCGTGTCAACAGCCTCGACTCGCCCTGGTTCCTCGACGACGTGCAGGCCATCGTCCCCGCCATCGGCGACAAGCTCGACGTGATCATGATCCCCAAGGTCGAGGGGCCCGAGGACATCCACTACGTCGACCGCCTCCTCGCCCAGCTCGAGGCCAAGGCCGGCCTGACCGAGCCGCTGCTCATCCACGCCATCCTCGAGACGGCGCGTGGCGTGACGAACGTCGAGGAGATCTGCGCCGCCTCCCCCCGCATGCAGGGGCTGTCGCTCGGCCCGGCCGACCTGGCCGCCAACCGCCGCATGAAGACCACCCGGGTCGGCGGCGGCCACCCGGGCTACCTGGTGCGAACCGACCCGACCGGCGATGACCTCGAGGCCGGCCGCACCACCTATCAGCAGGACCTGTGGCACTACACGGTCGCCCGCATGGTCGACGCCTGCGCCGCCAACGGCATCTACGCCTACTACGGCCCCTTCGGCGACATCCGTGACACCGTCGGCTGCGAGGACCAGTTCCGCAACGCCTACCTCCTCGGCTGCGTCGGCGCCTGGTCGCTGCACCCCGTGCAGATCGACATCGCCAAGAAGGTGTTCTCGCCCCCGGTCGAGGACGTCGAGCACGCCAAGCGGGTCGTCGAGGCCATGGGCGACGGCACGGGCGCCGTCATGCTCGACGGCAAGATGGAGGACGACGCCTCGGTCAAGCAGTGCCTCGTCGTGCTGGACCTGGCGAAGCAGCTCGCCGAGCGGGACCCTGCGCTGAAGGAGGCCTACGGGCTGTGAGCACCGACGCGACCCCCGGCGATGGCACCCTGCGGCCCCGCCGCTCCGTCCTCTACATGCCCGGCGCCAACGAGCGGGCGCTCGAGAAGGCCAAGGGCCTCGCCGCCGACGCGCTGATCCTCGACCTGGAGGACGCCGTCGCGCCCGACGCCAAGGCCGAGGCCCGCGACCGCGTGTGCGCGGCCGCCTCCTCCGGCGACTACGGCGGGCGCGAGATCGCCATCCGCGCCAACGGCCTCGACACGCAGTGGCACGCCGACGACGTGGCCGCCATCGCCGCCGCCGGCCCCGATGCCATCGTGATCCCCAAGGTCGGCTCGATCGACGACGTCCGCGCCATCGAGTCCGCCCTCGAGGCCGGCGGTGCGCCCGATCGCACGAAGATCTGGGCCATGGTCGAGACCCCGATCGCCATGCTCCACGCCGAGGAGATCGCCGGCTGCTCCGAGCGGCTCACCGTGCTGGTGATGGGCACCAACGACCTGGCCAAGGAGCTCCGGGCCAGCCACGTGCCCGGCCGCCAGCCGCTGCTCACCGGTCTCGGCCTGTGCCTGCTCGCCGCCCGGGCCACGGGCAAGGTCATCCTCGACGGCGTCTACAACGACATCGGTGACGCCGACGGCTTCCTCGCCGAGTGCCGGCAGGGCAAGGAGATGGGCTTCGACGGCAAGACGCTCATCCACCCGAGCCAGCTCGACCCGTGCAACGAGGTGTTCGCCCCGTCCGCCGACGAGGTCGAGTCGGCCCGCGAGATCATCGCCGCCTTCGAGGCCGCCGAGGCCGAAGGGCGGGGCGTGGTCACGGTGAACGGCCGCATGATCGAGAACCTGCACGTCGACCAGGCGCGGCGCACGCTCGCCCAGGCCGACGCGATCGCCGCGCTCCAGCAGGACTCCTGATCGTTCTGGCAGTGCTGTTGTCGCGCGCGGGCGCTCAGGTGTGCTCGGAGACCTCGTAGATCTCGTCTGCCACCAGGCCGTGGGCCTCGCGGTGCACCGTCGCCGCGGTCTCGGCGTCGGGGGCGTCGACCAGGCAGAAGATCTTGCCGGCCTTCTCGTCGACCCAGTAGCGCTTGTACTCGACCCCGTGCTTGCCCTGGGTCGCCAGGTCGGCCTGGTGCGCTTCGGCCACATCCTTGGCGGAGACCCCGCCATCCATGTGGTGGACGTCCATGAACAGGGCCATGAGGCCTCCATCGCTGCTCGAAGTTCTGTCATGACGAGTGTCACAGATCCGGGTACGGAACACCAGGAGAACTTGCGCCGTAGCCTCCATGCCATGGCCGACGCCCCCGCCCGACCCACCGCGGTCGACTTCCACTTCGACGTCATGTGCCCGTTCGCGTACCAGACGTCGAAGTGGATCCGAGCCGTCCGGGACCGGACCGGCCTGGAGATCACGTGGCGGTTCTTCTCCCTGGAGGAGGTCAACCGGCAGGAGGGCAAGAAGCACCCGTGGGAGCGGGACTGGTCCTACGGCTGGTCGATGATGCGCATCGGCGCCCTGCTCCGCCGGCGCGACATGGCCGAGCTCGACGCCTGGTACGAGCGGGCCGGTCGGGCGCTCCACGAGGATGGCCACAAGCCCCACGACCCGGCCGTGGCCCGCCACCTGCTCGAAGAGCTCGGCCTCGACCCCGCGCTGGTAGACGAGGCCATCGCCGACCCCACCACGCACGACGAGGTCCGGGCCGAGCACGACCGGGTCATCGACGCCGGCGGCTACGGCGTGCCGACCCTCTTCTTCCCCGACGGCCAGTGCCTGTTCGGGCCGGTGATCATCGAGCCGCCGACCGAGGGCGACGCCGTCCTGCGGCTCTGGGATGCGGTCACCGCCTGGCTCGAGTTCCCCCACCTCTACGAGCTGCAACGCCCGAAGACCGAGGCCGACGGCCGCTTCATCGCCCGGTCGTTCACGCCCTACCTGGAAGCTCGGGACTGGGTGAGCATCGACCGCGGCAAGGTCGTCGACCTCGACCGCCTCGCCGAGTAGACGGGAACGTCGCGGACCGATCGGTCCGTTCGTCCCTACCGCCGCCGGCGGGCGTGCTGGCAGCGGGGGCACCAGCGAGCGGAACGTCCCCCCACGACCGCCGAGCTGGTCGCCGTCCCACAGGTGGCGCAGACCGCACGGGCGTGCACCCGGAGCCGCTCGGCGTAGGTGCCGGGGCGCCCCCGCAGGTCGACCCAGCCCTCGTCCTCGAGGGTGACGCCGCCGGCCGCCTTCGACTCGGTGGCGATGTCCCGGGCGGCGGCCAGGACCCGGTCCCATGCCGAAGGGGCGAGCTCGCCGGCGGGGACGACCGGGGAGATGCCGGCCCGGTGCAGCGCCTCGTCGGCCAGGTAGGACCCGATCCCGGCCACCACCCGCTGCTGGTCGAGCAGCACTGCCTTCACGCCGGCCCGGCGCCGGAGCGCGAGCTCGTGCAGCCGCGCACCGGTGACCGTCGGATCGAACAGGTCGGCAGCGACCGGCGCGGCGCCATCGGCGAGCACCCGCAGCTCGCCGAACGTCCGCGGATCCCGGAACCACACCTCCACCCCCGGGCTGAGGTGGAGGGAGGCATGGACGTGGCGGTCGGAGTGGGGCGTGCCCGGATCGGCCACCAGGAGCTGACCGCTCATGCGCAGGTGGATGCCGAGGGCGTCGTCCATCCCGACGAACCGCACCACGATCCACTTGCCGTGCGACCGCACACCGGCCACCACGTGGCCGGCCAGGGCGGCGACTGCGGCCGGATCGGTGTGGCGAACCGTCCGCTCGTGCGTGACCAGGACCGCCAGCAGCGTCCGTTCACGAGCGACCTCGTCGAGCTGGCTGGCGGCGACGGCGACCTCGGCCGCTTCGGGCACGGGCGGTCAGCCTTCGAGCAGCTCTTCGGGCTCGATGAGCTCGCCGGCGGCGGCCAGCGCGCTGGCCAGGCCGACGGCCCGGGCGTACACGGCGGCGAAGTAGGCCTCCGACGCCTGCTCCTGGCCGGGGAGCGGCGGGCGGCCCAGGGAGCGGACCACGGCCGACGGGTCCGTCGTGATGCGGATGTCGTCGCGGGGCTCGGGCAGGTCCTCGGGGTCGCCCCAGAACTCGGCGGTCGCCTTGGCGGTGGAGCGGTTGCGGCGCTTGCGGTTGCGACGCTTGCGGCCGGCCGCGTCTCCTCCGCCGTTCTGCCCGCTGCCTGATCCGTTGGTGCTCATGCCGCCACCCCTGCCTCGTCGTCGTCGGTGAGCAACAGGTCCGGGTCGATGCCGAGCGCGGCCTGGAGCTGCTGGGCGTCGAGGTCGCCGATGCTGGAGGACTTGGGCAGGACGAGGTCGGCGATCCGACGCTTGCCGGCCACGACCTCCTCCACCCGTTCGTCGACCGTGCCGGGGCAGACCAGCCGGTGGGCGATGACGGTGCTCTTCTGGCCGATCCGCCAGACCCGGTCGCGGGCCTGGTCCTCCACGGCCGGGTTCCACCAGCGGTCGTAGAGCACCACGTGGTTGGCGGCGGTGAGGTTGAGCCCGGTCCCGCCGGCCTTGAGCGACAGCACCATGGCGCCGGGCCCGGTCCCCTCCTGGAACGTCTTGACCAGCTCGTCGCGCGCCGTGCGCCCGAGGCCGCCGTGGTAGCAGGCGATGGGCAGGCCGTAGCGGTCGGAGAGGTACGTGGCCAGCTTCTCGCCCCACGTGGCGAAGTGGGTGAAGATCAGGACCCGCTCGCCGGACTCGAAGACCGACTCCACGATCTCGTTGAGCCGGGCCAGCTTGCCGGACCGGCCGTCGAGGGGCTCGCCGGTGGCCCGGTAGGCCTCCGGGTGGTTGCAGATCTGCTTGAGCGCGGTGATGGCGGCCAGCACCGCTCCCTTCTTCTGGGGCGAGTCCTCGCTGCTGGTGTCGATGACCAGACGGTCGAGCACGGCCTGGTAGAGGCCGATCTGCTCCTTGGTCATGGCGCAGTGGTCGAGCTCGTCGATGCGGTCGGGCAGCTCGGCGGCGATGGCGGGCTCGGCCTTGGTGCGGCGGAACACGAGGATGCCGTTGAGGGCCTTGAGCGCCGACTCGGCGCCGTCCTTGCCCGTGCCGCTCGGGGAGAGCTGGGCGATGAACTGGGCCCGGCCGCCGACGAGGCCCGGGTTGCAGTAGTCGATGATCGCCCACAGGTCGCCGAGCCCGTTCTCGATGGGCGTGCCGGTGAGCGCGACCCGGCTGCGGGCGCCGATGCGGCGCAGCTGCTGGGCGGTGTCCGAGGTCGGGTTCTTGATGGCCTGGGCCTCGTCGAGGACGACCTTGCCCCACTGGACCTTCTCGAGGGCGTCGACGTCGCGGACCGCGGTGCCGTAGGTGGTGATGACCACATCGGCGGTGTCGACCATCTTCGGGATGCCGCGGGGGCTGGTCCGGTTCTGGCCGTGGTGCACGACGACCCGGAGGCTGCCGGTGAAGCGCCGGGCCTCGTTGGCCCAGTTGCCGACGACGGCGGGCGGCGCCACGACGAGCGTGGGACCCTTGGTCGAGGTGGCGGCGATGTGGGCCAGCATGGTCGGCGTCTTGCCCAGGCCCATGTCGAGGGCGAGGCAGCCGCCGAGGCCGGCGTCATCCAGGAACCGCAGCCACGCCACCGCCTCGGCCTGGTAGTGGCGCAGCTCGCCGTCGAAGCCCTCGGGGCTGGCCGAGACGGTGTCCTCGGAGATCTGCGAGGCGCTCCGGAGCAGGTCGGCCGCCCACCCGGCACCGGTGATCTGGATGCCACCGGCCAGGGGCGACCCCTCGAGGCCGAGGGCCTGGCGCAGCATGTCGGCGCCGGTCAGGCGGGTCTTGTCGGCCCGCTCGGCCAGGGCGGCGGCGGCCTCGCGCAGGTCGGCCTTGTCGACCTCGATCCACGTGTCGCCCGACTTGATCAGCGGGCGGGCCTGGGTGGCGAGGCGGCGGATGTCCTCGGCGCTGAGCTCGACGCCGTCGAAGACGACCGACCAGCGGACGTTGGCCAGCTGCTGGGCCCCGACGACCGACTCCTGGGCCTCGTCGGCGGTGAGGCGCAGGCCGGGCGTCGGCTTCTTGCGGGAGAGCAGGGGCACCTGCACGTCGAAGCCGGCGGCACGCAGGACGTCGCCGGTCTGCGACATCAGCTGCCAGGCCTCCTCCTGGGACAGGATCACCTCGCCGCGGCGGCGGCCGCCGGGACGGCTGAGCTCGGGGAACAGCTTCTCCACCCGGGCCAGCTGCGCCTTCATCTCCCTCGACTTGGTGTTGGAGGAGTTCACCATGGCCACCTCGACGGGCTCCAGCACGTCGTCGGTGCCGGGCGCAAGGACGGCGCAGTGCCAAGCACCGCCCTCGTCCGGCGGGTCGAGGCGGACCGTGAGCGCCAGCTTGGCCGTGCCGGTGACCGGCGACGACCACTGGTCGAGGCGGCGGACGAGCTCGGCGCCGGCCCGGGTGGGGGCGTCGAACGGCTTGCCGTCGAGGCGGGCCAGCACCGTCTCGGCGACGTCGCTGCGGGACCGGGGGTCGGGCGGCGGGGCGGGGACCTCGAGGCGCTCGGCGGCCATCTCGCAGATCGTGCCGAGCAGGTCGGACAGCACCGACTGGGTGAAGGCGCGTCCGTCCTGGCGGTTGCCGGTGGCCGCGGCGGCGACGGGACGGGCGGCAGCCAGCTCGTTGATGGCCTCGGGATCGATGAGCACGGGCTCCCAGTGCACCTCGAAGGTCGAGATGTCCTTGGCGCCGAGGTCGTCGCGCCGGCGCAGCTTGCGGAGGCGAGGCACCATGCGCCCCTGGGCGGCGAGGCGCACGGCCATGGCGACGGTGAGCCCGAGCCAGGGCACGGACACGCCGACGTCGGCGCCCTCGGGTGGGCGGCGCATCGCCACCAGCCAGCCGAGGGCGGCGCCGAGCGGCGCCCGGACCGTCTCGGCCTTGGACCCGTCGGGCAGCTTGATCGGGCGGTGCTCCTCCCACGGGACGGAGCCGCCGCCCACGGCGGCCAGGCGGGCGCGCACGCCGGCGACGTCGTCGGCCGGCGCGTCCTTGCCGGCCGCCCAGGCGATGATCGACCCCGGCTCCCAGGTGAGCTGCAGCTCGGTGGTGCCGGGCTCGACGGGTGCCACGGCCACGGGGGCGGGGCGGCCCTTGGCCTTGCGGGGGCTGCCGTCGGGCACGAGCTCGTCCTCGGACGGCGGGCCGAGGAGCTCGGTGAGGACCTCGTCGATGCGGTACGCCTCGCGGTCGAAGTCCTCGATGATCGCCATGCGCTCGGGACCCCGGACGTTGCGGCGGGTGTCGTCGATGACCCGGTCGGCCCGGTCGAGGAACCGGTACAGCACGCGCACCCAGTCGTGGCGGAAGCGGTCGAGCACGGCGCGCTGCCAGGGCGTCTCACGCCCGTCGAGGTGGGCCTGCACGATGTCCTCGAAGTCACGCGGCAGGGCAGCAGGGACTGCCTCCGGCGACAAGGTGGTGCTGGTGATCGTGTTCTCCGTTCGATGCGGGCACCGACGACCCGTGCCGCCCCGTGCACCCCGCTCCAACCGCCAGCCGACCCGTTGGGTCACGAGCTGCCGCGCTGCGAGGGCGACCTTCTCCGGTCGTGGCGTTCGACCGGATCGAGCCGTGCACCGAAACGGTGGACGACCAGCTCGTCCACCACCATACCTGCCGAGCACCCGATGGCAGGCACCGGGCGCCGCCGCAGGCTCAGAGGTGCTGTGGGAGCAGCTCCCTGATCTCCTCGGGCGTCGTCATCGGCGGGAAGCGGGCCACGACGGTGCCGTCCCGACCCACGAGGAACTTCTCGAAGTTCCAGGTGATGTCGCTGGTCTCACCCTCGCCCGGTTGCTCGTCCTTGAGCAGCCGGTACAGCTCGCACGCCGAGTCCCCGTTGACGTCGATCTTGGAGAACATCGGGAAGTTGACGTCGTACCTGGACCGGGCGAACTCGAGGATCTCCTCGTCGGTGCCCGGCTCCTGCTGGCCGAACTGGTTGCAGGGGAAGGCGAGCACGGTGAAGCCCTGATCGGCGAAGTCTTCCTGGAGGGCACGCAGACCTGCGTACTGGGGCGTCAGCCCTCACTCACTGGCCACGTTGACGACGAGGCAGACCTTGTCGCGGAACGTGGAGAAGTCGATCTGCTCGCCGGTGATCGACCGCATCTCGAGGTCGTGGAACGAAGCCATCCCGCCACCATATCCCCGCTACCGGCGCCGGCCGAGCTCCCGGTCGAGCTGGCGCCGGTCCCGCTTCGTGGGGCGTCCGGCGCCCGCGTCTCGCTCGCCGAAGAGCGCCTGGAGGGGGCGCTCGGGTGGTGGCGGGCTGTGGTCGACGAAGCACTCGGCGGCGATCGGAGCCCCGACCCGCTTGTCGATGACCCGCGCCACGTCGAGGATGCGCTGGCGAGGGCCGACCCGGGCGGTCACCCGGTCGCCAACCCTCACCTTCTGCGCCGGCTTCGCCGTGCGGCCGTCGAGCTCGACGTGGCCGCCGCTGCACGCCTTGGTGGCGTCCGAGCGCGTCTTGTAGATCCGCACGGCCCACAGCCAGCGGTCGATGCGCGTCGTCTCCACGGGCACGCCGCTCAGGCGGCGCTGGACTCCAGGATGTGGACGCCACACGCCGACCCGAGGCCGATGACGTGGGCCAGCCCGACCTTGGCGCCCTCGATCTGGCGGTCGCCGGCCTCACCCCGGAGGTGGTGGCACACCTCCCAGATGTTGGCGATGCCCGTGGCCGAGATGGGGTGGCCCTTGGACTGCAGGCCGCCGGACACGTTCACCGGCGTGGAGCCGTCGCGCCAGGTTGCACCGGACTCGAAGAAGTCGACGGCCCCGCCGGGCTCACACAGCTTGAGGTTGTCGTAGTGGACCAGCTCGGCCGTGGCGAAGCAGTCGTGGAGCTCCACGAGGTCGAGGTCCTCCGGGCCCACGCCGGCCTGCTCGTAGGCCTGTTCGGCGGCGACCCGGGTGAGGGTGTTCACGTCGGGCAGCACCTGGCAGGCCTCCTGCCACGGGTCCGACGTGAGCACCGAGGCCGACACCTTCACGGCCCGGCGCTGCTGCTCCTTGGACAACGTCTTGAGCTTGGCGCCGGAGACGACGACCGCGGCGGCGCCGCCGTCGCAGTTGGCCGAGCACATCGGGCGGGTGTTCGGGTAGGCGATCATGATGTCGCCCATCACCTGCTCGAGGGTCATCTCCTTGGTGTAGGCGGCCAGCGGGTTCAGCGTGGAGTGCTTGTGGTTCTTCACGCTGATCTTGGCGAACAGCTCGAAGGCCTCGCCGCCGTAGGCGTTCTCGTGCAGGTACTCCATGCCGACCTGGGCGAAGGTGCCGGGCATGGCGGCGGTGCCGATGCGCCCGTCGACGCCGACCACGGCGCCGAAGCGGCCGGAGGGCTCCCACTTGTGCTCCTCGGACTTCGCCCCCCCGCCGCCACCGCCACCGCCGAGGAGACCGGCGCCGGCGAGCTTCTCCACGCCGACGGCGAGGCCCATGTCGCACTCGCCGGCCTTGATGGCCATGATCGCCGTGCGCAGCGCGGTGGCGCCGGTGGCGCACGCGTTGGCGACGTTGAACACGGGGATGCCGGTCTGGCCGATCTGCTTCTGCACCTGCTGGCCGAAGCCGGCGGCCGCGTTCATCAGGTTGCCGGCGGCCAGGATGCCCATGTCGCCCATCGTCACGCCGGCGTCGGCGAGGGCGGCCATGGCGGCCTCGGCGCCCAGGTCGACCGTGTCCTTGTCCGGGTGCTTGCCGAACTTCGTCATGTGGATGCCGAGGATGTAGATGTCGTCGCTGCTCATGTCGTTGCCCCCTCAGGCCTTGGGTTCGTAGCCGAAGCCGATGGCCTCGACGCCGTCGTCGTCGGTGCCGAGCGAGTAGGTCGCCAGGCGCACCTCCATGCCGAGCTTCACGTGCTCGTCATCGGGTTCGACGTTGATGATGTTGGTTCGGACGCTGATGCCGCCGGCGTCGACGACGCCGGCCACGAAGGGCACCGGCACGCCGGGCGCAGCGAACGTCACGATCGTGAACGAGCGGACGGTGCCCTCGGTGGGCACCGCGACCTTGGTGAAGTCGGTGCCGAAGCACGATGCGCACGCGTTGCGGCGGTCGAAGTAGTGCGCACCGCACGAGGTGCACTCGTTGGCCTCCAGGTGCGGGTCGTCGCCCAGCACCAGGTAGTCCACGATCGGGATCTGGGTCATCGTTGCCACGGAGCTCCTGTCAGATGATGGAGGTCGCACGTCCCCGGCGCGACCGATGGAGGTGAATCTAGGCCGCACCGACCGGGGCCGTGGGCATCGAGCGGACGGGGTACCGCATGATCGCGCCGACCAGCGGGATGCCGGCGGCCTCGAGGTACTCACCTACGCTCGCCCGTCCCGGGCGCGCACGAAGGCAGGATCGGTGCTGGACGACATCACGACATGGGTCACCGACGTGATCGACGCACTCGGGTACCTCGGCGTCGCGTTCCTGGTGTCGCTCGAGAACGTGTTCCCGCCGATCCCGTCCGAGGTGGTCCTCCCGCTGGCTGGGTTCGTGGCCGGGCGGGGTGACGCCAACCTCGTCGGCATGGTCCTGGCGGCCACCGCTGGTTCGGTGGTCGGGGCGTGGGCCCTCTACGGCATCGCCGCCTGGATCGGTCCGGAGCGGCTGCACGCGTTCATCGTCCGGTTCGGGCGCTGGTTCAGCGTGCGCGAGCACCACCTGGAGCGAGCCGAGGCGTGGTTCGACCGGCGGGCCGACGCTGCCGTGCTCATCGGCCGCTGCGTGCCCCTCATCCGCTCGATCGTCTCGGTGCCGGCGGGGTTCCGGCGCATGCCGCTGCTCCGGTTCACCGTGCTCACCGCCATCGGCAGCGCGATGTGGAACACGGCGCTCATCTCGGCCGGTGCCGTGCTCGGCGAGCGCTGGGAGCGGGTCGGCGACTTCGTGGGGCTGTTCCAGGGCGTGGTCATCCTCGCCATCGGTGGCCTGATCGCCTGGTTCGTGTGGAGCCAGGTGGTGCGACCGCGCCTCGCCGCCGCCGGCGACCTGCCGCCCGACGACGTCGAGGACTGACTGATCTAGAAGCAGGCCATGAGCGGCTCGAGGAGCTCCTCGGGCGGCTCGTCGCCGGTCTCCTCGTCGACCAGGACGGTGGCGAAGAACTCGGCGAGCACCTCTTCGTCGAGGTTCTCCTCGACGCAGGCCCGCACCTCGGCCGGCACCTCGGTGCCCGCCTCGGCCAGCACCAGCTCGGAGAGGGACACCTCACAGTTCCCGAAGGACGCCGCGATGCCGTCGGCCTCCTCGCGGCCCAGCTCGAGGCCGAGCTCCTCCAGGCCGCCCTCGCCCCGCAGCTCCTCGGGGGTGATGTCGTCGGCCTCCAGCCGCTCGGCACCTCCGAGGGCGCCGACGAACTCCCCGGCCAGGCAGTCGACGTCGTCCGGCGCGAAGGGCAGGTCCTCGTCCTGCCGCATGGACGCGGCCATGGCATCGACGTACGCGTCGTCGGTGCTGGAGTCGTCGTCGCCGCACGCGCCGAGCAGGAGCGCGCCGGCGGCCAGGACGGCCAGGAGTCGTCGGTGCATCGGTCGGTGCCCTTCCCTCGATGTCGTGCGCGCCGGTCCCGGCGCGGGCACGTCGACCCTAACCGTGCTCACCCGAGGACCCGCACGACCAGCGCGAGCCCGGACAGGAGCAGCACGCCGAGCACGGCGAGGTCGAACCCGCGTCCACCGAGGCGACGCCGCCACCGCATGCCGATAGGCAAGACGACGACCACCGGGACGAGGGCGAGCGCGGCCGCCATGGTGCGATCGGCGGTGTACTCCCCGTTGGCGGCCAGCAGCAGGAGCTGCACGGTCCCGGCGACGCCGAAGATCATGGTCACGCTGAACACGTACGCCTGCGACCGCAACCGGTAGCCGTGCATCCACGCCCCGACGACCGGACCGGACACGCCGAGCGCTCCCTGCATCACGCCGGCCACGGCGCCCACCACGGGCGACCACCGGCGGGTGGTGCCGGGCTGCAGACGCAGCTCCGGGCTGCGCAGGTAGGTCACGACGAACACGACGATGGTCGTGGCCAGCAGGATCAGCAGCGGCTCCTCGGGAAGGGTCACGAGGAGGAACGTGCCGAGGAACGCGCCGGCGAAGCTGGTCGAGACCAGCACGGGCAGGTCCCTCGTCTCGGCCCGGCCATCCCGGGCCTGCCAGCACAGGGCGGCGTTGGCCACGGCGTTCGGAGCCGACACGATGACGACGGCATCCTCGATGCCGAGGGCGAGGGTGATGAGCGGCACGGCCAGCAGCGGGAAGCCCATGCCGGTCACCGACTTCACGAACGCCCCGGCCAGGCTGGCGCCCAGCACCACGGCGATCTGGGCTCCGGTCACGGCGGCAACCTAGGGACCGGCCGGGTGGCAACGGCGGTTCCCGCCGGCAGACTGCCGGCATGGACATCGAGTTCTGGATCGACCCCATCTGACCGTGGTGCTGGGTGACGGCCCGTTGGGTCGTCGACGAAGTGGCACCGGCCCGTGACCTGCAGATCACGTGGCAGCCGATCAGCCTGTTCTTCAAGAACGAGCCCGAGCCGGGGTCCGAGTACCACGACCCGGTCTGGTTCACCCATCGCCTGCTGCGCGTGCTCGAGTCCGTGCGCGCCGACGGCGGCGACGTCCAACGCCTGTACCTGGAGTACGGCCGGCGCATCCACCACGAGCAGGACCGTGCCTTCGACGTCACCGATGCCCTGCAGGCCGTCGGCCTCGACGCCGCGCACGCCGCCGCCTTCGACGACGACGCCTGGGACGTAGAGATCCGCACCCGCATGGACGCCGGCCTGGCGCTGTGCGGCAACGACGTGGGCACCCCCATCATCGCCATGGACGACAAGGAGGGGAACCGGGCCGGCTACTTCGGGCCGGTCATCACCCGGGTGCCCGACACCGAGACCTCGCTCGAGCTGTGGGACGCCCTCCACGCCATGGTCAGCGTGCCCGGCTTCTGGGAGCTGAAGCGCACCCGCACCGAGGGGCCCCACTTCGGCGACCCCCCGGTCATCGACCCCGCCTGAGCGACCGCAGCGCCAGCTGCACCGGCACCGACTCCTGACCGCGGAGCGTCGTGCGGGGCTGCCGTCATCGCTGGCCCCCTGGTCGTACCGGTGACCGACGGTAGCGTCGCCGTGTGGATGCAGCCGGACGACAGGCGACCTGGCGAGACAGCGAGCGCTCCCGCAACGGTGGCCTCGACCGCGTCCCGGTCCCCGGCCTGCATGGCGAGCTCTGGCTGTGCGGCAAGCACCTCATCGGGCCCGATGTCGAGGCCGCCATCGGACGCGTCGGCGCCGGCGTCGTCCTGTGCCTGAACGAGCGTCACGAGCTCGAGGAGCGCTATCCCGACTACGTGCGGTGGCTCCGCACCGACCCCCGCGCCTGGTGGGTCCCCGTGCCCGACCTCCACGCGCCGACCCTGGCCGATGCCGCTGCACTGGTCGACGGCCTGCTCGCCCACCTCGACGCCGGCCGCACCGTGCTGGCCCACTGCGGCGCCGGCATCGGCCGGGCCGGGACGATCGCGGCGGCCGTGCTCGTGGTCAGGGGCGCCGCCGTCGAAGACGCCGTGGCGACGGTCGCCGCCAGCCGACCAGGCGCAGGCCCCGAGGCCGGCGTACAGACACAGCTGCTGCGTGCCTTCGCCAGCGACCGACGCAACGCGTGATGAAACTGGCAGTGCCCACGTACTGCGTGAGCGGTTGAACCCGTCGCCGGTCAGCCCTTGCGCTTCTGGATGTTGGCCCACTCGTCGCGCAGGCCGACCGTGCGGTGCAGCACCGCCTCCTCGTCGGGGTCGGCGGCGAAGTAGCCGAGGCGCTCCAGCTGGACGACCTCGCCCGGTCCGACGTCGGCCAGCGCCGGCTCGGCCTTGGCCGCCACGGTCCGGCGTGAATCCGGGTTCAGCGAATCGAACGCGTCGCCGTCGGCACCCGGGTGGGAGTCGGTGAACAGGCGGTCGTACAGGTGCACGGTGACGTCGACGGCGTGGGCCGCCGACACCCAGTGGATCGTGGCCTTGACCTTGCGGCCGTCGGGGGCCTGGCCGCCGCTGGTCTCGGGGTCGTAGGTGGCCCGGATCTCGGTGACGTTGCCGTCGGCATCGACGTCGGCATCGGTGGCGGTGATGAAGTACCCGGCCCGCAGCCGGACCTCGCGCCCCGGCGTCAGGCGGAAGTACTTGGGCGGCGGGTCGGCCATGAAGTCGTCACGCTCGATCCAGAGCTCGCCACTGAAGGGCACCTGGCGGGTGCCGGCGGAGGTGTCCTCGGGGTTGTTGACGGCCTCGACGTGCTCGACGTGGCCCTCGGGCCAGTTGGTGATGACCACCTTCACGGGGTCGAGGACGGCCATGCGGCGCAGGGCGTGGACGTTGTGGTGTCGGCGGACGTGGGACTCGAGCAGCTCGATCTCCACGGTGGAGTTGGTCCTGGCCACGCCGATGTCGTCCACGAAGGCACGGATGGCCTCTGGCGGGTAGCCCCGCCGGCGCATGCCCCGGATCGTCGGCATCCGCGGGTCGTCCCACCCGTCGACCACGCCGTCCTCGACGAGCCGGCGGAGCAGGCGCTTGGACATCACCGTGTGGGTGAGGCCGAGGCGGGCGAACTCGGTCTGCTCCGGCTTCTCGTGGGGCAGATCCAGGTGCTCGAGGCACCAGTCGTAGAGCGGGCGGTGGTCGGCGAACTCGAGCGTGCACAGGGAGTGCGTGACGCCCTCGATGGCGTCGGACTGGCCGTGGGCCCAGTCGTAGGTCGGATAGATGACCCAGCGGTCCTCGGTGCGGTGGTGGGGCAACCGACGGATCCGGTACAGGACGGGGTCACGCAGGGTCATCACCGATGACGACATGTCGATCTTGGCCCGCAGGACGCGCTCGCCGTCGGCGAAGGCGCCGTCGCGCATCTGGCGCAGCAGGCCGAGGTTCTCCTCCGGAGTGCGGTCGCGGAACGGGCTCTCGGTGCCCGGCTCGCCGAAGCCGCCGCGCTGGGCCGAGATCGTCTCGGCGTCCTGGTCGTCGACGTAGGCCAGCCCCTTGCCGACGAGGTCCTCGGCCCACTCGTAGAGCTGGTCGAAGTAGTCGCTGGCGTGCACGACGTCGGCCGGCTCGAAGCCGAGCCAGCGGATGTCGTCGATGATGGCGTCCACGTACTCGGGGTCCTCGGCCACCGGGTTGGTGTCGTCGAAGCGCAGCTTGCAGGGGCCGCCGTACTGCTCGGCCAGGCCGAAGTTGAGGCAGATCGACTTGGCGTGGCCGATGTGGAGGTACCCGTTCGGCTCGGGCGGGAACCGGGTCTGGACGCGGTCGAAGCGCCCGGCGGCGAGGTCGGCGTCGATCTTTTCGCGGATGAAGTCGCTGGGAGCGGTCTCGTCGTGGGGGGACGGCGTCACCTCCCAATGCTGACACCTAACGTGGGCCCACCATGCTTCCCGCCGATGTGGTCGACCGCCTCCTCCCCGACACCGAGCCCACCGAGCGCTGGGAGGGCGCGAACCCGCCTCGCGACCTGCCGGCCGGGGCCGAGGTCACCCGGTTCGCGCCGAGCCCCACGGGTTGGCTGCACATCGGCGGCGTGTACGTCGCCACCGTCGCCAAGGAGCTGGCCGAGCGCAGCGGCGGCAGCTACTTCGTGCGCATCGAGGACACCGACCAGGCCCGGGTCATCGAGGGCTCCGACCAGCACTTCGCCCGTGCCTTCGCCCACTTCGAGATCGAACCGACGGAGCCCGCCGACGCGCCGTGGGGTCCCTACCGGCAGTCGGCGCGCTCGGAGATCTACCGCAGCTTCGTCCGGGCCCTCCTCGCCGCCGGGCGGGCCTACCCCGACTTCGCCACCAAGGACGAGCTGGCCGACATCACGGAGCGCCAGCAGGCCGCCAAGGTCGACCTCGGGTACTGGGGCGAGTGGGCCGTCTGGCGCGACGCGGATCCCGGCCGGGTGACGGACGCGCTGGACGCCGGGCTGCCCTACACCATCCGGTTCCGCGCGCCGGACGAACCCGGTCGGGTGTCGTTCGAGGATGCCATCCGGGGCCGCATCGAGGCCGACGACAACCGCAATGACGCCGTCCTGCTCAAGAGCTCGGCCGAACCGCTCCCGCTGCCGACCTACCACCTGGCCCACGCCGTCGACGACCACCTGATGCGGGTCACCCTCGTGCTGCGCGGCGACGAGTGGATCCCGTCGGTGCCGCTGCACCTCCAGCTGTTCGACGCCCTCGGCTTCGAGCCGGTCCGCTACGCCCACGTGGCCCCGCTGATGAAGGGCGAGGGCACGAGCCGCCGGAAGCTGTCCAAGCGCAAGGATCCCGAGGCCTCGGTCGACTACTGGATGGCAGCGGGCTACCCGGTCGGTGCCGTGCGCCACTACCTGCGCGGCCTGGCCAACTCGCGCCTGGCCGACCTCGGCTTCGACGAGGCCGCCGCCGAGCCGCTGCGCCTGGACGAGTTCGGCGCCTCGGGCCCGCTCGTCGACATCGCCAAGCTCGACGACATCTCGGCCGACTACATCGCCACCCGCCCGGCGACCGAGATCCGCGACCGCCTGCTGGCCTGGGCCGACGAGCACGACACCGACCTGGCGGCGATCCTGCGGGTCCACCACGACCAGCTGCCGGCCATCATCGACGTCGACCGCGTCGGCACCGACCGGGTCCGCAAGGACATCGTCAAGTGGTCGGTGTTCCGCGACCGCTACGGGTTCTTCTTCCCCGAGCTGTTCGACCTGGTCGACGACCCCGCCGATGAGCGCTTCCTCGGCGTCCCGCCCGACGTCGTGTCCGCCTTCGCCGCCGACTTCGTGTCCGGCTACGACCCCGACACCGCCTCGCCCACCTGGTTCGACCAGGTGCGCACGCTGGCCGAACGGCACGGCTTCGCCCTCGACCGCAAAGCCCACAAGGCCGACCCCGACGCCTTCCACGGCACCATGCGCGAGGCATCCAACATCGTGCGCGTCACCCTCACCGGGTCGGGGCAGAGCCCGAGCCTCGACCAGATCGCCGGTGTACTCGGCGCCGACGAGGTGCGCCGGCGGGTCGGCGCGGCGGCAAGGTGATGACCATGGACCTGCGCCCCGACCCCGACCACGACGCCATCGCCGAGGCCGTCGATGCCCTGTGCGCCCGCTTCGACGACGCCTACTGGTCCAACCTGGACCAGCGCCACGAGTTCCCGTGGGAGTTCTACCGAGCGATGGCCGAGGGTGGCTGGGTCGGCATCTGCATCCCCGAGCAGTACGGCGGTGGCGGGCAGGGCATCGCCGAGGGTGCGGTGGTGCTGAACCGGGTCGCCGCATCGGGGGCGTGCATGAACGGCTCGACCGCGCTGCACCTCACCATGTTCGGCCTGAACCCCGTGGTCCGCTTCGGCAGCGACCGCCTGAAGGAGGCCTTCCTCCCCCGCGCCGCCGCCGGCGAGCTCCACGTGGCGTTCGGCGTCACCGAGCCCGACGCCGGCACCGACACCAGCCGCATCGCCACGCGCGCCGTCGACGACGGGAACGGCGGCTTCGTGGTGTCGGGCCGCAAGATCTGGACGTCGAAGGCGCTGGAGTCCGAGGTCTGCCTGCTCCTGGCCCGCACCGACGGGAGCCCGGGCACCTTCGACGGGCTGTCCCTCTTCCTCATCGACCTGGATCCGGCGCACTGCGACATCGCCCCGATCCCGAAGGTGGGGCGCAACGCCGTGGCGTCGTGCGAGGTGGCCTACGACGACCTCCCGGTCGAGGGCTGGCGCATGGTCGGCGAGCGGGGCCAGGGGTTCCGCCACATCCTCCACGGGCTCAACCCCGAGCGGATCCTGCTGGCGGCCATGGCGTGCGGGATCGGCGAAGCCGCCCTGCGCCGGGCGGTCGCCTACGCCGGCGAGCGGGAGGTCTTCGGGCGTCCCATCGGCTCCAACCAGGCCATCGCCCACCCGCTCGCCCAGGCCCACATGCAGCTGGCCGGAGCGAAGGCGGTCATGCGGGACGCCGCCTGGCGCTACGACCACGACCTGCCCTGCGCCGAGCAGGCCAACACGGCCAAGTACCTCGCAGCCGAGGCCAGCTGGTTCGCCGCCGACCAGGCGGTGCAGACCCACGGCGGCCTGGGCTACGCCACCGAGTACCACGTCGAGCGCTACTGGCGCGAGGCCCGGCTGCAGCGCCTGGCGCCCGTGAGCCAGGAGATGACGTGCAACTTCATCGCCCAGAACGTGCTCGGGTTGCCGCGCAGCTACTGAGCGCTCCTTACGGTTCTGTTGCGAAAACACGCCACTTGTCGCATCGGGTGGTAGAGGTGGACGGGTCCCGGGCCGTCGCGGTACGTCCGTGTTCGGTGTCGAGTCGGGTCACTGGTTCCCCGCGGGGTCGATCGGTGGCTCACCTCGGCGCAGGCCGTCTGAGTGACGACAACCCAACGAACGGAGCGAAGCAGATGCCTGCCACCGCACAGTCCCGACCGCGCGCCCCCTGGCTGCGCTTGATCGCGCTCATGGCCGCCCTCGCCATGTTCGTCGCCGCCTGCGGCGACGACGACGACACGGACACCACGACCGCTGACACCACCCCCACAGACACCGAGGCCGAGGACGGTGAGCAGGCGTCCGGGACCATCGAGGCCGTCGAGCCGTTCTTCCCGGTCGATGCGGAGGGCAACGAGGTCCTCCCCTGCGGCGGCTACGGCTTCCGCCTCGAGGACGGTGACTTCTACCAGGCGTTCAACGAGCAGCTGAACACCTTCCGGGAGGACGGCACCACGACCGAGATCATCACCGGCTACGACGACTTCACCGAGGCCGACGTGGCGAAGGCCAACGAGCTGACGGCGCAGGACATCGCGCCGAACGCCAACGAGAACATGGAGACGGGCTCGGGCACGCTCAGCGAGCTCCAGGAGCGCGGCTCCATCACCATCGGCGTCGCCAACGAGGTGCCCTTCGGCTTCGTCGGCGAGGACGGCGAAGCCACCGGCATCGCTCCCGACGTCGCGAAGCAGGTGCTCGCCGAGCTGGGCATCGACAGCGTCGACGTCCAGGTGGTCGAGTTCGGCCAGCTGATCGGTGGTCTCCAGGCCGGACAGTACGACCTGATCGCCGCCGGCATGTACATCACCGAGGACCGGGCCGAGCAGATCCTGTTCTCGGACCCCGACTACTGCGTGGCCGAGGGCCTCGCCGTCGCAGCCGGCAACCCGGAGGGGATCGTCGACTACAGCTCCTTCGTCGACAACCCCGACCTCTCCCTCGCCGTGGCCACCGGCACCGTCGAGGTCGGCTACGCGGAAGATGCTGGCATCCCCGACGACCAGCTGGAGGTGTTCCCCGACATCGACAGCATGTACGAGGCCCTCGAAGCCGGTGAGGTCGACGCCGTCAGCGGCACGGCAGCGACCGTCCAGCGACAGGTCGACTCCCGGGCCTAGCAGCCATGGACGCCTGGCTCCTGGAGCCCAACCAGTACGAGCTCCTGTGGGAGGGCACGTCGGTCACGATCGAGATCCTCGGATACTCGTTCGTGCTCGGCGTGGCCCTCTCGCTGCTCATCGGCGTCGCTCGGCTGTCCGAGAGGAGCTGGGTGCGAGGCGCCGCGCTCGTCTACGTCGAGTTCGCCCGGGGCATCTCGTCGATCATCCTCCTGTTCATCATCGCCATCGCGGTGCCGATCCTCCTCGAGGTCGGTCAGGCCAACCTGATCCTCCTCGCATCGCTCGCCCTCGGCATCAACATGGGCGGCTACGGCGCCGAGATCGTCCGCGGGTCGATCCAGGCCATTCCCCGCGGCCAGACCGAGGCGTCGATCGCCCTCAACCTGAGCCCGACCCAACGCCTGCGCCACATCGTCCTGCCCCAGGCGATGCGCCTGATCCTGCCGCCCATGGGGAACCTCACCATCGAGATCCTCAAGGGCACGGCCCTGGTGAGCCTGGTCGGCGTTGCCGACCTCATGCAGGTCACGAACTTCATCCGCCAGCAGCAGCTGTTCAACGCGTCGGCGTCGGACATCAGCGCGATCTTCGTGAACGTCCTGGTGATCTACTTCGTGCTGGCCCAGGTGATCAACGGCTTGTTCCGCCTGGCCGAGTGGCACCTCGAACGCCGCTACCGGGGCGGGGACGCCGAGGTGCCCGCTGCGCCGCACGAACCGGTCCCGGGGCTGAGCAAGTGAGCGCGGTGGAGTACCAGCCCCACCGGAGCTGGTACCGACGGACCGACGTCGTCGTGCCGCTGGTGCTGGTCCTGGCCGGCTTCGCGTTCCTCGTCTACGGGGTGGAGGAGACGCAGTTCTTCCGCACCCGCCTGACCGCCGAGGGCAGCGAGAACTTCGACTGGATGTACTTCTGGCACCTGGTGCCGCTCATGTGGCGTGGGCTGCTCATCACCGCCAAGGCCACCGTGCTGGGGTTCTCGGTCGCCATCGTCCTCGGCTTCCTCCTGGCCCTCGGCCGGAGGTCGGAACGGCGGTGGGTTCGCTGGCCGTTCGGCCTGGTCATCGAGTTCATCCGGTCCACACCGCTGCTGGTGCAGCTGTTCTTCGCCCAGGCCTTCGTTCGTGCGTCAGACAGCCTGTCGGCCGAGCCGCTGACCATCCTCACGCTGACGCTCGGGGTCCACTACGCCACCTACTGCTCCGAGGCGTACCGGGCCGGCATCAACAGCGTCCCCGCCGGGCAGTGGGAGGCGTCCACCGCCCTGAACCTCGGCCCCGTCACCAAGTGGACCCGTGTCGTCATCCCCCAAGCGGTGCCCAACGTCCTCCCCGCACTCGGCAACTACCTGGTGGCCGCCTTCAAGGATGCGCCCCTCGGGTTCTCCATCGCCGTGCCCGGGATCCTCGCCTTCGCCACCGCGGTGCGCGGGGAGGACTTCCGGGTGACCGAGCCCTACATCCTCGTCGGCCTGGGCTTCCTGCTGGTGAGCCTGCCTGCGGCGTGGCTCGTCCGCCGACTCGAGAGGAAGATCGCGTATGAGCGAACCTGAGGCCACCACGACCGAGGACATCTCCGCCAAGGGTGCGGCCGCCGTGCGCATGCGCGGCGTCGACAAGTCCTTCGGACCGAACAAGGTGCTCTCCGAGCTCGACCTCGACGTCGAGCCGGGCGAGCGGGTCGTCATCATCGGCCCGTCCGGCTCGGGCAAGACCACGATCCTGCGGGTCATCATGACGCTCGAGCGGCCCGACGCCGGCACCATCGAGGTGGGCGGACGGCACCTCTACCACGAGCCGCACGGGGACGGCCTGAAGGCGGCCGGCGAGAAGCACGTCCGCTCGGTGCGGTCGGACATCGGCATGGTCTTCCAGCACTTCAACCTGTTCCCCCACATGACCGCGCTGGAGAACATCATGCTGGCGCCGGTGAAGGTGCACGGCCGCTCCCGCGACGAGGCCCGCGCCCGCGGCATGGAGCTGCTCGACAGCGTCGGACTGGCCCACGCCGCCAACCAGACGCCCGGCCAGCTCTCCGGCGGGCAGAAGCAGCGGGTGGCGATCGCCCGGTCCCTCGCCACCGAACCAAAGGTGATGCTCTTCGACGAGGTCACCTCTGCGCTCGACCCCGAGCTCGTCGGCGACGTCCTCGAGGTGCTGCGCCACATCGCCGAGGAAGGTCGGAGCACGATGATGCTGGTGACCCACGAGATGGGATTCGCTCGAGAGGTCGCCGACCGGGTGGTGATGTTCGACCAGGGTCAGGTCGTCGAGTCAGGACCGCCGTCGCAGATCCTCGACGACCCGCAGGAGGAGCGCACCCGCTCGTTCCTCGGTGCTGTCCGCGAGCACTGATCAGACGGAGTCGGCGCCCACCGTCGCCACGATCCGGGCCCGACCGAGCGGGACCGGGAGCTCGTCGGCGTCGACCGGCTCGAACGTGGCCTCGGTGAGCCCGAGCTCGAAGGCGGCGCGCTCGGCCTCGGCGCAGTAGCCGGGCACGTACGCGAAGGCCGACGTGCGCAGGCGACCGCCGTTGCCGGGGACGGTGGTCTCGTAGCCGAGCGCCTCGAGACGCTCGACGATCTTCGCCGCGTGGCCGGTGCGGCTGGTGGCGTTGAGGACCAGCACGGCCGTGGTGTCGCGCTCGCGCAGCTCGGCCCCGCCGCGGTCGTCGCCGAGGCAGTGGACGGAGGCGGGTCGGCCGCCGACGGACGAGGGGTCGGGAGGCTGGGTGGTCGTGGTCGTGCGCACCGCCGCCGAGGTGGTCGACGTCGACTCGTCGGTCGAGGCCACGTCCTCGTCCGGGTCGTCGTCGCCGCCCACGGACATCACGAGGGCCAGCATGGCCAGGACCCCGATGACGACGCCCAGGATCACAGCGGCGCGCGTCCGCTCGCCGGGCGAGGGGTGCCACCGGCCGTCGCGGCCGACGTCGACCCAGGTCCCGTCGTCGAGCACGATGCCCTCGCGCTGCGTGTCCTGCTGACGTGCCACCGGCCCCGACACTGCCACTCCGGTGGCGCCCGGTGGTGGCATCGGCCGCGGAAGGGGTGGGTAGCCTCCACGCACGTTGCGGCCGCTCGGCCGCCCCCAGACGTCCACGACGGAAGAGTTCATGAGCAACGCGACCCCGAAGATCATCTACACCTACACCGACGAGGCGCCGGCGCTCGCCACGCACTCGCTGCTGCCGATCATCGAGACCTTCGCCAGTGCCGCCGGGGTCGAGGTCGAGACCCGCGACATCTCCCTCGCCGCCCGCATCCTGGCCGTCTTCCCCGACGCGCTCACCGAGGACCAGCGGGTCCCCGACGCCCTCGCCGAGCTGGGTCAGCTGGCCAAGACGCCGGAGGCCAACATCATCAAGCTGCCCAACATCTCGGCGTCCATCCCCCAGATGAAGGCGGCCATCAAGGAGCTCCAGGACAAGGGCTACCCGCTCCCCGACTACCCGGAGGATCCCCGGACCGACGAGGAGCGGGCCATCCGCGACCGGTACGACTCGGTGAAGGGCAGCGCGGTGAACCCGGTGCTGCGCGAGGGCAACTCGGACCGCCGGGCGCCGAAGGCGGTCAAGGAGTTCGCCCGCAAGAACCCCCACCGCATGGGCGAGTGGTCGGCCGACTCGAAGACCCACGTGTCCACCATGGGCGAGGGCGACTTCCGCTCGAACGAGCAGTCGGTGACCATCGCCGCCGACGACGCGCTCCGCATCGTCCACGTGGCCGACGGCGGCCAGGAGACGGTGCTCAAGGACGGCATCGCGGTGCTGGCCGGCGAGGTCGTCGACGCCACCTTCATGAGCGCCGCCGCGCTACGCACCTTCCTGGCCGACCAGATCGCCGACGCCGACGCCCGTGGGGTGCTGTTCTCCCTGCACCTCAAGGCCACGATGATGAAGGTCTCCGATCCGATCATCTTCGGCCACGCCGTGGAGGTGTACTTCGCCGACGTGTTCGCCCAGCACGGCGATGCGCTGCGGGCCGCGGGCGCCAACCCCCGCGACGGCCTGGGCGACGTCCTCGCCGCCGTGGAACGCCTCGACGGCGACACGAAGCTCGCCGTGCAGACCGCCATCGCGAACGCCCTCGAGGCCGGGCCCGACCTGGCCATGGTCGACTCCGACCGCGGCATCACCAACCTGCACGTCCCCTCCGACGTCATCATCGACGCGTCCATGCCGCCGATGATCCGCGACTCGGGGAAGATGTGGAACCCGGCCGGCGAGCTGCAGGACACCAAGGCCACCATCCCCGACTCGTCCTACGCCGGCGTGTACCAAGCCGTCATCGACGACCACAAGGCCAACGGCGCCCTCGATCCGCGGACGATGGGCACCGTGCCCAACGTCGGTCTGATGGCCCAGAAGGCCGAGGAGTACGGCAGCCACGACAAGACCTTCGAGATCCCGGCCACCGGTGCGGTCCGGGTCCTCGACGGCTCCGGGATCACCCTCATGGAGCACCGCGTCGAGGCCGGAGACATCTGGCGCATGTGCACGGCGAAGGACGCCGCCATCCGCGACTGGGTGAAGCTGGCCGTCACCCGCGCCCGCGCCACCGGCTCCCCCGCCGTGTTCTGGCTCGACGAGGACCGGGCCCACGACGCCCAGCTGATCCAGAAGGTGCGCACCTACCTCGGCGAGCACGACACCGATGGGCTCACCATCGAGATCATGGACCCGGCCTCGGCCACCACGTACTCGCTCGGGCGGATCCGGCGGGGCGAGGACACCATCTCCGTCACCGGCAACGTGCTGCGCGACTACCTCACCGACCTGTTCCCCATCCTCGAGGTCGGCACCAGCGCCAAGATGCTGTCGATCGTGCCGCTGATGGACGGCGGCGGCCTGTTCGAGACCGGCGCCGGCGGCTCGGCCCCCAAGCACGTGCAGCAGTTCACCAAGGAGAACCACCTGCGCTGGGACTCCCTCGGCGAGTTCCTGGCCGTGGCCGTGTCCTTCGAGCACCTGGCCGACCGCTTCGACAAGCCCCGCGCCCGGGTGCTGGCCGACACGCTCGACGCCGCCACCGGCGCCCTCCTCCAGAACGGCAAGGGCCCGTCCCGCAAGGTCGGGGAGCTCGACAACCGGGGCAGCCACTACTACCTGGCCCGCTACTGGGCCGAGGCCCTGGCCGAGCAGACCGCAGACCCTGACCTGGCCGAGCGGTTCGCCCCGCTGGCCCAGGCGCTGTCCGAGCAGGAGCAGACCATCCTCGGCGAGCTGAACGGCGTGCAGGGCCACCCGGTCGACACCGGCGGCTACTACTTCGCCGACCGGTCCCGCCTCGACGAGGCGATGCGCCCGAGCGCCACGTTCAACCGCATCATCGACGCAGCCCGCTGAGCTCGGGCGCCTCTGGCGGGGCATGGGGCCCGGGACCCGCGGGAAGGGACCGGGCCAGACGCCCCACCACACCAGGAGGCACCCATGGCCACCGATCAGACCGACAGCGAGCTCGACCAGATCCAGGACCGGGTCGACGCGATCCGGGGCCGCCTGGCCGACAACCCCGGCCTCGACATGGTCGACGACGACGACGTCCCGGCCTACTTCGAGGACGGCGACATCCCGCCGGACGGCGTCACCTCCGAGGAGGCGGCCCGCCGCGACGACGCCGACGACCACCAGGCGCACGCACCGGGCTGATCCCCAGCACAGGCTGCGCCGGCGCCTCACTCATCGAGGTGGGATCGGCGCCGGCGCAGCCGGACCGACGTAGCGGCTGCTCGGCCGGATCAACCTGCCGTCGGCGGCCTGTTCCAGGGCGTGGGCGCACCAGCCGATCACCCGGCTGGCGGCGAAGGTCGGGGTGAACAGCGCACGGTCCATCCCGCACGCCGCCATCACCACCGCCGCGTACCACTCGACGTTGGCCTTGAGCCCCCGGCCCGGCTTCAGCTCCTCCAGCGCGGCCTCCACCTCACGCTCCACGGCCACGGCCCGCTCGGGCAGGTCGCCGCCGAGGCCGAGGGCGATCTCCCGGAGGAGCACGCAGCGGGGATCCGCCGTGCGGTACACGGCGTGACCGAAGCCCATGATGCGGCCGCCCGCCGCCACCGTCGCCCGCACCCACTCGCGTGCCCGTTCCGGAGACCCGATGGCGTCGAGGGTGTCGAGCGAACGGCTCGGAGCACCGCCGTGCAGCGGGCCGATCAGGGCGCCGAGTGCGGCAACCAGCGCCGAGCCCAGGTCGGTCCCGGTCGACGTGACCACCCGGGCCGTGAACGTGGAAGCGTTGAAGCCGTGGTCGAGGCCGAGGATGAGGTACTGCTCGACCGCCCGCGCCTCGGCCGGGGCCGGCTCGGTGCCGGTCAGCATGCGCAGGTAGTCGGTGGCGAGGGGCAGGTCGGTCCGGGCCGGCACGGGGTCGAGCCCCTGTCGCAGCCGGTGGAGCGCGGCGACGATGGCCGGCACCGGCGCGCTGAGCGCCAGCGCCTGATGCCGACGCTGATCCGCGCTGCAGTCCATCGTCGGGGGGAGGCCGAGGGTGGAGGCGTGGTGCGACAGTGCGGTGCGCAGGGCGGTGACGACGCTGTCGCTGTCGGCCGCGATCACGGGCAGGGCCCGCAGCAGGGCCGGGCTCAACGGGCGGAACGGCGCCAGCTGATCGGCCAGCTCGGCACGGCGGCCGGCGTCGGGGAGGGTCCCGTCGAGCAGCAGGTGCCACACGTCCTCGAGCGAGCGGTGGCGGGCGAGTTCGGGCGCCGAGTACTGGCGGTAGTGGTAGAAGCCCTCACCGCCCCGGACGTCACCGAGGGCGGTCTCGGCCACGACGAGGCCCTTGAGGCCAGGGGGTGCATCGGGCACAGGGGTGGTGGTGGTCATGACCTGATGCTCCCGCCGGCCTCGGCACCACATCAACGTTGATCGCATCAATGTGTTCTGCGGTCTACGATCCCTTCGTGGCCCGCCCCCGGTGGATGACGAGCGAGGAGGCGGCCCGTCGGCTGGGCGTGAAGCCCGAGACCCTCTACGCCTACGTGAGCCGGGGGATGATCCGCAGCGAGCGCGTGCCGGGCCAGCGGCGCAGCCGGTTCCTGGCCGCCGACGTGGAGCGCCACGCGGCCCGGAGCCGGATCGGCGGACGGGCCGGTGGGCTCGAGGTCGTGGTCGAGACCGAGCTCACCCTGCTCGACCCCGACGGTCGCCTCTCGTACCGGGGATGGGACGTGGTCGACGCCGTCGCCGACGCCTCCTTCGAGGAGGTGGCGTCGTGGCTGTGGACCGGCACCCGGGAGGCCACCACGTTCGACCCGCACGAGCCGTCCCTCGCCGTGGCCCGACGCGTGCTGGACGCTGCCGGCGACCTGGCGCCCGTCGACCGCTGGCGCACGGCCCTGCCGGTGCTGCGCAGTGCCGATCCGCTGCGAGGCGATCGCCGGCCGGTCGCCGTCCAGGCGACCGGTCGCAGCATGGTGGCGACGCTGGTGGCGTGCCTGCCCCTCCTCGGTGACGAGCCGGCCCACGACCGTCGTCTGGCCGCTCGCCTCTGGCCGCGGCTGACGGCGGCGCCGCCCAGCGCCCGGCGCATCGCGACGCTCGATGCCGCCCTCGTCCTGCTCGCCGACCACGAGATGGCGGCCTCGACCCTGGCCGTCCGGGTGGCGGCGTCGACGTGGGCGGACCCGTACCTCGTGGTGGAGGCGGGCCTGAGCGCGCTCGGCGGGCCGTTGCACGGGGGCGCGGGCGAGGCGGCGCGGTCCCTACTGCGTGACGCCGGGCCCGACGGGAGCGCGGCGGCCGCCGCGGTGGGCGTCCGGCTCGAGCGGGCCGAGCGGATCTCCGGCTTCGGCCACCGCGTGTACGAGCGGTGCGACCCCCGGACCGCTCCCCTGCTCGCCCGGCTGGCCGAGTCCGACGACACGCCGCCGGCGGTCCCCGCCGTGCTCGACGTGGTGGCGGGCCGGGCGCTCCCCTTCCCGAACGTGGACTTCGCGTTGGCCGCGATGGCCGAGGCCTACGAGTTCATCGACGGCGCCACGGAGTCGGTGTTCGCCACCGCCCGCACGGTCGGCTGGCTGGCCCACGCCATCGAGGAGTACGAGCACGCGCTGCGGTTCCGCACCCGCGCCGCGTACGTCGGGCCTCGCCCGACCCCGGCCTGACGACCCGCCCCGACCGTTCTGGCCTACATCGACCCCGTCTGGCGGGGTTCGATGTCGGCCAGAACGGAACGGGTGAGGTCGGAGACGCTGGTGACGACATGAAAGCCGTCCCGACCCACGAGCCAGTCCCGGTTGCGACGGTGCAGGTCGTCGTCGCCGTCGAAGCGGTTGAGGAGCACCACCGTCGGCAGCGGTGCGAGCTGGTCCACGGCGGACCGGACGGCGTCGATGGTGCCGAGTCCGGCGTCGGCCACCAGGACCACGAGGTCGACGCCGAGTGCCCGGACCAGGTCCCGGCTGTCGCCGTCGTCGGCCAGGGGCGAGCGGATCCCGCCGACGGTCTCCACGAGCCCGACGTCGGCCCGGGCATCGGGCCAGCGGATCAACGCCACCACGTCGGTCACCGTGGGGCACTCCCGCCCCAGCGCCGCCGCAGCCATGGGCGGTGCCATCGGGATGGGGTACCAACCGCTGTGCGGGGACACGTCGGTCACCGGCTCGCCGGTCGCGGCGGCGAGGACCTCGGCGTCGGTCGCCGTGCCGTCGTCGGGGTCGAAGGACTGCAGCGGCTTGCGGGCCGCGACCGTGCGCCCCTCGGCCCGCAGCACCCGAGCGAGCTCGGCGCCGGACCAGGTCTTGCCGACCTCGGTGGCGGTACCGCACACAGCGAGGAGCACCTCTGGTCGGGTCATGCTGCTCCGTCCGATCCGACGCCGCCGGGGCCGCTCCGGTAGGGCCCGAGGGCGGTGACGAGGGCGTCGATCTGATCCTCGGTGTGGGCCGCGGACAGCGCCACCCGCAGGCGCGACGTGCCGGGGGCGACGGTGGGCGGACGGATGGCGGGGACGAGGAGACCGTCGGCGAGCAGGGCGGCCGCGGCGTCGAGGGCGGCCTGCTCCGCCCCGAGCACGATCGGGACGATCGGCGACGGATGGCCCGGTGCGAACCGGTCGACGTGCGCCCGCAGGCGGGCCACGAGCGCGTCGCCCTCGGGGCTGAGGACCACGCCGAGCGCGGCCAGGCCTGCAGCGGCGTCGGCCGGCGACAGGGCGGTGCTGAAGATGAACGACCGGGCCCGGTTGACCACCAGGTCCACGGCGTCGCGGCTGCCCGCCACCGCGCCGCCCAGCGAGCCGAGTGCCTTCGAGAGGGTCGCGACGTGGACCACGTCGAGGCCGTCCACCGATGCGAGGTCGGCGGCCGGTCCGAGCACGGCGTGGGCGTCGTCGAGCACGAGCAGCGCCCCGTGGTGGGCGCAGACCTCGGCCAGCGCCTCCACCGGCGCCTCGTCGCCGTCCATGGAGAACACCGAGTCCGTGACGACGACCTTGCGGGGGGCCCCGGATCGGGCGAGCAGCTCGGCGACGTGGTCCACGTCGGCGTGGCGGGCGACGGCCACGGCGGAGCGGCCCAGGCGGCAGCCGTCGATGATCGATGCGTGGTTCAGCTCGTCGCTGACCACGAGGCAGTCCGGGCCGCCGAAGGTGGTGAGCACGGCGAGGTTGGCGGCGTAGCCGCTCGCCGCCACGACGGCAGCCTCCGTTCCCTTCCAGCGGGCGAGCTCGGCCTCGAGGTCGTGGTGGACCGGTCTCGAACCGACCACCAACCGGCTGGCCGTCGACCCTGCGCCCCACCGGTCAATCGCCTCGTGGGCGGCAGCCACCACGGCCGGGTGGGACGACATGCCGAGGTAGTCGTTGGACGCGAACGACACGACGTCACGCCCCTCGAGCCGCCCGGCCGGACCACGGGCATCGAAGGCGCGGGTCCCGCGCCAGCGGCCCGCGTCGCGGATCTCGTCGAGCTGGGCGCGGACCCAGCCCCGGTGCGCCGTGCTCACCCGACCACCGCCCGCATGCCTGCGGTGATCGCCGCCACGTCCTCGGCGCTGCTGATGAACGGCGGCATGGCGTAGAGCAGCCGACCGAGCGGGCGCAACCAGACGCCGTGGTCGAGCAGCGTGCGCTGGGATGCCGCCATGTCGACCGGCTCGCGGAGCTCGACGACACCGATGGCACCCAGCACGCGCACGTCGGCGACGGCGCCATGACCCCGGAGCGGCTCCAGCCCGCCGTGCAGGCTGGTCTCGATGGCGGCGACCTCGGCCTCCCAGTCCCGCGACAGCAGCAGGCGGACCGACGCGAGCGACACCGCGGCGGCGAGCGGGTTGCCCATGAACGTCGGGCCGTGCATGAGGGCACCGGACTCGGCCGCGCTCACGCCGGCGGCGACGGCGGGCGTGCACAGCACCGCCGACATGGTCAGGTACCCGCCGGTGAGCGCCTTGCCCAGGCACATGATGTCCGGGCTGACGCCGGCGTGCTCGCACCCGAAGAGCCGGCCCGTCCGGCCGAAGCCGGTGGCGATCTCGTCAGCGATGAGCAGGACATCGTGCTCGTCGCAGAGGCGACGCACACCGGCCAGGTACTCCGGGGCGTAGAACCGCATGCCGCCGGCGCCCTGCACGATCGGCTCGAGGATGACCGCCGCCACCTCTTCGGTGTGCCGGGACAGCAGCGCGGTGAGCTCGGACAGGTAGGAGTCGTCGAAGGGCGAGCCGAACGCCGGCGACGGCTCCGGCGCGAACAGCTGCTCGGGCAGTACCGAGGCGAACATCGAGTGCATCCCGTTCACCGGGTCGCACACCGACATGCAGGCGAGCGTGTCGCCGTGGTAGCCGCCCCGCACGGTGAGCAGCCGCGTCCGGTCCGGTCGGCCGGTGCCCCGAGCGTGCTGCAACGCCATCTTGATGGCGACCTCCACGGCCACCGACCCGGAGTCGGCGAAGAAGACGTGCTCCAGGCCCGCCGGTGCGATCTCCACCAGCAGCTCGGCCAGCTCGACGGCCGGTGGGTGGGTGATGCCGCCGAACATCACGTGGGCCGTCGCCTCGAGCTGCGTCCGCACCGCCTCGTCCAGCACGGGGTGGCGGTAGCCGTGGATCGACGCCCACCACGACGACATGCCGTCCACGACCTCGCGGCCGTCGGCCAGGACGAGGCGGGTGCCGTGGGCGCCGACGACCGGCACCGGCTCGAGCGACGCCGGCATCGGCGCGTACGGGTGCCACACCCGCGCCACGTCGCGCTCGACCAGGCGGGGCGAGGTGGACGCGTCGGCGGGCACCCCGGCGAAGGTACCGGCACCGACCGGCTCGCCCCCGATCGGTACGGTTGCCACCGATGACGACCACGGACGGATCCCGCCGCAAGCGGGTCCGCATGGACTACGACGAGCGGCGTCGTCTCATCCTCGACGCTGCCACCGGCCTCTTCCTCCGCCGGCCGTACGGCCAGGTCTCGATCTCCGACATCGCCGATGCCGCCGGCGTGGCGAAGGGCCTGCTGCACCACTACTTCGGGTCCAAGCGCGACCTGTACCTCGAGGTCGTGCGCGACGTCACCCGTGTCGCGCTGCCGCCCGGGCCCGTGCTCGAGGGCGGCCAGGAGCTGGCCGCCCTCGGTGCGGCGATCGACGCGCTGCTCGGGTTCGCGTCGGCCAACCGGGACCTGTGGCTCAACGCCACGGCCGTCGGCGACGACGAGGTCGCGTCGATCCTGGACGACAGCCGCGAGGTGCTGACCGAGCAGATCATCGCCGGGCTCTCGCTCGAGGACACACCGGTGGTACGCGCCCTGGTGCGCGGCTACGGGGGTCTGGTGCAGGAGGTGACCCGCGAGTGGCTGGACCGCGGTCGGCTGACCGAGGCCCAGGCTCGCGAGGTGCTGGTCCGGACGCTCCCGCTCCTGCTGGAGCGGGTGCTGCCCGAGCTCAGGCCGTGATGGCCTTGATCTTGTCCTGGAAGGCAGCCTGCTCCGGGGTGGGTGCCCCGCCGGCCTGCATGGCCATGAGCTTGGTCATGTCGCCCTCGACCTTGATCTGGCCGGACATGAACGCCTGCATGGCCGCCGCCTGGTCGCCGGCGATGAACACGCTCTTGGCCACCTCATAGGGGACGGTCAGCTTCGTGGGCGCCGAGTCGTGCAGGCCCCGCTCGAACTGACCGCCGGCCATGTGGGCCTGCCGCTCGCCGAAGGGTGTGTCGGGCACGACGAGGTTGATCACCAGGTCCTTGGTCGCGGCGGGCGGCTCCGGCGCCTCGTCACGCATGCCCTCGATCGCGTCCATCCACTCGTCCGACAAGAAGTCGTAGGCCATCTCGCTCGTGCTCCTGTTGCTCGTCTGCGCCGCCACATGGCAGCCACGACCTTGTTGGCCGTCGTCCAACAGTTCGGCGCCGCACCGGGGAACTCCTCCGCGTCGGCCCGTGAACGTGGTCACCCGACCGTCGCGTCGTCCCGCCGGATGCGCACCGACCCGCCACCGGGCACGTCGACGACCCCGTCGCCGGTGAGGACGGGCACCGCCCCGCCCGCTTCGACGTGAACGGTGCAGCCCTCGGCGTCGACCTCGACGAGCAGCTGGGATCCGTGCCGCTGGAGCCGGTACGTCATCGACGTCCACTGCTTCGGGAGGCGGGGCGCGAAGCGGAGGTGCTCACCGGTGTCGGCCATGCCACCGAACCCGTGGACCAGCGCAGCCCACACACCGCCGGCGTTGGCGATGTGCACGCCGTCGGCCGTGTTGCCGTGCGTGTCGGCCAGGTCGAGGTACAGCGACTGCTTGAAGTAGTCGAACGCCAGGCCTTCGTGGCCCACCTCGGCGGCGACGATGGACTGCACGCATGCCGACAGCGACGAGTCGCCGGTGGTGATCGGGTCGTAGTACTCGAAGTTGCGGCGCTTCTGCTCACGGGAGAAGTCCTGGCCCCGCAGGTACATGGCCAGCACGACGTCGGCCTGCTTCAGGATCTGGAACCGGTAGATCACCAACGGGTGGTAGTGGAGCAGCAGGGGGTAGTTCTCGGCCGGCGTGGACTCGAAGTCCCACGGCTCGCGGTCCAGGAAGCTCTCGTCCTGGGGGTGGATGCCCAGCTCCTCGTCGTAGGGCAGGTACATCGCCTCCGCGGCCTGGCGCCACCGATCCACCTCGGCGTCGGTGACCCCGGTCCGGCGGCGCAGCGACTCCAGGTCCTCCGGGCTGCACTCGGCCAGGAAGTCGTGGGTCCAGGCCGCGTACCGGAGGTTGAAGCGGGCCATGACGTTCGTGTACAGGTTGTCGTTGACCACGGTGGTGTACTCGTCCGGCCCGGTGACGCCGTGGATCCGGAACCGCCCGGTGACCGCACCGGCGCGACCGTTGCCGTTGTGCTCGAAGAAGCCGAGGTCGGCCCACAGCCGCGCCGTCTCGAACAGGATCTCGGCGCCCTCGTGGACGAGGAGCTCGAAGTCGGCCGTGGCGTTCAGGTAGCGCTCGAGGGCGTAGGCCACCGCCGCGTTGATGTGGTACTGGGCGGTACCTGCCGCGTAGTACGCCGAGGCCTCCTGGCCGTCGATCGTGCGCCACGGGTACAGCGCCCCCTCCTGGCTGAGCTCGCGGGCCCGCGTGCGGGCCGCGCCCAGCATCTTCCACCGGAAGCGCACCAGCTTCCGGGTCGCCTCGGGGTTGGTGTAGGCGAGGCACGGCAGGACGTAGACCTCGGTGTCCCAGAAGTAGTGGCCGTCGTAGCCGCCCCCGGTGACGCCCTTGGCAGCGATGCCCTGCTCGTGGGTCCGGGCCGACGCCTGGGCCAGGTGGAACAGGTTCCAGCGGATGGCCTGCTGGTCCTCGTCGTCGCCCTCGACCTCGACGTCGGTGCGGGTCCAGAAGGCGTCGAGCCAGCTCCGTTGCTCCTCCTGCAGGGCGGCCACCCCCGTGGCGCGGGCCCGCTTGATGGTGCGGTTGCAGCGATCGGCCAGCTCCCGGGGCGGGATGCCGCGGGAGGAGTGGTACGAGACCAGCTTGGTGATGCGCAGCGTCTCGCCGGCCACGGCATGCGCGGTGAAGACCGTCTTGGCCAGGTCCTCGCCCACCATCGTCTCGGCCTCGTACTCGCACGTCGTCTCGATCTCGTGCCGGTAGGCGCACGCCAGCGTCATGCCGCTGTGGGCGCACCGGTAGCCGAGGACGACGCCGCCGCCCGTCGGCGGATCGGGGTCGTGGTCCTGCAGCTGGGGCAACAGCACCCGGTCGCGGAACCTGCGGCGCTGGCGAGGGTCGACCCCCTCGCCGAGGGCGGCCGCCTGCACGTGGTACTCGTCCTCGCCGTCTTGGCGGTTGAGCAGCTGGGACGAGATGACGATGGGCGCCGAGCCCTCCAGCATCTCCACCTCGAAGCGCAAGACGGCCAGGTGGCGGTGCTCGAGGCTCACCATGCGCTCGGACCGGACGCGGAGTCGCTTGCCGGCGGGGGTGGTCCACACCAGCTCGCGGTGCGAGATGCCCGTGCGGAAGTCGACCACCCGCTCGTAGTGCTCGAGGTCCGCCTCGCGCAGCAGCAGGGGCTCGTCGTCGACGTACAGCTTGATCAGCTTGGCGTCGGGGACGTTCACGATGGTCTGGCCGGTCGTGGCGAAGGCGACCGCCGCCTCGGCGTGCTCGATGGGCCACGTCTCGTGGAAGCCGTTCAGGAAGGTGCCGTGGGAGTGCGCCTCGCGCCCCTCGCTCGGGTTGGCTCGCATGCCGAGGTAGCCGTTGCCGAGTGCGAACAGCGACTCGGTGTGGCCCAGGTCGTCGTGGTCCAGCTCGGTCTCGACGAGGCGCCACGGGTCCACCGGGAACCGGTGGCGCGGGATGGCGCTGGCGGTGGCACGGATCTTCACGGTGACGTCGGCTCCGGTTCGAGGGTCTCGGCGAGGTCGTCGACGACGAGGTGGGCGCCGGCGGCGACGAGGGCGTCACGGTTGCCGCCGCGGTCGATGCCGAGCACGAGGGCGAAGCCGCCGGCCGCCCCCGCCGCCACGCCCGACGACGCGTCCTCCACCACGACGGATTCGCCCGGTGCGGCACCGAGCAGCTCGGCGGCGCGCAGGAACATGTCCGGGGCCGGCTTGCCGGCGATGCCCTCCTCGACGATGGTCACGCCGTCCACGACGTGGGCGAAGCGGCCGCCGAGGCCGGCGGCCGCCAGCACCGGGCGGGCGTTGCGCGACGACGACACCACGGCCTGCGCCACCCCCAGACGGTCGAGCTCGTCCAGCACCGCCATCGTGCCCGGGTAGGGCGCCACGCCACGCCGCTCGAGCAGGGAGCGGAAGATGTCGTCTTTCCGGTTGCCCATGGCCGCCACCGTGCCGTCGCCGGGCGGGTCTTCGGGGCTGCCCGCCGGCAGCTCCACGCCCCGGGCGTGCAGGAAGGACCGGACGCCGTCGTAGCGGGGCTTGCCGTCGACGTGGGCCAGGTAGTCGGCGCTGGTGAAGCCCCATGGCTCGAACAGCTCCGCCCACGCCTCCTGGTGCACGGACGCGGTGGGGGTGATCACGCCGTCGAGATCGAGCAGGACGGCCCGGTACGCGCCCCATTCGACCCTCGTCCCGCGTCCGGCCATCGACGGGGAGTGTACGTGCGGGTCCGCGGCGGCCTGGTCAGCTCGCCGGCACCAGGAGCTGGTCGCGCTCGACCAGCTCGAGGTCGAGCGTCCGGTGGGTGCCGTCCTCGAAGCGGACCACCACGGCGTCCTCCTCGACCGTGATCACCTGGCCCGGACCGAAGGCCCGGTGCTCCACCGCCTGCCCGGCCTGGAACGTGCCCTCCGCCGGCGCAGTCGACTCCCCGGCGTCGCACACGTCGCACCGGCCGCACGGCCCATCGACGGGCTGCCCGAAGTACTCGAGCAGCTGACGCCAACGGCACTGCCGGGTCTCGGCGTAGCGACGCACGAGGTCGGCCCGGTCCCGCTCGGCGGCGCCGAAGCTGTCCTGGCGCTCGAGCACCTGGGCCACGATCTCGCTGCGGTCGACCTCCGACGGGCCGGCCGTGATGGTGCCGCCGGCGTCGAGCGCCACGGCGTCGAGCTCCTCCAGGCGGGACACGGCCACGAGCAGGCGGGTCTCGGAGATGTCGGCCTGCTCGGCCAGGTCGACGATGTCGAGAGGCTCGTCACCGGCCCGCACGGCGGCGACGATGCGGTGGAGCACGTCGCCGGGGACCTTGGTGGATCCGGCGAAGTGGGTCCGGATGCCGTCCTCGGCGATCTGGTCGACGAGCACGCCCCAGGCCGGCGCACCGTCACGGCCGGCCCGGCCGACCTCCTGGTAGTAGGCGTCGAGCGACTCGGGTGCCGCGTCGTGGATGACGAAGCGGACGTGGGCGACGTCGACGCCGAGCCCGAAGGCCACGGTGGCGCACACCACGCACGGCGCATCGTCGGAGAACCGCTCGTGCACGGCCGCTCGCTCGTCGTCGTCGAGGCCGGCGTGGTAGGCGAAGGCCGGCCGGTCGCCCCCCGAGAGGACCTCGGCCAGCTCCTCGGCCCGGGCCCGGGTGTCGACGTAGACCAGCCCCGTGCCCTCGATCCCGGCCACGAGCTCGGCCACCGCCGCGTCGGCGGCCCGGGCGTCGGACCGGCGCTCGACCGACAGGTGCAGGTTGGGGCGATCGAAGCCGAAGACCATGACGGCGGCGTCGCGCATCCGCAGGGCGGACACGATCTCGTCGCGGACCGGCGCCGAGGCGGTGGCGGTCAGGGCCAGGACGGTGGGGTGCCCGAGGTCGTCGATCACCGCACCGAGGCGGAGGTAGTCGGCCCGGAAGTCGTGACCCCACGACGAGATGCAGTGGGCCTCGTCGACCACGAACAGGCTGGGGCCGGCGGCTCGGAGCGCGTCCAGCGTGTCCTCACGGGTCAGCTGCTCGGGGGCCAGGAAGCAGAACTCCAGCGTCCCCGCGGACAGCCGGGCCAACAGGTCGGTGCGCTCGGCGGCGGACAACGTGGAGTTCAGCTGGGCTGCTCCACCCTCGAGGTCGTTGTCGTCGATGGACTCGACCTGGTCGTGCTGGAGGGCGAGGAGCGGGCTCACCACGATGGTGGGCCCGTCGAGCAGCAGGCCGGCGAGCTGGTAGATGGCCGACTTGCCCGATCCGGTGGGCATGACGGCGAGCGTGTCGTGGCCCGCGACCACCGACTCGACGGCCTCCCGTTGCCCGGGACGCAGCTCGTCGAAGCCGAAGCGGTCGCGCGCCAGCTCGACGAGCTGGTCCGTCATCTCATCGTGCTCGCATCAGGGCAGCTCACGGACGTGCACGGCGGCCTCCTCGGCGCTCAGGTCTCCCGAGCGCTCGGTGACCACGTCGTAGGTCGTGGTGTCGCCCGATCCGACGTCGCCCACGGGGAGGTCGTCGCCGGTGGTCCGGTCGACGTCGGGTGCCGGCGGGTCGCCGGGCATCGGCTCGGGGACCTCCCGCTCGACCCGTTCGTCGATGGGCTCCTGCACCCGCTGCTCCATCGGCGTGACGCCGTACTCGAAGGCACCGACCGGCTCGTCCGGGGGGTAGTCCCCGCCCAGCTTGTCCTCGTCCAGGACCTCGCTCAGGTCCTCCATCGACGTGGTCCCGCTGGATCCGCTGCGTGCCTCCGCCTCGAGCTGTTCGTGATCGGCCATCTCAGCTCGTCTCGGGACGGCCCTGGCGCTCACGTGCCTCGGAGCCGTGGCTCTCCTGCTCGAAGCGACGCTCGGCCTCGCCGGTGTCGCCACCGGCCTCGTCCAGCAGCTCGTCGGCGAGCTCGCTGTCCTGCTCGACCGCCTGGCCGAGGGACTTGTCCTCGTAGCCGGGCTCGCTCCACTTGGCGTCGGGGTCGGTTCCGGTGGGGGTGTCGGTGCCGTGGGGGCGGTCTTCGCTCATCGGTCGGTCCTTCCGTCGTGGGGGTGTCCCGCCTCGCTACCCGCGATGACGCCCACCCATGCCGCTCCGACGGAGGATCTGCTGGCGGCTCAGCGGCCCTTGCGGGGCACGACGGTGCCGGAGTCGCTGACCCCCACGGCGTCGAGCGCCCGGCGGACCACGCCTGCCGCGCCGTCCAGGCGCAGGTCGCCTCGGGTCGGCAGGAGGCGGGCCGCGACATCGACCCACCGGTCGATGCCGGCCGAGGTGCAGAGGCGCAGCTCGGCCAGGTCGAAGCGGACGTCCACGACGCCCAGCGCGAGCAGGCGGTCGACCGCATCGGCCACGACCGGCGTGGTGGCGGCGCACAGCTCGCCCCGCAAGGCCAGATCGGCGTGGACGGGCCGACCACCGACGCCCGTGACGACGACGCGAGCGGCCAGCCGCTGCGACGAGGGGCTGTCGGCCACGACCAGCGGAGCGAGCTCCTCGGTCCAGATTCCTTGCATCACATGCTCCAACTGCAGACCTTCGACGACCCGATCACGCGGCCGGGTTTCAAGGGCCTGGGGTCACCGTAGCGGCCCGGGAGCCCCGGTCCACCCGAGAGGGGCCATTGGTCCGCGGCCCGTACGACCTTGTCCCTTGCCCACGCACCCGGGACCGGCGGCACGCTGCGGGGGATGACCGAGACCACTCGCGAGTGCATGGACGGCAACGAGGCGGCGGCCCGGGTGGCGTACGCGTTGAGCGAGGTGATCGCCATCTACCCGATCACCCCCGCGTCGCCGATGGCGGAGCACTGCGACGACTGGTCGGTCGCCGGCCGACCGAACCGCTGGGGCACCGTGCCCGATGTCGTCGAGATGCAGTCCGAGGCCGGGGCGGCCGGTGCGCTGCACGGCGCGCTCCAGAAGGGAGCGCTGGCCACGACGTTCACGGCGTCGCAGGGACTGCTCCTCATGGTCCCCAACATGTTCAAGATCGCCGGCGAGCTGACGCCGGCGGTGATCCACGTGGCGGCCCGCTCCATCGCCACGCACGCCCTGTCGATCTTCGGCGACCACAGCGACGTGATGTCGGTGCGCAGCACGGGCTGGGCGATGCTGGCGGCCGGGTCGGTGCAGGAGGCCCACGACTTCGCGCTGGTCTCCCACGCGGCGACCCTGCGGTCCCGGGTGCCGTTCCTCCACTTCTTCGACGGGTTCCGGACGAGCCACGAGATCAACACGATCCAGGTGCTGGGCGACGACGACCTGCAGGCGCTGGTCCACGACGGCGACGTGATCGCCCATCGCGCCCGGGGCATGACCCCGGAGGCCCCGTCGCTGCGGGGCACGGCGCAGAACCCGGACACCTTCTTCCAGGCCCGGGAGGCGTGCAACCCGTTCCACGACGCCGTCCCCCGCGTCGTGCAGGAGGTCATGGACGAGCTCGCCGAGCGGACCGGTCGCCGCTACGGCCTGGTCGAGTACCACGGCGCGCCCGACGCCGACCGCGTCATCGTCGTGATGGGGTCTGCATCGGGCGCGGTCGAGGAGGCGGTCGATGCGCTGGTCGCGGGGGGCGAGCCCGTCGGCATGCTCCGCGTCCGCCTGTTCAACCCCTTCCCCCTGCGCCAGCTGGTGGCCGCCCTGCCCCCCACCGTGCGCAGCATCGCCGTGCTGGACCGCACCAAGGAGCCCGGCGCCGTCGGGGAACCGATGTACCTCGACGTGCTGGCGGCGTTGGCCGAGGCCATGGACGTCGAGGATCCGCCGTTCGCCGTGGCCCCCCGAGTGGTCGGCGGCCGCTACGGGCTCTCGTCCAAGGAGCTCACTCCCGCCATGGTCGGCACGGTCTTCGACGAGCTCGCCGCCGTCCGGCCCCGACGCCACTTCACCGTCGGCATCTACGACGACGTCACCGGGCTGAGCCTGCCGATGGACGGCACCCTGCGCCACCGGCGACCCGGCGGCGAGGTCCAGGCCGTGTTCGTCGGCCTCGGTTCCGACGGCACGGTGGGGGCGAGCAAGTCCTCGGTCAAGATCATCGGCGAGGGCACCGACCTCCACGCCCAGGGCTACTTCGTGTACGACTCCAAGAAGTCGGGCTCCGTCACCGTGTCGCACCTGCGCTTCGGCCCGGAGCCGATCCGGTCCACCTACCTGGTCGACGACGCCGACTTCGTCGCCTGCCACCAGTTCGGGCTGCTCGACAAGGTGCCCGTCCTGCGCTACGCCCGCCCCGGCGCCACGCTGCTGCTGAACAGCCCCTTCGGCCCCGACGAGATCTGGGACCAGCTCCCGGTCGAGGTGCAGCGCGAGGTCCTCGACAAGGGCGTCGACGTGTGGGTCATCGACGCCGACGCCGTCGCACGGGACACGGGAATGGGGAACCGGATCAACACGATCATGCAGCCGTGCTTCTTCCAGCTCGCCGGGGTGCTCCCGGCGGACGAGGCCATCGCCCGCATCGAGGGCACGGTCGAGAAGGCCTACGGCAAGCGGGGCAGGGCCGTGGTCGACCGCAACTTCGCCGCCATCGCCGCCGCCCTCGACCACCTCCACAAGGTCCCCGTGCCGACGGCCGTGACGAGCACGCGCACCCTCGGCCACACGGTGCCCGCCGATGCCCCGGACTTCGTGCAGCAGGTCACGGCGGTGCTGATGCGAGGCGACGGCGACCTCCTCCCCGTGAGCGCCCTGCCCGTCGACGGCGTGTTCCCGACCGCCACGGCGCAGTACGAGAAGCGCTCCATCGCCAAGCAGATCCCGATCTGGGATCCCGACGTCTGCATCGACTGCGGCAAGTGCGCCATCGTCTGCCCCCACGCCGCCATCCGCATGAACGTCTTCGACGCTGCCGCCGTGGCCGACGCGCCGGCGAACTTCCTGCACAAGGCGTTCCGGTCCAAGGACCTCGACGGCCACCGCCTCACCATCCAGGTCGCGCCCGACGACTGCACGGGCTGCGGGGTCTGCGTCGACGTGTGCCCGGCCAAGTCCAAGACCGACGTGTCGCACCGGGCGATCAACATGGAACCGGCCACGGAGCACCGCGACGTCGAGCGGGAGCGCTGGGGCTTCTACCAGACCATCCCCCACCTCGACCGCGACCTCCTCCCCCACGACACCGTCAAGGGGTCCCAGGTGCTCGAGCCGCTGTTCGAGTTCTCCGGCGCCTGCGCCGGCTGCGGCGAGACCCCGTACGTGAAGCTCGTGTCCCAGCTGTTCGGCGACCGCATGATCGTTGCCAACGCCACCGGGTGCTCGTCGATCTACGGCGGGAACCTCCCCACGACGCCGTGGACCACCAACGCCCAGGGCCGGGGACCGGCGTGGAGCAACTCGCTGTTCGAGGACAACGCCGAGTTCGGGCTCGGCATGCGCCTGGCCCTCGACGTGCAGCGCGGTCAGGCCCGCACGTCGCTGCAGCGGCTCGCTCCGCACCTCGGCGACGACCTCGTGTCGCGGCTGCTGGACGCTCCCCAGGAGACGGAGCGGGAGATCGCCGCCGCCCGGGTGGCCATCGACGAGCTGCGGTCGCGGCTGGCCGGACTGGCAGACCGTGCCGACACGGCCGTCGAGGCCTCCCACCTGCTCTCCCTGGCCGGCAACCTCGCCCGGCAGGGCGTGTGGCTCATGGGTGGCGACGGCTGGGCGTACGACATCGGCTTCGGCGGTCTGGACCACGTCCTGTCCACGGGCCGCAACGTGAACATCCTCGTCCTCGACACCGAGGTGTACTCCAACACCGGCGGCCAGGCCTCCAAGTCGACGCCCCGTGCCGCGGTGGCCAAGTTCGCCGCCGCCGGCAAGGGCATCGGCAAGAAGGACCTCGGCGCCATCGCCCGGGCCTACGGCAACGTCTACGTGGCCCAGGTCGCCATGGGCGCCAACGAGCTCCAGGTCACCAAGGCGCTGCTCGAGGCCGACGCCTGGCCCGGACCGTCCCTCGTCATCGCCTACAGCACGTGCATCGCCCACGGCATCGACATGTCGAGGTCGATGACCCACCAGAAGGACGCCGTGCGCAGCGGGTACTGGCCCCTCTACCGCTTCAAGCCCACCACCGAGGACGGCCAGCCGTTCTCGCTGGACTCGAAGCAGCCGACCATCCCCATCAAGGACTTCGTGTCCTCCGAGACCCGCTTCGCCATCCTGCAGCGCACCGATCCCGACCGGGCCGACGAGCTGGCCGAGCTGGCCCAGGCCGACGCCGACGAGCGGTGGCACTACTACGAGCAGCTGGTCGAGATCCACCGCACGGTGCCGACCGCACCGAGGCACGAGCCGACGGAGCGCTGACGTGGTCGACCTCTCCACCACCTACCTCGGGCTGGAGCTCCGCTCCCCCATCGTCGCCTCGGCGTCGCCCATCACCGACGATCCCGACGTCGTGCGCCGGCTCGAGGGCGCCGGCGCCGCGGCCGTCGTGCTGCCGTCGCTCTTCGAGGAGGAGATCCTCCACGAGGAGATCGAGCTCAACCGGGCCCTCGAAGCCGGCTCCGAGCACGTCGCCGAGGCGCTCGACTACTTCCCCACCATCGAGGAGCTGCCCCATGCCGGCGACCGCTACGTGGCCCGCCTGGCCCGGATCAAGGCCGCCACGTCGCTGCCGGTGATCGCCAGCCTCAACGCCACCTCTCCCGGCGGGTGGACCGACCACGCCCGCCGGCTCCAGGACGCCGGCGCCGATGCGCTCGAGCTGAACCTCTACCACCTGTCCGCCGACCCGAGGCTCGCCGCCGACGACGTCGAGGACCGCGACCTGGAGATCATCGCCGCGGTGCGCGACGAGATCGACATCCCGCTCGCGGTGAAGCTCAGCCCGTACTACTCGGCGATGGCCGGCTTCGCCCAGGACGTCGTGCGCGCCGGGGCGGACGGACTCGTGCTGTTCAACCGCTTCTACCAGCCGGACCTGGACCTGGAGAGCCTCGCCGTCGTGCCCCGGGTCGAGCTGAGCAGCCCGTCGGAGCTGCGGCTGCCGCTGCGCTGGATCGCCATCCTGTCCCCGCACCTGCGGGGCCGGGCGTCGCTGGCGGCCACCTCCGGCGTGGCCAGCGGCAGCGATGTGGTGAAGGCCCTGCTGGTCGGGGCCGACGTGGCCATGACGACCTCGGCGCTGCTGCGCCACGGCCCCGAGCACGTCGCGGTGCTCGAGTCCGAGCTGCTGGCCTGGCTGACGGAGCGGGAGTACCACTCGGTCGCCCAGCTCCGGGGCAGCGCCAACCGCTCGACCTCGGGGGACCCGGCCGCCTTCGAGCGCGCCGGTTACGTGCGGACCCTGCACTCCTGGGCCGGGCGGCACGACCGCTCGCCCTCGTCGAGCTGAGGGAACAGTCCGGTCCGAGGAGGCGTTGCCTCGGGGGAGCCCACGTCCTAGACCTGGGTCTGTAGCAAGACGCCCCCTTCGAAAGACGAACCATCGAAAGGAAGTGCCGATGAGCATCCACCTGGGTGACGAGGCTCCGAACTTCACCGCCGACACGACCGAGGGTCAGATCGACTTCCACGAGTGGAAGAAGGACAGCTGGGCGATGTTGTTCAGCCACCCGGCCGACTTCACCCCGGTCTGCACCACCGAGCTCGGCCGGACCGCGCAGATGAAGGACCAGTTCGCCGAGCGCAACACCAAGGTGATCGCCGTCTCGGTCGACGACGTCGCCTCCCACAACGGCTGGGCGCCCGACATCGGCGAGGTGGGCGGCACCGACCTCAACTTCCCGATCATCGCCGACCCGGACAAGAAGGTCGCCGAGCTTTACGACATGATCCACCCGGGCGAGGGCGACACCTCCACCGTCCGCTCGGTGTTCATCATCGACCCGGCCAACAAGGTGCGCCTGACGCTGACGTACCCGAAGTCGGTGGGCCGCAACTTCGACGAGCTGCTGCGCGTCGTGGGCGCCCTCCAGCTCACCGACTCGGCGCCCGTGGCCACGCCGGCCGACTGGACCAAGGGCGAGCGGGTCATCGTGTCCCCGGCCATGTCGACCGAGGACGCCAAGGAGCGCTTCGGCGCCGACAAGGTCGAAGAGGTCAAGCCCTACCTGCGGTACACCGACGACCCCAGCTGATCCGTGCCGGCCACCGCCGGGAACAGCACGTTGTTCTCCAGGTGGATGTGTCGGTGCGTGTCGGCCTCGAGGTGGGCCAGGCGCTCGTAGAGCGATCGGTAGCTGGCGCACCCGTCGTCGGGCACCACGTAGTCGCCGGCGGCCTGCCGCAACCGCGCCAGCAGGTCGCCGGCCCGGTCGTGCTCGGCCAGCATCACGCCGATCGGCTCCGAGAGCGAGCCGAGGGCCTGGGACGTCGGGCCGTCGGCGGCCCGGCGGATGGCAGGGAACAGCACCGCCTCCTCCTTGGCGAGGTGCGGCTCCAGATCGAGGCGGATCTCGCCCATCAGGCGGGCGACCTCGGCCAGCTCCGGGTGCCGCCCGCCGTGGGCGCCGGCCACCTTGGTGGCCAGCGCGTCGAGCAGGGGCAGCTCCTCGTGGAGGTAGGCGTGGTGGGTGGACACGATGTGCTCCACCAGCGACACGGGGTCGAGCCGGTCGATGTGGGCGCCCTCGGTGTCGGTCACCACGGCCAGTGCGGCGGCGAGTGCACCCGGGTCCAGCCCCGCATCGGTCGCGGCGTCCACCAGGCGCCGGTCACCGTGGCAGCAGTAGTCGATGCCGGCCCGCTCCAGCACGCGGGCTCGGGACGGTCGCTCCGCCACCAGCTCCCCCAGCGTGCGCTCCGGATCGATCCTCGGTAGCTGGGCGGCCGTCATGGCATCCTCCGTCGTTCTTCGGTCCTCGAGGGAGAAGCTACGATCGCTCCGAGGTCCCCGACAGGGCCGAAGGTCCCGCCCGGCGCGGAGGTCGGGCGGTCCCGCCCGGTGGTGACCGAGGACCCGAGTCCTGCGCTCGACCGCACGGCACAGTGCAGGCCATGGCTCGCTTCGTGCCCGGAGGACCGTGGTTCCGGCGCCACCCCGGCTACGCCGCGCTGGTCACGGCGGTCCTCTTCGTGCTCGTCACGGCCCTGCGGCTCGTCACGCCCGACGAAGCCGATGCCACCGGGCTCCTCTACGCGCTCCCCGTCGCCCTCGCCGCCATGACCTACGGGCGGGCCGTGGGCACCACGTCGGCGCTGTGCGCCTCGGGGCTGCTGTGGGCGTGGGTCGCCGGGCACCCCGACATCTCGCTCACCGCGCTGGGATGGACATCGAGGATCGTGCCGTTGGTGCTGCTCGGCGTGCTGGTGGGTGCGGCGTCCGACACCGTCGAGGAGGCGAACGAGGCGCGCACGGCACTGGCCGTTGCCGAGGTCCGCAGGCGCGACGCCGCCGAGGTCAACGACGAGATCCTCCAGCGGCTGGCGGCGGCCAAGTGGCGCTTGGAGGCCGGCGCCAACGACGAAGCCGCGGCGCTGCTGGACGAGGCCATGGTCCAGGCCGAGCACCTCGTCTCCTCCCTGCTCGAGGACGTGGCGCTCGACGATCGCTTGCGGGTCCGGTCCCCGTTCGGCTGACGGGCGCCGGCCCTCAGATGTGGTCCCTGACCGCCCGGGCGATCAACCGGGCGGTGCGGTCGGCTTCGGACTTCCAGGTGCCGGCGGCATCGTCTGACGCGGTGTCGGACACCACCTTCACCATCCGGCACTCGACCCTGGCGGCGGCGCAGGCCCGGGCCACGGCGAAGCCCTCCATGTCCACCAGGTGGGCCCGCTCGGCCAGGGCGAGGCGGACCGCGGGGTCGGAGACGAAGGCGTCGCCGGTGGCCAGCGTGGTCGGTTCGTCCGGGTCGAGGACGATCTCCCCGACGCTGTCCTCGCCGGTCAGCTGGCGCAGGAAGTCGTGGTCGACGTCGTGCTCCACGACCCGTCCGATGCGGTGCACGCCCTCCAGACCGTCCCGCAGCGCCCCGGCGGTGCCGATGTTCAGCACGAAGGGCGGGCGCCGCTCGGCGATGGCGCGGGTGACGGCCACGGCGGCAGAGACCTTCCCGATGCCGGTCAGCACGAGGTCGTGGCCGCGGAGGTGGGCGGCCTCGCTCCGGAGGGCGACGACGACGAGGGGCGGGGTCATCAGTAGTGCAGGAGCGACACGTGCTCGTGGCCGCCGAGCTGCGAACGCCCGTCGAGGAAGTCGAGCTCGATCACGAAGCCGAGGCCGACCACCTCGCCGCCGAGTCGTTCCACGAGGCGCAGCGTGGCGGCCGCCGTCCCCCCGGTGGCGATGACGTCGTCGACGACCAGCACCCGCTCCCCTGCCACGATGGCGTCGGCATGGATCTCGAGGCGGTCGACGCCGTACTCGAGGGCGTACTCCTCGCACTCCGTGGGACCGGGCAGCTTGCCCGGCTTGCGGACGGGTACGAAGCCGGCGCCGAGGTGGAGGGCCACCGGCGCCCCGACGAGGAAGCCCCGGGCCTCGATGCCGACCACCGTGGTCACGCCTCGCCCCTCGAACGGGCCGGCGAGGGCGGCCACGGTGGCAGCCAGCGCCTCCGGGTGGGCGAGCAGCGGGGTGATGTCCTTGAACACCACCCCCGGCTCCGGCCAGTCCGGCACGTCCCGGACGTGACGCGAGAGGTCGACCGACGCAGCCATGGCGCCGAATGTAGGTGCTGGGCGCATGCGGGTCGTGCCGCCGGGGTCCTCCCGTGATGGGGGGGGGGTTCCCACCGGCGGCGGTCGACGATATGGTCAGGGGGCGGTGGGGTTCTGTCCGATTCGGGCACATCCCCACGACGTGTCACCCAGGACCTCGGTGAGCCTCGAGCGACGACGACGGCGTCGTCCCCGGACCCGGAGTGACCTGCATGACCGACCTCGACACACCGCCCCTCCGCTCCCGATCCGATCGGGTGTGGCGCGACGTCGACGGTGCCATCTTCTCGGCCTCGGCGGTCCTGCACCACCACGACGAGGCGGCACGCGTCCACGTGGTTGGCGACCTCGGCCCGTCCACGGCGCCGGTCCTGCGCCGCATGCTCGAGGGCCTGGTGGCCGACGGCATCTCGACCATCGTCGTCGACATGTCCGAGCTGCGCCTGTGCACCAGCCACGGGGTCGATGTGCTCGAGGGCGCTCGCAGCCGGCTCGCCGAGCGGGGCGGATCCCTGACCGTGGACAACGCCCATGGCGTGGTGCGCAAGGTGCTGGCTGTGGTGTCGGAGGGGGGACTTGAACCCCCACGCCCTTGCGGGCACTAGCCCCTCAAGCTAGCGCGTCTGCCAATTCCGCCACTCCGACGTGTCCGCACCGGAGACCCGGGCGGAGGGGACACCATAGCAACGGGTGCTGGTGCGGCCACATCCGCCGGAAGGGCCTCAACCGCCTCGCAGCTCCACCCGGGAGACGTCGATCGAGCCGTCGGATCGCACGTGCAGGCCCCGCACCCGCTCCCGGACGACGGCCACGGTGCGCAGCTGGGCGAGGGGCACCACCGGCACGTCGGCGAGCACGGCCGCTTCGATCTCACGCCACCGTGCCGTCCGCAGCGCCGGGTCGGGCTCGGCCACCGCGGCACGGATGGCCTCGTCCACCAGGCCCTGCCCGTAGGCGCCCAGGTTGTCCGGCGACGTCGAGTGCCAGGGCAGCAGGTGGCTGGCCGGGGTGAGCCCGACGCCGAGCGTGGTGTAGACGAACAGCTGCTGCTGGCCGACGCCCAGGAAGCTCTCGTAGGTGGCGGCGTCGACCGCCAGCGGCGCCAGCTCCACCCCGATGGCGCCGAGCTGCTCGCCCAGGATGCCGGCGATGGCGGTCTGGGTGGCGGAGTCATCGGTGAGCAGCCGGAGGGCCGGTGCGGCGCCGTCGGGGAAGGCCTCGGCGACGAGCCGGCGGGCCGTGTCGACGTCGGGCCCGCAGAACCCGACGCAGTCCTCGGCGGCGCCCGGCGTCCCGGCCGGGATCAGGCCCGGCAGCGCCTGGGCCGTGGGACCGAACACGGCCTCGGTGAGGGTGCGCCGGTCGATGGCGAGGGAGATGGCCTGGCGCAGCGGGGCCCGGCTGAGCGGCTCGGCGTTGGGATCGATGCCGAGCAGCACGGTGGCGTGGAAGGGCACGAGGCCACCGAGGCCGAAGGCGGAGCCCGCCTCGCCGAGCCGGTCCACCGGAACGGGTGACCAGTCGAGCTCGCCGGCCGACATGGCGTCGTAGGCGGCGGCGTCGTCGGGGAACAGGCGCAGCTCGACGGTGGCCGGGCCCGTCCCCCGTCGGCGCTCGAGGACCCGCCGGGCGGCGGCCGCCGCCACCGTGGGGGCGCCTGAGGGGTTCACCGGGGCGCCCACGGCGCCGGGCAGTCGGTCGGCGTCGAGGATGCCGTACAGGGGGGAGGCCAGCACCACGGGCAGGACCGCCGACGGCGCGGCGAGCCCGATGTCGAGCGTGCGGGCGTCGAGGGGCGTGACCGCCACGATGTCCTCGAGTTGGATGGCGGCGAGCGACGCACCGCCCTGGGCCCGGATCCGGTCGATCGAGGTGGCCACGTCGCCGGCGGTGATCGCCGAGCCGTCGGCGAAGGTGGCGTCGGCGCCGAGCACGAACCGCCACACCGTCTGCTCCGGGTTCGACTCGAAGCTGGCCAGCCCGGGGCGGACCACGCCGTCGTCGCCGACCTCGGTCAGGGTGTCGTGGACCAGGTCGACGAGGATCATGGAGGAGACGCTCGCCGGCGAGATCGCCGCCGGGTCCAGCGACACCGGGCCCGACAGGCCCAGCCGCAGCGGGTCTTCGATCGGTCCCCCGCCCCCGTTGCCGTCCCCGTCGTCGGTGCTGTCGGTGCCCGAGGTGGTCGGAGTTCGGGACGTGGTCGGACCGTCGTCGGCTCGCTCGGCGTCGCCGCCTCCCGAGGAGCAGGACGCGACGAACAGGGCCAGTGCGGCCAGGACGATCAGGATGCGCGGGAGCGGCCGCACGGGTGCAGCCCCGGCCTCAATCGAGGATCAGCGCCAGCCCGATGGTGGTGAACACGAACCCGATGGCGACCACGATCGTGATGCGGTCGAGGTTCTTCTCCATCACCGTCGAACCGCCGGCCGCGGCGCCGACGCCGCCGCCGAACATGTCGGACAGGCCACCGCCCTTGCCGGAGTGCAACAGGACGAGCCCGATGAGGGCCAGCGCCTGGCTCACGTGGATGGTGGTGACGATGATCTTCAGCATCGGTCCGAGGGGTGTCGGGGACAGGAGCGATCGAGCGTACCAGCGGGATCCGGGCGGTCACGATCTGCTGACGGCCTCACCGGTCGGCCCGGCGGTGGGCGTGGAGCGCGCCGAGCGGCCCGGAACCGAGCGGTGCGTCGTCGGGCACCTCGATCCGGGCCGGGTCGACCAGCCACCGGGTCTCCCGCTGGTGCAGGGGCAGCCAGGACCGCGAGCTGGCGGCGAGGGCGGCCAGCTCGGCGGCGACGGCGTCTCGTCGCGCTCGATCGGGCGCCGCCAGGAGCTGGGCGAGGAGGTCCTCGACGGCCGGGTCGCACCAGGCCAGCGGGTTCCGCTCCGCGGCGCCGCACCCGTACAGCGACGCCACCCGGGCCGCCGTCCCGAGGCGCGGGGCGTAGACGCCGATGCCCACGCCCTCCTGGCGGTCCCGGCGCAGCCAGGTCTCGGCGGTCACGGGCTGAGCCGTCGCCGCGAAGCCCCGCCCGACGAGCGCGTCGACGACCGCGGCGGCGATCCGATCGGCACCGCCGATGGTGGGGTCGTAGGACACCGGGGTGGCCAGCGGCAGGCCGGGGCGGCCCCGCCCCCCGCCGGCTAGGACCGGCCAGCCGTCGAGCTCGAGGAGCAGGTCGGCAGCCTCGACCGAGGCCCCCTCCTCGGCCATGTCGTCGCCGCACGCCGGGTCACCGGGCAACCAGCCGGCACACGTCACCAGGGCCGACGGGTCGACGCCGGCGAGCTCGACCAGCTCTCGACGGTCGAGCGCCTCGGCGACGGCGGCGCGCACGCCGGCCGAGCCGAGCGGCGCGGTGCGGCGATCGAAGAGCAGGCCCACCACGGCCGCCGTCGGCCGGGTCCGCAGGGCGAAGCGATCGGGCACGGCGGGCAGGTCGACCCCGGGGATCACGAGGTCGATGCCGCCCGGCACGGAGGCATCGGGCCCCCCGCCGTCGGTGGCGGCGATCGACGGGAAGTGGTCGATGCGCACCTGGTCGATCTGGGCCTGGCGGTCCGGGTCCCAGTGATCGTCCCGGGCCACCAGGATCAGCGAGCGCTCCTCGAACGACACCAGCTCGTACGGTCCGGCGCCGAAGGGCACCAGGTCGTCGAAGCGGCCGGTGAGATCGGTGTCCCCGCCGAACGCGTCGGCGTGCAGCAGCCAACCCTCGTGGCCGCCGAACAGCTCGGGCCAGTCGGCCCACGGGGAGCGCAGCGTCACCCGGGCCACCAGCGGGTCGGTGTCGTCCACGGCGGAGATGAGCTGGTGGCCGGGGGTGGCCGCGCCCGGGGTGCCGAGGTGGGCCATCCAGGTGCCCTTGACGTCGCTGCTGGTGATCGGCCGCCCGTCGTGCCAGCGGGCCTCCTCGGCCAGCACGAACACGATGGTCTGCTCACCGGTCGCCCGGTCGACCCGCACCTCGGGCGCACCGGCCAGCACGGGCGACGGGACGTAGCCGCCGGCAGCGTCCACCTCCATGAGCTTGGGCACCACGTGCTGGAGCACCAGCGTGCGGGCGGTGTCGTCGGTGCAGGTGAGCGGGTTCAGGCACCCCGGCCAGTCGGCGCTGGCCACGCGCAGCAACGTCGCCGCCGAGGGCAGCGTGGTCTCCGCCGACCCGGTCGCACCCGGCTCGGCGTCGTCATCCTCGAGCAGCGAGCAGCCCGAGGCCACGAGGGCCAGCAGCACCAGGGCCAGCACGGCGCTCCCCGGCAGCCGGCGACGGGGTCGCGGCACGTCCTAGATGACCTGTTGGACCTCGGCGTAGTGGCACGCCGAAGGGTGGCCCTGCCCGCGGTCGATCAGCGCCGGCGGGTCGACCGCGCACTTCTCGGTCGCCTTCCAGCAGCGGGTGCGGAAGCGGCAGCCCGACGGCGGGTCGATCGGGCTGGGGACATCGCCCTCGAGCACGATGCGAGCCCGGGCCCGCTCCTTGCGCGGATCGGCGAGCGGCACCGCCGACAGCAGCGCCTGGGTGTACGGGTGGGAGGGGCGGTCGTAGATCTCGTCGCGCGTGCCGGTCTCGACGATGGAGCCGAGGTACATGACGGCCACGTGGTCCGAGATGTGGCGCACCACCGAGAGGTCGTGGGCGATGAACACGTAGGCCAGGCCCATGCGGTCCTGGATCTCCTCGAGCAGGTTCACGACACCGGCCTGGATCGACACGTCGAGGGCCGACACCGGCTCGTCCAGCACCAGGACCTCGGGCTCCAGCGCGAGGGCGCGGGCGATCCCGACGCGCTGGCGCTGACCGCCGGAGAACTCGTGCGGGTACCGGTTGGCGTGCTCGGGCGACAGCCCTACCTGGTGGAGCAGCGACGCGATGCGCCGGCCGATGTCGTCCTTGGACATGTCGGTGTGGATGCGCAGGGGCTCGGCGATGGCGGCGCCCACCGTCATGCGGGGGTTCAGCGAGGCGAAGGGATCCTGGAAGACGATCTGGATCCGCTGGCGCACCTTGATGAGCTCGCGGCGGCTGAGCTTGGAGATGTCGCGCCCGTCGAAGATGACCTCGCCCTCGGTGGGCTGCAGCAGGTTCAACAGCATGCGGCCGGTGGTGGACTTGCCACAGCCGGACTCGCCGACGAGGCCGAGGGTCTGGCCCCGGTCGACCGACAGCGACACGTCGTCGACGGCGGCGAAGGAGTCCACGGCCCGGGCCAGCAGACCCCCCCGGATGGGGAAGCGCTTGACCAGGTTGCGGGCCTGCAGGAGGGGCTCGCTCACGGCTCCTGGACCTCCACCAGCTCGGTGTCGGCCTCGGCCACGTCGGACTCCTCCAGGCGCTCGCGCAGGTCGTCGAGGCCGATGTCGATCAGGGTCTCGGCGAAGTGGCACGCGGCCAGGTGGTGCTCCCGGTCGATCGGGCGCAGCTCAGGGACCTCCTGGTCGCAGCGCCCGGGGACCTCGCGGAACGCGCACCGGGGGTGGAACGGGCAGCCGGAGGGCCGGTTGATCAGCGACGGCGGTGACCCGGGGATCGGGATGAGGGGCTCGTCGTTGTCGGTGTCGAGCCGGGGGATGCTGCCGATGAGGCCCAGCGTGTAGGGGTGGCGCGACTCGTAGAAGACCTCGTCCACGGTGCCGAGCTCGGCCTGGCGGCCGGCGTACATGACCATGACCTGGTCGGACAGGCCGGCCACGACGCCGAGGTCGTGGGTGATGAGCATGATGGCCGAATCGATCTCGTCCTTGATGGCCACCAGGGCCTCGAGCACCTGGGCCTGGACGGTCACGTCGAGGGCGGTGGTGGGCTCGTCCGCGATGAGCAGGTCGGGGTTGCACACCACGGCCATGGCGATCATCGCCCGCTGGCGCATGCCGCCGGAGAACTCGTGCGGGTACTGGCCGGCACGCTTGCGGGCCTCGGGGATGCCCACGAGGTCGAGCATCTCCACGGCGCGCTCCATGGCCTCCTTGCGGCTGAGGCCCTGGTGGATGCGGGCCACCTCGCCGACCTGGCGGCCGACGGTGTGCACGGGGTTCAGCGCGGTGAGCGGATCCTGGAAGATCATCGCGATCTCGAAACCCCGGATCGCGTCCATCTCCTCGGTGTCCTTCTCGAGGAGGTTCTCGCCCTTCCAGAGGATCTCGCCGGAGTCGACCTTCAGCGTGGGGATGAGCTGCAGGATCGACATGGCGGTGACCGACTTGCCCGAGCCGGACTCCCCCACCACGGAGAACACGTCGCCGCGGTGGATGTCGAAGGACACGCCGTCGACGGCCTGCACGACACCGTCTCCGGTGTCGAAGTGGGCGTGCAGGTCGCGGACCGACAGGAGCGGTTCGTCGTGGCCGGTGTGCTGCATCGCCGAGCGCATGGAGGAGCGGGTCACGGTGTTCTCACTTCAGGCGGGGGTCGAGGGCGTCGCGCAGTCCGTCGCCGACGAGGACGAACGACAGCACCGTGAGGCCGACGGCGGCGCCGGGGAAGAACACGAGGTGGGCGGCGTTGGCCAGGTCGCCCTTGCCCTGGGCGACCATGAGCCCCCAGGCCGGGGTGGGGTCCTGGGGACCGACGCCGAGGAACGACAGCGCGGCCTCGGCCAGGATCGTGGTGCCGATGGCGATGGTGCCGTAGACGATGATCGGCTGCAGGGCGTTGGGCAGGATGTGGCGGAACATGATGCGGGCCCGGCCGAAGCCGAGCGCGGTGGCCGCCTCGACGTACTCCATCTGCTTGAGCTGCAGGAAGCTCGAACGGACGATCCGGCACACGCCGAGCCAACCGGTGAGGCCGAGCACCAGGATGATGGCGTTCTCGCTGCGGCCGAACACGGCGGCCACGGCCACGGCCAGGACGATGTAGGGGATGGCGAGGAAGACGTCGGTGACCCGCATGATCAGGGTCTCCACGATGCCGCCGAAGAAGCCGGCGACGGCGCCGAGGATCAGGCCGATGACGAGGGCGATCGAGGTCGCCGCGATGCCGATCTTCAGCGACACCCGGGCGCCGTACACGATGCGCGAGAACAGGTCGCGACCGATGGTGTCGGTGCCGAACCAGAAGTCCGACGACGGCGGGGCCCGGAAGGCGCCGGCCTCGCCGCCGGGGCGCTCGGCGAAGCCGTGGGGGGCGATCACGTCGGCGAAGATTGCCACCAGCAGGATGAACACGATGAACACGAGGCCGGCGACGGCCAGGCGGTTCTGCTTGAAGCGCCGCCAGACGTCCTTGCGCATCGGGCGCGACGCGGTGAGCTGGGGGACGTCGCCCGAGCCGATCTGCTCCTGGTGGCCCTCGGTGTTCGGGTTCTGCGGGTCGGCACCGATGGGGACGGTCACGACTCCTCCTTCCCACCGAGGCGGATCCGGGGGTCGAACCAGGCATACGACACGTCGACGGCCAGGTTGATGAGGGAGTAGGCGAGCACGACGGCGAGGGTCAGCCCGAGCAGCACGGGCAGGTCACGGTCGAGCACCGAGCTGGCGATGGTCGAGCCCAGACCGGGCCACGAGAACACCGTCTCGGTCAGCACGGCGGCGCCGATGACGGTGCCGAGGTCGATGCCGATGAGGGTGACGACGGGGAGCATGGCGTTGCGCAGGCCGTGGCGGATGATGACCTTGCGCTCGTTCAGGCCCTTGGCCTTGGCCGTTCGCATGTAGTCGGCGCGCAGCACCTCGAGCATCGACCCGCGGGTCATGCGGGCGGCCAGCGCCGTTGACACGCACGCCAGCGTGATGGCCGGCAGCAGCAGGTAGCGCCACTGCACGCCCTGGGGGATGAAGAAGAACAGCCAGTCACCGTCACCGGAGCCCGGTGGCCCGATCTGGGAGGTGCGCAGCGTGGCCCACTCGGGCCAGTCGTGCTTGTTCGGGTACACGGCGAACACGTACTGGAACACGAAGCCCAACACGAACACCGGGATGGCCGACAGGGTCGCCGTGCTGATCGTCGTCACCTTGTCGATGATCGAGTAGCGCCGGATGGCCGAGATGAGCCCGACGGAGATGCCGACGGTGATCTCGATGAGGATGGCCCAGATGCCGAGCCGGAGGCTGTTGACCGCCCGCTGACCCAGGATGTCGTTGACGCTGCGACCCGTCTCGTAGGACTGGCCGAGGTCCCACTGGACGGTGCGCTTCCAGTAGTTGGCGAACTGCGTGGGGAGCGGATCGTCGAGGCCGTAGCGCTCGGTGACCTGCTCGACCCGGATGGGGTTCGGGGTTCGGTCCCCACCGCCGGCGATGAGGTTCGCCGGGTCGCCGGGGAGGACGAAGAACAAGAAGAAGAGGAAGGAGAGCGCGAAGAAGACCGTCGGGATGACGAGGAGGAGACGACGGATGATGTAGCTCGCCATTGCGGTCGATCCGTTGGTTCGGGGGCCGGTGGCCGGGGCGGGTCCGAGCGGCGGAAACGGCGGTGGCGGG
>JBKHVG010000006.1:0-127096 GCA_046570205.1 Acidimicrobiia bacterium
GGAGGAGCTACCTGATCCTCCCTTCCCGGAGACGAGTTGCACTCTGCTCACGTCGTGGGACGGGGAGTGGGACGCGGGCCCGCCAGAGTTGATCATGACCTCCGATGTCTTCGATGGTTTCGTGGCACCCGGCAACGAGCTGCGACTCAAGGTCGTGAACCCCGGCTCAGCAGATTGGTCGGTCCAGTGGGGCTTCAAGGAGCAGAACCGCTACGGCAACCTGAGCGTGGCGACTGGTGTGACGCCGTGAGGCGCACGCTGACCGCCCTGCTACTTGCACTCTGCGGCCTCATGGCATCACCTGCAGGTGCGCAGGTGGAACGGAACGTCACCATCGACTTCGAGGTCGGCGACTTCGACTCAGCCGAGGGCGACTGGCCGATCACCGTGGTGAACGTGAGCGGTGATCTCGACGCCGACGACGTGTTCGTCGTCGAGCTGCGCGATGGCGAGGGCGAGATCATCTGGGCGGGTGAGGGCGTGTTCAGCCCGCCGACCACGTCCGTCACGGTCGACTCCTTCGTCGCGGTCGGCGACGTCCACGAGGCGGCGATCGGGCAGCGGCTCCCCGAGGAGGCCACCACGACGACCGCAGTCCCGGAGCCGGAGGTCGCAGGGGATGTCGTCACGAACCCGCCGCCCCGGACCTCGACGACACCGTTGCGCACCCCGCCGTCCCCTCCCACACCGACCGAGCCGCCGGCGCCGACCGTGGAGGGTGATGTCACCGTCGCCCCCGACGTCCAGCTCCCCCGGCAAGGCAGCGGGCTCGGCGGTGCCGGCCAGCTCGCCCTGTCCATGGTGATCGCCGTGATCTTCGTGGCCATCCTGTTCCGCGCGCCGCTCCCCTCGGCCACGACCCAACGGTGGCGACGATGAAGCGGATCCTGGCCAGCCTGCTCCTCGCCGGACTCACGCTCCTCACGACGGCGAGCCCGGCGGCGGCGGCCGAGACGTTGGACGTCGAGGCGGAGATCAACGGCCAGGACATCGCCGGCGCCGACGGTGACTCCCCCATCGAGCTCGACCCGACCGAGACGGTGCCGATCACCATCACGCTGCGCAACGCCGGCAGCCGTACGGAGCAGGTGCGCTTCGTCCGGCTGGAGGGCCAGGCGCTCGGGCTCACCTTCCTCACCTACGACCTCGGCCTGCGCACCTCACTGGCGCCCGGCGAGGAGACGACCTTCGAGGCAGAGCTGGACTTCTTCGACCTGGACGAGCAGGCAACGGGGTACCTGGGAACATCGCTGCGGATCTACGCCGCCGACCGTCTGCTGCTGGGCCAGGAGGACTTCGTCCTCGACGTGAAGGGACGCACCACCTCGACCCTGGGGCTCTTCGCGTTCGCCGTGCTCGGCATCGCCGGCTTCAGCATCACCGTCCTGGTCCTGAACACGTTGCGGCGGCGGCTGGCGTCGAACCGCTTCGTGCGCGGCCTGCAGTTCGCCGTGGCCGGCGCCGCAGTGGGCGTGACGCTCGCCCTCGGCCTCTCGATCCTGCGCATCGACTTCGCCGACGCCGAGGAGTGGTTGCCGCTGGTGTTCCTGCCGACGGTCGTCGCCTTCGGCATCGGCTACCTCGCCCCCGGACCGTTGTCGCTCAGCATCCGAGACGTTCGGGAGGAGGAGGCCCTGCAGGCCCTGGCCGAGGAGGCCCTCATGCGTCGCTCCGGCGACCGGGAGCGCGCCGCCGGCGCCAGGCCGCTCATCGAGGTCTACACCCCGTCGCAGCCGCCGGTCGATGCTCGGACCGAGGAACCGGCTCCACGCTGATCGACGCGGACCGGGACGCGCGTTCTTGTCACACCCCCTGAGTTGAATGGGGGTAGGCGCTCCGGCTGGGGCCGGCTTCGCCACTCGTCGGCGACGCGCCGACCATCGACACCACCCAGCGAAGGAGCCGCGCCATGCGCGACCACCCACCACGTCGTGGTGCTGCCTCGGGGAGGGCGGCGCCGTGATCGACACGTTGGAGTCCACCGATCTCGCCACTGCCCTGGCCGCGCTGGACGAAGCCGTCTGCCTGGTGCAGTCCGCCTCGCTGGACGGCGTCTCACCAAAGGAGGAGCTGGCCCTCGTCCGCCGCCTCGAGGTGCTCCGCCGGCGGTTGGACCACGGCACCGACCTGACCGTGGGACACCTCGATGCGAGCGCTGCATTCAGCGCCGACGGGCACAAGACGGCCAAGGGCGCCTTGAAGGCCATCGGACGCCTGCCGGGTCCCGAGGCGCACGGCCGGGTGCAGACCAGCCGCGCCCTTCGCCGCCTTCCCCTCGTCGAAGCCGCGTACGGACGGGGCGACATCCCCACCGAGCACGTGCGGGCCATCGCCCGCACCGTGTCGAACCCCCGGGTGGCCGAGTGGGTGGCGGGCGCAGATCCGATCTTCGCCCACCACGCCACCAAGCTCGGCTACGACGACTTCGTGGCTGCGCTTCGGCAGTGGGAGGCGCTCGCCGACGCCGACGGTGCCGACCAGGCATCCGAGCAGTCCCACGAGCGGCGGAACGCCACCTTGCACGAGTCGGGTGTCGATGGGTCCTTCGACCTCCAGGGCGGCTTCGGCGCCTTCCAGGGCGCGGTCATGGCGGAGATCTTCGAGCGGTACGAGACCGCCGAGCTGCACGCCGACTGGGCCGCCGCCCGGGAGGTCCACGGCGACGGCGCCCGCGTCGAGCACCTGGCCCGCACCCCGGCGCAGCGCCGCGCCGATGCGCTCTTCGAGATCTTCCGGCGGGCCGCCTCCGCGGACGGTCCCTCACGGGAGCCGCTGGTCAACATCGTCGTCGACCAGCACACCTTCGAGGAGGAGATCCGGCGGGCGGCCGGCGAGGACGTGACGGTGGATCCAAACGAAGACCTCACCGCCCGCCGGTGCCACTCCATCGACGGCAGCCAGCTCCGGCCCTCCGAGGTGCTCGCCGCCGCCGTCCTGGGTCACGTCCGGCGGGTCGTGCTCGACTCGGCTGGCAACGTGATCGACCTGGGTCGCCGGCAACGTCTCTTCACCGGGTCCGCTCGAGATGCAGCGTTCCTCCAATCCCTCCTGCGGAGCCCGGGAGGCCTCGGCTGCCTGTGGCCGGGTTGTGACGCCTCGGGGCGGTGCCTCCAGGTGGACCACCGGGACCCTGCCAGACGTTCCGGGCCGACGGACGTGGCCAACTCCGACGCGTACTGCGGCTTCCACAACCGCATCAAGGAGCGGGGCTTCCGTCCCGTCCGGGATGGCGACGGCACGTGGACCATCCACCGACCTGACGGTCAGGGGCCGATCACGCCACCGGCGTGAACCTCAACTGTCCTCGAAGCTCTGCCAGTGGAACGGATACACGACGTGTTCGCCGTCGATCCCCTTCAGCGCGACCACCTGCGGGGGGCCGAACTCGAGGTCGCCGCGCGCCGACGCGATCTCCTTCACGATCGACGACACCACGATCTGGCCGCCGTCGGCCAGACCGCCGACGCGGGCGGCCAGCATGACGTGCATGCCGAAGATGTCGCCTTGCTCGGCGATGACCTCGCCGGTGTGCACGCCGACGCGGATGCGCACACCGCGCTCGGGGTCGCGCTGCTCGAGCTCGGTCAGCTCCCGCTGGACATCGATCATCGCCCGCAGTGCCTGACGGGCGCCGTTGAACGTGAGCATGAACCCGTCGCCCTGGTTCTTGACCACCGTGCCGTTCCACTTCTCCACGTGGCGGGTGATGATCCGGTTGTGCTCCCCGAGCACCTTCATCCAGGCGGCGTCGCCCATGGAGGTCGCCCGCGACGTCGAGTTCTCGATGTCGCTGAAGACGATGGTGATGGTGCCGTGGTCGTGTTCGACCACGGCGATGGCCGACGGTGCCTGCTCCACCGCTCGCGCAACGGCATCCATGGAGGTCTCGCGTGCGTTCTGGGGTCCGGACGCTCCCGCCTTGACCGCGCCGCCGAACGCCGCGGCGCCGCCACCGCCCGACACCGACGTCTCACGGGCCCCGAAGGGCGCGGCCGACGCCGGCTGCACGGCGTTCGGCGCGGCACGCACGAGCTCCACGGTGGTGTCACCGACCTGCAGCACCGCACCCGCCATGAGCACGACGGGCGAGGAGATCCGGTGCCCGTCGAGGTGGGTGCCGTTGGTGCTGCCCAGGTCCTCGACCACCACGGTCTCGCCCCGGGGGGCGAGGTTGGCGTGCCGGCGGGATGCCTGGCCGTCGGCGATGAGGACGCCGTCGCATTCGCGGCCGATCTCGAGGGGTTCGCGCAGCTCGATGAACAGCGGCCGGCGGCCCGGCTGCTTGATCTCGAGGACCGGGTGGCTCACGGCTCGGTGCCGATCAGCCGTAGCTCTTGGTGTCGAGCTCGCGGACGGTGGCGGCCAGGTGCTGGAGCAGCTTCTTGGACAGCGACGGCACGTCCTGGAGCAGAGCGGAGAACTCTCGAGGACCGATGACCAGGACCTCGGTGGGCCCATCGGCGACGACGGTCGCCGTGCGCACGCCGTGGTCGAGCAGGCCGAGCTCGCCGACGGAGCTCCCGGGACCCAGCTCGGCGACCTTGCGCCCGTTGCGCTTCACGATGGCCTTGCCGGACAGGATCACGAACGCCTCGCGGGAGGTCTCGTCCTGCGACGTGAGCGCGTCCCCGTCCTTCAGGCTCAGCCGGTCGGAGGACTTGGCGATCGCGGCCAGCTCCTTCTTCGAGCAGCCCGAGAACATCGGGACGTTGGAAAGGTGGTCAACCGCCGTGTTCTTTGCCACATCGGCATCCTATGACGGCCGTCACCATCCATGGGCGGCGGACGTGGAGCGATCGGTCGGACGCACTCAGGTCGACACGGCCCGGACGGCTGCGTCGGCGAGTTGACCGTGGAGGGTGACGTTCTCGTCCCGATCCGTGCGGACCACCAGGACGCGCACGCCGGGGCGCCAGAGCAGCTCGTTCACATGGCCCACCTCCGTCGCCTCGACGCCGTAGGCGTGGGCCAGCGCCACGAGGTCGAGGCCGTGTGGCGTGCCGAACAGGTGCTCGAACCGCTCGGGCGGCAGCTGCGTGCGCTGCGGCAGGAACGAGAAGATCCCACCGCCGTCGTTGTCGAGCACGACGATGGTGAGGTCCACGTCCCGGCCGGCGAGACCGAGGAGCCCGTTGGAGTCGTGGAGGAACGCGACGTCGCCGATGAGCAGCGTGGTCTTCGCTCCGACCAGCGCGGCGCCGACCGCGGTGGAGACCACACCGTCGATGCCGTTGGCGCCCCGGTTGGCGATCACGCGCAGGTCGCTGCGGATGACGCCGAACCACTCGAGGTCCCGCACCGGCATGGATGAGGACGCAACCAGGACCGCACCCGGCGGCAACGTGCGGGTGAGACGTCGGGCGACAGCGGGCTCCGACAGCGGCGCATCGACCAGCACGGCATCGATGGCGTCTCCCACGGCGGCTGCCGCGGCCCTCCACGCCTCGGCCCACTCCTCGACCGGCTGGTGATCATCGGGGACGGTCGGCACGGCGTCGAGGAGGACGGCGGCGGCGTGGGACGGATCCGGCCACCAGCCGGCGGGAGCGATGACGATGTCGTCGTGGTCGCTGCCGTCCAGCCACTGGGCCAGCACCTTCGATGCCGGCATGCCCCCGGAGCGGATGACGACGTCGGGACGGACACGATCGGCGAAGGCGGTGCGCAACAAGGGGTCGAACGCCTGGACGCTCGTCGCGCCGCTGCACCCCGAGGACGGATCCGCCAGGAGCGGCCACCCGAGATCCTCGGCCAGGGCGGCGACCCCGGTGGGATCAGCGGTGCCCCGCCCGGCGACCACGATGCCCCGAGATGCGCACAGCTCCCGGTCCAGGACGGGCGACACCCGGGCGGCCGTGAGCCTCTGGTGCCAGGGGCCGTCGCCCCGTCCGGGTGGCAGCGCACCGACCACACCCACCAGCGGCTCCCGGAAGGGCAGGTTCAGCTGCACCGGGCCCGGCCACTCCGCGGTCGCCTCGGCCCAGACCCGGCCCGCCAGGGACCTCCACGTCGACGACTGCGCCGGGTCAGGCACTCCCGGATCGGTGAAGAAGCGGACCGAGCGACCGAACAGGTGGGTCTGGTCGACGGTCTGCGGGGCGGCGACGTCACGCAGCTCGGGCGGGCGATCAGCGGTGCACAGGATGAGCGGCACACCGGCGAGGTCGGCCTCGACCGCGGCGGCATGGAGCTGCACCACGGCGGTGCCGCTCGTCGTGACGACGACGACCGGACGACCAGCGGCTGCTGCGAGACCGAGGGCGAGGAAGGACCCGGACCGCTCGTCGTGGTGCACGTGGATCCGGACCCGGTCGTCACCGGCGAGGGCGAGCGTCATCGGCGTGGAGCGCGAACCCGGGCACACCACCGCATCGGTCAGCCCGCAGCGCACCCACTCGTCGACGAGCGTGGCGCAGAAGGTGGACTGGACGTCGGGGCTCCAGCCGCGGGTGTCGTTCACCGGAGGTATGTCACCATGCCCGGCCATGTGGTTGCACGCGGAGCGTGACGGCTCGGGGCCGCGGCTGGTCCTGGTCCACGGGTTCACCCAGACCCGGCGGTGCTGGGGGCCGGTGGCCGAGGACCTGGCCACCGACCACAGCGTCGTGCGAGTGGACGGCCCCGGCCATGGCATGTCGGCCGACGTGCTCGCCGGCCTCCGCGGCGGCGGACGGCTCATCGCCGACCAGGGCGGCGAGGCCACCTACCTCGGCTACTCCATGGGCGGCCGCTACCTCATCCATCTGGCGCTGGCGAACCCCGAGCTCGTGCGCGGCCTGGTGCTCCTCGGCGCCACCGCCGGCATCGACGACCCGGAGGAGCGGGCCGCCCGGGCCCGCGCCGACGAGGCCACCGCGGCCCGCATCCGCGAGCTGGGGCTGCTCGAGTTCCTGCAGACGTGGGTGGCGCAACCGATGTTCGCCGGGATCCCGTCCGAGCACCAGTACCTGCTGGAGCGCATGGAGAACACCGTCGACGGGCTCGAGAACGCGCTGCTGCAGTCGGGCACCGGCGCCCAGGACCCGTCGTGGGACAAGCTGCACCGACTCGACATGCCCGTCCTCGTCCTGGCCGGCGAGCGGGACGAGAAGTTCACCGCCCTCGGCCGACGCCTGCAGGAATCCATCGGGGACAACGCGACCTTCGCCACCGTGCCCGCTGCCGGCCACGCCGCCCACCTCGAACAACCCGAGGCCTTTCTCGACGTGCTGCGACCCTGGCTGGCCGAGCACGGGCTCTGACCCGCGGGATGCTGCGACCGCGGGGGTGTCGGACGCCCGAGGTCAGGCCGAGACAGCCAGACCCACCGCCAGCAGCACGCCGAAGGCGAGCTGGAGCGTGCCGGTGGCACCGAGGACGGCGATGAGGTCCCGACCGGCGGCCCCGTCGCGCACGAGGCGGACGGGCTGCAGCGCGAACCAGGCGGCGAGGAGCGCGATCGCAGCACCGGGCCGGGCGGCGGCGAGGGGCAGGACCAGGATGAACACCGCCACCAGCATGGCGATGAACAGGGTCCGGGTCCGGGCGTCGCCGAGCCGCACGGCGAGGGTCTGCTTGCCGACGGCCGTGTCACCGGGAATGTCGCGCAGGTTGTTCGTGACCAACAGCGCGGTGGCCAACAGCCCCACCGGCACAGAGGCCAGCAGGCTGAGCGCGGTGACCTCCTCGACCTGCACATAGGTCGACCCGACCGTGGCCACCACGCCGAAGAACACGAACACGAAGACCTCGCCGAGACCGAGGTAGCCGTAGGGCCGCGAACCGCCCGTGTAGAACCAGCCGGCGGCGATGCTTGCCGCACCCACGGCGAGCAGCTCCCAGCCGACCGCGACGGCGAGGGCCAGGCCGGCGAGGCCGGCGACGGCGAAGCACAGGAGCGCCGCTCGCTTCACCGCCCGCGGCTCCTTGATGCCCCACCCCACGAGCCGGACGGGACCCACCCGGCCGCCCGGATCGTCCGTGCCGCGGATCCCGTCGCTGTAGTCGTTGGCGTAGTTGGTGGCCACCTGCAGGGCGAGAGCGACGAGGCCGGCGGCGACCGCTCGCCAGGCCACCAGTGGGCCGTCGACCCCGCGCGCGGCTGCGGTGCCGACGACGACCGGCACGACCGCGGCCGGCAGGGTGCGCACGCGGGCACCGGCGATCCATGCTCGTGCTCCGGTGGGCATCGGTGCCGTCATCGCCAGCAGGTTCGCGCACGGGGGGCCGTAGGCTGGACCCGGTGCACAGGCTGGTGGCGATCGAGGCGCGCGGACCGCGCTTCACCGACGCCCTGCGGGTCGCCTGGGACGAAGGCGACGCCGTGCTGCCCGTGGATCCCCGCCTACCGACCGCTGCCGCCGCCCACCTCGTCGAGACCATGCGCGTCGGTGAGGCCGTGGAGCCCGGCGTGGCGCTCGTCATGCCCACCAGCGGCACGACCGGCGTTCCCAAGGGGGTGCAGCTCACCCACGACCAGGTGGCCGCCTCCGCCGAGGCGACGTCCTGGCACCTGGGGATCGACAGCAGCCGACACCGGTGGCTGGCGTGCCTCCCGCTCGCCCACGTCGGCGGGCTCTCGGTCGTGGCCCGGGCCTGGCACACCGGCACGCCACTCGAGGTCCACGACGGCTTCGACGCCGACGCGGTCGACGACGCGGCACGAGCGGGCTGCACCCACGTCTCGCTGGTCGGCACGGCGCTGGCTCGCATCGACCCGACCGCCTGGACCTGCATCGTGCTCGGGGGGTCGGCGCCTCCCCCCGACCGGCCGGCGAACACGATCGCCACCTACGGCATGACGGAGACCGGCAGCGGCGTGGTCTACGACGGCCACCCGCTCCCCGGCGTGGAGGTCCGCGTCGACCGCGGCGAGATCCTGGTGCGGGGCCCGATGGTCGCGACCGGCTACCGCGACGGCACCCCGGTCGTCGACGCCGACGGGTGGCTGCACACCGGCGACCTCGGTGAGCTCGACGACGGGGTGCTCACCGTCCACGGCCGCCGAGGGGACATGATCATCACCGGCGGGGAGAACGTGCACCCGGACCCGGTCGAGCGCCGTCTGCGCCAGCACCCGGCGGTGGCCGACGCGGCCGTCGTCGGACGGGCCGACCCGGAGTGGGGTCAGCGGGTGGTGGCGGTCGTCGAGCTGGCCGCGGGGTCGATGCCCCCCTCGCTCGACGAGCTGCGGGACTGGGTGCGGGGCGAGCTGCCGCCGTGGTCGGCGCCGAAGGCGCTCGAAGTGGTCGACGCGCTCCCCCGGACCTCCCTCGGCAAGGTCCGCCGGGCCGCCCTGCGCTGAGCGCCCCTCCGGGACCGGCGAAGGTCGCCTCGACCGCAGCCGAGCTGGGGCTCAGCCGGTGGGACGGATGAGGGCGCCGCCGTCCACGACCAGGGTGTGGCCGGTGATCCACGACGACAGCTCCGAGGCCAGGAACAGGGCGGCGTTGGCGATGTCGGCCGGTTCACCCAGGCGGTGCAGGGGCATGCGCTTCGCGATCTGCTCCTCGCTCGGCTCCCACAGGGCCCTGGCCATGTCCGTCTTCACCAGGCCCGGGGCGATGGCGTTCACCCGCACGCCCGGCGACAGGTCGGCCGCCAGCACCTTGGTCAGGTGGATCAGCGCCGCCTTGGTCGTGTTGTAGATGCCGATGCCCGGCTCGACCGACATGCCCCCGATGGAGGCGATGTTGATCACGGACCCGCCGGTCTCGCGCATGGACGCCTTCCAGCACTCCTGGGCCCAGACCAGCGGGCCACGGAGGTTGACCTCCCACGTCTTGTCGTAGCGGGGCAGGTCGATCTCGATGGGGCGGCCCATGTACGGGTTGGTCGCCGCGTTGTTGACGAGGATGTCCACCCGACCGAACGTGTCGACCGTGTGCGCCACGCATGCGGCCGCCGCCTCCGGATCGCCGGCGTTGGCCGCGAAGACCGAGGTCTCCCCGTCGATCCCGGCAGCCGCCTCCTCCAGCGCATCCTGCTTCCGGGAGCTCAGCACCACCTTGGCACCGGCCTCCGCGAGGGTCGTGGCGATCACCTTGCCGATCCCCTTCGACGCGCCCGTCACCAGCGCCACCTGTCCGTCGAGACTGATCTCCATGGCGCGCACCGTACCCACACGCGGTTCGTAGCGTGGGCGGCGTGAACCGCCTCGCTCACGAGTCCAGCCCGTACCTGCGCCAGCACGCCGAGAACCCGGTGGACTGGTACCCGTGGGGCGAGGAAGCACGGTCGGAAGCGGAGCGCCGCGACGTGCCCATCCTGCTGTCCGTCGGCTACTCGGCCTGCCACTGGTGCCACGTGATGGCACACGAGTCCTTCGAGGACGAGGCCACCGCTGCGGTCATGAACCAGCACTTCGTGAACGTGAAGGTCGACCGGGAGGAGCGACCCGACGTCGACGCCGTGTACATGGAGGCGGTGCAGGCCATGACCGGGCGTGGCGGCTGGCCGATGACGGTGTTCCTCACGCCCGACGGTCGCCCGTTCTACGGCGGCACGTACTTCCCGCCCCGCCGCCACGGCCAGACGCCCTCTTTCGTCGAGCTGCTGGAGGCGGTGCACGACACCTGGTCGACGACTCGGGACCAGCTGTTCGAGCAGGCCGACCGGCTCACCGAGGCGCTCGGTCAGGCCGGCCGGATGACGGCCGGCGACGACGTGCCCGGCCCCGAGATCCTCGATGCGGCCGTCTCGGCCTTCCACCAGGCCTTCGACGCGGAGTGGGGCGGCTTCGGTGGTGCCCCGAAGTTCCCGACGCCGCAGAACCTCGACTTCGTCCTGCGAGGTCTGGCCCGCAGCGGTGCGGCGGAGCTGGGCACCATGGCGGAGGTGACCCTCGACGCCATGGCGTCGGGCGGGATGTACGACCACCTCGGGGGCGGGTTCGCCCGCTACTCGGTGGACCGGCAGTGGGTGGTGCCCCACTTCGAGAAGATGCTCTACGACCAGTCCGGGCTGCTCCGCCTGTACCTGCACGGGCACCAGGTGACCGGCCAGGCCCGCTACGCGCAGGTGGTCGAGGAGGTCGTCGCCTACGTCCTGGGGGACCTGCGCCAGCCCGGCGGCGGGATCGCCTCGGCCGAGGATGCCGACTCCCTCGATGCCAGCGGACACAGCGAGGAGGGCGCGTTCTACACGTTCACCCCCGAGGAGGTGCGTGCGTCGCTCGAGGAGGCGGGGCTCGGTGATGTGGTGGACGATGCCCTCGCCTGGTGGGAACTCGACCGGCCCGCCAACTTCGAGGGCCGCTGGATCCCGGTGCGCACCCACCACCGGGGCGACTGGACCCGCCCGGAGCCGATCGAGCGGGCGCGGCTCGCCCTGGCCGCCGCCCGGTCACGACGGCCCCGGCCCGGCCTGGACGACAAGGTGCTCACCGAGTGGAACGCCCACTGGATCGCTGCGCTCGCCGAAGCCGGCGCCGCGCTCGGACGGCCGGACTGGGTCGACGCCGCGGTGGCGACCGGCGAGTTCCTGCTCGCAGCCCTTCGCCGCGACGACGGTCGCTGGCTGCGGTCGTGGCAGGCCGACACCGGGCCCAAGCACCTCGCCTTCGCCGGCGATCACGCGGCCCTGGTCGATGCCTTCACCCGGCTGGCCGAGGCCACGGGTCGGGCCCGCTGGATCGCGGAGGCGCGCCGCGTGGCCGACGCCATGGTGGAGCTGTTCTGGGACCCCGACCACGGAGGGCTGTTCACCACCGGCAGCGACGGCGAGCAGCTCATCGCCCGGGACAAGGACCTCCAGGACCAGGCGCTGCCCTCGGCGAACTCCACCGCCGCGGTGGCCCTCCTCCGCCTGGCGGCACTGACCGGCGACGCCGGCTACGCCGAGCGGGCCACCGCCATCCTGCGCCTCGGCGGCGAGCTGGCCGGGCGGGTGCCGTCGGCGTTCGGCGTGCTGCTCGCCGCCATCGACCTGCACCACACCGGCACCACCGAGGTGGTGGTCGCCGGCGACCGCCCGGACCTGCTCGACGTCGTGCGCCGGCGGTGGATGCCGAACGCCGTGCTGGCCTGGGGCGAGCGCTACGACTCACCCCTGTGGCAGGGGCGAGAGGACGGACGGGCCTACGTGTGTCGCAGCTACACGTGCCAGCTGCCCGCCACCACGCCCGAGGAGCTGGCCGCCCAGCTCTGAGCCGCCGCTACACCACGACTGCCAGTTCCGGACCGGCTGGCCGCACACCACCCGTCCCGAACTGGCGGTGCCCATGTTGCACCGGGGCTACCAGCGGCCCCGATGGACGATGCCGTCGAGGGCGGGGCGGGGACGGGCGGCACTCCGTCCCGGCTCGTCGGCGGCCGGCCACCCGATGGCGACCGTGCCGAGGGCGCGTTGGTCATCGGGGACGCCGAACGCGGTGCGGACGGCGGGCTCGCGCTCGAACTGGCCGAACAAGCAGGCACCCAGTCCCGCCGCGGTGGCCGCCAACAGCAGGTTCTGGACGACTGCGCCGCCGTCGACCCACCAGTACGGGACGGGCCACACGTCCACACCCGTGCCCAGCCCGGTGGCGGCCTTGTCGACCTCGGCGTAGCGGTCGGCGTAGTCCTCGGGACGGACGTACGGCACGATCAGCACGGGCGCGTGGAGCAGGCCCTGCCAGCGGAACCGGCTGCGAGCATCGCCGTCGGGCATGGTCGTGGACCAGTAGCGGTCCACGCCGTCGTCCCGGAGCACCAGGAACGACCACGGCTGGGTGTTGCCGGCCGACGGCGCCCGCCGGGCCAGGTCCAGCAGGCGGTCGACGAGATCGTCGGGGACGGGCCGGCCGCGGTCGAAGGCTCGCACCATCCGGCGCGCCGACAGCAGGCGCGTGAGGTGCTCCATCGGATCAGCCGGCGACGGGGTGCGCCGTGCCCATCGTCCCGCCGGCGCCGAGGACGAGGGCGGTGGTCAGCTCAGGCCAGCTTCTCGAGGTCCTCGGCCATCGCCCAACCGAAGGCGATGACGCACTCGCCGGACCCGGCGTCGAGGCCGGCGAAGAACTCCTCGTACTCGGCGACCTTGTCCCGCTTGAGGCACTCGTGGTCGAACACGACCGGCAGCGACCCATCGCCCTTGACGCGGAACTGGCGGTCGGCGTAGCGGGACGGGACGATGCCGTAGCGCTTGGCCAGACGCCGACCCCACGCCCGCTCCTCACCCGAGGCCTTGTGCTCCCGGCGCGGTATCAGGTCGGACAGGGCGCGGAACGCCTCGTAGCCGGAGGGGTCGGTGAGGCGGGCGGCCACGAGGACGTCTTCGTCGGGGAACGCCAGCACGGCGCGCCGCAGCTCCTCGTGCATGATCGCCCGCAGGACCGTGTCCCGCTTCGACGACCGCTTGATCGAGCCCATCCCGATGAGCACGCACGGCGTCCCGCCGATGCGCTCGAGGGTGGAGAACGTGAAACCCTTGAGCTTTCCGTCCTCGCGAGCCTGCGAGACGAGCACCCAGGACTCGGCTTCCTTGGTGATGGCGCCGATCTCGTGCGGGAACGGGCTCTCGGCGCAGAGGTCGGCCAGCTCGGCCAGCTCGACGTCGCTCAGCCCCGTGCAGTCCTTGGTCTCGACCTCGATCGACATGCGTGTGGAGCCCCCGTGTTGCCGGCCTTGTGGTCGCTCCAGTCCACTCGGTCCGGTCGGTAGCGCGCAAATCACGCCGAACGGCTGATCGATCGGCCCGACCTCAGTCGACGAGCGCCGCCGGGCCCAGCAGGACCCGGATCTCCGACACCAACCCCGTGCCGGCATCGACGCCGTAGGCGGGCGGGAGCCGCAGGACCTTGTCGTCGCCGAGGTGCAACAGGACGGGGTGGTCGCCGGGGTGCTCGAGGAGGACCTCCTTGAGCTGGGCGATGAGGTCGGCGGTGAGCCGGTTGGGCATGACGCCGAGCCGGAACGGCGTGGCCGAGTCGGAGACGCCCTCGACGACCTCGATCTCCATGGCGATGAGCTTGGGCATGTCGTCGCGCTTGTCGACGCGGGCCTTCACGATGACGATGGCGTCGTCGGCGAGCTTGTGGCCATGCTCGGTCATCGTGCGCGGGAAGACCATGGTCTCGGCGCTGGACCGCAGGTCCTCGAGGACGAACACGCCCATGAGGTCGCCCTTCTTGGTCCACTTGCGCTGCAGGCCGGTGATGACGCCGCCGACGGTCTTGATGGCCCCGTCCTCGCACTCGGCGAGGGCGTCGAGGCCGACCTCTGTGCGTCGGGCCAGGAACTCCTCGGCGCCGAACAGCGGGTGGTCGGAGACGTAGAGGCCGAGCATCTCCTTTTCGAAGGCCAGCTTCTGCTGCTTGGGGAACTCGAGGTCGGGGATGCCCTCGCGCTCGTCGAAGCCGAAGCCCGACGTGCCGCCCGGCTCGTCGACCACGGCGTCGAACAGGCTCATCACCCCGGCCTCGGCCTCCTTGCGACGGGCGATGGCACGGTCGATGATCGACTCGAACACCATCAGCAGGCCCTGGCGCGGGTGCCCGACGGAGTCGAACGCGCCCGCCTTGATGAGCGCCTCCACCGTCTTCTTGTTGAGCACGCCCAGGTCGACGCGATCGCAGAAGTCGTAGAAGTCGGCGAAGGCGCCGTTGGCGTCGCGCTCGGCGATGATCAGCTCGCAGAGCCCGGTGCCGACGCCGCGCACGGCCGACATCCCGAACACGATCTCGGCCCCGTCGATGCCGCCGTCGTCGCCCCGGCGCAGCTCGGGGGCGAAGTCGACCAGCGACCGGTTGACGTCGGCCACCGTGACCGGGATGTCCATCGCCCGGCACTCGGCCAGGTACACGGCCGCCTTGTCGAGGTTGCTCTTGACGCTGGTGAGCAGGGCCGACATGTACTCGGCCGGGTAGTTCGCCTTGAGGTAGGCGATCTGGTAGGCGATGAAGCCGTAGCCGTAGGAGTGGCTCTTGTTGAAGGCGTAGTCGGCGAAGGGCTCGATCATGTCGAACCAGGCCGTGCCGACCTGCTCGCCGTACCCCTGCTCGATGCAGCCGTTCACGAACTTGGCCCGCTCCTTGGCCATGATCTCGCGGACCTTCTTCCCGGCCGCCTTGCGCAGCGAGTCGGCGTCGGCGAGCGAGTAGCCGGCGAACTTCTGGGCCAGCCGCATCATCTGCTCCTGATAGATGCACAGCCCCCACGTCATACCGAGGATCTCGTCGGCGTCGTCGTGGATGTAGCTGATCTCCTTGCGGCCGTTCTTGCGGTCGGCGTAGTCGTTGTGCATGTTGGCCGCCATCGGGCCCGGCCGGTAGAGGGCCACCAGGGCGGCGACGTCTTCGAAGGTGTCGGGGGCCAGCGAGCGCATCAAGGCCCGCATCGGCGGTGACTCGAGCTGGAACACGCCCACGGTCTGGCCGGCGCGGAGCAGCTCGTAGGTCGGCTCGTCGTCGAGCGGGACGTCGTCGATGTCGACCTGCTCGCCGCGGGTGTGCTCGATCAGCTCGAGGGTGTCGGAGATGATGTCGAGGTTCCGGAGGCCGAGGAAGTCCATCTTCAGCAGGCCCAGGTCCTCGACGCCGTGCATCTCGTACTGGGTGACGACGGGCGCTTCCTCGATGGGCTTGCCGGGCTCGGGCTTGCGCTGGATCGGCAGGTAGGTGGTGAGGGGCTCCTTGGTGATCACCACCGCGGCGGCGTGGATGCCGTCGGAGCGGCGCAGGCCCTCGAGGCCCTTGGCGACGTCGATGACCTCCTTGGACACCGGGTCGCTCGAGTACATCTCCCGGATCTCGGTGGCCATCTTGTAGCCGTCGCTGTACTTCGGGTGCTCCTCGAGGCAGGCGTAGAGCGGCGTGTCACGGCCCATGATCAGCGGCGGCATGGCCTTGGCGATGCGGTCGCCGGTGCCGTAGTCGTGGCCCAGCACCCGTGCCGCGTCGCGCACCGCCTGGCGGGCCTTGATGGTGCCGAAGGTGATGATCTGGGCGACGTTCTCGCGGCCGTAGCGCTCGGCCGCGTAGCGGATCATCTCGTCCCGGTACCGCGTGTCGAAGTCCATGTCGATGTCGGGCATGGAGATGCGGCTCGGGTTGAGGAACCGCTCGAACAGCAGGTCGTACTTGATGGGGTCGAGGTCGGTGATCCAGAGCGTGTAGGCGACCGCGCACCCGGCGGCGGAGCCACGGCCCGGGCCGACCCGGATCTGGTTGTCCCGGGCGTGCTTGATGAGGTCCCAGGTGATGAGGAAGTAGCTCGAGAACCCCATGTCGCCGATGACCTTGAGCTCGAAGAGCAGTCGCTCGGTGACCTTGTCGTCCAGCACGGCGCCCCAGCGCTTGTGGGCGCCCTCGAACACGAGGTGGCGGAGGTAGTCGTCGTCGGTCTCGAACCCGGGCGGCAGCGGGAAGTTCGGCAGCTGGGGCTTGCCGAACTCGATCTCCACCTCGCACCGCTCGGCCACCCACAGCGTGTTGTCGCAGGCCGAGGGCAGCTCACGGAACAGGTACCGCATCTCCTCGGCCGACTTGAGGTAGTGCTCGTCGCCGTGGAACTTGAACCGGTTCTTGTCGGCCACGAGCGAGTTCGTCTGCACGCAGAGCAGGGCGTCGTGGGCCCGGGAATCGTCGCGGTGGACGTAGTGGCTGTCGTTGGTGGCGAGCAAGGGGGCCCGGATCGCCTTGGCCAGCTGGGCCAGGCGGGGGTTCGACCACTGCTGGGCCGGGATCCCGTGGTCCTGGAGCTCGACGAAGAGGTTGTCCCGTCCGAAGATGTCCTGGAGCCGGCCGGCGAGCTTGACGGCGTTGTCGAAGCGCTCGTCCTCCGACAGCGGGTCGGTCTGCTGCTTGTCCGGATCCATGATCGCCTTGGGGACCATGGCCTGGAGCACGTGGCCGCCGAGGCAGCCGGTGGTGGCGATGAGACCCTCGCTGTGCTCCTCGAGCAGCTCCCAGTCGACCTTGGGCTTGCGGTAGTAGCCCTCCATGAACGACCGGGAGGCGAGCTGGATCAGGTTCTTGTAGCCGACCTCGCTCTCGGCCAGCAGGGTGAGGTGGTACCAGGGCTTCTTGCCGCCCTCGCCCTCGCCGCCGGAGTCGTCCATCTTCCCCCGGGCCGCGATGCGCTCCGTGCGGTGGTCGTGGGCCATGTAGGCCTCGGTGCCGAGGATGGGCTTGACGCCCTGGTCCTTGCATGCCCGGTAGAAGTCGAGGATCCCGTACATGTTGCCGTGGTCGGTGATCCCCAGGGCCGGCTGGCCGTCCGCCGCCGCCGCCGCCACGAGCTCGTCGAGGCGCGCGGCGCCGTCGAGCATGGAGTACTCCGTGTGGACGTGGAGGTGGGTGAACGAATCAGCCACCGGGGCCCCTTCTCGCCGAGATCCACAAGTGCTCCACAGCGGGAATCCACAGCTGTGGACGAATCACATCGGTGTGATTCGTGGCGCCGGACCGTAGCAGGACACCGACGACGGTCGCCCGATCGAGCTCAGCTCCGGGGCGCGCCGTGCTCGGCCTGGTCGATGGCCTTCCACTCGGCCAGGTGCCGGTCGAGCGAGGTCTCGTCGCCGGGCAGGGTGACGATGTCGCCGTCGACGGCGGCGCCGGCGGCGCCGTGCTCGGCGAGGAAGGTGCGCATCTGCTCCTCGAGGCGGGCCTGGAACACCCGGGCCCCCTCCCCCGCCGTCTCGGGCAGGATCGTGGCCACCCGGTGGCGGGACCCGTCGTAGCCGTGGGCGACGCGGTCCATGGTGCGGATGCCGTCGTCGAGCTTGGCGCCGAGCTCGCGCAGCAGCGCCTTGCGCTTGCGGGCCGCCAGGGCGCTGATGGGCCCGGCGTCGATCGAGAGGAACGACACCGAGAACACCGTCTGGTAGCGCTGCGACCGGGCCCGCTCGAGGTCGATGTCGGTGAGCAGGAAGCGGGCGTTGTTGACGCCGGTGAGGTCGTCGATCTGGTCGTAGAGGTCGAGCTTGTCGAGCGACATGGCCAGGGTGCCCGACGCCCACCCACCGACGGCGCCGAACAGGAAGTAGGCGATGGCCCGGGTGACGATGAGGGCGGAGAACTCGCCCCACCCCACGGCGTCGATGGCGTCGGCCCGGAGCACGACGTACACGCCGGTGGCGGCGGCGGCGCCGATGAGGCCGCCCGGGAGCCGGAACCACAGCAGGAGCAGGAAGATCGGCGCGAAGAGGAGCGTGGCCGCGACCTCGGTGGTGTCCACGCTGCGGACGAGCAGCACCGCCACCAGCACGGCCAGGATGGCGAGGCCGGCGAGGCTCAGCATGAGCCGGGCCCGGCCGTAGCCCATGCGAGCCAGCCGCGCCGACATGTCCTGAGTCGCCATCGCCGGGACAGTACCCGAGCCCCGCGCGCCGCTGGCTGACCGGGGAGGTGCGGGCCCAGGACGCATCCGGGCCGGTCACCGGTGTGGTTCCATGACGCCTGATGTGGCTGCTCCCGATGTCGCTCCGGGCCAAGATGGCAACGGTGATCCTGCTCGGGATCTTCTTCATCCCCTTCGCCACGTCCGACCTGCGCGGCCTCACCCACGTGCTCACCTGCACCGACTCCGTGTCGGCGTCCCTGCTGGTGGACGACACCGCCGACGCCGGCGGCGGGGCCGCCGTGCTGGGCTCGGCCGACACCGTCACCCGCGATGAGGTGGGCCTCGGCCTGTGCGGTGGTCTCGAGGTCGACCTCCAGCTCACCTCGGCCCAGGACGGGCGCGCCGACGTGGCGGTGGCGATCACCAACACCACCGAGCACGACTGGAAGGGCAGCGTCGAGCTCCGCTTCGACGACACCCCCGTGCCCGTCGCCATCGGCAGCATCGCCCAGGGCGACACCGAGCGGGACACGGTGGAGCTGCGGGTGGAGCGGGGCCGGGCCTACGAGATCACGGGCACGCTGCTCATCGGTCCCTGAGTCCGCCGCCGAGCAGCGCTACAGGTACGTGCCGGGCGGGTGCACGGGGGCGGCGTCCGCACCTGGCCGTTGGCCGGCCTCGAGCTGGTGGCGCATCTGCTCGAGCTGTTGGCGGGCGGCGGCCTGCTGGGCGAACAGCGTGGCCTGGATCCCGTGGAAGAGGCCCTCGAGCCAGCCGACGAGCTGGGCCTGGGCGACCCGCAGCTCCCCGGCCGAGGCGGGGGCGTCGCCGAAGGGCGAGGCCAGGCGGTGGAGCTCCTCGGCCAGGTCGTCGGACAGCGCGCCGCTCAGCTCCTGGACCGACTGGTCGTAGATCTCCCGGAGGCGGTCGCGGCCGGCCTCGTCCAGGTCGGCGGAGCGGACCTCCTCGAGGAGCTGTCGGATCATGGCGCCGATGCGCATGACCCGGCCCGGCTCCTGCACCGCTTCGGTCGCCGCCTCGGACTCGCCGGTGCCGCGCTCTTGCTCGATCAGCTCCCCCCGTTCGATCTCGTCGTCGGACTGGTCGTCAGCGGGCTGTGCGCTCTGGGCGTCGGACACGGGGGGTCTCCTCGGGGGTCGGAGGGATGGCGGTGCGCTCAGGCGGTGGCGGCCAGGAACGGGACGAGCATCTCGTCGGCCGTGAGGGAGCCATGGCGGCCGATCAGGTGGTACGGCCCGGTGTCGGCCGGGTCGATGTAGGCCACCGGCTCGCGGGCGACCAGCCCCACGTCGCCGAGGCGGGCCCGGACCTTGTCGAGCACCCGGGGACCGAACCAGCCCTCGTCCACCATCTGGTCACGGGTGACGACCCATCCCGTGTCGGCGTGGGCCTCGGCTGCCTCGAGCAGCTGGCGGGTGCGGCCGGGACGGGCGTGGAGCCAGCGGAAGCGACCCTCGCCGCTCTGCATCGACAGGTGGGGCCGGATGCCGGGGTCGAGCTCGATGAGGCGCTCCCCCACGTCGACCTGCCCGTGGTCGGCGGTGATGGCCAGGACCGTGCCGGACGGGAGCGCGGTGAGCAGGTCGCCGACGAGGTGGTCGACCCAGCGCAGCTCGCTGTCGTAGTGCTCACCGAGGCCGTACTCGTGGGCCACCTTGTCGATCCCCTCGTAGTAGGCGTAGACGAACGGCTCGCCGCTGCGGACCAGTCGGTCGACCTCGGTGACCAGCGTCCCCATGGTGCGGTAGCCGACGAAGCGGGCGCCGCCGAGGTGGGCGTCGGTGAAGCCGGTCTGGGAGAACTCGGCCCGGGTGACCACGGGCGGCCGCTGGCCGCCGAAGGGCTCGTACAGCTGGAACTCGCCCGGCGGCATCGAGCGGCGGGCGTCGCCGTCGACCGTGGACCAGCGCAGGACGTTCAGCACGTGGCCCTCGATGGACATGCGGTACCCGATGACGCCGTGCTCGCCCGGCGGCATGCCGCTGACGATGGACGTCAGGGCGGTGGACGTCGTCGAGGGCGCCACGGTGGAGACGGGCCCGCCCTGGAGGACCGAGCAGATGGTGGGGGCCAGCGCACGTCGCTGCTGCAGCTGGTTCCAGCCCAGCCCGTCGAGGGTGAGCAGCACCGTGGACCGCTCGGCCTCCGCCAGCGCCCGGGGCACCCAGTCGGCGAGCTCGTCGGGGGGATCCTGGACGACGGCGGCCACGTTGCACACGCACGCACCGGCGTAGTCGGGGATGAGCGGTTCGTCGGCCACCGCGGGCCACGCTAGCGATCCGCACCACGGACACCCACCAACGGAGCACCGGCCGCCGGTGCTGCCCGGCCACAGCCGTTCCGTACGATGGCCGCCATGCGGGTGTCGACCAGAGGGGACTACGCGAGCCGGGCCCTGCTGTCGCTCGCCCTCGACGGTGTCGACACGCCGGTGTCCGTGCGCGACATCGCCGCCCGCACGGGCCTGCCCCAGCCGTACCTGGAGCAGATCCTGCTCGCCCTCAAGGGGGCCGGTCTGGTCCGCTCCAAGCGCGGCGTCGGCGGCGGCTACGTGCTCGCCCGCTCCCCCGAGGACATCACCCTCGGCGACATCGTCTCGGCGGTGGACGGGCCGATCACCCTCGGGGACTTCGGCGAGCCGCACACCGGCGGGGCCTGCGACCACGAGGGCCAGTGCGTGCTGCTCGCGGTGTGGGGCGACGTGGCCGAGCACATGCGCCGACACCTCGACGGGCTCCACCTGGCCGACCTGGCGCGCATGGCCAACGGCCAGCAGCCCTGGCCGACCCCACCCCACGGCGATCACGACCACGAGCCGGTCGGCGACGCCGTCTGAGTCAGGAGAGGCGGGCGAGAACGGCCCGCAGATCGGCCGGGAGGGGACTGTCGGCCTCGACGGATGAGCCGGTGACCGGGTGGCGGAACGCCAGGTGCTCGGCGTGGAGGAACTGGCGGGGCGCCGGCAGGGTCTGTCGGGCGCCGCCGTAACGGGGGTCGCCCACGACCGGGTGGCCGATGCCGCGCAGGTGGACGCTGATCTGGTGGGTGCGGCCGGTCTCGAGGTGGCAGACCAGCTCGGTGGTGGGGACGGGCTCGTCGTAGCGGCGCACGACCTCGTAGCCGGTCCGGGCCGGACGGCCCCCGACCACGATCGCCATCTTGGTCGGGTCCTTCGTGGAACGGCCGATGGGGGCGTCGACCTGGCCCCGCGGCTCGGTGACGTGGTCCCACACCAAGGTGCGGTAGCGGCGCACGATGTCGTGCACCCGCAGCAGCTCGGTGAGTCCGGCGTGGGCCTCGGGGGTCCGGGCCACCGCCAGCAGCCCGGAGGTCTCCCGGTCCAGGCGGTGCACGATCCCGGGCCGGAACGGCTCGCCGACGTCGGCGATCTCGGGGTAGCGGGCGAGGAGGCCGTGGACGAGCGTGCCGGTGGGGTTGCCGGCGCCGGGGTGCACGACCAGTCCGGCCGGCTTGTCGATGACGAGGACGTGGTCGTCCTCGTGGACGACCTCCACGGCGACGTCCGGATCGGGGTCGACCGTGATCTGGGCGGCGGTGACCGGCACGTCGAGGCTGAGCCGCTGGCCCACCTCGAGGCGGTCGGCCTTGCGGGTCCGGACCTCGCCGTCGACCCGGACCTCGCCGGCGTCGATCAGGTCGCCGGCGGTGCTCCGGGGGATGTCGCAGAGCATGGCCACGACCCGGTCGAGCCGCTCTCCGGCCAGGGCCTCGGGGAGCTCGGCGTCGAAGGCGGTCATGTCCCAGTCTCGCCCTCGGCGGCGTCGTCGAGCGCATCGGTGAACAGGCCCACCACCAGGAGCAGGACGATCCCGACCGTCAGGGCGGCGTCGGCGAGGTTGAACACCGGGAACCACTGGAGGTCGACGAAGTCGATGACAGCGCCGCCGAGCAAGCCGTCGTTGCCGTCGCGGAACAGGCGGTCGACGAGGTTGCCGAGCGTCCCGCCGACGACGAGGCCGTACGCGGCGAGCACCCAGGGCGACCGCTGTGACCGCCCCGACCACAGCAGGAAGGCCACGACGGCGAGCGCGATCACGCTGACGATCGGGCCGCTGTCCGACGTCAGGGAGAACGCGGTGCCGGTGTTGTAGATGACCCGCAGGCGCAGGGTCCACACCAGGTCGATGATCCGGGTCGGCTGGGTGAGGGCCTCGAGCGCCCACCACTTCGTGAGCTGGTCCAGGACGACGACGACGACGGTGATGGCGACGATGACCGGCAGCGACCGGACGGACTCGGGATCGGCGTCGTCCGTGTCGGGTCCGGCCGTGCGCTCAGCGCCGACCGAACCCACCGACCTTGTACTCGACCTTCTCCCGTGCCCACGGGATGGCCTCGAGGCGCTCCTCGGGAATGGGTTCGCCCGACACCTCGCAGATGCCGTACGTGCCCTGGTCGAACTTGGTCAGCGCGTGGTCGATCTCCTCGATCATCTCCATCGCCTGGGCGGCCAGCGCCAGGTCACGTCCCCGCTCGACGGCGATGGTGTCGCCCTCGCCGGACTCCTCGTCGAACTGGACGTCGCCGGGGTCCATGTCCATCACGAGGCTGTCGGCCTCGGCGCGCAGCTGACGGGCCTGGCGCTCGTAGGTGTCGCGCTCGACGTGGAGCAGCTTGCGCATGCGCTCGAGGAACTTGGAGTCGAAGTGCGTCGACTTCCCGGCCCGGCTCCCCTTGGCCGCTGCCTTCTTCGCCGGTGACGCCGCCTTGGCGCCGGTGGCCGCCTTCGACGCCCCTCCGGAGCCGGCCTTCGTGGCCGCCGCCTTCTTCGTCGTCGCCTTCTTCTTGCTGGCCGCCGAGGCCTTGCTGGCACGTGCCACGTGGTGCTCCTCCGCACAGGGGATGCGAGAGCGTACGTCGTGCCCGGAGGGCCAGCAAGGCATGGTGAGGTCCGTGCAACCCTTGGGGCGCCGTGCGGAGGCGGCCCTAGCATGGCCGGATGCCTGCGAACGAAGGACGCCTGGGATCGGGGCGCTACCCCGACGTCGACGCCCACCCCTCGTTCCCGGAGCTCGAGAAGGCCGTCATCGCCCGCTGGGAGGCGGAGAAGACCTTCGAGCGCAGCATCGACCAGCGTGAGGGCGACGACGAGTTCGTCTTCTACGACGGCCCGCCCTTCGCCAACGGCCTCCCCCACTACGGCCACCTGCTCACCGGGTTCGTCAAGGACGCGGTCCCCCGCTACCAGACCATGCGGGGCCGCAAGGTCGAGCGCCGCTTCGGCTGGGACTGCCACGGCCTGCCCGCCGAGATGGAGGCCGAGAAGCGCCTCGGCGTCTCGGGCCGCATGGCCATCGAGGCGCTCGGCGTCGACACGTTCAACGAGGAGTGCCGGCTGCTCGTCTCCGGCACGGCCGACTCCTGGCACTCCTACGTGCGCCGCCAGGCCCGCTGGGTCGACATGGCCAACGACTACAAGACCATGGACCTGTCGTTCATGGAGTCGGTCATGTGGGCGTTCAAGACCCTGCACGACAAGGGCCTGGCCTACGAGGGCCAGCGGGTGCTGCCGTACTGCTGGGAGTGCGAGACGCCGCTGTCGAACTTCGAGACGCGCATGGACGACGCCTACCGCGAGCGCCAGGACCCGGCGGTCACGGTCTGGTTCGAGCTCACGTCGGGCCCGCACGCCGGGAAGCGCCTGCTGGTGTGGACCACCACGCCCTGGACCCTGCCGTCGAACCTGGCCATCGCGGTCGGCCCCGACATCACCTACGCCGTGCTCCGGGACGCCGACGGCACCGAGTACGTGCTCGGCGAGGCCACGGTCGAGAAGTACGCGGCCCAGCTCGAGAACATGGAGCTGGTCGGCACCGTCACCGGCGCCGACCTCGCCGGTGCGTCCTACACCCCGATCTTCGACTTCTTCGCCGGCACCGAGAACGCCCACCGGGTGCTCGCCGCCGACTGGGTCGACACGGGCGAGGGCACCGGCTCGGTGCACATCGCCCCTGGCTTCGGCGAGGACGACAAGGCCCTCTCCGACGAGCACGGCATCCCCACCATCGCGCCGGTCGACGAGAAGGGGGCGTTCACCTCCGAGGTGCCTCCCTACGCCGGCATGCAGGTGTTCAACGCCAACAAGGACATCCTCCGCGACCTCAAGGCCCGGGGCGTCGTCGTCCGCCACGACTCGTACCTGCACAGCTACCCGCACTGCTGGCGCACCGACACGCCCCTCATCTACAAGGCCGTGTCGTCGTGGTTCGTGGCGGTCACGGCCATCAAGGACCGGATGCTCGAGCTGAACCAGCAGATCGACTGGGTGCCCGGGCACGTGAGGGACGGCTCGTTCGGCCGCTGGCTCGAGGGTGCCCGGGACTGGTCGATCTCCCGCAACCGGTTCTGGGGTTCACCGATCCCGGTCTGGAAGTCCGACGATCCCGCCTACCCGCGCATCGACGTCTACGGCTCGATCGAGGAGCTCGAGCGCGACTTCGGCGTGACGGTCACCGACCTGCACCGCCCGATGATCGACGAGCTGGTGCGCCCGAACCCGGACGACCCCACCGGCCGGTCGATGATGCGGCGCATCCCCGACGTCCTCGATTGCTGGTTCGAGTCGGGCTCGATGCCCTTCGCCCAGGTGCACTACCCGTTCGAGAACCGGGAGTGGTTCGAGAGCCACTTCCCGGGCGACTTCATCGTCGAGTACATCGGCCAGACCCGCGGCTGGTTCTACACGCTGCACGTGCTGTCGACGGCGCTGTTCGACCGTCAGTCGTTCAAGACGTGCGTGGTCCACGGCGTGCTGCTCGGCGACGACGGCCAGAAGCTCTCCAAGCGGCTGCAGAACTACCCCGACCCGGTCGACGTGTTCGACACCATCGGCTCCGACGCCATGCGCTGGTCACTGCTGAGCTCGGCCGCCGTGCGGGGCGGCGACATGGTGGCGGCCAAGGGCCCGATGCAGGACGCCGTGCGCCAGGTGCTCCTGCCCATCTGGAACGCCTGGTACTTCCTCGCCCTCTACGCCAACGCCGGCGAGTCGCTGCGACCCGGGCGGACGCTCACCGCCGACGACGTCGCGGCCGGCGAGGTCGACCACGTCCTCGACCGCTACGTGCTGGCCAAGACCCGCCAGCTGGTCGAGTCGGTCACGTCCCGCATGGACGCGTTCGACCTGTCCGGTGCGTGCGCCGAGGTGGCGTCCTTCCTCGACTCGCTGAACAACTGGTACATCCGTCGGTCCCGCGAGCGCTTCTGGGGCGAGGACCAGGTGGCGGTCGACGTGTTGCACACCGTGCTCGACCACCTGTGCCGCATCTCCGCACCGCTGCTGCCGCTGCTCACCGAGCAGGTGTGGGGTGACCTCACGGGCAACGGCTCCGTCCACCTCACCGACTGGCCCGATGCGTCGTCGCTGCCCGACGACCCCGAGCTGGTCACCCAGATGGACCTCGTGCGCGACATCGCCTCGGCCGCCAAGTCGGTGCGCGAGGCCAGGGGGCTCCGCCGTCGACTGCCCTTGCCCTCGCTCACCGTGTCGCTGGCCCACGCCGCCGGCACCGACAACGCCCACCTGGGCTCCTTCCGCGGCCTGCTCGCCGACGAGGTCAACGTCAAAGACGTCGTGCTCGCCGAAGCCGGCACGCTCGGCGCCGAGCGCTTCGAGGTCGACCTCAAGGTCGTGGGCCGGCGCCTGGGCAAGGACACGCCGGCGGTGGTCAAGGCCATGCAGGCCGGGGACTACACCTACGACGCCGAGGCCGACGAGCTGGTGGTCGGTGCGCACCGCTTCGGCCCCCAGGAGTTCGTGCGCAAGCTCGACGCCGACGAGCCCGAGGCCACCGCCGCCCTCTCCGGTGGCGCCGGCCTCGTCCGCCTCGACCTCACCGTCACCCCCGAGCTCGAAGCCGAGGGCCTGGTCCGCGACCTGGCCCGCGAGGTGAACGAGGTCCGCCGCAAGGAGGGACTCGACGTGTCCGATCGGATCCGCCTCGTCGTCGACCCCGGCCACCACGACCAGCTGCGCGACGCCGTGGCCGCCCACGAGCCGATGCTGCGCGACGCCACCCTCGCCGTCGTCCTCGAGCAGGCGCCCCATGACCGCCCGCTCGCCGATGCCCACCGGGTCGAGGTGGGCGGCGGCCTCGCCGCCCATGTGGCCCTCCAGCGGGCCGAGGGCTGACCGACGAGCCGCTAGCCGAGGCGGCTGGCGATGTCGTTCAGGATCGTCTTGCGGCCCGCGCCGCGCTCTTCCCGAGCCCGCACCTGGAGCAGCTGGTCGGGGCTGAGGCCGGCGAGCCGGGGCCGGATCTGGGCCACGGTGAGCGCGTCGTAGTCGGCGATCGGGAAGCGGGCCGCCGCCGCCTTCTTGGTGGTCCGGGCCGCCTTCTTGGTAGCGGTGCGCTTCGCGGTGGCCGCCTTCTTGGTCGTCGCCTTGCGGGCCGGGGCCTTCCTGGCCGCCCGGGGGGCCGTGGCCGGCGCCGGAGCCTGGGGCTGGGGCTGGGGCTGGGCTGCGATGCCCTCGAGGCGCCGCTCGATGTCGGCGACGATGGTCTGGCGGTTGTCGCGGGCGACCTCGTGGTCGAGCACGGCGCGCAGCTCGCGCTCGCCGAGACCCCGCAGCAGCGGGCGGATCTGGGCCACGGTGAGCCCGTCGTAGCCGGCGATGGCCAGGGCCGAGCCCTCGGGCGTCTCGGCCTGCGGTGCGGGGCGGGGCTCGGGCGGCGTGTCGCCCTCGTCGGCCCAGCCGTCGTCGTCGAGCTCGGAGCCGGCGCCGGCCTCGACGAGGCCGAGCTGGCGGTCGATCTCGGCGATGACGGTCTTGCGACCCTGGCCGGCGGCCTCGCGCTCCTTGACCTCTTCGAGCTCGTCGTCCTCGAGCTGGGCGAGCAGCCGGACGATCTGGTCGACGCTGAGCTCGTCGTAGTCGGCGATCGGGAAGACGTAGCCGCCGTCGTCGTCGTCGTCGGCCAGGCTCGGCACCTGGGGCGCCGGTGCCGCGGGGCGGGGCGTGGCGAGGGTCTCGTCGCGGCTGCCGACGGCGGCGGCCGCGGCTGCGGCGGCCTCCGGCATCGGCTCGGCGGCGGGCGCGTCGTCGAGGGTCTCGGCCTCGAGCGCGTCGGCCACCGTGCCGGTGGCGGCGAGCTCGTCGAGACGGGCGAGGATCGTGGACCGCTTCTTGCCCGTGCGCTCCCGCTCGGCGACGATGCCGAGCTCGTCGGAGTAGAGCTGGGGCAGCAGCGGCATGATCTCGGCCACGGTGAGCTCGTCGTAGTCGGCGATCGGGAACTCGGCGTCGAACTCGCCGTCGTCGGCCCAGTCGTCGTCGGCGGTCCAGTCGTCGGCCCGCTTTCCCGCTCCGGTGGCGACGGGCTCGGACACAACGTCGTCGTCGGCCTCGGGCTCCTCGGTGGCGGCGACCACGGCCTCGGGGGTGGTGACGGCCGGGGCCACGACGGTGGGCTCGTTGCGGGGAGCGTCCTCGTCCTCCTCGGCGCCCTCGGGGGCGATGGGGGTGGGCGGCACCCGATCGGTGTCGGCCTTCGGTCGGGCCTTGCGGAAGGCCAGGTACAGCACGACGGCAGCCGTGAAGCTGGCGGCGATCGAGAAGTAGATCAGCGTGAGGCCGTCATCGGTCAGGAGCCCCACCACCAACAGGATCGTCGCCAACAAGACGAGGCCGAAGCTCACGAGGACCAACACGATGTACGTCACCTTCCGACAAGCCAAACGGCGGCGGGGATACTAGACAGCGACCCGCGCAGGGGAGCGAAGGGGCACAAAGGAACTAGTTCGACGAGTTCGGCCGATCCCCTGCCCTACGTCGGGCGCCGGATCACCGGATCGCGTCGGATCCGAAGAACGCGCTGCTCGTGGGGGCACGCTCGTCGTCGAAGAGCGCGGCACCGCCGGGCCCCGAGGCCTCGACCACCGGGACGGCCTGCGTGGGCTCCCCCTCGTCGTCCGCGTCACCGAGGCTGGTCTGCACGTCGCCGTCGGTGCGGGCATCGACCACGTCGTCGTCGTCGGCATCGCGGTGGGCGGCGGGTGCCGGCTCGTCGAGCTCGGGGGTGGGCCGCTCGCCGAGGGCATCGGGGTCGTCGACCAGGCGCTGCAGCTCGCGGGCCGCATCCCGCAGGCGGGAGCGCTGATCGTCGAGCCAACCCCGCAGCGACCGCACGTCCTCGGACAGCACCTCGCGGTCCTTGCGCAGCGCCAGCACCTCGGACTCGATGGTCCGACGAGCGTCCTCGCCGGCCTTGCGCGCCTCGGCCTCGGCCTCGGCCCGGGACCGGGCGAGCAGCGTCTCTGCCTCGCTCCGCGTCGTGCTGGCCACCGACTCGGCCTCGGCCCGGATGCGCTCGGCCTCGGCCCGGGCGTCGGCGATGGCCGCCTCGGCGGTGCGCTCGGCGGCGATGAGGATCCGCATGGGCTCCTGCACGCGCGCCGGCTCCGGATCCGGCGCCGGCTCGGGCTCGGGCGTGGGCTCGATCTCGACCGTCGGCGGCTCGGCGGCGGCGGCCTCAGCCTCGGCCCGGGCGTCGGCGACCGGCGTGGCACCGGTGGCGCGCAGCTCGACCAGGGCGGCCTCGGCGCGCTCGGCCCGGTCGAACTCGGCCCGGAGCCGGGCCAGGAGGACGTCGAGGCCCTCGGCGCAGCGCTCGAGGAAGTCGTCGACCTCGTTCATGTCGTAGCCGCGGCGAGCGGGGGCGAACTTGGCCTCGAGGAGCAGATCGGGCGTCAGATCCATGACCACGATGCTAGGCACCGGCGTCGTCGGCCCAGGGTGATGCCGGTCAGCAGATGATGCCGGCGAGCAGCTGGAGCCCGATGATCACGATCAGCGGGGAGAAGTCGATGCCGCCGAAGCTGGTGCCGATGGCCCGCCGGACCGGGAGCATCACCGGGTCGGTGACGCGGGCGATGGCCACCCGGACCTGGTGCAGACCGCCGCCCGGCTCGGTGGGGAACCACGACAGCAGCGCGCCGGCGATGATCACGATGATGTAGAGCTGCAGCAGCGAGCAGATCAGGCCCACGTCGACCTCCGCTCAGCGACCGCCGGCGAGCCGGCGGCGCTCCTCGGCCGAGACCTCGACGCCCGACGGCGTCAGCAGGTAGACGCCAGGCGTGACACGCTCCATGTTCCCGCCCAGGGCGTAGCACATGCCCGAGGAGAAGTCGATGAGGCGCCGGGCCAGCTCGCGGTCGACGTCGGACAGGTCCATGACGACGGGCTGGTTGGCCTTGAACCGGTCGGCGACGTCCTTGGCGGCGTCGAACGACGTGGGGGCGACCACCGTGGGCTTGGCGGACGTGGGGCGCATGGGTCGCACGGTGGGCGTCTCCTCGCGCTGGGGGGCGCGCTGGGGGTTCTCGGCCTGGGCCCGGGACGGGACCGGGCGCACCGCGCCGCTGGGCCGGGCACTCGGGCCCCGGCCGTAGGCGGCGATGGGCTCCTCCGGCTCGGGCGGGGGCTGGTGGCCACGCGGGCCGGGGCCCTGCGTGCCGCCCCAGCCACCACCCTGGCGGGTGGGGCCGCCGGGCGCAGGGCGCGCCTGATCCTCGTAGCGGTAGTCGTCGTACTCCTCGTCGGGCGCCAGGCCCAACCAGACCATGGCCTTCTGGAACGCGCCAGCCATCGGTGCCTCCTCGTCTCGTCGGTCAGTCTCGCAGGTCGGCTCGCGTGGGCCGCGAACCCGCCCCGGTGGGGCGGGGGCCGAACAGGGCGGTCCCGACCCGGATCATCGTGGTGCCGGCCCGCACCGCCGCCGTCAGGTCGGCACTCATGCCGAGCGACCGCTCGGGCAGGTCGAGGCGGTCGGCCAGGGCGACGGTGGCGCCGAAGGCCGCTTCGGTGGCCCGGTCGTCACCGGCCACGCCGACGGCCATCAGACCGGTCACGTCGAGGCCGGCATCGCGTGCCCGTGCGACGAGGCCGGGCGCGGCGTCGAGCGCAGCGCCACCCTTGCCCTCCTCGCCGGCCGCGTTCACCTGGACCAGCACCCGGGCACCGGGCACCCGCCGAGCCACCTCGTCCACCACGGACGCCCGGTCGAGGCTCTGCCAGCAGGCGACGTGGTCGGCCACCAGGCGGACCTTGTTGGACTGCAGGCGGCCGATGAAGTGCCAGCGGGGGCGAGCGCCATCGACGCCCACCGCATCGGCCTTCTCCCGGAGCTCCTGGGCGTAGTTCTCGCCCAGGTCGACCAGGCCGGCCTCGAGCGCGGCCCGGGGTGCCTCGATCCCGAAGCCCTTGGTGACGGCGACGACCGTGAGTGCGTCCGGGTCTCCCCCGGCATCGGCCACCTCGCCGAGCACCCGCTCGAGGCCGGCCCGGACCGTGGCGGCATCGATGCTCATGCCGCGTCGCCCCCGACGATGGCGATGGTGGCGGCCATGCGGGCCCGATCGCCCCGGGCCCGGTGGGACCACAGCCGGTCGGGCTCGCAGGCGGTGCAGCCCCCGGCATCGGTGAGCTCCACGTCGAGGGCGGCCAGCGAGGTGCGGACGGCGGCGGTCACGTCGAGCGCCGGCGTGCCCCACCCCGTGGTGCTCCGGACGGCGTCGCCACAGCGCGCCGCCACCCGGTCGAGCTCGTCGGTGCCGAACTCGTAGCAACGGGCCCGGATGTGGGGACCGACCCGCGCCCGCAGCCCCGTGCCGCCCAGGCGGACCATCTCCTCGACGGTGCGCTCCAGCACCCCGGCCACCACGCCGCGCCAGCCGGCGTGGGCGGCACCCACGACGGAGCCGTCGGCGCTGGCCAGCAGCACCGGCGCGCAGTCTGCCGTGTGCACGGCCAGCACCGCACCCGGCACGGCGGTCACGGCGGCGTCGGCCTCGGCGCCGGCGTGCTGGCCCGGTTCGGCGACGGTGACGACGGTGGCCCCGTGCACCTGGCGCAGCCACGTCCACTCCCCCGACGCGATCGCCCGGCGACGGTCGCGGAGGGCGCCGGGGTCGCCGTCGATGCGGAGGTCGCCGTCGGCGCGCTCGGAGAACGAGGAGCGGACGGGGCGTGACACCGGTCGGGACGGCGGTGCGGCTACTTGAGGAACGACGGGACGTCGAAGTCGTCGTCGCCGTCGTCGCCGAAGAGGTCGTCGTCCCCACCGAGGACGTCGTCGAGCGCGGCGCTGCTGCCCGACGGGCGCAGCGGGTCGCGCTGGGCGCGGGCCGGTGCGGCCGCCTCGCCGTCGAGGCGGTCGAAGCCGGCGGCGATGACCGTGACGCGGACCTCGTCGCCCATGTCGTCGTCGACCACGGTGCCGAAGATGATGTTGGCCTCGGCGTGGGCGACGCCGTGGATGACCTCGGCCGCCTCGTTGACCTCGAACAGGCCGAGGTCGCTGCCACCGGAGATGGTGAGCAGGATGCCGCGGGCACCCTCGATGGAGGCCTCGAGGAGCGGGGAGGAGATGGCGTTGCGGGCCGCCTGGAGCGCACGGCCCTCGCCGGAGGCGTAGCCGATGCCCATCAGCGCCGAACCGGCGTTGGACATGATCATCTTCACGTCGGCGAAGTCGGTGTTGATCAGGCCGGGCGTGGTGATGAGGTCGGTGATGCCCTGGACGCCCTGGAGCAGGACCTCGTCGGCCATCTTGAAGGCGTTGAGCATCGACGTCTTCTCGTTCGACACGGTGATGAGCCGGTCGTTCGGGATGACGATGAGGGTGTCGACCTTCTCCTTCAGCTTCTGGATGCCCTGCTCGGCCTGGACCGAGCGGCGGCGGCCCTCGAACGCGAAGGGGCGGGTGACCACACCGATGGTGAGGCTGCCGAGCGACTTGGCGATCTCGGCCACCACGTGGGCGCCGCCGGTGCCGGTGCCGCCGCCCTCACCGGCGGTGATGAACACCATGTCGGCGCCGCGCAGGACCTCTTCGATCTCTTCGCGGTGCTCCTCGGCGGCCTGCTTGCCGACCTCGGGGTCGGACCCGGCGCCGAGCCCGCGGGTGAGCTCCCGGCCGATGTCGAGCTTCACGTCCGCGTCGGACATGAGCAGGGCCTGGGCGTCGGTGTTGACGGCGATGAACTCGACGCCCTTCAGCCCGGCGTCGATCATGCGGTTGACCGCGTTGACGCCACCGCCGCCGATGCCGACCACCTTGATGACGGCCAGGTAGTTCTGCGGGTTCGCAGCCATGAGTCGAGATTCCTCCAGGGTCAGCCGTCGGTCTTCGGGGGACGACCGCTCGGTGCAGGGTACGCGTGGTCGCGGCCCAGGTCGGGTGATGGTGCCGCAGCCGCCAGGCGCGGCGCACCGGGCGGCACGGACCGCCCGGGATGTGACGTTCGAGTCGAGGTCGAGGGCGAGGCACCCTCGATCTGAGGTGCGGGTCGAGAGGGTACGAGCGTCGCCTCCGGGCGGTCAACCGCCACGTCAGCAGCCTCGGTCCCGGGTGACCACGGGATGGGTCGGCACCGTGAGGTCGACGACCGCGATGCAGGTGCGGTCGACGCGGGCGTGGACCGTGCGGAACGCCTCGACCTTGGCGTCGAGGTCCGAGGCGTCGCCCAGGTCGACGATGCCGCCCTCGACCAGCTGGAGGCGCAGGGTCGGCTCCAGCTGCACCGCGGCGACGGCACCGGCCGGATTGACCCGCAGCCGCCCGGCCAGCTCGACGGCGACCACCAGGCCGGGGTCGATGGTGCGCCCCGGCCGGGGCGGCGCCTGGCGGGCGACCACCTGGACGAACGGGGTGGCAGCCGGGTCGGCGGGCTCGAGGACCCGGCCCTCGACGTCGACCAGCACGGCGGTCCCGCCGCCCGACACGACGGCCACGGCTTCGCGCTCGCGGACGGCGATCTCGACGCGTCCGGGCAGGTCACGGGTGACCTCGGCCGCCGCGACCCACGGGAGGGCCTCGATGTCGGCGGCCGCGGCGCCCAGGTCGGCGAGCAGCAGCGGGACGCCCTGGTCGATGCCGGCGGCGGCCCGGACGTCGTCCGCGGGCAGGTGCGACGTGCCGGTGACGACGACCTCGTCGACGTCGAACACCGGGCTGCCCAGCACGAGCACGGCGGCGAGGGCGGCCACGGCCACCACGACGAGGAGCAGGAGGCGCTTGAGGCGCCGGCGTCCGGCGTCCTTGCGCACGGCGTTGCGGCGCTCCCGGAAGCGGGGGTCCACCCCGCCGGCGGGGCCGGGGCGCTCCGGCGGGGCGGTGGCGGACCGGTCGAGCACGTCGGGGCCGCTCACCAGGCGGCCTCGTCGCCGAAGCCGACCAGACGGGTCTCGGGATGGAGGCGCACGCCGGTCTCGGCCTCGACCGCGTCGCGCACCGCGACCATGACGGCGTGGACGTCGTCGGCCCGACCGCCGGCGTCGGCCTGGATGAAGTTGGCGTGCTTGGTCGACACCTGGGCGCTCCCCCGGCGCAGCCCCTTGCACCCGGCCGCGTCGATGAGACGGCCGGCGCTGTCACCGTCGGGGTTGGTGAAGACCGATCCGGCGTTCTGGCCGCCGGGCTGGTGGGCCCGGCGCCACCGGACGATCTCGGCCAGCGTCTCGGAGCCGGTGCCGGCGTCGTCGCGGCCCAGCCCCAGCGTGGCGCGCAGCACCACCTGGTCGGCGCTGATCGCCGACCGCCGGTAGCCGAGGTCGAGGGCGGACGCGGGCACGGTGGCATCCTCCCCCGTGCGGCAGTCGAAGACGCGGACCCCGAGGAGGCTGGCGGCCATGTCCGAGCCGTGGCCGCCGGCGTTCATGCGGACCGCCCCGCCGATCGAGCCCGGCACGCCGACGGCCCACTCGAAGCCGGTGAGGCCGGCCTTCACGGTCTGGCGGGCCACCACCGGGAGCAGCGCGGCGCCGCCGGCGGAGACCTCCGTGCCGGCGATGTCGATGGTGGCGTAGGCGCTGCCGAGGCGGACGGCGAGGCCCGGGAACCCGGCGTCGGCCACGAGCATGTTCGAGCCGTTGCCCACGACCAGGACCGCGATCCCCGTGGCCTGGACGGCGCCGGCCACGGCGGCGAGCTCGGCATCGTCGCTGACCTCGACGAACAGGGCCGCCGGACCGCCCACCTTGTAGGTGGTGAACGGGCCGAGGGGCACCAGGGGGCGGGCCAGACCGCCCAGCACCTCGCGGGCGGCGGTCAGCGGGTCGCCGGTCATGCCGTGCGCTCCGCCAGCGTCCGCCGGACGCGATCGGGGACCGTGGTCAGGTCGCCGGCGTTGAGGGTGAGGCACAGGTCGCCCGGCCGGAGGATCTCGAGCAGCCAGGCCTCGGCGGCCCCGAGGTCGTCGAGGAACGTCACGTCGGCGTCGGGGTGGGCGGCGAGGACGGCGTCGCGCACCAGCGTGGCGCTGACCCCGGCGATCGGCGCCTCGCCGGCCGTGTAGAGCTCGGTGATGCCCAGCACGTCGGCGTCGACGAACGCGTCGGCGAAGGTGTGGGCCAGGTCCCGGGTGCGGGTGTAGCGGTGGGGCTGGAACACGCAGACGACCCGCTCGAAGGGGCCGGTGCGTGCCGCGGCGAGGGCGGCGGCGACCTCGGTGGGCAGGTGGTCGTAGGAGTCGACGAAGGTGACCCCGCCGGCGACGCCCCGCTGTTCGAAGCGCCGGGCGACCCCCGCGAACGCGGCCAGCGCCCGGGCGCCGGCGGCCAGCGGCACGCCGTGCACGAGGCAGGCGGCGAGGGCGCCGGCGGCGTTGCGGGCGTTGTGGAGCCCGGGCGCGGCGGGCACCTCGACCTCGACGGCCTCGTCACCGTGGTGGAGCGTGAAGCGCACGCCGATCCCGGCCGGTCCCACGTCGGTGATCCGCAGGTCGGCGTCGGCGTGCGTGCCGTAGGTGAGGGGACGGGCGGCGACCTCGACCAACCCGGCCGACCCGGGGTCGTCGAGGCACAGCACGGCCGTGCCGCTCAGGTCCCCCACGAGGGTCCGGAACCCCTCGACGAGCGCCGTCTCGGTGCCCCAGTAGGACAGGTGGTCGGCCTCGACGTTGGTGACGAGGGCATCGGTGGCGCCGAGTCGCAGGAACGTGCCGTCGGACTCGTCGGCCTCCACCGTGAACCCCGGGCCGCGGCGCCAGTCGGCGTTGCGGCCCAGCCCGGTGATGCGGGTGCCGGCCAGGTAGCCGGCGCCGTCGCCGACGCCGTCGAGGACGGTGGCGACCATGCCGGTGGTGGTCGACTTGCCGTGGGTGCCGGCCACGGCCAGCACCCGCCGCTCGGCGCAGATCGAGGCCAGCGCGTCGCTGCGGTGGAGCACGGGGATGTCGCCGGCGCGGGCGGTGCCGACGTCGGGGTGGTCGTCGGGCGTGGCCGTCGAGGTGATGACGGCGTCGACCGGGGCGCCGTCACCCAGCCCGCTCGGGCCCACCTCGACGCGGACGCCGAGGTCGCGCAGCGGGGGGAGGAAGGGCGTCTCCTTGTCGTCGACGCCGCTCACGGCGTGGCCCATCTGGGCCAGCACCGTGGCGATGGCGCTCATCCCCGCACCGCCCACGTTGACGACGTGGAGGCGGCGGGGTCGGCTGAGGTCGATCGACCGCCGGGGCCGATCAGCGGGCACGGGCGTGCTCCTCCACCAGGTCGGCCACCCGATCCGCGGCGTCGGGCGCGGCGAGCGTCCGGACCCGCGCCGACATCTGGTCGAGCCGGCCCGGGTCGTCGAGCAGGGCATCGATCTCGGCCACGAGCCGATCGCCGTCGAGCTCGTCGTCGCGCACCACCACGGCCCCGCCCGTGGCGGCGACCCGCTCGGCGTTGGCGACCTGCTGGCCGCCGGTGGTGACCAGCGACGGCACGATGATCGCGGGGCGGCCGGTGGCGGCCAGCTCGAACAGGGTGCCGGAGCCGCCCCGGCACACCACCAGGTCGGCCGCCGCCAGCCGGCCGGGCATGTCGTCCTCGTACTCGACGGCCTCGTAGACGAGCTCGCCGGTGTCGGCGGGACGGTCGAGGGTCGGCCAGTCGCGGCGCCCGATCACGTGGTGCACGGCGAGGTCGCGGCGGTCGCGCCACCGCTCGACCGCGGCCAGCGTGGCCCGGTTGATCGACAGCGCACCGAGGGAGCCGCCGAACACGAGCAGCTGGGTGCGCCCGTCGGATCGGGGCTGGTGCCCGGCGGTGAACAGCTCAGCCCGCACCGGGTTGCCGACCACCTCGGCCCGGGGCAGCGGGGTCGAGGGGAACGACGTGGCGCTGCGCACGGCGAAGCGGGCGAGCAGGCGGTTGGCCGCCCCGGGCACCGCGTTCTGCTCGTGGACGATGATCGGCACCCGCCACAGCACGGCGCCGACGCCGGCGGCGACGCTGGCGTAGCCGCCCACGGCGACGACGGCAGCCGGCCGATGGCGGCGGACGAGGCCGATGGCGATGGCCACGGCCCGGACCAGCCCGACGACGGCACCGACGTTGGCCTTCAGGGCCCGGGGCGACAGGGAGCGGGCGATCCCCCGTCCGGGCAGGAGCGTCTGGTCGAAGCCGGCCTCGGGCACGAGCCGGGCCTCGATCCCCCGCTCGGACCCGACCAGGTGCACCTCGTGGCCCCGATCCCGGAGCGCGGTGGCGATGGCGAGGGCGGGCAGGACGTGGCCGGCGGTGCCGCCGCCGGTGACGAGGATCTTCACCGAGCGTCCCTACCCGACGGGGCGGGCGGTGCGGGCGGCGTTGCGGGCCCGGCGGGCGGCGATGCGGGCCCGGACGGGGTTGTCCAGCTCCTGGCCCTGGAAGGCGACGTTGACGAGCACGCCCGCCGCCAGCATCGTGGCCACGAGCGACGAGCCGCCGAAGGAGACGAAGGGCAGGGGCACGCCGGTGACGGGCAGCAGGCTGAGGACCGCCCCCACGTTGACGAAGCCCTGCACGGCGAACCAGGTGGTGATGCCGACCGCCAGCATGGCGCCGAAGGGGTCCGACGCCCGGTGGGCGATGCGCAGGCCGAGCGCGATGAGGGCGGCGAACAGGGCGACGACGAACAGGCAACCGATGAGGCCGAGCTCCTCGCCGATGATGGCGAACACGAAGTCGGTGTGGGCTTCGGGCAGGAAGCCCCACTTGGCCCGGCTGGCGCCCAGCCCGGTGCCCGACACACCGCCGGAGGCGACGCCGATGAGGGACTGGATGGTCTGGTAGCCGGAGTCGCCGGCGTTCTCCCACGGGTCCAGGAAGCCGGTGACCCGGGCCCGGCGGTAGTCGGCCGACAGGGCGAACGTGGTGCCGAGCACCACCGCAGTGCCGCCGAGGATGCCCAGGATCCGCATGGGGATGCCGGCCCAGAGCAGCATGCCGCCGACGATGGCGCACAGGATCATCGTGGTGCCGAGGTTGGGCTGCCTCATCAGCAGCACGGCGAACATCCCGAGCACCACGAGGGCCGGGCGCAGCACCACGGCCAGATCGTGGACCCGGTGGGCGTTGCGGGCGACGAGGGCGGCGCAGAAGACGATGAGGGCGAACTTGGCCGGTTCCGCCGGCTGGAGCTGGAGGAACCCGAAGCCGATCCAGCGCTGGGCGCCGTTGACGTTCATGCCGATGCCGGGGATGAGCACGGCGACGAGCAGGCCGAGCGCGCCGAGCACCAGGACCGGGACCATGCGGGCCCAGCGGTGGTAGTCCAGGCGGGCACCGACGACCATCGCCACGGAGCTGATGACCAGCCACATGCACTGGCGGATGAACACGGCGAACGCGGAGCCGACCTCCTCGACGGCCCACACCGACGACGCCGAGAGGATCATCACCGACCCGAGCAGGCTGAGGACCGCCACGACCACCACCAGGGAGAGCCCGAGCCGCTGCGAGGCGGTGGCCCCGGCGCGGTCCTGGGTTGCGGTGGTCGCCCCGGTGCCCCGTGGCGGGGCCACCAGGCGCAGGCGGGGGCGGGGGCGGGGCCGGCGCAAGCCGATCGCGGTCATCGGGTCTCCTCGAGGGCGTGGACGGCGGCGGCGAAGTCGTCGCCGCGGGCGGCGTAGCTGGCGTACCAGTCGAAGGACGCGCAGGCCGGTGAGAGCAGGACGGCGTCGCCGGGTCGGGCCAGGCGGGCCGCGGCGGCGACGGCTTCGGGCATGGACGCCGCGACCTCGACGGGGCGGACACCGTCGAAGGCGAGGCGGACGTCGGGGGCGGCCTCGCCGATGGCGACGACGGCCCGGATGTGGTCGGCACCATCGGCGAGCGTGCCCAGGTCGAGGCCCTTGTTCCGGCCCCCGGCGATCAGCACCACCGACTCGAAGCCCCGGACGGCGGCCAGCGTGGCGTGGGGCACGGTTGCCTTCGAGTCGTCGTAGAAGGTGACCCCGTCCACGGTGGCGACGGGCGAGACCCGGTGCGGGAGCGGCCCGAAGCCGAGGAGCACCTCGCGCACGGCCTCCCGTGCGCAGCCGGCGGCCTCGGCGGTGGCGGCGGCGGCGAGCGCGTTGGAGATGTCGTGGTCCAGCGCGCGCGGCAGCTCGGCCGCGGCGATGATGGCCCCGCCGGGCCCGACGAGGTCGCCGCCGGCGAGGCGGTGCTCGACGACCACCTCGCTCGGCGACAGGGCCTGGGTGACCCGTCGCCCGGTGGGGTCCTCGGCGACCGCCCCGTCGGGGACGAACGACGCCGGTCGGGTCTCGGCAACGACATCGCCGGCACCGAGCTCGTCGCCGGGCTCGACCGCCGAGGTGACGATCCAGGCGGTGATCGGGTCGCCGTAGCGGTCGACGGCGGCCTCGGCTCGACCGGTGGTGCGGGCCACGACGAGCGCGCAGGCCACGGCGAGCGCGACGCCCACGACCACCCGCCGAGGGGGCAGGTGCAGGACGGGGAAGCGGGCAGGGTCGGGGCGCACGGGGACCTCCGGGAGACGTGGTGCTCGGGGGAAGTCGTTGGGCGTGCGACGCCCGGCGCGCCGGCGGACCGGCGGGTCAGAAGGTAGCGGCTCGGCTCAGTCGGTGCTCGAGGCGGCCGGTGCCTTGGTCTCGGCCTTCTTCTCCGTGGTGGAGGAGCCGGAGTCGCCGGCCGGCGACGACGCGTCCGACGACGTGGAGCTGGTCGAGCTCGACGACTTCTTGGACCCGCTGCGAGCGTCGTTCTTGTAGAAGCCGGAGCCCTTGAACGCGATCCCGACGTTGCCGTACACCTTGCGCAGGGGGCCCTCGCACTCGGGGCAGGTGTCCAGCGGCTCGTCGCTGAACGCCTGCTGGACCTCCATCTCGTGTCCACAGCTCTTGCAGCGGTACTCGTAGGTGGGCATCGGGATCTCCACGTCCTGGCACTCTCGGGGGTCGAGTGCTAACGATACCGATCGGCGTACGCTCGCACCATGTCCGGGCCGGCGGTCCTCGTGGTGGTCGTCGGCTACGTGCTCGGCACGTTCCCCACCGCGCAGCTCGTGGGCCGCCGGCACGGCTTCGACCCGACCACCACCGGATCCGGCAACCCGGGCGCGTCGAACGCCGCCCGCCTCGGCGGCATGCGGGCCGGCGCGGCCGTGCTCCTCGGTGATGCGGGAAAGGGTGTCATCGCGGCCGGGCTCGGGTACGCCGTGGACGGCCGCACCCTGGCCTGGTTCGCCGGCGCCGCTGCGGTCGCCGGTCACCTCTGGCCGGTGATGCGGGGCTTGCGGGGCGGGAAGGGCGTCGCCACTGCTGCCGGTGTGGCGGTCGTGAGCGCACCCTTGGCCGTCCTGCCCCTCGCCGTGCTCTTCGCCCTGCTGGTGAAGGTCACGGGCAAGGCGGCCATCGGTTCCATCACCCTCGCCGTCCTGCTGCCCGTCGTGGTCGCCGTGCTCGGCCAGCGGGCCGTCGAGGTGGCGGTCGCCGCTGCGATCGGGCTCGTCGTCGTGGTCCGCCACCGCAGCAACATCGGACGCCTGCTCGACGGAACCGATCCGCTGTGGCCGGGGGGAGACCCCGTTCCGGAGGAGCAGGCATGAACCCGCAGGGGGTCGGCTAGGAAGGGCCGATGACCTCCGTGCGCACCGCCGTGATCCCCGCCGCCGGCCTCGGCACCCGCTTCCTCCCCGCCTCCAAGGCCATCCCCAAGGAGATGGTGCCGGTGGTCGACAAGCCGACGATCCAGTACATCGTCGAGGAGTGCGTGGCCGCCGGCATCGAGGACGTCCTCATCATCGACAGCAGCGGCAAGTCGGCCATCGGCGACCACTTCGACCGGCTGATGGGGCTCGAGGCGGCGCTGGAGGCCAAGGGCAAGACCGCCGAGCTGGAGATGGTGCGGGGCCTGGCCGAGATGTGCGACATCCACTTCGTCCGCCAGGGCGTGGCCCTCGGCCTGGGTCACGCCATCGGGATCGCCGAGCGCCACGTCGGCGGTGAGCCCTTCGCCGTGCTGCTGGGCGACGACGTGCAGGTCGACGGCGGCGCCCTGCTCACCGGCATGATCCGGACCCACGAGGACCAGCAGGGGTCGGTCATCGCGCTGCTCGAGGTCGAGCCCGACGAGATCTCCAGCTACGGCTGCATCGACCCCATCCCGATCCGGGACAACCTGTACGGGTTCGAGCGGATCGTCGAGAAGCCGGCGCCGGACGAGGCGCCGTCGAACCTGGCCGTCATCGGCCGCTACGTCTTCACGCCGGAGATCTTCGAGGCGATCCGCGAGACCGAGCCCGGCGTCGGCGGCGAGATCCAGATCACCGACGCCATCGGCCTGCTGAACCAGACCCAGCCGGTCACCGGGTACTCCTTCCGGGAGGGCCGTTACGACTGCGGCAAGCCCCTCGACTACCTCAAGGCCACCGTCGAGATCGCCTGCATGCGCGACGACCTCGGCCCCGCCTTCCGGGAGTACCTCAAGGGGTTCGTCGCCACCCTCGACTGACGAGCGCTACACCAGCACTGCCAGAACCGGGAAGTGGAACTGGCAGTGGTGGTGTCGCCCGCGGGTTCGCCGGCCGGCAGGTCGGCCTGCTTGCCTGGTCGTTCGTGAGCACGGTCGTCGTCCCCCAGCACTTCGTCGGACCCCCCGGCATGGGTCACGGCGGCTACGTCGCCGGCATCCTCGCCCGGCGGGTCGAGGGCCTCGTGCAGGTGACCCTGCGGCGGGCGACGCCCGTCGGGGTGGAGCTCGAGCTCGTCGAGGTCGGCCACGGCCGGTGGGAGCTGCGCGACGGCGAGGACCTGATCGCCGAGGCCGAGCCCGCGTCCCTGGACCTCGACGTCCCGTCGGCACCCGGCATCGAGGAGGCGCGCACCGCCGAGGCCGGGTCGCCGTCGCACTGGAACGAGATCGGGGTCCACCCCATCTGCCTCGGGTGCGGCCTCGCCCGCGACGACGACGAGGGCCTCGGCATCGCCGTCGGTCCGCTGGAGGTGGACGGCCAGGAGCAGGTCGCCGCGGTGTGGAGGCCGACCCCGGCCATGGCGGGCCCGGACGGCACGGTCGACCCGCAGTGGGTGCTGGCCGCGCTCGACTGCCCGGGCGCCATGGCCTTCATCGCGCGGGGCACCTTCGCCGGACTGCTCGGGCGCATCGTCTTCCAGCAGCACGTCCCGGCGCAGGTCGGCGTCGATCACGTCGTGACGGGGTGGCAGATCGATCGGGACGGGCGGAAGCTCTTCGCCGGCACGGCCCTGCTCACCGGCGACGGCACCGTGCTGGCCCGGGCTCGGGCCACCTGGTTCGAGCGCACCTGACTCGGGGGCGGCGCCGACCGGCGTGGCTACGCTCCGCCGCATGTCGCTGAGCATGCGCGCCCGCCTCCTCCAACGGATCATCCCCAAGGTCATGCCGAGCGCGGACCTGTCACCTGCGGAGCAGCGGGCCAAGCTGTCCCGGCCGATGGGCCTGCCGAACCGGCGTGTCGAGGTGGTCGACCTCCAAGTCGGCGGCGTGCCGGTCACCCGGGTCACGCCCAAGGGGCCGGCGCGGCGCCGACACCTGCTGCACGTCCACGGCGGCGGGTTCGTGGTGGGCACGACCCGCGGCTTCGTCGGGTACCTCTCGGAGCTGGCGCTGCAGGCCGACGCCACCATCACCTCCGTCGACTACCGCCTGGCGCCCGAGCACCCGTACCCGGCCGCGATCGACGACTGCCTGGCCGCGTACCGCGCCGTGTCCGACGAGGTCTCCGCCGAGAGCCTCGCGCTCGTCGGCGAGTCCGCCGGCGGCAACGCCGTGCTGGCCACCCTGGTCCGGGCCCGCGACGAGGGGTTGCCCCTCCCCGCCGCCGCCGTGCTGCTCTCACCCTGGGTCGACCTGACCTTCTCGGGCGGGTCCATGGAGCGCAACCGGGCCACCGAGCTCATGCTCGACCCCGCCCTCTTCACCGGCTGGCGCGATGCCTACGTCGGCGCCGGTGATCCCTCCGACCCCGGCATCTCGCCGCTCTTCGCCGACCTGTCGGGGCTGCCGCCCCTCCACGTCCAGGCCACCTCGGCCGAGGTCCTCGAGGACGACGCCCGCCGCCTCGTCGAGCGGGCCACCGAGGCCGGCGTGGAGGCAGAGCTCATCGTGCACGACGAGCTCTGGCACATCTTCCAGACGCAGGTGCCGCTGGTGCCCGAGGCCCGCCGAGCCCTCGACCAGGCCGTCACGTTCATCCGCACCCACACCACGGGCTGACGTGCTCTCCCTCGGTGCCGCCCGGCGCCACGTGCTCGAACGGGTCCCACCCGGCCGGCCGGTCGCCACGCCGGTCGTCGACGCCCTCGGCCTGGTCCTGGCCGAGGACGTGGTGGCGGCCGAGCGCGTGCCGCCCTTCGCCAACACGGCGATGGACGGGTTCGCCGTGCGGGCCACCGACACGGCCGCCGCCCCGGTGGTGCTCGAGATCCTCGAGACGATCGCCGCGGGGCATGCCCCCACCGCCGAGGTCGGGCCCGGGCAGGCCAGCCGCATCTTCACGGGCGCGCCGATCCCGGCCGGCGCCGACGCCGTCGTCATGGTGGAGCGCACCACGCTCGTCGACGACGGCCACGTCCGGGTGGAGGTGGCGGTGCCGTGCGGCAACCACGTCCGACCCGCCGGCGACGACCTCGACGTCGGCGCCCTGGTGCTCTCCGCCGGTGAGGTGCTCTCCGCCGCCCACCTCGGTGTGCTGTGCAGCCTCGGGGTCGAGTCGGTCCTCGCCCACCCCCGCCTGCGGGTGGGCGTGGTCTCCACCGGTGACGAGCTGGTCGAGGGCAGCCAGCCGCTGGCGCCGGGTCAGATCCGGGACTCGAACCGGCGGACGCTGCTGGCGCTGGCCGCCGGCGCCGGCTGCGACGTGGTCGACCTCGGCATCGCGCCCGACACCGAGGAGGCCATCACGGACGCGATCCGGCGGGGTGTTGCCGGCTGCGATGCGGTGCTGACCAGCGGTGGCGTGTCGATGGGCGACATCGATCTCGTCAAGGTGGTGCTCGACCGCATCGGCGACATGCGATGGATGCAGATCGCCATCAAGCCGGCGAAGCCATTCGCATTCGGCCTGGTCGACGGCATCCCGGTGTTCGGCTTCCCGGGCAACCCGGTGTCGTCGATGGTGTCGTTCGAGCTGCTGGGACGACCCGCGCTGCGCCAGGCCATGGGCCACCGCGACATCGACCGGCCCGTCGTGCGTGCCGTCGCCGACGACGGCTTCGGCCGTGGCCCGGATGCCAAGACGCACTTCGCCCGGGTGGTCGCCCGTCACGGTGCCGACGGCCGGGTCCACGCCGTGAGCGCCGGCGGCCAGGGCAGCCACCAGCTCGGGGCGATGGCGGCCGCCAACGCGCTCGCCGTGCTGCCCGACGGCGACGGCATCCGGCCGGGCGGGGACGTCGACGTGCTGCTGCTCGGCGACGTCCCCTCGGAGACGACGCTGCCGGTCGACCCCGCCTGAGCCTTCACCGGTCCGAGATCGACCTGATTCGGTCGATCCCGGACCAGCGAACGGGGTCTACAGCATCGACAGTGTGTCGAGGTCCAGCGCCATGCGCCCGGACCGGTTCGCCATGGCCATGAACATCTCGTCGCCCCGGTCGGTCCGGCCGACGATCATCGAGGAGATCATCGCCATCACGAACCCGGCGAAGGCGTAGCGGCGGTACTGGTCCCAGCACGCCTCGAAGGACAGGTCCCTCACGCCGCCGGCGCGCAGCGTGGCCAGGTACTCCTTGACCAGGTCCCGCTCGACGTCGGCCCGCAGGTCCGGTTCCAGCCCGGTGCCGAGGAAGTACGACACGTCCTGGACGCCGGCGCCGTGGCTGACCGTCTGCCAGTCCACCGTGGTCATCGGCACACCGCCGGGGGAGGGGTCGAACAGCATGTTGTCGAGGCGGAAGTCGCCGTGGACGGCGGTGAGCTGCTCGGGGCGCCACGACAGGTACGACTCCAGCCGCTCCACCAGCACGCTGCCGGCGTCGACCACCTCGGGATCGATGCGGCCGTCGTAGCGCTCGACGAAGCCGGGCCACACCATGTCGACCAGGCCGCGCATCGCCCCGGGGGAGCTGCGGTTCATCCAGTCGTGGCCGGCCAGCGTGCTGTCGCCCCACAGCGGCGCATGCAGCTTGGCGGCCTCCTCGACCGCGATGGCGGCGTCGTCGGCGCCGCACCCGGCGATCTGGTCACCAGGCTCGGCCGGTGCCAGGTCGTTCATGAGGATGGCGAAGTCGTGGGTCGCCATGTCGATCTGGGCGTAGTACGGCACGGGCGCGGCGATGTCGACCCGGCTGCGGAGCTGCTGGTAGAAGCGGGTCTCCACCTCGTAGGTCCGCACGGCGGTCGCCGTGGCCCGGCTCGTCTCGTCGTCGGTGGGGAACTTGCCGACCACGGTGGCGGGGCCGGCGTCGGTGTCGTCCCACGTGAGGGTGAAGCGGACGCTGTCGCCGACCTGCCCGGTGCCGACCGAGCGGGCCTGCACGTCGACCACGGTCCCGTGGTCGGTGACGCCGGCCGCGGTGAGGACGGCGGTGAGCCACTCGGGCGTGACGTCGTCAGGGCGGGAGACGAAGGGGATCGAGTCCACGGGCGGACCCTCAGATGTGGTGCTGAACGGCGCTGCGGCCGGCGATCACGGGGACGATGAGCTGGGTGATGACGGCCTGGTGGGCGGGGTGGTCGCGGTAGACCTCGTAGCCCTCGACGGAGTCGAAGTCGGCCACGATGCCGAGGTGGGCGTTGCCGTCGGCCAGCTCGGCATCGGTGCCGACGACGTAGCTCTTGATCTCGTCGATCTGGGACGGCAGGCGCCGGAGCGCCTCGACGATCTCGTGGACCTGGTCGTCCTCGGTGTCGTCGCGGAAGGTGAGCGTGACGATGTGTCGCAGTCCCATGGCGGCCCCCTCGTGGTGCGGTCGCCGGACCGTAGCCTGCGTTCGTGCACCCGTCCGCCCCATCGCCCGCCGACGTGCGAGACGCCGCCGACGTCGCCGCCGCGCTCGAGGCCCATGACTACCTGCCCGACACCGGCCTCGCAACGGCGGTGTTCCTGGGCCTCCGGCTGCGGCGCCCGCTCCTCCTCGAGGGCGATGCCGGGGTGGGCAAGACCGAGGTGGCCAAGGTGCTGTCGCGCTGGACCGGCGGCGAGCTCCTGCGCCTCCAGTGCTACGAGGGCCTGGACGTGAGCCAGGCGGTCTACGAGTGGGACTACTCGCGCCAGCTGCTCCACCTGCGCGCCGCCGAGGCGGCGGGCGTCGCCGGCGAGGCCAGCGTCGACCAGCTCGAGGACGAGCTCTACGACGAGCGGTTCCTGGTGCGGCGCCCGCTCCTCCAGGCGGTGACGCCACGGCCGGGCCCCCCGCCGGTGCTGCTCATCGACGAGGTCGACCGGGCCGACGACGAGTTCGAGGCGTTCCTCCTCGAGGTGCTGTCCGACTACACGGTCACCGTCCCCGAGCTCGGCACCTTCCACGCCACCGAACCGCCGTTGGTGGTCATCACCTCGAACCGGACGCGCGACGTCCACGACGCGCTGAAGCGCCGCTGCCTCTACCACTGGGTCGAGCACCCGGACTTCGAGCGCGAGGTCGCCATCGTCGGCGTCCGGGTGCCCGGCGTCGGCACCCGGCTCGCCCGCCAGGTCGCAGCGGCCACCGAGGCCCTCCGGGGCGCCGGCCTGTACAAGCCGCCCGGCGTGGCCGAGACCATCGACTGGGCCGCGGCGCTGGCGGTGCTGGGCGCCGAGTCGCTCGACGTCCAGACGGTCGACGCGTCGCTCGGCACCGTCCTCAAGTACCGGGAGGACCAGGCCCGGGTGCGGGCATCCGGGCTCGACGACCTGGTGGCCCGCGCCATCGAGCGCAGCGCCTGACCGGCACCGTGGTCGTCCCCCGCGATCCGGCCACCGTGGCCGTCGCCTTCGTGCGGGCGCTGCGCCAAGCCGGGCTCGTCGTGCCCATCGACGCGTCGGTGACCTTCGCCGCCGCCCTCGACCACGTCGACCTCGCCTCCGGCGACGACGTGTACTGGGCGGGGCGGACCACGCTCGTGCGACGGTCGGACGACGTGGCGCCCTTCGACCACCTCTTCGCGGCCTTCTTCGGGGCCGTGCCGCTACCCCGGCCGCCGCGCCAGGTGCTCCAGCCGGTGACGCTGGCCGTCGACGACCCCGACGCCGAGATGGACGACGGCCGCGACGGGGCCGACGCCGACCCCACCGTGCAGGTCCGGTTCTCCCGCGTCGAGACGCTGCGCCACAAGGACTTCGCCGCCTACGACGACCACGAGCTGGCCGAGGCGTGGGCGCTGATGGACCGCCTGGCCCTCGTCGGCGCGCCGCGGCGATCGCGCCGGGCGGTGCCCACGGCCCGCCAGCGGGGCCGGCCCGACCTGCGCCGCACCGTCGGCCACGCCCTGCGCACCGGGGGCGAGCCGATCCGGCGCTCGCACACGGTGCCCGGCGAGCGCTTCCGGCGGGTGGTCCTCCTCGTCGACGTGTCCGGGTCGATGGAGGCCTACGCCCGACCGCTGCTGCGCTTCGTCCACGCCGCCGTCGCGGCCCGCAGCCGGGTGGAGGCGTTCGCACTCGGCACCCGGCTGACCCGGCTCACCCGCGAGCTCCGGCGGCGCGACCCCGACGAGGCCATGCGCCTCGCCGCCGCATCGGTGGCCGACTTCGCCGGCGGGACCCGTCTGGGTGAGGGGCTCCGGCGGTTCAACGACGAGTGGGGCGTCCGGGGCATGGCCCGGGGGGCGGTGGTCGTCATCCTCTCCGACGGCTGGGACCGTGGCGACCCGGAGCAGCTGGCCGAGCAGATGGTGCGGCTGCGCCGGGTGGCCCACCGGGTCGTGTGGGTGAACCCGCTCAAGTCGACGCCGGGCTACGCCCCGCTGGCCCGCGGCATGGCGGCCGCCATCCCGCACGTCGACGCCTTCGTCGAGGGACACAGCATCGATGCGCTCGAGCGGCTCGTCGCCGTGATCGCCGGCGGGGCCGCGCCCGTCGGGACGACCGCTCCGTAGGCTGCCCCGGTGCGCGAGATCCTCACCGACCTGGAGCGCTGGCGGAAGGCCGGCAAGCAGGTCGCGCTGGCGCGCGTCGTCGACGTCGAGGGCTCCGGACCACGGCTGCCCGGGGCGGCAATGGCCGTGAACGAGGACGGCGAGGTCGCCGGCTCCGTGTCGGGCGGCTGCGTCGAGGGCGCCGTGGTGACCGAGGCCCTGCAGATCATCGGCTCGGGCGAGCGTCGCATCGTCACCTTCGGGTACTCCGACGACGAGGCGTTCGCGGTCGGGCTGACGTGCGGCGGCACCATCCACCTCTACATCGAGCCCCTCGACTGGTGACCGGACTCTTCGACGTCCTGCGCGCCGCCATCGCCGACGAGGAGCCCGTCGCCCTCGCCACGGTGGTCGACGGGCCGGGCGTGGGCGCCAAGCTGCTGGTGCGCCCGGGCGTCGAACCCCTCGGCAGCCTGGGAGACCCGGACCTCGACCGGGTCGTCGGCCGCGACGCCCTCGGGGAGCTCGCCGCCGGGACCACGGGCGTGCGCCACTACGGCCGGCACGGCCAGGCCAACGAGACCGATGTCGCGGTGTTCGTCGAGTCCTTCGCCCCGCCGCCCCAGCTCCTCGTCTTCGGCGCCGTCGACTTCACCGGCGCACTGGCCCGGGTCGGCAAGGTCCTCGGATACCGCGTCACGGTCTGCGACGCCCGTGAGGTCTTCGCCACCCGGGCCCGGTTCCCGTTCGCCGACGAGGTCGTCGTCGACTGGCCCCACCGCCTCCTCGAGCGCGTCGGAGACCAGCTCGGTCCCCGGGACGCCGTGTGCGTGTTGACCCACGACCCCAAGTTCGACGTGCCGGCGGTCCTCGCCGCGCTCGGCACCGAGGTCGGCTACCTCGGGGCGATGGGGTCGCGACGCACCACCGACGACCGCAACCGGCGCCTCCTCGCCGAGGGTGCGACGCCGGAGCAGCTGGCCCGGGTCATGGCGCCGATCGGCCTCGACCTCGGCGCCCGGACGCCGGAGGAGACGGCCGTCTCGATCATGGCCGAGGTCATCGCCTCACGGACCGGCCGCCGGGCCCCGTCGCTGCGGGACGCGGACGGCCCCATCCACTGACCGCCGGGCGTTCAGGAGGGACGGACGAGCTTCTCGTTCTGCGCGGCCCGGGACCCCAGCCAGGTGGCGAAGGCGGCGACCGCCGTGGCCGGGGCGGCGGCACGCCACGGCACGTAGCCGCGCAGGCCGGCGAGCAGCGATGCCGCAGCGTCGGCGGCATCGACGGGCACGGCCCGTGAGGCCAGCTCGGACTCGTCGAGGCCGGGGGCCGGCATCAGGAACGGCGCCGCCATGTACAGCTCCCGGGCGCCGAACATGCGGGTGAGGTACGGGGCCGCCGGGTTGGTCGCCGGGTCGACGCCGAAGAAGCGGGCGACCACACGGGGAGCGACGAGGGCGGCGATGCCGATGGCGAGGCGACCCTGGGCCAGCGTGCGGCGGGCGGTGAAGACGTCCATCCACCGATGCTGCCACGGCGTCGGACCGGTCGCCGCCGGCCCGGCGAGCACACTGTGGCCATGGTCCTCGCCGTGCTGCTCGCCGCCGGAGCGGGCAGCCGGTTCGCCGGCGCCACCCACAAGCTGCGAGCCCCCCTCGACGGCCGGCCGGTGCTCGCCCACGCCATCGACGCGCTCGTGGCCAGCGGCCTCGAGGCCGTGATCGTGACCGGCGCCGCCGACGTCGCCGACCTCGTGCCACCGGACGTCGCCGTCGTGGCGAACCCAGGGTGGGCATCGGGCCAGGCCGCGTCGGTCCAGGTCGGCATCGGCCAGGCCCGCCGACGCGGCCACGACGCCGTCGTCGTCGGGCTGGGCGACCAGCCGTTCGTGACGGCCGACGCATGGCAGGCGGTCGCCGGGGCCGACGCCCCGATGGCTGTCGCCACCTACGCCGGCCGGCGCGGGCATCCCGTCCGGCTCGCCAGCGAGGTGTGGGACCTGCTCCCCGTCGAGGGGGAGGAGGTCGGTCGGGCCGTCATGCGAAGTCGTCCCGAACTCGTCTTGGAGATACCGTGCGACGCCGGGCACACCAGCACCGACAGAACCGCCGACATCGACACCCTGGAGGACCTCCGCAGATGGAGCTGACCAACGAGTTCACCGTGCCGGTACCGGTCGAGCGGGCCTGGGAGGTCCTCACCGACGTCGAGCTGATCGCCCCCTGTCTGCCCGGAGCCCAGCTCCAGGAGATCGAGGGCGACGAGTACCGCGGCGTGGTGAAGGTCAAGGTCGGTCCCATCACCGCCCAGTACAAGGGTGCCGCCACCTTCCAGGAGCAGGACGAGGCCGCCCGCCGGCTCGTGCTCAAGGCCGAGGGCCGCGACACCCGCGGCCAGGGCAGCGCCAGCGCCCTCATCACCGTGAAGATGTCCGAGGAGTCTGGCCGGACCCACGTCACCGTGGACACCGACCTCACCATCAAGGGCAAGGTCGCCCAGTTCGGCCGAGGCATGATCGCCGACGTGAGCGGCAAGCTCATGACCGAGTTCGTCGACTGCCTGGAGGGCAAGCTCGATGCACCGGCCCCGGCCCGCAGCGCGTCGGCGCCCGCCGACGCCGACGCCGTCGAGGCCGACGCCGTCGAGACCGACGCCAGCACCGCCACCGAGGCGGCGGCCACCGCCACCGGCACCGAGCCGGCCATCGGCACGCCCGACGGCGAGACGCCGACCCCGGCCGACACCACCGCCCCCGTTGCCGCCGAGTCCGCCGCCGGCGCCACGCCCGCGCCCTCCGGCGTGCGCAGGATCGACTCGCCCGAGCGCGAGCCCGTCGACCTCGTCGACGCCGCCGGCGCCTCCGTCGCCAAGCGCGTCGGTCCGGTCGTCGTCGCGCTGCTCGTCCTCTGGCTGCTCGGACGCCGTCGCTCCAACCACGGCGCCTAGGGGCCGCCGGCGAGAGCAGGAGGACGTGAACGACCCAGGGCGCTCCCGACCCGGCCAGGCCGACGAGGCCGACATCGCCGCGGTGGCCGAGCTGCTCGGCCGACCCCCGCAGGCCCACTTCGACGTGGTCGTTCGTGACGACGCGGGCGCACCGGTGGTCATCCGCAACGCCCCGTTCCTGTTCGACGGCACCCCGATGCCGACGCGCTACTGGCTGGTGGGGGAGGAGGAGCGAGCTCGCATCGGGCGGCTCGAGTCCACCGGGGCGATCGACCGGGCCGAGGCTGAGATCGGCGACGACGTCATCGCCGAGGCCCACGACCGCTACGCCGCCGAGCGCGACGCCGCCATCCCGGCTGACCACATCGGCCCCCGCCCCTTCGGCGGCGTGGGCGGCACCCGCCGGGGCATCAAGTGCTTCCACGCCCACTGGGCCTGGCACCTCGCCGGCGGCGACGACCCGGTCGGGCGTTGGATCGAGGCTGAGCTGGCGGGGCAAGGTGCCGGGGTGGACGCCCCCGTGCTCGCCGCCATCGACTGCGGCACGAACTCGACCCGACTGCTCGTGTCCCGTGGCGGCGGCGCCGGCAAGGAGCCCCTCGCCCGCGTGAACACCATCACGCGGCTGGGCCGGGGGGTGGACGGCAGCGGCCGGCTCGATGCCGACGCGATCGAGCGGACCATCGAGGTGCTGCGCGACTACCGGCGCATCCTCGACGAGCACGGCGCCGAGCGCGTCCGGGTGACGGCGACGTCGGCGGCTCGCGACGCCGAGAACCGGGACGAGTTCTTCGATGCCGCCGAGGCGGTCCTCGGCGTCCGCCCCGAGCTGCTCAGCGGCGAGGCGGAGGCCGAGCTGTCGTTCCGGGGCGCCACCGCCGAGCTGGATCCGGCGGACGGGCCGTTCCTCGTCGTCGACATCGGCGGCGGCTCCACCGAGTTCATCGTCGGGGGCGAGGTGCTCGAGGCCTCGCAGTCGATCGACATCGGTTGCGTGCGGTTCTTCGAGCAGTACATCGAACACGACCCGCCGGCCCCCGAGGAGCTGCACGCCTGCATCTCGGTGACCGAGGCCTGGCTCGAGGACATCGCCCGCGACCTGCCCGGGGTCCGCACGGCCAAGACGTTCGTCGGTCTGGCCGGAACGATCACCACGATGGCGGCGGTGGAGCTGGGCCTCCAGGAGTGGGACCGCGACGCGATCCACCACTTCCGCTTCCCCCGAGACGCCATCGAGGACGTCTTCCGCACGCTCGTGACCGAGTCGATGGAGGACCGGATGCACAACCCGGGCCTCGAGCCGGCCCGGGCCGACGTCATCGTGGCGGGCGCCTGCATCTTCGTGGCCATCGTCCGCTGGCTCGGGGTCGAGGAGTGCCTCGTGTCGGAATCCGACATCCTCGACGGCCTGGTCGCCTCGCTGGCCTGACCCTCGGAGCCGCCCACGGGCTCGTCGGGACACCGGCGGCGGTCGACCGTTCTCCGGGCGTCCCGGTGCCGATCTAGCCTCCCGGCGTGCCCCGCCCCGACCGCATCCTGATGGGCCCTGGGCCCGGGAACCCGTACCCCGAGGCCATCGAGGCCTTCCTACGCCCGATGCTCGGGCACCTCGATCCCGCCTTCCTCGGGTTGCTCGACGAGGTGTGCGACCAGCTGCGCACCGTCTTCCGCACCGAGAACGCACTCACCATCCCCATCAGCGGCACGGGTTCGGCGGGCATGGAGACCTGCATCGTCAACGTGCTCGGCCCCGGGGACGTCGCGGTCATCGGCGTGAACGGGGTCTTCGGCGCCCGGATGTGCGACGTGGCGTCGCGCACCGGCGCCGAGGTGGTCCGGGTCGACTTCGACTGGGGCACGCCCGTCGCCGCCGACCGGCTCCTCGATGCGCACCCGTCACCGACGCTGATCGGCATGGTCCACGCCGAGACCTCCACCGGCGCCCGCTCCGACGTGGAGCCGGTCGCCGCCGGCAAGGGCGACGCCCTGCTGCTCGTCGACTGCGTCACGTCGCTCGGCGGCATCCCCTTCGAAGCCGACGCGTGGGGCATCGACCTCGCGTACTCCGGCACGCAGAAGTGCCTGGGTGTGCCGCCCGGGCTGTCACCCATCACCGTGTCCGACCGCGCCCGGGAGCGCTTCGTGGAGCGGAGCCAGTCCTGGTACCTCGACCTGCGGATGATCGGCAGCTACGTCGGCACCGCCGGCGCGAAGCGCACGTACCACCACACCGCTCCGATCTCGATGATCTACTCGCTGCACGGCGGGCTCACCGCCCTGCTCGACGAGGGCCTGGAGGCGGTGCAGGCCCGCCACGCCGACTGTGGGCAGCTCCTGCAGGACGGTCTCGTCGAGCTCGGCTTCGACCTGTTCGCCACCGAGGGGCATCGGCTTCCCGAGCTCACCACCGTGGCGGTCCCCGACGGCATCGACGAGGCGGCGGTGCGGGCCACGCTGCTCGAGCGGTACGGCATCGAGGTCGGCGGGGGGCTCGGCGACTACGCCGGCAAGGTCTGGCGCATCGGGTGCATGGGGCACACCGCCCGCCCCCGGAACGTGACCCTCCTGCTGGGGGCGCTGCGCGAGGTCCTCGACCGGTGAGCTGGTCGCCGTCGCAGACGCGCCTGCAGGGACGCCGCGTCGTGCTGCGGCCGCTCGACATCCGGGACTTCCCGGCGTGGCGGGAGGTCCGCCGCCGCAACACCGGGTGGCTGACCCGATGGGAGCCGCGCCGGATCACCGGTCAGCCCGACGTGGTCGAGAGCAGGGACGCCTTCGCCGCCCGCTGCTCGGCCCGGTCGCGGGAGTGGCAGCTCGGCACCGGTTACGGGTTCGGCGTCTTCAGCGAGGAGGACGCCCTCGTCGGGGAGATCAACCTGTCGTCGGTGCAGCGGGGGCCGTTCCAGAACGCGTACGTCGGCTACTGGGTGGACGAGGCCCACGCCGGCCGGGGCTACACGCCCGAGGCCGTGGTCGTCGCCTGCCGCTACGCCTTCGAGGAGCTCGGCCTGCACCGCCTCCAGATCGCCATCATCCCCCGCAACCGGGCCAGCCGGCGGGTGGTCGAGAAGCTCGCCATCCGCGAGGAGGGCATCGCCCTGCGGTACCTCGAGATCAACGGCGTCTGGGAGGACCACGTCCGCTACGGGATCACGTCCGAGGAGTGGGACGCCCGGCGCGACGAGCTGCTCGACGCGTGGGTCGCATGAGGCATCGCGCCATCGCTGCCCTCCTGGCCGCGGCCGTCGCGGTCACCGGCTGCGGCGACGACGACGGTGGGCCCCCGCCGGCGGACCCGCTGCCGGAGGCGTCCGAGCTGCCCGGTCACGGCGGTCCGGACCAGGCCGACCCGGGAGGCCTCGTGGCGCCCGAGGTCGAAGGGACGACCTTCGCCCCCTTCCCGTCGCTCGGCTTCGGCATCGCCGTGCCGGAGGGGTGGAACGCGGCCCGGCTCGACGACGAGGCGTTCGAGCGGCTGGAGGACGCCGACCTGGCGCAGCCCTTCTTCCTCGAAGCCGCCCGCAACGTGGCGTCGACCGGTGCGATCTTCTACGCAGCCGGGGTCGACCCGCAGGGCCGGGTCGCCGAGATCAAGGTCGACGTCGAGGAGGGCGCCGACCCGTCGATCGGCGCCATGCGGGCTGCCGCCGAGGCCGAGGTGCTGGCCGCCGGCGGCACGGACGTGAACGTGGTGGAGGCCGCCGACGGCCGAGTCCGGGTCGACTTCCGGCTGCGCCAGCCGGCGGCGGACGGCGAGGAGACCATCGACGCCTACGTGAGCCGGGTGCTGGTGCCCGACGACGACGGCGTGTGGTCGATCGTGGTCACCAGCGAGGACGCCTCGACGCAGAGCGCGGTGCTGGCCGTGGTGGACGCGGGCTTCGTCCTGGCCTGACCGCCGCCGCCGCCCCCCACCCACCGGTTCTGGCAGTGCTGGCGTAGCAGCTACTTGTTGGAGATCTTGGCCTGGAGGGCAGCGAGGCGCTCCTTGAAGGCGGGTTGGTTGAGCGACCAGACCTGCGGGTCGAGCTCGCGCTCGACGGCGGCGTCGTGGTCGTCGATGAGGGCCATGTCCTGGATCGACGCCTTGATCTTCATCACCAGGTCGCGGGGGGCCTCGGCCGCGGCCCGGGCCATGTCGATGCAGTGGTCCAGCAGCTCGACGTCGGGCACGCAGCGGTGGACGAGGCCGACCCGTTCGGCCTCCTTGCCGTCCATCACCTGACCGAGCAGCACGGCGGCGGTGACGGTCTGCGGCCCGGCGATGCGGCGGTACATCCAGGTGTGCCCGCCGCCCGGATGCAGGCCGAGCTGCAGGAAGCGCGTATCGAAGCGGGCCCCCTCGGCGGCGACCCGGACATCGCAGACCAGGGCGAGGTTCATGCCGGCACCGACGGCTGCGCCGTTCACCGCGGCGATGGTGGGGAGCGGGCATCGCCCGAAGCGGAGGAAGCCTTGGTAGATCGCCATGAGGCCTTCACGCTGGGACGAGCCGAGGTGCGACAGGTCGGCGCCGGCGCAGAACGCGGGTGGCTCGCCGGTGACTACCACGGCACCGACGGACTCATCCGCCTCGATGGTGTCCAACGCGGCCGTTACCTCCTCGACCATGTCGAGGTTCAGCGCGTTGCGCTTGTCGGGGTCGTTCAGGGTGACGACGGCGACGCCGTCGGTGATCTCGGTCTTGACCTGGCTCATCGCGGCGAGTCTGGCAGCCCCGGGTCAGGCCGGGGGCGGCCCGACCGTCCGGACGTGGTCGCGGACCCGGCGGAGCAGGTCGGTGAGGCGGGCGAGATCGGCATCGTCGAGCGCTCCACCGAGCAGGCGCTCGAGGTCGGCGATGTGGCAGGGGGTGGTCGAGTCCAGCACCTTGCGGCCCTCCTCGGTGAGGACGGCGAGCAAGCCGCGGCGGTCCTCGGTGCAAGCCTCACGGGCCACCATGCCCTCGACCTCCATCCGGTCGATCAGTCGGGTGAGGCCGCTCGTGCTCATGGTCATGTCGCGGGCGAGGACCGTCATCCGCAGGCGCTGCCCGGGCGAGCGGGCCAGCCGGATGAGCACGCTGAGCCATCCCACCGGGAGCCCCGCGGCGGCATCGAGGTCGCGCTGCAGTGCGTTGTGGAGCTCGTTGTGGGCCTCGAGCAGCATCCCATAGGCCTCGATCCTCGGGTCGTCGAGGTACGTCGAGAGATGCGGAGGGCAGGCCATGGGGACAGGGTACGAAGAACTGGTTGCACGCGCAACGACCATGGGCTATCTTGTTGTGTAGGCAACAGTCCCCCGAACAACCAAGCAGGAGCCCCCCATGGCCGACATCCTCACCCGCACCGCCGCCGACACGACCGTCCCCACGGCCGGCACCTACCAGATCGACCCGAGCCACAGCAGCGCCGACTTCCAGGTGCGCCACCTCGGACTCTCGAAGGTCCGCGGCGGCTTCGCCATCCAGTCCGGCACCGTCGTCATCGCCGACGACCCCACCGAGAGCTCCGTCGAGGTGACCCTCGACGCCGCCAGCTTCAGCACCGGCTCCGCCGACCGCGACGCCCACGTGAAGTCCGAGGACTTCCTCGACGTCGAGCGCTTCCCCGTCCTCACCTTCCGCTCCACCGCCGTGCGCAAGGCCGGTGACGCCTGGCAGGTCGACGGCGAGCTCACCGTCAAGGACGTCACCCGGCCTGTCACCCTCGACGTCGAGTTCGAGGGTGCCAACCAGGATCCGTGGGGCAACGGGCGCATCGCCTTCGCCGCCGAGACCGAGATCAACCGCGAGGACTTCGGCATCACCTGGAACCAGACGCTGGAGACCGGTGGCGTGCTCGTCGGCAAGAACGTCAAGATCCTGATCGACGTCCAAGCCGTCGCCCAGGACTGAACCTGGGTCCCGGCCGCCGGCCCGGCGGGCGGCCAACAGCGTGGCGACGGGGTCCCGGCCCGAACGGGGCCCCGCCGCTCGCAGCGAGAGGAGCGCATCATGGAACCCGTCCAGGTCACGGAGCTGAACCACGCCGTCCTCTACGTGCGCGACGTGCCCACCGCGGTCTCCTTCTACCGCGACGTCCTCGGCTTCGTCGTGGTCGACGAGATGCCGGGCCGGGCCGCCTTCCTCCGGGCCGGCGGGTCGTCGAACCACCACGACCTCGGCCTCATCGGGGTCGGGGCCGGCGCCCCTCGCCCGCCGCACGGCGCCACCGGGCTGTACCACCTCGCCTGGCGGGTGGCCTCCATCCACGAGCTCGCCCGGGCCCGGGACGTGCTCCGTGACGCCGGGGCGCTGCGCGGCCAGTCCGACCACGGTGTCTCCAAGTCGCTCTACGCCGCCGATCCCGACGGCAACGAGTTCGAGGTCATGTACCTGCTGGCCGAGGACGAGTGGGGCGAGTACGCCACCCGGGCCGTGGTGCAGCCCCTCGACCTCGAGGGCGAGGTCGCCCGGCGATCGTGACGCCCCCCTTCACCGGGGGCGACGCACCACCGCCGGCGACCGGCGGAAGAACTCCTCGACGGCCTGCTCGTACTGGTAGGTCGCTCTGGTGGGGCCGACGGTGCGCATGAGTCGCAGCGCCTCGATGAAGGCCCGCACGGCGCCGGCCGATGTGTGGGTGTAGTCGAAGCCGGCTCGCTTCAGCCGTCCGTTGTCGAGTCCGCGTCCGTACTTGAGGAGGTCGACCACCTCGGGCGGGATGTCGACCCCGATGCGGCTGAGCGCGGCGGTGAACAGACCCTTACCGATCGGGGGGAGCGGAGCGGTGCGCTTGCCGCAGATGGCAGCCACCTCGCTCCAGGGCAGCAGGCCGTCGCCGGCCACGTTGAACACGCCGGCCAGATCGTGCTCGAGCACGAAGAGGACCGCCCGCACCACGTCGTCCTCGTGGACGAACTGGAAGCGGGGGTCGAAGCCGAAGACCGACGGGACGAGCGGCAGCTCCAGCATCCGGGACAGGGGTGTGCTCAGCTCCGGCCCGAGCACGTTGGAGAACCGCAGCATCGTGACGGCCACATGGGGGTTGTCGACGGCGAAGTCGCGCACGTAGCCCTCGACCTCGGCGAGCGACCGCTCGACCCGGTGCCTGGGCGGCGACTGTCGGGACATGTCCTCGGTGAACCAGACGGGATCGCCCGGCTCGGAGCCGTACACGTAGGACGATGACTTCACCACGACCGACCGGACCGAGGAATCCGTTGCCGCCGCGAACAGGTTCATCGTGCCGATCACGTTGATCTCGTGCATCGTCCGGGCCCGCATCAGCGTGGAGTCCACGACGAGGAAGGTGTGGACGATGGTGTCGACCTGCGTCGCCGCCACGATGCGGGACAGGATCGAGTAGTTCTCGTCGCTCTTGACGTACTCGGTTCGCTCGAGCTCGATGCTCGGCTCCACCTTGTCCAGCCCGACGATGATGTCGACGTCGGGGTCGGCTTCGAGGGCCTTGGCCACCCGGGCGCCCCAGAACGTGCCGAGACCGGTGACGAGGACGCGCTTTCCCATCAGCCCCTCCAGACCGAGGCCCGAGTACGCAGCATGTCGTAGAGCGCGTCCTGGATCTGCTGGCGGATGGACTCGGCCTCGTCCATGACCTTGCTCCGGCTGTACCGCGGCTGGTCGGGCGGGACGTCGAAGTGGATGGGGTCGAGCACCCGGAGCTTGAACTTGGCCGGGAAGTGGACCAGCGCGCCGAGCGGTCCGAGGAGGGGGCCGAGCGCGAGCATGTTCGCCGTGATCGGCGCGTACGGGAGACCGAGCGCCTTGGCCACCGGACCGAGGTTCGCGATCGTGGGCATCGACTCCTCGGCGCCGACGACGGCGATGGGGACCACCGGGACCCCGGCACGCATGGCGATCTGGACGAAGCCGGCCCGACCGAAGCGGCGGAGCTGGTAGCGCTCGTCGAAGGTCTTGCCCGGCCCCTTCGAGCCCTCGGGGAACACCAGCACCAGCTGTTGCTGCTGGCGCAGCAGGCGGTAGGCGTTGTCGGGGTGGGCCAGCACGCCGCCGGTGCGTGACCACAGCGTGCCCACGACCGGCAGCTTCTTGAACAGCTGGTCGGCCAAGCCGTAGACGGGCCGCTGCAGCTCGGTCTCGATGCCGTGCATGATGACCGGCGCATCGCTGGGGATCGCCGCCGCGTGGTTGGCGACGAGGAGGGCGCCGCCGTCGGCGGGGATCTTCTCCAGGCCCTCCCACTCGACCCGGAACCAGTGGTCGTAGATCGGGGCGAAGAGCGCCCGGGCCAGCGCGCGGGTGCGCTCGGACCGGCCCCACTCGTCGACGTCGGAGGTGCGGGGGTCGTCCAGCTCCGGCGCCGCTGGGGTGGGGACGTGCACCGGCAGCAGGTGGCCCGAGACACGGGCCGACTCGGCGGTGGGGCGGACCATGGCGGCGAGCGTACCGCCCGCACCGGCGGGCCCGATCGGGGCGGGAGCGGGTTCATGCGCCCTCCAGGGCCGGCGCCGGCCACCAGAACCCGTCGTCGTGCTCGCCGTCGGCCTCGGCCGCCATCCAGGCGCAGCCGGCCTCGCACGAAGGGAGCGCCGGGCACCACCGGCACATCGGATTGGCCCGCACCGTGGCGGGTCGGGCCGCGGTGCGCAGCTGCACCATCGCCTCGACCGAGCGCACGACCCGCTCGGTCGCGGCCTCGAGCACCCCGACCGTCACCTGCTCGACGGCCGGTGTGCCCGTGTCGAGGTAGAGCGTGGCCAGCCGGCGGGCGGGCAGGCCGACCTTGCAGGCGTCGACGAGTGCGTAGAAGCGGAGGTCGTCGACGTGGTGCCGGGACGGACGGCCGGTCTTGAGGTCGAGGATGACCTTCCCGCCGTCGGCGGCGCGGCCGAGCGTGAGGTCGGGGCGCCCGGCGAGCACGATCCGGCCGCCGGCCAGCGCGACCCGGGCGGCACCGTCGACCACCGGCCGCCAGCGCGACTTGAGCGGGGGGAAGCACTCCTCGAAGGCGGTGACGAAGCCGACCGCCTCCTGGCGCAGCTCGGCCAGCTCGACCGTGGACAGGGTCCGCAGGAAGGTGGCCAGCGGCCCGTCGAGCTCGGCGAGCCGGGCAATGGCCTCGTCGACCAGACGGCACGGCTCGCTCTCGCCCCGCCAGTTGGCCTGGAGCTCGATCGCCTTGTGGGCGACCGTCCCCCGGGCCGCCGGCACGTTCCACACGAACCGGGCGCTGGCCTCGGCCTGCCAGCGGCCCTCGCAGGTGTCGATCTGGTGCAGCGCGGACTTGCCGACCCAGAGGGAGGCCCCGTCGGGGATCCGTCCGGCCACCGGAGCCAGCCGATCCTCGAGCTCGGCGTGGAGGGCGGCCACGACTCCGGCGCCCACCGGTTCGTCGTCGGGCCGTCGTCGGAGGAGCTCGATGATCCGCTGCTGGGCGGGGGAGTAGGTGGCGGCCGTCGTGGTCATGCACCGACCGTCGCACGAGGGTGCTGACAAGAACCCGTCCCCGCGTTCTTGTCGGTGGACGCGGGGATGCTGGGGCCATGACCACCTCGCTGCGATTCGCCCATGCCGTCCGCACCCTCAGCGAGTCCGCGCGCCTGCAGGGCCTGGAGGTGCCGATCTTCCGCAGCCCGCCGGCCCGGAGCGACGCGGTGCGCACCATCCGTCGCAACCGGCGGGGCGCCACCGTGGCGGTGCGGGCGGGCGACCGGCCGTGGACGGCGGTGCTGGCCGACCTGGTCGACGGCGTCGTCCTGGCCAACGAGCTCGACGGCGCACCCGCCATCCGGTGCCGCACGGCCCTGTGGTCCGCGCTGGAGCGCGAGGCTGTCCTGGCGGCATGACCGGCTCCATCGCGTACGGTCCCGGCCGTGCAGTCGTACCGGATCGTCATCTCCCGAGCCGACATCAACGGGGTGCCGGTCGAGTTCGACTACGCCGACATCTTCATCGTCGTGCGGGAGGGCGCCACCGAGCCGGGCCCCAACGACTGGGAGGCCCAGCTGCGCACCGACCAGTACCACCGCCTCGGCATGGCACGCCATGACCTCGCCCTCACCGCTCCCGACGGCAGCTGCATGCGCGGGGCGGCGGTCGTGCGCTTCTCCGACGGCCACCGCCACCTCTTCCGAGGCGACGACGACCTGTCGGGGTTCGAGCCGCACGACCCGGGCACCGACCTCGGCTGACCAGCGCGGTCTGCTCGTCCGGCGCCCTGGGTACGGGGCGCCGGTCGAAGGAGACCCCCCACATGTCCAGCGATCAACCTGGCGCGCCCGAGCCCCCGCGCACCGAAGGCATGCCCACGGCCGACGGCTCGGCAGACCCTGCAGCGGGCGGTACCGGCGCGCCCGGGGACCCCGAGCCGGCTGGAGGCGGTCGCGGTGGTGGCCTCCGTGGCGCCTGGCCGTGGCTGCGATGGCCGGTCTATGGCCTCGCCGGTCTCCTGGTCGTGGTCGTGTCCGTCGGTGCCTGGCTCTGGACCAGCACCGACCTGCCGTCCACGCCGTCGGTGGCCGCCTCCGCGGTCCTGGTCGACCGGAACGGCGAGGAGCTCGCCGTGCTGGCCCAGGAGGGCTTGCGGCTCGAGGTTCCCCTCTCCGAGGTCGCTCCCGTCGTGGTCGATGCCCTCATCGCTGCCGAGGACCGCCGCTTCTACGACCACACCGGCATCGACCCCACCGGCATCGTGCGGGCGCTGTGGAACAACGTCACCGACGACTCCACCCAGGGCGGCTCCACGCTGACCCAGCAGCTGGTCAAGAACACCTACCTCACCAGCGACCGCACGTTCACCCGCAAGGTCCGCGAGGCCGTCCTCGCCGTCAAGCTTGAGCGCACCGAGGACAAGGACGTCATCCTCGAGCGCTACCTCAACACCGTCTACTTCGGGCGGGGGGCCTACGGCATCGAGGCCGCCGCCCGCAGCTACTTCGACACGACCGCCGCCGAGCTCGCGCCGGAGCAGGCCGCGCTGCTCACGGGGCTGTTGCGCGCCCCGGAGGCCTACGGGCCCGACGCCGATCCGGATGCGGCACGTGCCCGCCGCGACCTCGTGTTGTCCACGATGGTCGACATGGGCACGCTCGACGCCGCCGAGGCCGAGCGGGCCCAGGCCGTGCCGGTCGAGACGGTCCCCTCCCAACCGACTCCCACGATCCTCCGAGCAGGGGTCGCCCCCCACTTCGTCGAGCAGGTGCGGGCCGAGCTGATCGAGCGGTACGGCGAGCAGGCGCTCTACGACCGGGGTTTCGTCGTGCACACGACGCTCGACATCGCTGACCAGCGCGCCGCCGAGGCATCGGTCGCTGCACACCTCACCGATCCTGCCGGCCCCCAGGCCGCGGTCGTGGGCGTCGACCGATCCGGCGCCGTGCGGGCCTGGGTGGGCGGACGTGACTTCGAGTCCCTCCAGGTCGACCTGGTGTCGGCCTCCGGCAGCGGCGGCCGCCAGCCCGGGTCCACGTTCAAGCCCGTCACCCTCGCTGCCAACCTGGAGGCCGGCAACGGTGCCGGCCAGCGGTTCCCGGCCCCGGCGGAGATCAGCCTGGACGTCGGCGCGGAGGAGCCGTGGGACGTCTCCAACGCCGGTGACCGGGACTACGGCACCCTCACCCTCGCGGAGGCGACGGTGAACTCGGTCAACACCGTGTACGCCCAGGCCGTCATGCAGGTCGGTGCGCCGGCCGTGGTCGACATGGCCAACCGTCTCGGCGTGCGCCGGGACCTCCAGCCCCACCCGTCCATCGCGCTCGGCGCCCAGGAGGTCAGCGTCCTGGAGATGGCCACCGTGTACTCCACGCTGGCTCGCTCCGGGGTGCGCGTCGATCCGTACCTCATGACCAAGATCGAGGACCGCCACGGCGAGGTCATCTGGGAGCACGAGGTCGAGGAGGAGAAGGCCGTCGAGCCCGCCGTCGCCGACACCGTGAACGCCGTGCTCGAGGAGACGCCGCGGCGGGGTACCGCTCGGCGAGCTGCGCTCGACCGGCCCATGGCAGCGAAGACCGGTACGACCCAGAACAGCGCCGACGCGTGGCTGGCCGGGTACACGCCCGAGTACACGGCCATCGTGTGGGTCGGGAACCCGTCCAGCAACGAGACGGTGGAGGTCGACGGTCGCGAGGTCCAGGGCGGCTCCATCCCGGCCGAGATCTGGCACGACTTCATGGTGGAGGCGCTCGCCGACGTGGAGCCCACCGCCTTCCCGGAGCCCGACACCGACCTGCTGAGCGCGAAGCGCTCGGACGCGGCCGAAGAGGCCCGAGACGGGATCGAGCGCGACGCGCGGGCGACGACCACCACGGCCCGCCGCGACACGACGTCGTCGACCAGCTCCACCACCACCACGACGGTCATCGACGCCGACGCGGGCACCGAGGGCGGGGTCAAGGAGGGGGAGCAGGACGGCACGTCGACGACCACGTCTCCGCCCACGACGGCATCGCCGACGACCACCGCCGCGCCCACCACGACGGCGGCGCCGCCGACGACCGACGCGTCCCCGGCCGACACAGAGGGTGGTGTCTGACGCACGCGGCGTTCTGGCACGATCCTGCCACGGGTAGGGGTCGCCGTCCCCCAGGGAGGAACCCCACATGTCGGATCGCCACCAGCCCCCGGACGGGGACGGACCACAGCACGGGGACGAGCCGACCGAGGTCCACGACGTGGTGGTCACGGACACGGTCACCGACGCCCACGAGGTCGCCTCCGAGCCAGCGGGCCGGTTCCGGCGGGCCTGGCCGTGGCTGCGGTGGCCGGTCTTCGGCTTCAGCGCCCTGCTGGTCCTGCTGTTCCTCGCCGTCGCCTGGCTGTGGACCACCACCGACCTGCCCTCGGCCCGGTCCACCTCGGCCGCCGCGGTGCTGCTCGACCGGGACGGCAACGAGCTGGCGCTGCTGGCCCAGGAGGGCCTCCGGCTCGAGGTCGACCTGGACGAGGTCGCACCGGTGGCGGTCGACGCTCTCGTCGCCGCCGAGGATCAGCGCTTCTACGAGCACACGGGGATCGATCCCGTCGGCCTCGGGCGCGCCGTGTGGAACAACCTCACCGACGACTCGACCCAGGGCGGGTCGACCCTCACGCAGCAGCTGGTCAAGAACGCGTACCTCAACGACGAGCGCACGTTCAGCCGCAAGGTTCGCGAGGCGGTGCTCGCCGTGAAGCTCGACCGCACCGAGGACAAGGACGAGATCCTCGAGCGCTACCTGAACACCGTCTACTTCGGCCGGGGCGCCTACGGCATCGAAGCCGCCGCCCGCACCTACTTCGACAGCACCGCGGCCGACCTCAGCTCCGAGCGCGCGGCGCTGCTGATGGGCATGCTGCGCTCGCCCGAGCGGCTGGAACCGGGCCGTGACCTGGAGGCGGCCACGAACCGCCGCAACCAGGTGCTGGCCACGATGGTGGAGCTGGGCACGCTCACCGCGGCGGAGGGTGAGGCGGCCGCCGCCCTGCCCGTGGAGGTCACCACGGTCGTGGCATCGCCCACGACCCTGCGGGAGGGGGTCGCCCCCCACTTCGTGGAGCACGTACGTGGGGTGCTCATCGACGAGCTCGGGGAACAGGCGCTGTACGACCAGGGCCTCGTCGTGCACACGACGCTGGACCTCGCCGACCAGCGAGCCGCCGAGGCGTCGGTGGCCACCCACCTGGACGATCCCGAGGACCCACAGGCCGCCGTGGTCGCCATCGACCGAACGGGGGCCGTGCGGGCCTGGGTCGGCGGCCGTGACTTCGCCAACCTGCAGGTCGACCTCGCCGGTGGTGCCGGTGGCTCCGGGCGCCAGCCTGGCTCGACGTTCAAGCCGGTCACGTTGGCGGCCAACTTCGAAGCGGGCAACGGTGCCGGCGAGGTGTACCCCGCCCCGGCCGAGATCACACTCGACGTGGAGGGCGGCCCGTGGACGGTGTCCAACGCCGGTGGCCAGGACTACGGCACCCTCACGCTCGCCGAGGCGACCGCCAACTCCGTGAACACCGTGTACGCGCAGGCGCTGACCAAGGTCGGCCCCGAGGCCATCGTCGACCTCGCCCACCGGCTCGGCATCCGCAGCGAGCTGGACGCCGAACCGTCGATCGCACTCGGCACCGAGGAGGTGACCCCCCTCGAGCTGGCGTCGATGTACAGCACGCTGTCCCGGTCGGGGGTCCGCATCGATCCGTACGTGATCACCGAGGTCGAGAACCGGGAGGGCCGCACCGTGTGGGAGCCGGAGGAACCCGAGGAGGAGGAGGCGGTCGAACCGAGGATCGCCGACACGGTCAGCGCCGTGCTGACCGAGACGCCACGGACCGGTACGGCCCAGCGGGCCGCGCTCGACCGGCCCATGGCCGCCAAGACCGGCACCACCCAGGAGAACGCCGATGCGTGGCTCGCCGGCTACACGCCCGAGTACACCGCCGTGGTGTGGGTCGGGAACCCGGAGGGCAACGAACCCATCCCCGACGTCGACGGCGTGGCGGTGCAGGGCGGAACCGTCCCGGCGATGATCTGGCACGACTTCATGGTCGAGGCGCTCGCCGACGTCCCTCCCACCGAGTTCCCCGAACCGGACCCCGACCTGCTGAAGGACACCTCGCCGCCGGTCGAGCTCACGGCCACACCGAGCGTGGACGCCGGGCAGGCCGTCGACGTGGTGGGCAACGGCTTCCAGACCTGCCGGACGTCGTGGTTCGTCGTGCTCGAGGGCCCGACGTCCGTGGCCGAGCAGCCCGCCGGCGCCGACGGTGCCCCGCGGCCGCTCCCCGAACCCGTGCTCGTCGAGAGCACGCCCGACACGGGGTCCGACGAGTCCACACGACGCACGTCGGTGCAGATGCCCGCCAGCGCGGTGCCCGGCACCTACCAGGTCAGCGCCCGCTGCGACGCCGGCGCCGGACCCCGACCCCTCGGCCCACCGGCCACGGTGGAGGTGCGGGTAGACCCGTCGGCCACCACGACCACATCGACCACGTCGACCACGAGCACCACCGTCGTGGAGCAGGAACCCACGACCACCACGTCGACGAGCAGCCCTGGCGAGAACACCACGACGACCACCACGACGCAGGCCGCTGCGGAGGACCAGGAGGCCGCCGCCGGCCGGTGAACCGTCCCCCGGGTCCGTCGCTCCGACCTACGCTGAGCCGGAGCCCGGGTGGCGGAACTGGCAGACGCAGAGGGCTTAAACCCCTCGGCTCCCGAGGGAGCGTGTGGGTTCGAACCCCACCCCGGGCACGCGCTGACCTGCGAAAACGTGACGGTCGAAGACCGTCGGCGGAAGCAGGTCTTGACCGGAATCGTCAAATGCTAACGAGATGCTAACGAGCTTGTTAGCATCGGAGCCGTGCAGGGGCACGTGTACAAGCGTGGCAAGGGATGGACGTATGTCGCCGATGCGGGTCGAGATCCCGCGACCGGCCGGCGCCGTCAACGAAGCAAGGGCGGCTTCCGCACCCGGAAGGCCGCCGAGGCGGCGATGCGCGAGTATCTCCACGCTCGCGAGTCCGGTCAGCTCACCGAGCACACCTCGGCCACGGTTGGCGAGTACCTCGAGCAGTGGCTCGCCAACCAGGAGCCGACGGCGCGCAAGACGACGTTCCGCGGCTACAAGAGCGACCTCGACCGCGTGATCCGTTGCGTCGGGCACGTCCGCCTCCACGAGCTCACCCCGATGCAGCTCGAGACGGCCTACGCCGAGATGATGAAGTCGGGCTCCGCTCGGGGTGGGGCGCTGTCGGCGAAGACCGTCTACAACGCGCACTCGTCGCTGCGGAAGGCCCTCAACGACGGCGTCCGTCTCGGCGTGCTCATCCGGAACCCGGCGACGGCCGCTCGACCGCCGAAGCGAACCAAGCCCGAGATGGAGACCTGGACCGCCGTCCAGCTCGGCGAGTTCCTCGCCGGCGTCGAAGACGACCCGCTCCACGCCGCGTACGTGCTCATCGCCACCACCGGCATGCGACGCGGGGAGGCGATGGGCTTGCGGTGGCAGGACGTGGATCTCGACGCCGGCTTCGTTCGGATCCGCCAGACCCTCACCACCGTCAACGACCAGCTCGTGTTCGACACGACCAAGACGTCGAAGAGCCAGCGCCGAATCAGCCTCGACGGGTCGACCGTCGCCACCCTCCGCCGCCACCGAGCCCGCCAGGCCGAGGATCGGCTCCTGGTGGGGGAGGACTGGGACGACTCCAACGACCTGGTCTTCACCCAGGCCGACGGCACCCCCGTCCACCCCGACCGCTGGACCCGAGCCTTCCAGCGGCATGTCAAGCGCCTCGGCCTCCCCGAGCTCCGCGGCCCGCACTCGCTCCGCCACACCTGGGCGACGCTCGCCCTCGAGGCCGGCGTGCACCCGAAGATCGTGAGCGAGCGACTCGGTCACTCGACGATCGCCATCACCCTCGACACCTACAGCCACGTCGTCGAAGGAATGGACGCCGACGCCGCCACGACCGTGGCCGACCAGATCTTCAAGAAGGCGAAGGAATGAGACTGTTTCCAATTGTCAACGCCTGTCGTAGAGTGAGCCTCTGAGGTGGCACGCAAGCGCCATCCGAAGAAGGAGGTCGAGGACGCGTTGCAGTACGCCGAGTCGCACGGCTGGACGGTGAACGACACCGCATCGGGCCACCGGTGGGGCGTCGCCGTCTGCCCGGGCGACTGCACGCCGCCGACCTCGATCTGGTCGACGCCTCGAGTTCCTGCCAACCACGCCCGACAGATCCGCCGAAACGTCGACCGCTGCCCACACGCCGGAGAAGACGGATGAACACCTACACCTTCACCCTCGTCATCGACGGCGACGCTGGCACCGACGAGCGCATCAATGCCCTGTTCGAGGCCGGCTGCGACGACGCCACCTTCTCCCATGGCTCGACGATCTCCTACGGCGACTTCGACCGTGACGCCGACAGCCTCCTCGAGGCCATCCTCTCCGCCGTCGAGGCCGTGGAGTCGGTCGGGGGTCTGAGCGTCCGTCGCGTCGACGAGGACGACCTCGTCACCGTCAACGACATCGCCGAGCGCCTCGACCGCAGCCGCCAGTCGATCAACCAGCTCATCGCCGGCGACCGCGGCGACGGCACCTTCCCTCAGCCGCTTGGCCGGACCCGTGGCCACGGCCGGGTCTGGTCGTGGTCCGAGGTCGCCGAGTGGGCTGGCGCCGACTTCGACGCCGCGACCAGCGCCGTGCTCCAGGCCGTCAACGGAGCGCTCGCGCTGCGGCGGGCTGGACGTGCGCTGGGAGACAAGGGCCTGCGCCGCCTCGTCGAGGTGGCGACCGCCGCCTGACCGGTTGGGGACGATGTTCGGGGACAGCTCGACGCCCTCGCACGCAACGGCACGTTGGGGACACCGCAGCGATGGTCGCGGGTGAGCGATAGGAGGCAGTCGGGGGCTTCGCTATCGCCAGCTATGTGCTCCAAGTCCTGAGCGAGGTGGACGGTTCAGCCGGTTCGTCGCCCCGGCACGGACGACGGAATCACCGTCGACACTCTGAAGCGGAACGGTCGGTTCAGCGACCGAGGTGCGGGACCACGAGGTCGTGAAGCGTTCTGAATAACTCGTGGTGGTCTGGGTCGTCCCGCTCTAGTGCCCTCAAGTACTCGCGGAAGGCATGGAGCACTACGCCGTGTACCGAGCGCTCTGCGGTCAGCGTGCATGCGCTGAAGTACGTGGCACTCAGGAAATGCGAACGAGATGCGAAAGAGCTTGTTTGCATCGGACCCGTGCAGGGCCACGTGTACAAGCGTGGCACGGGGTGGACCTACGTCGCCGACGCGGGTCGAGATCCCGCGACCGGACGTCGCCGGCAGCGCAGCAAGGGCGGCTTCCGCACCCGCACGGCTGCCGAGGCGGCCTCCACGCCCGAGAGTCCGGCCAGCTCCCTGGCACACCTCGGCAACGGTCGGCGAGTACCTCGAGCAGTGGCTCGCCAACCAGGAACCGACCGCCCGCAAGACGACCTTCGGCGGCTACAAGAGCGACCTCGACCGGGTGATCCGCTGCCTCGGCCCCGTCCGACTCCACGAGCTGACACCGATGCAGCTCGAGACCGCCTACGCCGAGACGATGAAGTCGCGCTCCGCCCGGGGTGGCGCGCTGTCGGCGAAGACGGTCTACAACGCGCACTCGTCGCTGTGAGAAGGCCCTCAACGACGGCGTGCGCCTGGGCGTGCTCATCCGCAACCCGGCCACCGCGGCTCGACCGCCGAAGCGGACCGAGCCCGAGATGGAGACCTGGACCGCCGCCCAGCTCGGCGAGTTCCTCGCCGGCGTCGACGACGACCCCCGAAGGAGCGCATCCGGCGATACGAGAGGTCCTCGAACTGCTGACGCTGCTCTGGTCGGGCGAGGCCGTGGACTTCGACGGCGAGTTCTTCTCGCTCGATGGCGTCACGTTGCCTGTGGTGCCTCGCCAGAGCCCTCGCATCCGATCGTGGTCGCCACTCGGCGCTACGTGGTTGTTGACCTCGTAGCCGATGGACGCCGATGAGGTCCGTGCAGGTCCACCGCGCGACGCCAGACGCTGACCTTCGAACCTGCCCCCAGACGCCGGGGTGCTCGCCGGCGTGCTCGACCGGCTCGGATCCTGTCAGCCATCGGTCTTTCTGTGTGGCCGCTACAGCTTGCCGACCACGTGGGCGACGACCTCTGACATCTGGTCGTGAGGGCTGAACTCGACCATCTTGACTGCGTCCTCGACGACGATCGTGTGGCCAGAGGGCCAGTAGTACAGCTCGCCGCCACCGACGGTCTCGTGGCTGCCGTCTTCGTAGTCGACACGGGCGCGCCCCTCCAGGACGTAGCCCCAGTGCGGGCACTGGCAGTGGTCGCGCTCCAGGCCCTCGAGCAGGGGGCAGAAGTCGAGACCGGTCGGATAGTGCAGGTAGGCGCTGGTCATCCCGCCCCAGTCCTGTCCGCGGATCATCTCACCGAGGGCCTCGTGGGCGATCGGCAGCTCTGCGACGTTGCTCTTCATGACGTGCTCCTTCGTTGCGGGTGTAGTCGGGGTGTAGTCGCCGCTCTAGAACCAGCGGACCCTGTGGTTGTCGTGCCAGGTCTGTAGGAGGTCGCGAGCGCCTTCCACGTCGACGACGGTGTCGTCGCTGCGGTTCCACATGACGAGGTAGACGTCGCTGGCACGGCCTCGCACGGTCACGTCCGCGGGCCCGTCATCGCGGGCCGTTGCGATGCCGTCCGGGCTCAGCGTGACGCGCCAGCAGTCGTCGGTGTCCGTGGCGTGGACGAGCATGGCTCTGCTGGCGGCCACCGGGAACCTCTTCGCTCGCGGCGCGAAGGCGCAGAGCAGCTCATCGATGCCGTCCACGGCGAACTCGGCGTCGAAAACGGTGGGGACTCCCGCTGCGCGCTGGGCGTCGAAGCGATGGATGGCGACCTCGTGCGCCTGTCGCCGCGCCCACATGGCGAGCGGCGACGGTGCGGCGAGGAACGTCATCGCATCGAGGTCGACCGGTGCCCCCTCGAGCTCGGCCACCAGGTTGGCGTTGGTCCGGAGGTAGTGCTCAGCCAGCTCGTCGTCGGCTGGCCAGAACACAGCCAGCCCGGGCCAGGACGCAGTGAGCTCAGCGACATCCTCGACCCACATCTTCGTGGCTCGCAGCGCGACATGGGCAGCGGCCCAGAGGTGGATCTCGCTGACGTGCCTCACCAGATCCCGCACCGTCCAACCCGGACAGGCGTCGATGTCCACGTTGAGGCCGGCCTGCCCGGCGGCGTCGGCCATCAGCTGCCCCTCCTCACCGATGGCCGTGATGTGGTCGGCGACGTCCAACGTGCTCCTCCGGGTTCTCGGTCCTGCCGCTCATGCGGCTTCCCTCTCGCCGCACCATATACTGCAATCTGCAGCAAGTACACTGAAATCTGCAGCAAAGGGCAGTGCGCGTGATGAAGAACATGACGACGTCGTCGTATGCGGTGCTGGCGCTCCTCGATCTGCGTCCGTGGACCGCCTACGAGCTCACGCAGCAGGCGCAACGCAGCCTCCGCTACGCCTGGCCCAGGTCAGAACGTCTCCTGTACTCCGAGCCGAAGAAGCTGGTCGAGCTCGGGTATGCCACGACCTACAAGGACACCTCAGGGGCTCGCAGCCGCAACGTCTACGAGATCACCGAGGAGGGTCGCGACGCGCTCAAGGCCTGGGGCAGCGCCCGGACCCAGGCCCCGCAGATCGAGATCGAGGCCCTGCTCCGACTGCTCTTCGCCGACCACGGGTCGCTCGACGACCTGCACCGTGCCCTGGACGAACTCGAGGAGGACATCGGCGATCACCACCAGGCCATCGTGGAGCTGATGGGCTCCTACCTCGACGGCGGGCACCCGTTCCCCCAGCGGACCCACCTCTCGGTGCTCTTCGCCACGTTCCAGATCGAGATGTTCAAGGCCATCGAGGGCTGGATCGAGTTCGCCCGGCGGGAGATCCATCAGTGGCCGACAACCGAGGACCTCGGCATGAACCAGCGCACCGAGACACTGGCCCGCCTCCTCGCCCGGGACGAATCCCCCGTGGATCCGTAGCGGACACAAGGCCTCCCACCGTTCCCTCCGACGCCTCAGACGGCTGTCAGCACTGCCACCGCCCGATCCAAGACCGTCCACGACCCGAGTCCACGCGCGGGACCACAGCCTGAACTGGCTTCCCAAATCCGGCGAAAGGGGCGGGATCGGTGTGGGAGGCTGCGGCGAGTTACGTGACTGGGGGTCGCTGTGGAGCATGGATTCGCGGTGGTCGGGCGGGGCCTGATCAAGAGCTACGACCAGGCTGGTGAGCGCCTCCGGGTCCTCGACGGCGTCGACGTCGATGTCGGGCGGGGCGAGCTGGTGTCGGTGATGGGCCCGTCGGGGTCGGGCAAGTCGACGCTGCTGCACCTGCTGGGCGGGCTCGACGTGCCCGATGCTGGCACCGTTGAAGTCGAGGGCCTGCCGCTGTCGGCGCTGTCCGATGACGAGCGGACCAGGTTGCGCCTGGACCGGATCGGCATCGTGTACCAGTTCTTCAACCTGATCCCGGTGCTCACCGCCCGCGAGAACGTGGCCCTGCCCGCCGTGATCGCCGGGGCCCGGCCGGCGGCCTATCGGGCCCGCACCGAAGAGCTGCTCGAACGAGTCGGGCTTGCCGGGCACGGTGACAAGCTGCCGTCGCAGCTGTCCGGCGGGCAGCAGCAGCGCGTCGCCATCGCTCGGGCGTTGTTCGCCGAACCGGCGGTCGTACTCGCCGACGAGCCAACCGGCAACCTCGACCTCGAGACCGGCGCCGAGATCCTCGAGCTGTTCGTGGACGCCCGAGATGAGCTCGGCCAGTCGTTGCTCATGGTGACCCACGACCCCCGCAGCGCAGCCTGCGGCGACCGGGTGCTGATCCTGCGCGATGGACGACTCGTGGACGCCCTCGATCTGCGCACCCTCCCGGCGGACGCTGCCGTGCGCACCGATGCCGTCCTGGCCTTGCTGGCCGGCCGGGCCCGGTCGACGTCGGCGGTGGTGGCCGCCGATGCGGCGGCATCGGTCGGGTCGAACGGGACGGCCGGGTCGCGGTCGGTCCGGCGTCGTCGGGAACCGCTGCGAGCCGGTCCGCCGAGCTGATGCGCTCCCTCGCCGGCGTCGCCACACGAACCCTCCGCCGCTCCACCCGGCGCTACGCACTGACCGGGATCGGCGCCACGCTCGGCGTGGCCGTCCTGTTCGCCATCCTCGTCACCAGCGCCGCCAGTCGCGATGCCCTCAGCGCCGCGATCGACGGCCAGACCGGACGGGCCGATGTGATCGTGTCACCCGCCGGAGCGTTCGACGCGCTCCTGCCCCGGGGTGCAGTCGAGCGGGTGCAATCCCTCGACGGGGTGCAGGCTGCCGTGCCGACCGTCGGGTTCCGCTCGGCGGTCACCCCGCCCGGCCTCGGCGCCGACGCGTCGGACCCGGCGTCGATACGCGACCGGATCGGGTTCGTGACCGGCGTGGGGGATGACTTCGCCCTCGTCAACACGCTGTCGATGGCCGACGGTCGCGCCCCCGTGGACGGCGCGCCGGAGGTGCTCGCGCCCCGCCGGTTCGCGGACGCACTCGACGTCGGGGTCGGCGATCAGGTCGAGGTCGTCACCCCGTCCGCGCCGGTCGCCGTCACCGTCGTGGGGCTGCTCGAAGACCAAGGCGCGGCCACCGCAAACCAGGGTGACGTCCTGTACACCACGCTGGCCTTCGCCCGTGCGGCTCTCGGCACCACGGACGGCGTCACCGGCATCCAGGTGGTCTTGAAGCCGGGGGTCGAGACCAGCCAGTGGATCGAAGCGAACCGGGGTGCCGTCCCCGGCGTCGCGATCCAGGATGCCTCCCAGGTCGCGGCCGGCTTCGCCGAGTTCATCACCGGGGTGAGCAGTGCGCTCACCCTCGTCGCGGTGGTGGCCGTGTTCATCGGCGGATTCCTCGTCCACCTCACCTTCTCGGTGGCGGTGGCCGAACGGACCCGGGTCCTGGGGACGCTCCGGGCGCTCGGAGCCACGGCGCGCCGCGTCCGACGACTGGTCGTGGTCGAAGCAGCGATCCTCGGGGCCGGCTGCGCGGTCGCCGGCCTCGCAGTCGGATACGGGCTCGCCAGCCTCGCCATGAGCGTCGTCGGCGCCCTCCTCGAGCTCGACCTCGGGTCGGTCGGCGCGCCCTTCGGTTCGGCGGCCCTCAGCGTCGCCGTGGGCATCAGCGTCGCGATGCTGGCCGCCTTCGGTCCCGCCCGCCGCGCCGCCGCCGTCGACCCGGTCTCGGCCATGCGAGGGGGCGCGCTCGCGATCGAGCGCACCCCCCGACGGTGGCTCGGACCGGTCCTCGTCGTCGTGGGTGCCGGGCTGGATCTGTCGGCGAGCAGCGTGGTGGTCACCGGTATCGGGTTGCTCATGGTGCTCACCGGGGCGGTCCTGTCGGTGCACCTGGTCATCAGCCCGGTCGCTCGACTCGTGGGCCTCGGTACCGCCCGCCTCGCCACCGGCACGGGCGAGCTCGCCTTGCGTCATCTCGAGCGGGAGCGAACCCGTTCGGCCTTCACCCTCGCCCTGGTCATGGTCGCGCTCGCGATGTCGATCTCTGTCGCTGCGGCGAACGCCTCGATGGCCGCGGACCTCGACCGCGTCCTCGATCGTCAGGCGGGAGCGATCCAGGTCTTCGCCCCCGGCGCCGTGGACGACGCGGCCTCCGCCGACATCGCCGCCGTCCCCGGGGTCGGCACCATCAGCCCGGTCCGCTTCGGCACCGTCGACCTCGGGATCGCCGGCGATGACGCTTCTATCTCGACCACCTTCATCCAGGTCATCGACCCCGCCACCTACTTCGAGGTCTCGAGCTTTCCCTACGTGGAGGGCGACGACGCCTCCGTGCAGAGCGCGCTCGCTGCCGGCGGCGCCGTCGTCCTCCCCGCCCGGGAGGCCAACCGGCTGGGCGCGGGCACCGGTGATCCGGTGCAGATCACCACTCGCAACGGTCCAGAGCGCTTCGAGGTCGCGGGGATCTACGACGTGGTCGGCGGGGGGTTCGGCGCGGTCTTCGGCACCACCGACCTCGAACGCATCGGCGCTGGTCGAGTCAACGGCTTCCTCGTGGGCACCGACGGCACCGACGTCGAACAGCTCGCCACCGCCATCCGCGAGCGCGTGGCTGACGATCGACAGCTGGTGGTCGACTCGCCCGCTGACGCTCGGGCCTACGCCGAAGACCAGCTGGACGGCTTCTTCGGCATCGCCTACGCCATCCTCGTCGTCGCGCTCGGGATCTCCCTGCTGGGCCTGGCCAACACCCTCGTCGTCGCGATCCTCGATCGAACTCGGGAGATCGGCGTACTCCGCTCCACCGGCGCGCGCCGTGGCGAGATCCGGCGCATGATCACTGTGGAGGCGGTCACCATGGCGGTCGTGGCCTTCGTGCTGTCGGTGCCCCTGGCCGCGCTCGTGGCCTACGGCATCATCGACGTCCAGAGAGCGACCATCGCCGGTGGCCTCGACTACGCGTTCCCGTGGATGCTGCTGGCCCCCCTCGCCGTCGTCACCGCCGTCGTCGCAGCCGTCGCGTCGATCCTGCCCGCCCGGCGCGCCGGTCGACTCGAGATCATCGACACGCTCCGGTTCGAGTGAGGCGCGTTGCATCTCACGACGACCTGTGCCGGTGCCCCCATGGCTCGTCCCGAACCCCTCGCCCCGGCACCGGGCGTGTGGGTTCGAACCCCGCCCCAGGCACGCCTTGAGCTGACCCTGGCGACGATGCGAGACAGAACGCCGGAAGCCGTCCATGGGAGCGACTCGTCGCGCTGGTCCCCCGTGGGTCGGGTGCGCGGCGCGAGGCGACGCCCGGCCCGGACGCAGGGCGGAGCGGCGCAGCCCGCACGCCGGCGGCTCCGGCCTGGCCGAGGGCGTACTCGATGGCCGGGACGTCGAGCCAGGGGGGCAGCGCGATGGTGCAGATGACGATCGCCGTCCGGGCGTCGACGGACAGCGTGTCGCACGTCTCGACGACGATCGTCAAGCCGCTCAGTGCGCCGGCAGCGGAAGCCAGCGCAGTCGGCTCGGGAGAAGTGGTGTAGCGGAGTCGCCACCGCCCAGCGACGTCGGTCGTCCCCTCCCGGAGCGGTGAGTTGGTCACGAGCCGACCTTACGAAGGGTCGGTTCACCCCCGGCCACGGCCCGGCGTCCGCCGTGCGAAGGGGCGCTGAACATCCGCTGTCGAGTGACTCCGGACCGTCGACACTGGCGGGCCCCACCACGTCCGGGGTGCCTCGACCGTGGTGACCCGGGTCCACCCTGGGCTCCTACCCCCGCGGATGGAGCGTGACGCGGGTGTCCGTCCCCGGCTCCGGCCCATGGCCGCGGTAGCGGTGGGCGGAAGCCCCCACGTCGGCTCGGTGGCCGAGGTGGATCACGACGCGGCACTCAGGATCGCCGACCGCGATCCGCTCGTCCAGGACGACGGCGGACTCGCCGTGGCTGTTCGCCGCGATCCCACCGAAGACGGCCGACGTCATCCGACACAGGGCGGGCGCCTTGCGCACGACCTCACCGAAGGGGCATTGCGTGTTGCCGAGGACGATGCGATCAGGCGTGATCTCGATGACGTGGAAGCCACCGTCGATGGCGTGCTTGAGGCGGACGAAGCAGTCGGCCAGCTGCCTGGGATCGAGGTTGCCGACGACGGCGGTGGCGGCGCGGTACTCCAGCTCCATCTGCGCGCCGACGTCGATGGCCACCTGGGCGACGCACGCCTCGGCCATCCCCGGTCCCCCGTTGCGCTCCACCGCCTGCGCCAGCTGCACCACGAGGGCCCGGAGGAAGGACTCCCTGCCGAAGCCACCGGTGGCGAGTGCCTCCTCCAGGCCGGGGAGGAGGGGCCCGGTCGAGGGGGTCGGGTCGAAGCTCTCCGTCGGGGGTCGGTCGACGTCGAGGACGATGCGGACCGTCGTGCCTCCGGCCCGCCGCACCGCCGACTCCAGGGAGCGGACGAACACGCTCGCCAGGTACAGACCCCGTCCGCCGGTGCGGTCGACGGACGGGACCTCGGAGACGTCGAGGGAGAACCCGGGCCCGAGGTCGCGGACCTCGATGACGGGGGTGTCCGCCGTCCAGGTCAGGCTCACCCAGGCCGGACCCGGTGCGTGGCGGGGCAGGTTCGACAGCAGCTCCGAGACGGCGACCTCGGCCGAGTCCAGGTCGGAGGTCGGATCGGCGTGACGCTGCAGGTAGTCGCGTATCTCCATGCGCAGCGCAACGGTGGCTGACACGTCGCTGCCGTCGAGATACCAGTCCAAGGACGTGACGGTACCGCGCTCGGCAGTGAGGGCGGGTGGTGGTGGGTGCGCCGCCGTCGGTCTGATCGGCGCCGGCGAGCGGGTACGGGGCTGCCATGTCACCCACACCTCCCCCCGCCGGCAGCGAGCCCCTCGGCGACGAGCTGGCCGAGCGGACGCCGGAGGCGAGCTGGCAGCGGGACGGCGAGGCATGGACCTGCACCGTGCCGCACGGGATGGTCGTGGTCGCACCGGGTGCGAACGGCGGTTGGCAGGTCGACCGCCTGCGCGACGGCGAGGTGGTCGATCGCCGTGTCGTCCACGGCGGCCTCGACGGGTCGGCGGCCGAGCAGATCGCCGACGTCGTCCTCGGCTGGGGCGGCTAGCGACCCGCGTGGTGGCCGCGGTGTCGGGCCGGCCGCTCGCCGTCGACCATGGCGGTGACCCGCTCCTCGATGCGGGCGAGCCGCTCGTCGGCCTGCTCCCGGGTCAGGTCGCCGTCGGCCACGGCCTGATCGAGCCGTGCCCTGGCGTCTGCGGCCAGGGCATCGATCACCGCCTGCACGTCGACGCCCTCGTCGGCCGCCACCTCGGCGATCGTCTTGCCGCCCTCGAGCGCCGTGCGCAGCTGGTCCTCGGTCATGCCGAGGGCTTCGGCGACGACGCCGAGGTGGTGGCCCCGGCGGGCGTGCATCCCGTGGTGAGGGCGGGCGTCCTCGAGGGCGGTCTCCACGGCCTCGGCCTGGTCCTGGGTGATGGTGCCGTCGGAGACGAGCCCGGACAGCGCGTCGTCCACCCAGCTGACGGCCTCGCCAGCGGCGGTCTGCGCGCCGGCCAGGGGCGGGGTGCCGAGCACCAGGCCGGCCATGCCGCCGGCGGTGAGCGACGCTGCAACGGCGGCGGCTGCGATGGTCTTGTTCATCGTGGTTCCTGTCTGTCGGGTTGCGTCGACGACCGTTCGCCGAGCTGCATGGATCTTCCGCCTCGAACCTGAGGACCAGCCGTGAGCGGCCGAGGAGCTGTCGCAGGATCGGTGCGCCGGCCAGCGTCAGCCGACGACGCGCTCGGCCACGGACATGGCCTGTTCCACCGAGATGGCGAAGCCGATGTTCGAGGCCTGGGTGCCCCCGCCGCTGGCGGCCACGGCGGTGTTGATGCCGATGACCCGACCGGCGGCGTCCACGAGCGGGCCGCCCGAGTTTCCCGAGCTGATGGCGGCATCGGTCTGGATGAGGCCGCGGAGCGTCCCCGAGTCGGTCGCGATGCTGCGGTCGAGGGCCGACACGATCCCGCGTGTGACGGTGGGATCGCCGGGGAGCCCGAGCGCGTTGCCCACAGCGAGCACGTCGTCGCCGACCCTGGGCACCGGTCCGAGGTCGGCCGGCACGAGGCCGCTCGTGTCCGAGACGTGGAGCACGGCGACGTCGGCGGCGACGTCGGCTCCGACGATGGTGGCCCGGCGGGGCGTGCCGTCGAGCGTGACCGTCACGGCCGTGGCGCCGGCGACCACGTGCGCGTTGGTGAGGATGTGGCCGTCGTCATCGATCACGACGCCCGTGCCCGCGCCCTCCCCGGTGACGGCGAAGGGCCCCCGGCGGGCCTGCACGGTCGTGTCGATCGCGACCACCGACGACTCGATGCGGTCGAGGACCCCGCCCACGTCGACGTCGTCGGAGAGGGAAACGGCTGAGGCGGCCACGGCCTCGGTCGGCTCGTCCGGGGCGGCGCCGGCCATGGTGCCGCCGACGACGCCGGCCCCGAGCGCGGCGGCGACGGTGAGTGCGGGCAGCAGCAGGCGCGTCCTGCTGCGGCGGTCGACGGTTGTCCCGGACACGCCTGCCGGCGGCGGTGCGGGCGGCGGTGGCGCGGGGGTGGTGGGCGGAGCGGGTGGATGGTTCCAGTGTTCCTGTGCCATGGGACCAGGCTGGGGAGCCGATCCGTGAGCCACCGCTGGGTCACCACAGAGCTTGCTGAGAACGGGTGCGAGGCGTCCGCTGCCGTCAGCGGGCACCTGCTCGTGAGGTCGATGTCCTCGACGGTGACCTCGACCTGCGCTCGTGACGCCGGACGGAGAGATCGGACTGGGGGCCTACCCGATTGGGTAGAAAGGCCGCGTCCTCCCGCGACGGGAACACGCCTTCCGAACGGATCCGCATGCCAAGACACCCGCAGCGGAGCGGTCAGCCGACCCATCCCTTCTCCGCCCGGTTCGACGCGCACGTCGAGGCTGTGCCGGAGACCCGCAGGCGCTTCGTCGACTGGATGCGCACCGCTGCGCTCGAGGACGAAGCCGTCGAGGACCTCGAGGTCGTGTTCAGCGAGGTCGCCGCCAACGCCGTTGCCGCGTCACCGACCCCGTCGGACGAGGTGCGCGTCCTGGCCCAGCTCGACGAGGCGGTCCTGGTCCTGGAGGTGTCGAACCGGGCCGACGAGCTCGGCGAGGCGGCGCTCGTCGCCCCCGACCTCGACGACCCCCTCCGGCCGAACGGGCGGGGGCTGCTGATCGCCCGTGCCTTCGTCGACTCGGTCGACATCGAGACCGAGGCTCCCGACCGGCTCGTCGTCCGGTGCTGCAAGCGCGTGTCGGTGATGCGCTGAGGTAGCTGCTCGCCCGCCGGCGCGGCCTGGAGCGGCGGCTCCCGGACGAGCCCCCACCGGCCGGAGATCCCATTACGCTCCAGCGCACCGGTCGCGCCACCGGCGAACTCCGACCTCGTACGGCGCAGGAGGCGGTACCCGTGGGACTGCTGGACAAGCTCAAGGGCGAACTCGTCGACATCATCGAGTGGCTCGATGACAGCCGCTCGACCCTCGCGTGGCGGTTCCCCCGCTACCAGAACGAGATCAAGCACGGCGCCCAGCTGGTCGTCCGCGAGGGCCAGCGGGCGGTGTTCGTCTACCGGGGCCAGATCGCCGACGTCTTCGAGCCCGGGCACTACGAGCTCACCAGCGAGAACCTGCCGATCCTGTCCACCCTCCAAGGGTGGAAGCACGGCTTCGACAGCCCGTTCCGCTCCGAGGTCTACTTCCTCAACACCCGCCAGGTCACCGACCTGCGTTGGGGCACGCCGCAGCCGGTCACCGTCCGCGACCCCGACTTCAAGATGGTCCAGGTGCGGGCCAACGGCTTGTGCGTCGTGCGCATCGCCGACGCCGGCACCTTCCTGCGCGAGGTGATCGGCACGGACTCCGCGGTGGAGGCCGAGGAGATCACCGAGCTGCTCCGGCGGGTCATCACCCTGGCCTTCAGCGACATGATCATGGAGACGGGCCTGGGGGCCATCGACCTCCAGGGCCGCCAGGTCGAGCTGTCGGAGAAGCTGCGCCAGTTCGTCCAGGAGCGCGTCGACGACGAGTTCGGCCTCGAGATCACGTCGGTGACGATGAACATCTCGCTGCCCGACGAGATCACGCAGGCCATGACCCGGGGCGTGGCCCGCGGCGTCGAGGAGGGCGGCTACGCCCACAACGTCGGCGACATCGGCCGCCTCCAACAGGTCAGGGCGGCCGACGCCATGCTGGCCGCCGCCGAGAACGAGGGCGGTGGTGTCATGGGCGACGCCATGGGGATGGGCGTCGGGCTCGCCATGGCCGGGCGCATGGCCGACCAGTTCGGCAACGCCACCGGTGCGGGAGGTGCGGCGGCCCCGCCACCGCTGCCCGGCCAGGCCCTCTACCACGTCGAGGTCGGCGGCCAGGCCACCGGCCCCTACAGCGTCTCCCAGCTCCAGGCCGGCGTCGCCAGCGGCCAGGTGAACGCCGCCACGCTGGTGTGGACCAGCGGCATGGCCGAGTGGGCCCAGGCCAGCCAGGTCCCGGCCCTCGCCCCCCTCTTCGCCGTCCCGCCGCCTCCGCCGGCACCCCCCGGGGGCGACGTCCCGCCTCCGCCTCCGACGTCCGAGGGCTGAGCGCCAGCCCACATGGACCCCGACGACCTCCCGCCGTCGCCTCCACCGCCACCACCGCCACCCCAGGGACATGCCGAGGAGGCGGCCGAGCGCCTCCGTGAGCGGGCCCTGCTGCACCGGACCGAGCAGACCCGCACCTACCCGTGCCTCCAGTGCGGCGGCGAGCTGGAGTGGGACATCACCCGGCAGCTGCTGCGGTGCCCGTTCTGCGGGAACGAGCAGGAGGTGGGGGTCGTCGATGGCCATGAGGTCGTCGAGCAGGACCTCCACGAGGCGATGGCCGCACTCGACGCCGGCGCGCTCACCAAGACCGGTCTGCAGGTGTCGGACGAAAAGGAGGTGGTCTGCCAGAACTGCGGCGGGCACACCACCTTCACCGGCACGCTGACCGCCACCCGCTGCCCGTACTGCGCCACACCGATCCAGCGCGACGACGTCCACGCAGCCCCGGCCCGCCTCGCGGTCGACGGCGTCCTGCCGTTCCAGGTCGACCGGCCGACCGCCGAGGCGGCCATCGGGCAGTGGATCAACAACCGCTGGTTCGCGCCGAACGAGTTCAAGCGCTATGCCACGACCGGCTCGTTCAACAGCGTGTACTGCGCCTACTTCACCTACGACGCCTTCACGACGACCCGGTACACCGGTCGCCGCGGCGACCACTACACGGTCACCGTCGGGTCGGGCGACAACCGCCGGACCGAGGTCCGGACCCGGTGGAGCCATGCCGCCGGAACCGTCCAGAACGCGTTCGACGACCTCCCGGTCCCGGCCAACGTCGGCCTCGACCGCAGGCACGTCCAGGAGCTCGAGCCGTGGCCCACCGGCGACGCCCGACCCTTCAGCGCCGAGTACCTGGCCGGCCACCTGAGCCGGACCTACGACCTCGACGTCGTCGAGTGCTTCGCCCCGGCCAAGGCCCGCATGGAGGACGCCATCCGCCAGACGGTGCAGGCCGACATCGGCGGCGACGTCCAGCAGATCACCTCCATGGGGGTGCACTACGAGGGCCTGAAGTACAAGCACCTGCTCCTGCCGGTCTGGCTGCTCACCGTCGTCTACGTCGGCACTCCGTTCCAGGTGTTCATCAACGGCGTCACGGGTGAGGTGCAGGGCCAGCGGCCGTACAGCAAGGTGAAGATCGCGCTGGCGGTCATCGCCGTGACCATCCTGGCCCTGGCAGCCTGGTTCCTGTTCGGCGCCAGCGGGGAGGGAACGCCCACGTGACCACCATCATCATCGGCCTGCTCATCGTCGCCATCGGCACGATCGCGTACATCGCGCTCCGCAACGCGCAGGACTTCTCCGACGCCAACGAGGTGATCCCCGGCGTACCGACCCGGGCGCCCAAGGAGTGGGCCGGCGCACACTCGGCCGAGGCGCGGCTGCACCGCCGCCTGCGCGACGCCATGACCGCGCTGCGGGCGAACCCGGCCCTCGACGACCCGTCCCTGCTCGACGTCCGCGAGGCGCTGCAACGCGAGGCCCTCGCCATCGACGACCAGCTGGTCGCCGCTGCCGCGCTCCCTCCTCGCGTGCGGGACGAGCCGGTGCGCCAGGTCACCCAGGCCGTGGAGTCGGTCGAGGCCGCCGTCGCCGAGGTCGTCATGTTGCGCGGCCCCGAGCGCGACAGCTCCCAGGCCGCCCTCGAGCAGGTCCGCACCCGGCTGGCCCTCGTCGAGGAAGCCCGGGCCGAGCTGGCGGCGCTCGGCGGCACCCCCACGTCCATGGAGCAGCTGCGCCGGCAGCTCGACCCGACGTCGCCGGCCACCGGGCCCGGCACGGTGGACCCGCCTGCGACCCCGGCCGCCGAGCCCCCGACCGACGAGCGCCCCGGCACCTGACCGCCCGTCCCTCTGTTCCCGACGCGCAGATCGACCTCCACCGGTCCGGTTGCGCCCTCGGAACGGTGTCTTGGGGCGGGGTGGTCCGGGGGGCTGAGCGGGCGTCGCTAGCGTCGCTGCGATGTCCGGTCGCCACCTCCGACGAGGTCGCGCCGCTGGTGCCCGCCCACTGCTCGCCCTCCTCGGGCTGCTCCTCGTCGGTGCGGCCGCCGGCGCCGGCGGCTGGCTGCTGTGGGCGGAGCGCTCGTCGCAGGCGTCCACCGAGGCCGCGGGCGGGAGCACGGGTTCCGCGGCCCTGGCCCCGGAACCGGGCCCGATCACCATCGCGCTGGCCGGGGACATCACCGCCAGCGCGGCGCTCCTCGACCGGCTGGCGCAGGATCCGGACGACGTCGTGGGGCCCGTGGCCGAGGTGCTGCGCGACGCGGACCTGGCGGTGGTCGACCTCGATGCCCCGGTGGCCGCCGACCCGTCCGCCACGCCGGAGGTCGCCGCGGTCACGCCGGCGACGCTGGCCGCCCTGCATGCCGCTGGGGTCGACGTCGTGTCGGCCGCCAACGACCGCAGCCTCGACCTCGGTGCCGGCGCCGCCCTGGCTGCGGCGTCCGATGCCGGGAGGGGAGTCTCGGTGATCGGCGTCGGCGCCGACGAGGCCAGCGCCTACCGCCCGTTCGTGCGTGAGGTGGGTGGCCAGACCGTGGCCGTCATCGCTGCCACGCAGCTGCTGGACCCGGCCCGCATCGGGTCGGACACCGCCGGACCCGATCAGGCCGGCGTCGCGTCGGCGAAGCGGGTCGATCGGCTGGTCGCCGAGGTCGAGGCGGCTCGTGCGACAGCGGACACCGTCGTGGTCTACCTGCACTGGGGGACGGCGGGAGAGACGTGCCCGAGCACCAGCCAGCTGGAGCTGGCCGCCGCCCTGGTGGCCGCCGGCGCCGATGTGGTGGCCGGTCCGGGCGCGGGGCGCGTGCAGGGGGCCGGCCGCGCCGGTCGGGCCGCCGTGGCCTACGGGCTCGGCACGCTGCTGGCCGAGGAGCCGGAGGACGTGGACGGCGGTGTGCTGCTGGTGCGCATCGATGGGCGGGAGGTCCTCGACATCGCATGGGTCCCGGCCCGGTTGGGGGCCGACGGCGTCCCTTCGCTGCTCCTCGGCGCCGAGGCCGCGGACGCCACGGCGCGCTGGGAGGAGCGACGGGCCTGCACCGACCTGGCCCCTCGCTGACGAGGGTCGGTCAGCGCGCTGTCCAGCCGCCGTCGACGGCGATGGTCTGGCCCGTGATGTAGGTCCCGGCGTCCGATGCCAGCAGCAGCAGGGGTCCGTCGAGCTCCTCCAGCTCGCCGGGGCGGCCGAGGAGGGTGTTGCGGCGGATGTAGCGCAGTCCGGCGTCCTCGCCGACGAACATGGCCTGGGTGAGCTCGGTCTCGAAGTAGCCCGGCGCGATGGCGTTGACCCGGATGCGGTGCTTGGCCCACTGGGCGGCGAGCTCGCGGGTGAGGTTCACCAGCCCGCCCTTGGACGCCGCATAGGCGGCCTGGGCGTTCGGGGCCGCGGCCACCAGCCCGTGCACCGACGCGATGTTGATGATGGAGCCGCCCTGCTCCTGCACGATCATCTGGCGGGCCGCGGCGGCAGCCAGCACGAAGCAGGCGTTCATGTTCACGTCGACCACCTGGCGGAACAGCGCCGGGTCCTCGTGCTCGGCGGGGGTGACGGCGTCGGTGGTGCCGGCGTTGTTGACGACCACGTCGATGCGGCCGTGGTCGGCGACGGCTCGGTCGACCAGCGCGCCGAGCTCGTCGTCGTCGGCGACGTCGCAGGCGGCGGCGTGGATCCGCTCGCTGGTCGCGGCCAGGTCTCGGAGCCGGTCGGCCCGGCGCGCGGCGGCCAGCACCGTCGCCCCGTGGGCGGCGAGGACCTGGGAGAAGCGGTGCCCGATGCCGCTGGATGCGCCGGTCACGATGGCGACCCGGCCGTCGAGGCGGAAGTCGGTGCGGAGAGCCATGCCAGCGTTTCTACCCAAGTGGCCCACCGACCGGCGGGTCCTCCCGACCATGCCCGGTCCCGGGTGGGCCTACATTCGGAGATCACGCCCCCACCGACGGGGTGAAGCACGCCACGAGAGGACGCCACCCATGGGCACCCCCGAAGAACCGGCCGAGCTGTTCGACCTGCGGATGAGCGAGGAGGCCAAGCCGCTGTTCGCGCGCGTCGTCCAGTTCCTCGAGGAGGTCGTCGCGCCGATGCAGGAGGAGTACTTCCGCCTCGGCGAGAACCGGGAGAACCGCTGGGCCCACGCCCCCGGGCAGCTGGAGCTCCTCGACGGCGCCAAGGCCCAGGCGCGCCAGGCCGGGCTGTGGAACTTCTTCCTGCCCGACTCCGAGGTCGGCGGGCTGTCGAACCTCGACTACGCCTACATCGCCGTGGAGCTCGGGAAGTACCCGCTGGGGTCCGAGTCGCTCAACTGCTCCGCACCCGACACCGGGAACATGGAGGTGCTGGAGCGGGTGGGCACGCCGGAGCAGAAGGCGCAGTGGCTGGAGCCGCTCCTGAAGGGTGAGATCCGCTCCGCGTTCGCCATGACCGAGCCCGACGTGGCCAGCTCCGACGCCAAGAACGTCCGGCTCCAGGCGATCAAGGACGGCGACGAGTACGTCCTGAACGGGGAGAAGTACTACATCTCCGGGGCCGGCGATCCCCGCTGCAAGATCATGATCGTCATGTGCCAGACCGATCCCGACGCCCCGCCGCACCGGCAGCAGTCCCAGATCCTCGTCCCGATGGACACGCCCGGCGTCGAGATCCTCGGCCCGATGCACGTCTTCGGCCACGACGACGCCCCGCACGGCCACATGCACCTGCGCTTCACCGACGTGCGGGTGCCGGCGTCGAACATGCTGCTCGGTGAGGGGCGCGGCTTCGAGATCAGCCAGGTCCGGCTCGGCCCGGGACGCATCCACCACTGCATGCGGGCGATCGGCCAGGGCGAGAAGGCCCTCGAGCTGCTGATCCGGCGGGCCAAGTTCAGGGAGGCGTTCGGCAAGCCGATCCTCAGCCTCGGCAAGAACATGGAGACCGTCTCGCGGGCCCGCATCGAGCTCGACGCCTGCCGGCTCATGGTGCTCAAGGCGGCCAAGGCCATGGACGTGCTGGGCAACCAGGAGGCCCGGGTCTACGTGAGCGCGGTCAAGGCCATGGTTCCGGAGAAGGTCTGCCAGATCATCGACCAGGCCATCCAGGTCCACGGCGCCACCGGCGTGTCCGAGTGGACGCCGCTGGCCGGCATGTACACCTCCCAGCGCACCCTCCGCCTCGCGGACGGCCCCGACGAGGTGCACCACTTCGTGGTCGCCCGGCACGAGGCCGCCCGGTACGACGCACCGGCTCCCGTCGGCCCCAGCCACCAGGCCGAGGGCATCTTCGCCGGCCCGGCATGAGCGACCGGTCGCCGCTGCCGGAGGATGCGACGCATCCTGGGCCTCCTGGCCTGCACGGGCCGGGAGGCCTCTTGCACCTCGCGGTCGCCGCCGAGTGGCAGCGGGCGCAGCGCTCCGGGACCTACGAGCGGTCCACGATCGACACGTCACTCGCCGAGGAGGGCTTCGTGCACTGCTCGTTCCCGCACCAGGTGCAGGGCACCGCCGACCGGTACTACCGGGGGCGGGACGACATCGTGCTGCTCCGCATCGACGCCGACCGGGTCGGGGCCGAGGTGCGGGTCGAGTCGGCATCCGACGGCGACCGCTATCCCCACGTCTACGGCCCCATCCCCGTGGATGCGGTGACGTCTGCGGTTCCGGTGCCGATGGGCGCCGACGGACGCCTCGACCTCCAGGGCCTCAGCGGCTGAGCGAGACGACCAGCTCGGGCAGCACCGCGAAGTCGTTCTTGCCGACGCAGGCCCGCACGCCGAGGGCCTTGGCCCGCTTCTCGATGTCGGGGGTCACGAAGGCGCTGAACAGCACGATGTGCTGGCGGGGCTCCTGCTCGAGCATCTCGGCGGCGACGTCGAGTCCCTCCTTGCCCGGCATGCGGTTGTCGAGGATGACGACGTCGGGCACCGAGGGCGGATCGAGCGTGCGGAAGACCGCGAGGGCGTCGTTGCCGTCGACGGCCTCGCCGACGACCTCGACGCCCAGGTCCGACGACTCCAGGATCGCCCGGACGAGCAGACGGATGTCCACCTCGTCGTCCACGATGAGGACCGTGGGCCTGGTATCGACCGGCATCGCTGCTCCTATGCGTCGGCTCGCCCATGCGTACCGATCGGAGGCCACGCTACGGCACCGACGATCGGATGGCCGTGTCAGGATCGGGAAATGAGGAGGAGGTCATGAGCTCCGAGCGCAAGCACGCCCGCCACGCCGCTGCCGACCGGGCCCGTAGGGCGGCGCGCCGCCGCACGATGTCGTGGGCGGTCCCCGTCGTCGTCGCAGTCGGCCTCGTCGTCGCCCTGGTCGTGATGGCCACCGGCGGCTCGGACGACCCGCCGGCGCCCGGATCGCCCGAGCAGGTGGCGCTCGGCGAGGAGGTCTTCGACCAGAGCTGCGCCACCTGCCACGGCCCGGCAGCCGGGGGTGGGCTCGCCGGACCCCCCCTCACCCACGAGATGTACGAGGGCCTCACCGACGCCGACATCCGCGCCGTGATCGAGCAGGGCAAGGCGCCCGAGAACTGGCCCCGTTTCGAGGCCGGCATGACCCCGGTCCCGGGCTTGTCGGTCTCCGAGGTCGACGCCGTCAGCGCGTACGTCCGCAGCGTCCAGCGCGAGGCGGGCCTCGAGGTCGCGGAAGGCTGACCGCCGAGGTCACGCCAGCTCGGCTCGCAGCACCGCCTTTTGGACCTTGCCCATCGCGTTCCGGGGGAGCTCGTCCACCACGACGAACCGGCGCGGGCGCTTGAACCGGGCCAGGCCGTCGCACGCCGCCAGCACGTCCGACTCGTCGACGGCCCCGTCGGCGACCAGCACCGCCACGACCACCTCGCCGAGGTCCGGGTCGGGAAGACCGATCACCGCGGACTCCTCCACGCCCGGGGCCTGGTCGAGGACCAGCTCCACCTCCTTCGGGTACACGTTGAACCCGCCGGAGATGATGAGGTCGCTCGCCCGGCCGGCCAGCGTGAGGCGACCCTCCTCGTCGAGGGAGCCGACATCCCCGGTGACGAACCAGCCGTCGTCGCGCATCGCCGCCGCGGTCGCGTCCGGCCGACGCCAGTAGCCGAGGAACACGTTCGGCCCGCGCACCTCCACCGTGCCGGTCTCGCCGGCCGGCACCGGCTGGCCCTCGTCGTCGGCCACCCGCACCTCGACGCCGTCGAGCGGGAATCCCACGGTGCCGGCGATCCGGTCGCCGTCGTAGGGGTTCGAGGTGAGGATCATGGTCTCCGTCATGCCGTACCGCTCGACGATCCGGTGCCCGGTGCGGGCGGCGAACGCCTCGTGCTCGTGCACGGGCAGGGGGGCCGAGCCGGAGGTGAACAGGCGCATCCCGTGACAGGCCGCGGCGTCCAGGCCGGGATGGGCCAGGAGCCGGTGGTAGTGGGTGGGGACACCCATCAGCACCGTGCTGGTCGGCAGGTCGCGGAGCACCGCGTCGGGGTCGAAGCGCTCGTGCAGCCGCACCGACGCCCCGACGGCGAAGCTGCAGTGGAGGGCCACGAACAGCCCGTGCACGTGGAAGGTGGGCAGGACGTGCAGGAGGACGTCGGCGGGCGTGAACCGCCACGCCGCAGCGAGCGATCGGGCGTTCGAGACCAGGTTGGTGCAGGAGAGCATGGCGCCCTTCGACCGGCCGGTGGTGCCCGACGTGTAGAGCATGGCGGCGCAGTCGCTCCCGTCGCGAGCGACCGGCGGGAGTGGATCGGGCGTCACCAGCTCGGCCAGCGTGCCCTCGCCCCGGGCGCCCAGCGTCTCGGTCCGCACGCCGGGTGGCGGCTCGACGCCGGGTCGGCCGACGAAGAGGCTCGGGTCCGCGTCGGCCACGAAGCCGGCCACCTCGGCCGGCGTGTACGCGGTGTTGAGGGGCACGAAGACCGCGCCGGTGCGAAGGCACGCGACGTAGAGCGCGACGGCGTCCGGGGACTTGTCGACCTGGACCACCACCCGGTCACCGGTGTCGACGCCAGCCGCCCGCAGCGCGCCACCCAACCCCGCGGCACGGTCGCGCAGGTCGCCATAGGTCCACGTCGTCGAGTCGGCCAGCACGAGGCACGGCCGGTCGGCGTCGTGGGCGACGACCAGCGTGCGGTACGGATCGGTGTCCATCGCCCGCATCCTCGCGCCGCCGTGGGCCGGTCAGACGCCGCCCCATAGGCTCCCCGGCCATGGCCATCGTCCACGACAGCAGGTACCCCGACGTCGACATCCCTTCGGTGCCGATCACCGAGTTCGTCCTACGCCGCGCCGGCGAGCTCGCCGACCGGCAGGCGATCGAGGAGGTGGGGAGCGGTCGGGGCTACACCTTCGGTGCGCTGCAGCAGGCCATCCACTCCCTCGCCGGCGGCCTGCAGGGCAGGGGCATCGGCCCGGGCAGCACCGTGGCCATCATGGCCCCGAACCTGCCCGAGTACGCCGTCGTCTTCCACGGCGTCGCCGTCGCCGGGGGCACGAACACGACGATCAACCCCACGTACACGGCCGACGAGGTCCGCCACCAGCTCCAGGACTCCGAGGCCACGCTGCTGATCACCATCGGCATGTTCCTCGAGACCGCCGAGGCCGCCGTGGAGGGCACGTCGGTCACCGAGATCGTCACGATCGACGCGGTGCCAGGTACCACCGCCCTCACCTCGCTGTTCGCCGACCCGATCGAGCAGGTCCCGGTCGACCCGATGGAGCACGTCGTCGTGCTGCCCTACTCGTCGGGCACGACGGGCCTGCCCAAGGGCGTGATGCTCACGCACCACAACCTGGTGGCCAACATCGCCCAGTGCGGGCCGGTCATCACCTACGGCGACGACGAGATCGCCATCGCCGCCCTGCCCTTCTTCCACATCTACGGCATGCAGGTGCTGATGAACGGCCTGCTCGCCAACGGGGTCCGGGTCATCACGATGCCCCGCTTCGACCTCCAGCAGGCGCTCGAGGCCATCCAGGAGCACAAGGTCACCCGCTTCTTCGCGGTTCCCCCCATGGTCCTGGCCTTCGCCAAGCACCCGTTGGTCGACGAGTACGACCTGTCGTCGCTGCGCCAGGTCTTCTCCGGCGCTGCGCCGCTCGGCGCCGAGCTGGCCCAGGAGGCCGCGAAGCGCCTCGGCACCGAGGTCGTGCAGGGCTACGGCATGAGCGAGCTGTCACCTGTCTCCCACGCCACGCCGGCCGGCGACTTCCGGCCCGGCTCCTCGGGCGTGACGGTCCCCAACACCCAGTGCCGCCTCGTGGACGCCGACGGCGAGGACCAGGACGTCGGCGGCCGGGGTGAGCTGTGGGTCCGGGGCCCGCAGGTGATGAAGGGCTACCTCCGGAACCCGGAGGCCACGCGCAGCACCATCGACGAGGACGGCTGGCTCCACACCGGCGACGTCGCCGAGCTCGACGAGCACGGCCACTTCTCGATCGTCGACCGGGTGAAGGAGCTCATCAAGTTCAAGGGGTTCCAGGTCCCGCCGGCCGAGCTCGAGGCCCTCCTCGTCAGCCATCCCGCCATCGCCGATGCGGCCGTCATCGGCATCCCCGACGAGGAGGCCGGTGAGCTGCCGAAGGCCTTCGTGGTGGTCGCGCCCGGCCAGGAGCTCACCGAGGACGAGGTGAAGTCCTTCGTGGCCGGCAAGGTCGCCACCTACAAGCAGCTGCGCGTCGTCGAGTTCATCGACGAGATCCCGAAGTCGGCATCCGGCAAGATCCTGCGCCGGTTCCTCAGGGACGGCACGCCGGACTAGGGAATCAGGCGTCGTCACCGGCCGTCGGCGGGGGGCTCGGCGGCGCTGAGCCCTCCCCGGCGGTCCAGCGGGTGGCGGCCACGACGGGGAGGACCGCAGCCGAGGCCAAGCCCCGGCCGGCCCGGCCCACCGCCCGGGCCGGCTTCAGCACGTGGCGCAGCTTCGGGCCACCGATGAACCCTCGTCGCACGAAGTAGATCCACAGGCCGGCGGCGATCACGGCCATCACGCCGAGCGCCATGGGGTACCCCCAGCGCTCGTCGAGCTCGGGCATGTGGACGAAGTTCATGCCGTAGATCCCCGCCACCAGCGTCATCGGCAGGAAGATGGCCGAGAACACGGTGAGCACCTTCATGACCTCGTTCAGCCGCTCCGCCGTGGCGCTGCGGTAGGTGTCGACGAGGGTCGCCACCATCTGGTGGGCGCTGTCGAGGGACTCCACCATGTGCACGTGGTGGTCGACGGCGTCGGCGAGGTCACGGCCGGCGGGGTCGGTGCGGTCGCCGTGTGACCGGATGAGCAGCTCGAGCATCCGGCGCTGGGGCGCGAGGCTGCGGCGGAGCAGGGCGATGTCACGCCGGAGGGCGTGGATGTCGGGCAACACCGTCGGATCGCCCTCGACCGCCCCCTCCTCCAGGTCGAGGATCTGGGTGTCGACGTCGTCCAGGATGGGCAGATAGCGCTCGCCGACGAGCTCGAACAGCCGGCACGCCAGGTGGAACGGGCCGTCGAGGGTGAAGTCGGGCTTGTGGATCCGCTCGGCCAGCACCTCCGTGCCGCGCACGGCTCCGGCGTGCGACGTGATGATCCAGTCGTCTCCCACCACCACGTCGACCTCGACCGTACGGATGGCCTCGGGATCGGGGGCGAGGGCGTGCACCACGAACATGCGGTACCGGTCGAGGTCGTCGAACTTCGGGATCTGGTGCTCGTGCAGGTCCTCGCGCGTGGTGCGGTGCAGCCGGAACATCTCGGCCAGCTCGTGGGTCCGGCGCTCGGACGGCTCGCGCAGGTCCAGCCAGTACCAGCCGGGCTCCTGACCGAGCTGGTCCTCGGGCACCTCGCGGCGCACGTTGTCCGGGCTCACGTGGAAGAGCCGGGTGCGGACCTGGTCCAGCTCGATCTCCGTCATCCCGCGGCTCCCGACCGGCCGGGCCGGGCGGTCACGTCGTGGACGCCGGCAACGCACTCGTCGATGATCTCGGTCGCGACGCGGGCCATGGCGCCGGAGCGTACGTCCGCCGGCCGCTCCGCCGTGACGGCGGGACCGCCGGGAGCAGCCGGTACCGTCGGTCCACCTTCCGGCCACCTCCCTGGGAACCTCACGTGCGCGACCTTCCCCCTCCGCCCCCGCCACCCCGCCTGCCCGGCTACCCCTCGGGGCCACCGGTGGCGCCGCCTGCCGGCGGGCTGCCCCCGGCGCCTGCACCGGGCGAGCCGGAGCCTTCCTCCGGTCGTCGGGGCCGTCGGGTCAGCATCGTGCTGGCCATCGCTGCCGTCCTGGCGCTGCTGGCCGCCACCATCGTCGTGGTCACCGGGGACGACGACTCGCCCGAGGAGGCTGCGCCGACCGCTCCCACGTCCGATGACGCCGGGGGCGGACCGTCGTCGACCCCGCCCACCACCGCACCTGACACGCCGCCGCTCTCGGAGGACGAGCTCGTCGCGCTGGTCGACGAGCTGAAGCTCTTCGTCGCCGAGGCACGGGGCCTCGAGTTCCTGGAAGACGTCGAGGTGGAGCTGGAGGAGGACGCCGGGTTCCAGGCCCGGCTGCTGGAGGACTTCGAGGAGGACGCCGACGAGATCGCCGACGTCGAGGTGTTCTACAAGGCGCTCGGCCTGCTGGAGCCCGAGGCCGACCTGCTCGAGGAGCTGCGGGCGATCTACTCCGCGGGTGTGCTCGGGTTCTACGACCCGGAGACGAACGAGCTGGTCGTGCGCGGGTCCTCCCTCACGCCCTACGTCCGCAAGACCATCGTGCACGAGCTGGTGCACGCCCTCGACGACCAGCACTTCGAGCTCGACCGCGACGATCAGTACGACCCCCGCAAGGACGAGCTCGCCGCCGGGTTCACCGCCGTGGTCGAGGGCAACGCCCGACGGATCGAGCAGCGGTGGCTCGACGAGCAGACCGAGGACGTCCGGGCCCAGGCCGAGGCCGAGGAGCGGGCCTTCGCCGAGGGCATCGACGTCGACCGGTTCCCCGAGATCCTGCTGTTCGAGATCGGCGCCCCCTACGAGCTGGGCAAGGTCTTCGTCGACTCGATCGTGGGTGACCGGGGCGAACGTGGCGTCGACGCCGCCCTGGAGGACCCGCCCACCACGTCGGAGCAGGTCCTGTTCCCGCAGCTCTACGCCGCCCGGGAGGCCCGGGTCGAGGTACCGGTCCCGCCCGCCGACGGCGACGTGGTCGACGACGGGGTCGTCGGGGCGCTGTTCTGGTTCGGGCTGTTCACCACCGGCGACGCCCCGGTGCCGCCCCAGCAGGCATTCGCGGCCGTGCGGGGCTGGGGCGGCGACTGGGCGGTGACGTGGCAGGACGGTGACGCGGCCTGCGTCCGGGTCGACGTGGTGGGGGACACCCAGGACGACACCGACGAGCTCGAGGACGCGCTGCGCAGCTGGGCCGAGGAGAGCGAGGGCGGGGAGGTGTCCGTGGTCGACGGTCGGGTCCGCCTCGACAGCTGCGTGGGTGGCGCCGGGGCGGTGCCGCCGCAGGTGTGAGTGCAACACCAGCACTGCCAGAACCGGAGGGCGGGTGCCGCCCCCGCCGCCACCGCCTCCCTTCCGAACTGGCAGTGCTGGTGTAGCGGTCAGACGTTGGCGATGACCTCGTCGCCGTAGCGCTTCAGCGCATCCGCGGTGTCGCCCCAGAAGGCGAAGGCGGGGACCATGATGCGGTCCACCCCCACGTCGGCCAGCTCGCGGGCGGCCTGCAATGCGCCGCTGCCGATGGTGGCACCGCCAGCGGTGAGCTCGATGGCGTCCGGGTCGCGGCCGTGGTCCTTCGCCGTGGCCCGGACCACCTCCATGCCGCGCGCGAGGTCCTGGGGCGTGCCCTTGCCCGGGAAGAACCCGTCACCGAGCCGACCCGCCCTGCGAGCGGCGATGTCGGTGTGGCCTCCCACGTGCACGGGGATGGACCTGTTGACCGGCTGCGGGCGGGAGATGCACTCGTCGAAGCTCGTGAACTCGCCGTGGTACGTGGCCTTCTCCTCCGACCACAGCGCTCGCATCGCGGCGATGTGGTCGTCGGTCCTGCGGCCGCGCTCGTCGAACGGCACGCCGATGGCGTCGAACTCCTCCTCCAACCACCCCACGCCGATGCCCAGCTCCATGCGCCCGCCAGAGAGGTGGTCCAGGGTGGCGAGCTCCTTGGCCAGCACCACCGGGTTGCGCTGGGGGACGATGAGGATGCCGGTGGCGAGCCGGATGGTCGACGTCGCCGAGGCCACCCAGCTCAGCCAGATCAGGGGATCCGGGATGGCGAAGTCCTCGCCCCCCGGCATCTTCCCCGAGGGGTCATAGGGGTAGGGCGAGTCGTAGCCCGACGGCACGACGACGTGCTCCACCGTCCACAGCGACTCGAACCCGGCCTCTTCGGCGGCCATCGCCATCTCGGCGGCGGCGGCACCTTCGGCGAAGGGCCCGGTGTTGGCGAAGATGATCCCGAACTTCATGGGCCGACCGTACCTGGCCGACCGGTCTGGTCGTCCGGCGACGCAGGTCGATGGCGGCGCGTGTCTAACGTGTGCGCCGAGGGGCCGGTCAGGCTCCCCGGGGGCCAGGGGGGTCACGTGGAATGGACGTGGGAACGTCGTCGTCTCGAGTGCGGATGGGTCGGCGATGACGCTGCATGACCGCCTCGCCGAGGTGACCCGTGGCGCGGCCGCAACGCCGCTGCTGGTCCTGTTCGGCCTGAACTTCGTCGACGAGCTCGACCAGATCCTCTTCGGCATCGCGACCCCCGAGATACGCGACGATCTCGGCCTGGGCGACGGCGGCATCATCCTCATCGCCGCGATGGTGTCGGTGTTCGTCCTCTTCGCCGTCCTGCCGCTCACCTACGTGGCGGACCGGTTCGACCGCGTCCGACTGGTCTTCTTCGCCGCGCTCGGTTGGATGTCGATGTCGGTGCTGACCGGTGTGGCGGGATGGTCCGGGCTCCTCGTCCTGCTCGTCGTCGCCCGCATGGGCTCCGGTCTCGGGCGGACCATCAACGACCCCGTCCATGCGTCCCTGCTGACCGACTACTACGCGCCCGATGCGCTGCCCAGGGTGTTCCAGGTGCACCGCTCGGCCAACCCGATCTCCCGTGTCACGGCCGTCGTCATCGGCGCCGGCGCCGGCTACATCGGATGGCAGGCGATGTTCCTGGTGCTGGCCGCGCCGACGGTGTTCCTCATCGGGGCGACGATGCGCCTTCCCCACCCGCCCCGAGGCGGCACCAGCGGGGGCGCGACCCCGCTGGTGCATGCGCCACCGCTCCCGTTCCGGGAGGCACGGCGCACGCTGTTCGCCATCCCGTCGATGCGCCGGCTCTACTTCGGGGCGTTCCTGCTCGGCTCCGGGTTCCTCACGCTCCCCACCGTCTCGGCGTTGTTCTTCGAGGACATCTACGGCTTCACGCCCTTCCTCCGGGGCGTCCAGGCCTTCCTGGCCGGCGTGGGCACGCTCACCGGCCTGGCCTACGGGCAGCGGCTCGCCAGCCGGGCCATCGCCAGCGGTGACCTGCCAAGCCTCGCCACCATCACCGGTCTCTCCTTCACGGCCGGGGCGGTGGGGCTCGTGTTCATGGCCGCCATGCCCTTCGCAGCCGGCTCCCTGCTGTTCTCCGTGCTCGCCGCCACCGGGTTCAGCGCCTTCCAGCCGGCCTACTACCCGCTGGTGTCCATGGTGACCCCGGCAGAGATCCGAACCCAGGCCTACGGGTGGTCGCTCATCCTCGTCGGTTGTGGCGGCGTGATCGGCTCCCTCGTCGTCGGTGGCCTCGCCGAGTCGTCCTATCGCACCGCCACCGTCGGCCTCGCCGTCATGGTCGGTCTCGCCGGCCTGGCCGGCGCATCAGCCGTCCGCTTCGTCGCCCACGACGTCACCGAGGCGCGGAGGGTGCTCGATGCCGACATCGCCACCGAGGTCGCCACCGACGCCGCCGCACCGGTGCCCACCGAACCGGACGTGTGAGCAGAGGGGTCGCCCCGAAGAGGGTTGTGTCCCCAGCGCCGGCCCGACCGTTCGGTCTCCATCGGCGCCAGGGCCGGGTCGGCTCAGGTCTGGAGCGGCCCGACCACGTCGGCGACCTGGGCCAGGTGGTCGGGCCAGTCGACCGGCTCCCCGATCGGGACGGCGACGAACTTCGAGGCCCCGACCTCGACGAACCGCTCGAGCAGCGGCGCCAGTGCGCCGACGCTCGGCGCGACCACGTCGGCGGGATCCACCTCGGGACGCCGCCTGGCCAGGAAGGCGGCCAGCACGTCGGGGATGCCGTCGAGCGCGTACGGCACGAGCGCGCCGAAGTGCTCCGGGTCGATGGACCGGTCGTGCTCGGCCGCCACCCGCTCGATCTCCGGCCGGCCGACGGCCACGTCGGCGGGCGTGCAGAAGCTCGGCAGCCACCCGTCGCCGAGGCGCCCGGTGCGCCGGAGCTCCGACGGTGCAGTGCCGCCGAACCAGATCTCGATGGGTTGCTGCACCGGACGGGGCAGGACCCGGGCGGCCTCGTACCGGAAGAACTCGCCCTCGTGGTCGACGGCGTCCTCGGTCCAGAAGCGGCGCAGCAGCGGGAGCGCCTCGTCGAAGCGCTCGGCCCGCTCGGCCCGCTCGACGCCGAAGGCCTGCTGCTCGCCCGGGTCGACCTGCCCGAGCCCGAAGGCCGGCAGGAGCCGCCCCGACGACAGCCGGTCGAGGCTGGCCAGCTCCTTGGCCAGCAGCATCGGGTTGCGCCCGGGCAGGACCATGACGCTGGTTCCGAGCTTGAGCCTGGTGGTGCGGGCGGCGGCGAACGACAGCGCCACCACCGGGTCGGGGCAGTCGTCGGTGATCTTCTCCGACAGCCACAGGGAGTCGAACCGCAATGCCTCGAGACCGTCGACCAGCGCCCCGAAACGCTCGGCGTCGTTGGTGAGCGTGCGGGTCCCCAGCCCGTAGCCGACCCGGACCTTCACAACAGGCTGCGCAGCAGCGCCCGGGTGCGGGCCCGCTCCTCGTCGGTGGACCCGAACTCGCTGGCGGCCAGGTCGGTGACGCCGGCCTCGGCGAAGCGCTGGATGCGGGCCGCGACGGTGTCCTCGTCGCCGATGATGGCCAGGTCGGCCGGCCCCTCCAGCCCCTCCCGGTCGAGCATCGCCCGGTACGACGGCAGCTGCCCGTAGACGGCGTAGACCTGGGCGGCCCGCGCCCGGGTGCCGGCCACGTCGTCGGTGACGCACACCGGGACGCCGCTGGTCACGAACGGCTCGGGGTTGCCGGCCTGCTCGGCGGCGGCCCGCAGGGTGGGGGCGGTGTGGTCGGCGATCGTGCGGGGACCGGTCATCCACGTGATGGTGCCGGCGGTGCGGGCGCCGGCGAGCTTCAGCATCTGGGCCCGAGGGCGGCAACCTGCACCGGCACGGGCTGGCTGGCCGGGACGTCGAGCGCGAGGTTGGCCGAGATCGTCTCGCCCTGGGCCTCCACGCGATCGCCGCTCAGCAGCGGCATCAGCACGTCGAGGTACTCCCGCAGGTGGCGCACCGGCTTGTCGAAGCTCATGCCGAACATGTGCTCGATGACGGGCTGGTGCGACAGGCCGATGCCGAGGGTGAGGCGACCACCGCAGGCCTGCTGGGTGGTGAGCGCCTGGGCGGCCAGCATGGCGGGGTGGCGCGGGTAGGTGGGGACCACCGACGTGCCCAGCTCGATCCGCTCCGTCTCCCGTCCCGCGACGGCCAGCAGGGTCAGGGCGTCGTAGCCGAAGATCTGCGGCACCCAGTAGGTGTGGAAGCCCTCCTGCTCGGACGTGCAGACGTCGGCGATGATGTCGTCGATGGTGGCGGTGGCGGCGAGCCCGCCGAAGATCCCGATGCGCATGTGCTCCCCCTGGGTGGACCGGCGGGGGAAACCTAGACCGGCACGTCCGTGGCGGTGCCGGCACGCGGCTTCGGCGTCCGGACCGTCGCCGCGGTGGTGACGCCGGCCAGCAGGAGCGCGATCCCCGCCACCGCGGCGCCGGTGAGCTCCTCGCCCACGATCGTCACGCCGAGCACGACGGCCGTGACCGGCTCGGCCAGCGACAGCAACGTCGCCGTGGCCACGGCGGTGTCACGGACGCCCCGGGTGAACAGCGCGTAGGACAGCGTCGTGGCCACCAGGCCGAGGTGGAGGGCCATGAGCACCCCCCGCCCGGTGGCCAGCTGGCCGAGCGCCTCGCCCCCTCCGGCGACCAGCGCGACCGGGGCGAGGACGACGGCGGCGCCGACGAAGGCCGTGGCGGCGACCCGGTCGGCGTCCCCGGCGCGGGCCAGCTGCTGCAGGGCGTAGGCGTACATGGCGTAGCTGGCGCCGGCGGCCACGGCGAGCAGCAGCCCGAGACCCGGTCGCTCCGCGTCACCCGGCTCCCCGGCGACGAGCACGGCGCCGGCGATGGCGATGGCCGCGGCCACCATCCACCGCGGCGAGGGCCGCCAACCGCCGAAGCGCCAGTCCACCAGCCCGCCCCAGATGGGCGCCGAACCGATGCCGACGGCCGTGCCCAGAGCCACACCGGCGAGCCGGACGCCGCCGAAGAAGGTCAGCTGGTAGGCGGCCACCGACGCCACGGCGGCGATCACCCACCCCCGGGGGAGCGCTGCGGCCGTCGAGCGACGACCGGCGGCCAGCGCCACCAGGCCGGCCCCGCCCACGACCATGCGGATCCAGCCGACCACCAGCGGGTCGAGGTCGTCGGGACCCAGCGCCTGGGCCGTTCCCGTCGTGCCCCACAGCACGGCGGCCAGGACGACCAGGAGCGCCGGCACCCTCAGGGGCGCTTGGTCTTGAGGTCGATCGGTCGGCTGACGGAGTCGAAGAAGTCGTTGCCCTTGTCGTCCACGATGATGAAGGCGGGGAAGTCCTCGACCTCGATGCGCCAGACGGCCTCCATGCCGAGCTCGGGGTACTCGAGCACCTCGACCTTGCGGATGTTGTCCTGGGCCAGGCGGGCGGCGGGGCCGCCGATCGAGCCGAGGTAGAAGCCGCCGTGGCGCCTGCAGGCATCGGTGACCTGCTTGGAGCGGTTGCCCTTGGCCAGCATCACCATCGAGCCACCGGCGGCCTGGAACTCCTCGACGTAGGAGTCCATGCGCCCGGCGGTGGTGGGCCCGAACGACCCCGACGCGTAGCCCTCGGGCGTCTTGGCCGGCCCGGCGTAGTAGACGGGGTGGTCCTTGAGGTACTGCGGCATGGGTTCGCCGGCCTGCAGCCGCTCGCTGATCTTGGCGTGCGCGATGTCGCGTGCCACGACCACGGTGCCGGTGAGCGACAGCCGGGTCTTCACCGGGTGCTTGCTGAGCTCTGCCCGGATGGCGTCCATCGGCTGGTCGAGGTCGATGCGCACGACCTCGGCGGTGAGGTCCGCTTCGCTGGGCTCGGGGAGGAACCGGGCCGGGTTCCGCTCGAGCTCCTCGAGGAAGACGCCATCCGCGGTGATGCGGGCCCGGGCCTGGCGGTCGGCCGAGCAGGACACCGCGACCGCGACCGGCAGGGAGGCCCCGTGGCGGGGCATGCGGATGACCCGCACGTCGTGGCAGAAGTACTTGCCGCCGAACTGGGCACCGATGCCGAACTCCTGGGAGAGCTGCAGCACCTCGGCTTCGAACTCGACGTCTCGGTAGGCGTGGCCGAACGGCGAGCCCTGCTTGGGCAGCGTGTCCAGGTATCGGGCGCTGGCCAGCTTCGCGGTCTCGAGCGCCATCTCGGCCGACGTGCCGCCGACGACGACGGCGAGGTGGTACGGCGGGCACGCCGCGGTGCCGAGGCTGCGCAGCTTCTCGTCGAGGAACGCGAGCAGGCGGTCCGGCGAGAGCAGCGCCTTGGTCTCCTGGTACAGGTAGCTCTTGTTGGCCGAGCCGCCGCCCTTGGCCATGAACAGGAAGTCGTAGGCCATGCCGTCGACGGCGCTGATCTTGATCTCGGCCGGCAGGTTCGTCTTGGTGTTGGTCTCCTCCCACATCGACAGCGGCGCCATCTGGGAGTAGCGCAGGTTGTCCTTCTGATACGTCTCGAACACACCCCGGGCGAGGGCCTGCTCGTCGCCCCCGGCGGTCAGCACCCGCCCGCCCCGCTTGCCCTTGACGATGGCGGTGCCCGTGTCCTGGCACATGGGCAGGATCCCGCCGGCCGACACGTTGGCGTTCTTCAGCAGATCGGTGGCGACGAAGCGGTCGTTGGCCGACGCCTCGGGATCGTCCAGGATGTTGCGCAGCTGCTGGAGGTGGCTGGCCCGCAGGTAGTGGGCGATGTCGTGCATCGCCTCGGCAGCGAGGGCGGTGAGCGCCTCGCGGGGCACGCGCAGGAACTGCTCCCCGCCCAGCTCGACGGCCTCGACGCCGTCGATGGCGAGGCGGCGGTAGGAGGTCTCGTCTCCGGACGTGGGCAGCAGTGGGGTGTACTCGAACTCCGTCACGTCCCGAGCATCGCAGAGCGGCCGGGACGTGCGCAGATCCGAGGGCGGAACGAGTCGACCGGACCCGGGGGCGGGCGTTCCGGATCCGGTCGACCGTGCCTGGGCCGGCAGCTGCCGGCCGCGAGGTGCGCGCCGCTACCCGCGGAGGCGCTTGAGCTGCCGGAGCACCCGCTTCGCGACGAGGAAGCCGGTGAGCGGTCCGACGAGGACGAGCCCGATCGGCGAGAAGGTGCGCTGCTCCTGCCTGGGCTCGGCCTTGGCCCGCTGCGGCGACGCGGCGTCGGAGGCGGGCTCGGCCTTGGGCTGGAGCCGGGTGACCGTGGAGTCCTCCTCGACGTGAGGCGCCTCGGGCGGCGTCTCGTCATCGGGGACGATGCCGAGCCGGGCGGCGAACTTGTCGAGGTCGGGCTTGTCCTGGTCGTGGTCGGGGTGGTGCCCCGGGCGCTGGTCCTCGGGGACGGGTCCGCCCGGACCGGAGGTGCCGGGGCGCTCGTGGGCGTCGAGGCGGCTCTCGGTGGCATCGGGGTCGAGGGCGGGGACGAACCCGGAGCGACGGAGCTCGGGCTGCTGGGGCTTGGCCATGATCAGGACTCCTGAACGTCGGTGGGGAGGGGCTCGGGGACGGTCTCGGCCGTGGAGTCGGCGTCGCGCATGCTGGCGGGGGCCTCCTCGCCCGGCAGCCGGTCGTAGCCGGTGCCTCCCGTGCCCTGACCACGTGAGGTCGTGACGTTCGCCCAGTCCTGCGGGTCGTCGGGCGTCTGCTGGTCGCGGTCCTTCGGCATGCTCGGTACGTACCCGAGGGTCCGTGCCGCCATGCGGTATGTGACCAGCGGCGTGCTCAGACGGCGGGTGCGCCCCGGTACGGCTTGGGGTCGCCGGCGGCCGGGATGTCGGGCGCCTTCCACGACATGATGCGGGCCAGGTTGTCGGCCACGGCCCGCCACTCGAGCGGGTCCCAGCCCTCGGCCGAGCCGAGGAGCGTGCCGTCGATCCCGATGTGCACGAACGCCGGCAGCTGCTCGAGCTGGAGCGAGCGCACGAAGGCCTTGTCCGGATCGCAGAGCACGAAGAGGCTGTCGGCCCAGGGGCCGACGAACGCCTTGGCGTCCTCGGGGGTCGAGGTCACCACGAAGCCGACGCGCACGTCGGCCTGACGGAAGACGTCGAGGATCCGTCCGGCGGTGTCGAGCAGCCATGCGCTCTCGTACTCGAAGGGGTCGAGGACGACCACGCCGAGGTGGAACGTCGTCAGCCACTCCCGGAGGGGGAGGGCGACGCCGGAGATGTGGGTCAGGGTGACGTCGCCATCGGGGTCGGTCGGCACGGGCGGGGAAGTTAGCAAGGTAGGTTCCGCGCCAGCAGATCCGCACCGCGACCCTGGAGCCCCCCGTGATCCTCGCCGCCTACCGCGACACCGGCTACAACATCATCTTGCTGCTGCACATCGTGGCCGTCATCGCCGCCTTCGCCCCGACGGTGGTGAACCCGCTGCTGGAGCGCCACCTCGCGCGGGACGGAGATTCCAGCACCATGCAGGCGTGGGCCGCCTTCGCCCACGACTACACCAAGAAGATCGTCATGGGCTCGCTGGTCCTCGCCCTGATCACCGGGATCCTCATGATCGTCATGTCCGACGAGCTCATCGAGTTCTCCGAGATGTGGATCTCGCTGTCGTTCCTGGTGTGGTTCGCGCTCGCCGGCGTGGTGAGCGCGCTGGTGGGCAAGGGGCAGCGCCTGGTGGCCGCCGGCGACATGAAGGGACGGGAGCTGCTGGCCAAGGGCGGTCCCGTCGTCGTCGTCCTGCTGCTCGTCATGCTCTACCTGATGATCTTCAAGCCCGGGGCCTGATGCACCCGATCGAGCGCCTCCGCTACGTGGCCAGGGCCGGTGGGGTGGACCACGCCGCCCTGGCCGAGGAGGTGGCCCGGGCCCTCGCCGGCTTCGTCGACGACCACTCCGGACTCGTCACCGCGTGCCGGCGGATCATCGACCGGCACCCCACCTCCGGGCCGATGTGGTGGCTGGCGGCACGGGTGCTGGCCACCAACGACCCCCGGGCCGAGGCCTTCCGGTGCGTGTCGGTCCTGCAGGACGACAAGACCACGGCCGCGCTGGCCTACGAGCTGCCCGACGAGATCACGGTCACGGTCCTGGGCTGGCCCGAGCAGGTCGGCGGCGCGCTGATCCGGCGCGGCGACGTCCGCTCGCTCGTCGTCGACTCCCTCGGTGAGGGAGCCGGTCTGGTGCGCCGGCTCGAGCACTCCGACTCCCCGGCCGAGGAGATCCCGCCGGCCAACCTCGCCGGCGCGGTGCGCTGGTCGAACGTGGTGCTGCTCGAGGCGTCGGCGGTGGGCCCGGAGTCCTTCGTCGCCGTGGCCGGGTCCCACGCCGCGGCCGCCGTGGCGCGCGACACCGACGCCGACGTGTGGCTGGTCGTGGGGGAGGGCCGTCTGCTGCCCGAGCGGCTGTGGGAGTCCGTGGTGGACCGCCTCGACCAGGCCGGCGAGCCGTGGGAGCTGGACGAGGAGATCGTGCCGCTGTCCCTCGTCGACCACGTGGTCGGGCCCAAGGGACTGGAACCGGTCGAAGCCATGCTCCGGCGCACGGACACCCCGGTGGTGCCCGAGCTGCTGAAGAGCACCATCTGAGGCCCCACCGCCGTGGCGTCGGAGCGCGACGAGAGCGACGCCGGAGCGCCGGTGGTCGTCGACGTCGTGATGCCGGCCCGGGACGAGGCCACCACGGTCGCCGCCAACGTGGCCGCCGCCATCGGCTGCCGCCACGTCCGCCGGGTGATCGTCGTGGACGACGGCTCCCGTGACGGCACGGCGGCGATCGCGGCGCAGGCGGGCGCCGAGGTCGTCAGCCGGCCCGGCTCGACGGGCTCCAAGGCCCACGCGATGGACGCCGGCGTGCAGGCCACCGACGCCACCCACATCCTGTTCGTCGACGCCGACTGCACCGGCCTGACCAGCGCCCACCTCGACGCCATCTGCGAACCGGTGCTCGACGGACGGGCCGAGATGAGCCTGGGCGCCTTCGACTACGGCTGGCTCAACTGGCTGGTGCTGGTGCTGCCGCCGCTGTCCGGCGAGCGGATCATCCCCCGTTGGGTCTGGGACCGCATTCCGGTCACCAAGCACGCCGGCTACACCATCGAGACGCGGATCAACGAGGTGATCGCCGAGGGTCGGCTGCGGACCCACGCCCACACCATGCGCGGCGTCTCGCACCGGACCAAGCGGGTCAAGTTCGGGATCGTCGACGGCCTGCGACGCACCGCACGCATGTACGTCGATCTGTTCTCGATGCTGAAGCCGGTGGGCGACATCCGCTGGCGGGCGTACTGGTACTACCTGCGCGGCTTGACGATCACCGGCCGCTGAACGGGCGTGGGTCAGGCCTTGGCGGCGGACACCAGGCGACGGGCGATGACCTTGAGGCACAGGGTCTCGTCGGCGCCTTCGAAGATCGACAGCACGCGGGCATCGACCCAGTACCGGCTCACCGGGTACTCCTCGGCGTACCCGTAGCCGCCGTGGATCTGCAGGGCCTCACGGGTGACCCACTCGGCGGCCTTGCACACGTAGGCCTTCACGAGCGTGGCCTCCATGGCGCCCTCGCCCTTGGCCATCATCTTCGCCACGGCGTAGGCGAACTGGCGGCTGGCCTGGATGATCACGGCCATGCGGGCGAGCTTGGCCTGCGTGAGCTGGTACTCGCCGATGGGCTTGCCGAACACGGCGCGGTCGTCGGCGTACTGGCGGGCCTCCTCGTAGGCAGCCTGCATGACGCCGACGGCCCGGGCCGCGGTCTGCAGGCGTCCGTTCTCGAAGCCCTCCATCTGCAGGTAGAAGCCCCGTCCCAGGCCATCGTCGCCGCCGATGAGGTTCTCCTGGGGGACGAACCAGCCGTCGAGCGCGATCTCGTAGGAGTGCATGCCGCGGTAGCCGATGGTGTCGATGGGGCGGCCCTCCATCTTCCCGCCGTGGCCGTCCTCGAACTCGAAGCCGTGACCCTCGCCCTGGGGCTTGGGGACGATGAACATCGACAGGCCCTTGTGGCCGAGCGAGCGGTCGGGGTCGGTGCGGGCGAGGAGGAGCAGCACGTCGGCGCGGGCACCGAACGTGCACCACGTCTTGACACCGTTGATGCGCCAGCCCGGCGTGCCGTCGTCGAGGGTGTCGCGGCTGGCGGTGCACTTGATGCCGGCGACGTCGGAGCCGTAGTCGGGCTCGGTCACCGCCACGGCGCACATGACCTCCGTGGTGGCCAGCTTGGGGAGCCAGAACTCCTTCTGCTCCTGGGTGCCGCCCTTCTCGACGGCCCGGGTCATGATCTCGGGCCGGGTGATGAGCGAGCCGCCGATCCCGAGGCTGGCGCGGGAGAGCTCCTCGGTGGCCACGACCATGCCCATGTAGTCCGACTCGCCGCCCGAGGCGAAGCCGCCGAACTGCTCGGGGATCGACAGCCCGAAGGCCCCGAGCTCGGCGAGACCGCTGATGACGTCCTCGGGCACGTCACCGTTGGTGCGGTGCACGTGCTCGGCGTGGGGCTTGATCTGGTCCTCACCGAAGCGGCGGAACGTGTCCTGGACCATCTCGAAGTCGCCGTCGAGGTGCCGGGGGCCCTCGCCGTCGATGGTGGTGAGGAAGTCGGGGGAGCGGTACTGGCCGACGAACTCCCGGGCGACGTCGAGGGCGCCGTGGTCGACGCCCCACTCCTGTTCCCGGCCGAACAGCTTGGCGGCCAGATCCCCCACGGCGTCGGCCGCGAAGGCGCAGGCGATGCGGGCCTCCTGGTCGCCCTTGGACCCGTAGTCGAGCAGCGTGCCCGACATCTCGACCGCGGCCGTGGCGTGGGCCAGGTCGTAGGCCAGCACCTGGTTGGCGTCGATGTCGCCGAGTCCGGCGAGGCGGGCAGCTGCCTTGTCGAGCACGCTCCGGGCGGCGTCGATGGCGGCGGCGGCTCGTTGCAGGTCGGGGGCGATCATGGCGGCAGGGTACCGGTGGGTAACCGGCCCCTTCCAAGCAGAGCCGAGGGCGCGAAGTCGGTCATCGCGCCCCACAACGGTACGTTCGGTGGGGAAGGAGGCGGACCCATGGCCCAGCGTGGCAACCAGAGCTTCGAGAAGCGCCAGCGAGAGGCGGACCGGCAGGACCGCGCCCGCGAGAAGGACGCCCGACGTCGGGAGCGCCGCGAGGCCGACGACGACGGCACCGACCTCGACGAGGGCGCGCTCATGGCCGAGTACGGCCAGCTCGCCGAGCGGCGCGAGTCCGGCGAGATCACCGAAGAGCAGTTCACCGCCCGCAAGCGGGAGATCTTCGAGGCGCTCGGGCTCGACGCCGACTGATCGTCGCGAGCGGTCGCATGGCCGGCGGCCGATGGGTGCCCGTCGGCGGGCCCTTTGTAGGTTCTCGGGCCATGAGCAAGACGAACCCGGGCAACTTCTTCGAGGACTTCTCCGTCGGCCAGGTCATCGAGCACGCCACGCCCCGCACGGTGACCACCGGCGACCGGGCCCTGTACGGCGCGCTCTACCCGAGCCGCTTCGCCCTGCCCTCCTCCGACGAGTTCGCCGCCGCCTGCGGCCTGTCGCCGGCGCCGGTCGAGGAGCTGATCGGGTTCCACATCGCCTTCGGCAAGACGGTCCCCGACATCTCCCTCAACGCGGTCGCCAACCTCGGGTATGCCGAGTGCCGGTTCCACCAGCCGGTCCGGCCCGGCGACACCCTCCGGGCCCGCTCCGAGGTCATCGGCCTCAAGCAGAACTCCAACGGCAAGACCGGCGTGGTCTACGTGCGCTCCACCGCCACGAACCAGCGGGGCGAGACCGCCATCGACTGGGCCCGCTGGGTCATGGTGCGCAAGGCCGACGTCGACGCACCGGCCCCGGAGACCGTGGTGCCCGATCTGGCCGACGCCGTGGCCGCCGACCAGCTCATCGTCCCGGACGGCCTGGACTTCACCTCCTACGACTTCGTCGCCGCGGGGGAACCGCACCGCTACGGGGACTACGAGGTGGGGGAGAAGATCGACCACGTCGACGGCGTGACGCTCACCGACGCCGAGCACATGCTGGCCACCCGTCTGTGGCAGAACACCGCCAAGGTCCACTTCAACACCGAGGCGCGCGACGACGGTCGGCGCCTGGTCTACGGCGGCCACATCATCAGCCTCGCCCGGGCGCTGCAGTTCAACGGCATGGCCAACGCCGTGCTGGTGGTGGCGATCAATGCCGGCGCCCACACGGCACCGGCGTTCGCCGGCGACACGGTGTACGCCTGGTCCGAGGTGCTCGACAAGGCCGAGCTCGACGCCCCCGGCGTCGGTGCGCTGCGGGTCCGGCTCGTCGCCACCAAGGGCCGGGACGAGGCCATGACGCTGCGCGGTGACGACGGCAAGTACGCCGCGCACGTGCTGCTCGACCTCGACACCTGGGTGCTCTGCCCGATCTGATCGCAGCGACGGCAGCGCAGACTGGCGGGGTGCGCGCGGTCCAGCGGGATCTGATCGAGTGGTGGTCGCGCGAAGGCAGGGACCTGCCCTGGCGGCGGTCGCGCGATCCCTGGGCCGTCCTCGTCTCCGAGCTGATGCTGCAGCAGACCCAGGTGGCCCGGGTCACCCACCGCTACGTGCGCTTCCTCGAGCGGTTCCCGACGGTGGCCGCGTGCGCCAGCGCGCCCGTGGGCGACGTGATCGAGGAGTGGGCCGGGCTCGGGTACAACCGCCGGGCCGTGCACCTGCACCGGACCGCGCAGCACTGCGCCGAGCACCACGACGGCGAGCTGCCCGACACGCTGGCCGCGCTGCTCGACCTGCCCGGCGTCGGTCCGTACACGGCCCGTGCCGTGCTCGTCTTCGCGCACGAGCGCGACATCGGCCTCGTCGACACCAACGCCGGTCGCTTCGTGGCCCGGGCCCTCGTCGGTCGACCGCTCGGGCCCACCGAGGCCCAGGACGCAGCCGACGCCGCGGTGCCCGACGGCTGGGGCTGGACCTGGGGTCAGGCCGTGTTCGATCTCGGCGCCGGCGTGTGCCGCAAGCGCGCGCCCCGCTGCGACGACTGCCCCATCCGCGCCCACTGCGCATGGGCGTCCGCCGGCTTCCCCGAGCCGGACCCGATCATCGGCTCGGCCGGCATCAGCGGACCCCAGTCACGCTTCGACGGCTCGGACCGCCAGGGCCGGGGCCGCCTCGTCGATGCGCTGCGCACGGGCCCGGTCGCACGGGTCGCGCTGGGGACCGTGATGGGCTGGCCCGACGACCCCGACCGCGCCGAGCGGGTGGCCGCCACCCTCGTCGCCGACGGCCTGGCCGCCACCGACGACGTCGGCTACCGCCTTCCCTGATCCGCTCCGGCCCGCAGTCGGAGGACGCTTCGCTTCGCGCCCTTCGACCGCCCCGCCCACGCCCAGTGGAGCGGGCGCATGCCCGGATCGTACGGCTCATCAGCCGGTGGTGAGGGCGGCGACGATCTCGTCGAGCGCGGCGTCGGCCAGGGCGCGCATCTCGTCGTCGGTGCGGTCCTGGATGGGGTGGGCCACGAACACTCGGGCCGCGTCGAACCCGAGCGCCTTGGCCTGGGCGGCCGCGGCATCCACGAACTCGCTCGACGCGACGAACACGCCGGGCACGCCCCGACGCTCCAGATCAGCGATGTCGTGCACACTGCACGACGTGCACGACCCTCAGTCGGCGAGCGCCTCGATCACCAGGTCGCACTTGGTCGAGATCTCGTGGCGGAGGTCGACCGGCGCCGGCTTGGTGTACGTCGGCTTGGAGAAGCGCACGACGTCGGCGGCACCGCGCCGGCGGAGGCCCTGCGCGAGGTGGTCGAGGAAGATGTCGCCTCGGGGCTTGGTGATGTCCAGCAGGCCGACGACCTTGCCCTCGAGGGAGGCGGGTCGTTCCAGGCGGGCGCGCTCGGCGACCTGACGCTCGCCGGTGGGGTCGAGGACCGTGGTCATGGCCGCATCATCTCACGAGCCGATCGGGACCGTCACCGGATCCGACCCCTCCTCGCCGTTGACCCACCCGCCGAGCACGGCGGAGAAGAGACCCGCACCGCCCCCGGCGTGGCAGACGAGGAGGCCGCCCTCACGGAACTTGGGCAGCTGCATGCCGGCGAAGGCGGCAGGGATGCCCTCGGCCATGCCGTCGGCGCCCTGCACCAGCTCGTCGGAGTCGAGCAGCAGCAGCTCGCCGAGCCGCTCCATGAGCTGCTCCCGTCCCCAGCCGGCCTCCCGGAAGATGCGACCGTGCTCGGGGCTGACGACCAGCACGGCATCGATCTTGAGGGGGAGCTTCGGGTGCGCGTTGGCTCGCAGCACGGCGGCGAAGGATCGGGCCAGCGACTCCGGCTCCCGGGAACGCTGGTCGATGATCGCGGTGGGCCCGTGGCCGGCGAAGAGGGTGACGGCGTCGACGCCGGCGTCGAGGCCCCGGTCGACCGCCAGCGACGTGAACGGTGAGCCCTCCTCGTCCTCGGCGAAGCAGAAGCCGAGCTTGCCGGGAGAGCCGAGGGTGGCTCGATCGACGCCGCCGGGCTGCCCGCCGCCGACGTTGCGCACGACCAGCTGGAGCGCCCGGCCGATGGTGGCGTTGGCCCGGTTGCCCTGCCCGAGCGCGTTGACGCCCGAGTTCATCCCGATCCGCTGACGGATGGGGCCGTTCACGATGAGGATCGGCCCGGAGAAGAAGGTCGTGGCCAGCAGCCCGTGCATGTTGAACTCGCGGGTGCACGCCGCCTCCAGCGCGGCGAGCACCACGGGGAGGTGCTCGGGGAGGCAGCCGGCCATCACCGCGTTGACCGCCACCTTCTCGACCGTGCACTCGACCAGGTCGGGTGGCACGACCGCGACCACCTCGTCGGGTGCACGGGTCGTGCCCGTGAGCATGCGGGCGACCCGCGCCTCGGTGGGCGGGACGAGGGGCAGGCCGTCGCTCCACCCGCGGTCCCACATGGCCTCGAACTCGTCCTCGAGCTCGGCGAACTCGACCCGTCGGCTCCGCAGCCCCGATGCCGAGAACCGGCCCGCCAGATCGTCGGCCCGCATCGGGTCCACGGACAGCGAGCCGCACCCCGGCCGCCAGTCGGGCAGCTCGGGGCCGAGGTCCGGCATGCCGGTCAGGTCCCCCCACTGCCGGCGGTCCCAGCCGACGAGGCGCTCGACCTCCTCGCCGTCCTCGATGCGCAGCAGGGTCGGCACGGTCTCGATGTCCCAGAGGTACGAGATCGTGAGGTCCTCGTCGAACCTGCACTCGGCCGCGGCCCCGGCGTCGGACAGGTCGGGGAACGACGGGTCGTCCTGCGTGACGACCGCGGCGAGGGCGGCGGCGGCGGCCAGGCGCACAAGCACCGGCTCGATGAGCTGGCACGTGGGGCAGTCCTGCTTGACGACGGCGACGAACCCGTCGGGCAGCGACGGCCGCGTCGTCATGTCGGCGCCTCGGCCAGGAAGTCGAGGATCTCGGCGTTCACCCGCTCCGGCCGCTCGAGCTGGAGGAAGTGGCCGGCCCCCTCGATGATGACCGAGCGGCTCCGCTCGTGGGTCAGGAAGCCGGCGCCTGCCTCGGCGAAGCTGACGCCCACGCACCCGTCGTCCGCGCCGTGGAGGTAGAGGGCCGGGATGGTGACCGGCTGGCCCCCGGCGGCCTGGATCTCGTCGTAGCGGGGGTCGAGACCGACCCCGCCGATGGCGGCCCGGTAGTAGCCGAGCGCGGCTGTGAGGTTCTCCGGCGCCCGCAGCGCGTCCTTGACGTGCTCCAGCGCCGTGGCCGCCACCGCCGGGTCGAGGCCGGGCGACCAGTCGGCCCAGAGGCGGTCGATGAACTCGAGGTCGCCCTGCTGCACGATGGCCTCGGCCAACGGGTGCTGGAAGACGAACATGTAGAAGGACCGCTTCAGCTGCTCGTACTCGAGGATCATCCCGGCCATCGCCGCCGGGTGCGGGACGGCGGCGGCCACCATCGCCCGCCAGCGGTCGGGCGCGGCGTTGACCGCTGGGTAGACGGCGGTTGCCCCCCAGTCGTGGCCGAGGAGGACCGCGTCGCCGTCGCCGCCGAGCGCCTCGTGCAGCGCGTTCGCGTCGGTGGCCAGCGCGCCCTGCTGGTAGCAGCCGTCGGGCGGGATGGCGGTGGGGGCGTAGCCGCGCATCCACGGGGCCACGGCCCGGTACCCGGCGTCGGCGAGCACCGGCAGCTGGTGGCGCCACCCGTGGGGCGAGTCGGGGAACCCGTGCAGGCACAGCGCCAGCGGGCCGGAACCCAGCTCGAGGTAGGCGAAGTCGAGGTCGTTGGCGCGGACGCTGCCCTGGGTCGGTTCCATGGATGCTCCTGGGTCGGGATGTGACGGGTGCGACCCCGCTGTCGCGGGGTTGCGAACGATGAGTACCCTGCCACCTCCAGGACGACAGGGGGCCGGGACCGTGCAGGTCACGTTCTACGGGGTACGGGGGTCGACTCCTTGCCCGAACGACGACAACCAGCGCTACGGGGGCAACACCTCGTGCGCGATCATCGAGGCTCCCGACCACGAGCCCATCGTTCTCGACCTCGGCACCGGGTTGCGGGTGTGGGGCGAGCAGTACCCCGCCGACGAGACCTTCAACGGGCACGCCCTCGTCACCCACGTCCACTGGGACCACGTGCAGGGCCTGCCGTTCTTCGCACCGGTGCTGCGGACGGGCGCCACCATGCAGGTGTACGGCCCGCCGCCCGAGCGCGACGGCAGCCGCACGCTGGGCGACTGCTTCGAGCAGTTCATCTGCCCGCCGCTGTTCCCGGTGCGCATCGAAGACCTGCCGGGCGAGGTCACGTTCCACACCGTGCGCGACACCGACATCGTCGTGGGCGACGCCAAGGTCATGGTCCGCGACGTGCCTCACACGGGGATCACCAACGGGTACCGCGTCGAGCTGGACGGGCTCACCGTGGTCTACGTGTCCGACCACCAGATGCCCCTCGACGGCAGCCACGGCATCACCGATGACGTGCTCGAGCTCTGCGCCGGGGCCGACCTGCTCATCCACGACGCGCAGTACACGCCCGAGGAGTTCGAGGCCAAGCGCGACTGGGGCCACTGCACCGTCGAGTACGCCGTTCACGTGGCCGCCGAGGCCGGGGTGCGGCGGCTCGCGCTGTTCCACCACGACCCCAGCCACGACGACGTCTTCATCGACTGCCTCGTCGAGCGGGCCCGGCTGATGGCCGGTGCACGCATCGAGGAGGTCCTGGCGGCCTCCGAGGGGCTGACCATCGTCCTCTAGCGTTCCCGGCCATGAGCGCGATCGATCAGGCCACCTACCGACAGGTGCTCGGGCACTTCCCCACCGGGGTCACGGTGATCGCCGGGATGGACGGCGACGAGCCGGTTGGCCTCGCCGTCGGCTCGTTCTTCTCCCTCTCGCTCGCTCCTGCGCTGGTCGGCTTCTGCGTCGATCGCACCTCCGGGTCGTGGTCGCGCATGGCCGGCTCCGGCAGCTTCTGCGTGAACGTCCTCGGCGCCGACCAGGAGGACGTGTGCCGGGCCTTCGCCACCAGCGGCGAGGACAAGTTCAAGGGCATCGGCTGGAAGGCGTCGGAGTCCGGCTCCCCGCTGCTGGACGGGGTGCTGGCCTGGATCGACTGCGCCATCGAAGACGTGCACGACGGCGGCGACCACCACATCGTGGTGGGCCGGGTGCTGGGGCTCGCCGTGGCCAACGAGGGCGCTCCGCTGGTGTTCTACCGAGGCGGCTACGCCAACCTCCGGTAGCCCCCGAACCCATTGACCCGACGGTCAATTCCTGGGATACGGTCGGCCGCATCGAGGGGACGGACACGCGCGCCGGTTGGCGGCTGATCGCCGACACGCTGCGCCCACGCCGAGCCGGGGTCATCGCCGGCGTGGTCGTGGGCCTGCTCTGGTCGTTCAGCAAGATCGGTGTGGGCCTGCTGCTGCAGCAGGCGGTCGACGAGGGCATCGAGGCCGACGACATGGAGGCCCTGGCCTGGTGGTCGGGCGGCATCTTCGTCGTCGGGCTCCTCTCGGCCGTCCTCACGGGGGTGCGCCGGTACCTCGCCTTCCGCGAGGCCCGCTGGGTCGAGAAGCGCCTGCGCGACCAGCTCTTCGCCCACGTCCAGCGGCTCCACTTCGCCTACCACGACGAGGTGCAGGCCGGTCAGCTGATGAGCCGCGGCAACATCGACCTCCAGCACCTCCAGAACTTCGTGGTCATGATCCCCCTCACGATCGCCAACGCCATGACGGTGCTCGGGGTCACCGTGATCCTGGTCGTGATCGACCCGCTCCTCGCCGTGCTGTCGCTGGCCGCGCTGCCGTTCATCAACGTCGTCGCCAAGCGGTTCGGCACCCGGCTGTTCCCGTCGGTCATGGGAATCCAGCGGGAGTCCGCCGAGCTGGCCGCCGTGGTCGAGGAGTCCGTCGCCGGCGTGCGCGTCGTGAAGGGCTTCGGCGCCGAGGACGTGGTCCGCGCCCGGCTGCGCGCCACCGCCGACGACGTCTACCGCGAGTCGATGACGGCCTCGAAGATCCGCTCGGTCTTCCTCCCCGCCCTCGAGCTGCTGCCCAACATCGGGCTCATCACCGTGCTGGGCGTCGGCGGGCACCGCGTCATCGACGACGCCATCAGCATCGGCGACTTCGTCCTCTTCAACTTCTTCGTCGTCCTGCTCATCTGGCCGCTTCGCATGCTGGGGATGATCATCGCCAACGGGCAGCGGGCCTCCGCCGCGGCCCAACGGGTGGCCGAGGTGCTCTCGACCGATCCCGTCATCGTCGACGACCCGAGCGCCCGCGACCTGCCGCCCGGTCGCGGCGAGGTCCGCTTCGACCACGTCGAGTTCGCCTACGGCGACGGCACCATCCCCGTGCTCCACGACTTCGACCTCGTCGTCGAGGCCGGCACGTCCGTTGCGCTGGTGGGGGCGACGGGTTGCGGCAAGTCCACCGTGGGCCGGCTCATCCCGCGCTTCTACGACGTCGACGGCGGCCGCGTGCTCCTCGACGGCGCCGACGTCCGCGAGCTGCGGATCCACGAGCTGCGCCGAGCGGTCGGCATCGTGTTCGAGGAGACGTTCCTGTTCTCCGACTCCATCGCAGCCAACATCGCCTTCGCCGACCCCGATGCCTCCCTGGACCAGATCCGCACGGCCGCCCGGCTCGCCGGCGCCGACGAGTTCATCGACTCGCTCGAGCACGGCTACGACTCCGTCATCGGGGAGCGCGGCTACTCGCTGTCAGGCGGGCAGCGCCAGCGCATCGCCATCGCCCGGGCCATCCTCGCCGACCCGCGCGTGCTGATCCTCGACGACGCGACGAGCTCGGTGGACCCGACCAAGGAGCACGAGATCCGCGATGCCCTCGGCGAGGTGATGGAGGGGCGCACCACCATCGTGATCGCGCACCGCGCCGCCACCATCGCCCTCGCCGACAGCGTCGTGCTGCTCGACGAGGGCCGGGTGGTGGCCACCGGCAGCCACGACGAGCTGCTGGCAACCAGCGACCGCTACCGCGAGGTGCTGGCGGCTGCCGCCATCGAGGACCTCGAGGCCGCCGAGCCGGCGGCCGTCCCGGAGGTCCGGACCTGATGTGGATGGCGGGCGGGGTGGACGCCGACGAGCAGCTCGACCGGGGCGCGGCCGTCAACGTCATCCGGCGCACGTACGGCTTCCTGGCGCCCTACCGCGGCCGACTGGTCCTGGCCGGGTTCTTCGCGGTGCTGTACACGGCCTCCACGCTCGCCGGCCCGCTGCTCGTGCGCACCGGCATCGACGACGGCATCAAGGACGCCAACCGCGACGTCCTGAACCGCACCGTCATGGCCTACGTCATCATCGCCGCCCTCGGCTACGTCGTGTACCGGCGCCAGGTGCTGGCCATCGCCCGCATCGGCGAGGACTTCCTCAAGGCACTGCGCATCCGGGTGTTCGACCACCTCCAGCGCTTGTCGATGCCCTTCTACGACCGCGAGAAGGCCGGCGTCGTCGTGTCTCGCATGACGTCGGACATCGACGCGCTGTCCGAGCTCGTCCAGATGGGCCTCCTCATGTTCGTGCAGAACGGCCTGCTGCTGGTGGTCTCCATCGGGGTGCTGTTCTACGTGAGCCCGCAGATGCTCGGCTTGTGCCTCGTTGCCGTCCCCGGCGTCGTGATCGCCAGCCGGAAGTTCCAGCGCGACTCCAACGAGGCCTACCTCGACGTCCGCGACGGGATCGGGGCCACCCTCTCCCAGCTGCAGGAGGGGATCTCCGGGGTGCGGGTGGTGCAGGCCTTCGCCCGTGAGGACGTGCAGACCAGCCGCTTCGAGGAGCACAACCGCCAGCTGTACGACGCCCACATGCGGTCGGTGAAGATCTCGGCCTGGTACCTGCCGGTCATCGAGATCGCGGGGTTGGGGACCACCGCCCTCGCCGTCGGCGTCGGCGGCTGGTGGGTCCACGAGGGGGACCTCACCATCGGCACCGTCACGTTCTTCGTGCTGACGCTGTCGAACCTGTTCGAGCCGATCCAGCAGCTGAGCCAGCTGTTCAACATGGTGCAGTCCGCCGGCGCCGGCCTGCAGAAGCTCTACGGGCTCCTCGACACCGAGGTCGACGTGCCCGAACGGCCCGGTGCCGTCGACGTGCCCGCCCGGGGGGCGATCGAGGTGCGGGGCGTCGGCTTCCACTACGCATCCGATCCCGACACGCCGGTGCTCCGGGGCGTCGACCTCACGGTGCACCCCGGCGAGCGGCTGGCACTGGTCGGACCCACCGGTGCCGGGAAGTCCACCCTGGCCAAGCTCATCGTGCGCTTCTACGACCCCACCGAGGGCAGCGTCTCCATCGGTGGGCTCGACGTGCGCGACGCCACGCTGTCGTCACTGCGGCGCACCATGGTCGTGGTGCCCCAGGAGGGCTTCTTGTTCAACGGCACGCTGATGGAGAACGTCCGTCTCTCCCGGCCCGATGCCAGCGACGACCAGATCGTCGACGCCATGGACTCCATCGGGATCCTCCACCGCTTCGCCGTCCTGCCCGACGGTCTCCACACCGAGGTGCGCGAGCGCGGCAGCCGGTTCTCCGCCGGCGAGAAGCAGCTGATCTCCCTCGCCCGGGCCGCCCTCGCCGACCCGGAGATCCTCGTGCTCGACGAGGCCACGTCCTCGCTCGACCCCGGCACCGAGGCCGTCGTCGAGGAGGCCATGGACCGCCTCTCCGAGGGCCGCACCACCATCGTGATCGCCCACCGCCTCACCACGGCCGCGCGCGCCGACCGCGTCGCCGTGGTGGCCGGTGGGTCGCTGGCCGAGGTCGGCACCCACGAGCAGCTCATCGCGGCCGGCGGCCACTACGCCGCCCTCTTCTCGGCCTGGGCCGGCGGCCAACCCGTCTGACCCCGACCCCGTTCACTGGTCCGATCCTGACCACCAGTGGTCGTTTCCTGACCAACGGAGGCCGAAGGATGGATTCGCTGGTCCGTTTCGGACCATCGGTGGTCGTTGCCTGACCAGCGAACCTGGACATGGTCGGGCTGTCGGAGGCCCTGGGTACGGTCGTGGACGCTTCCCCCCGAGCACCATCCACGGAGGTCTCCCGATGCTCCCGGGAAGCGTCGTCCACCTGCTCGAGCGCCAGTACTCGCTCGTCGCCACCCACCAGCTGCGGGCCGAGTGCACCCCGGCGGAACGTCGTCGCTGCCGGCGCGATCCGTACCTCGAAGCGCTCGGACTGCGGGTGCTGCGCCATCGCGCCGCACCGCCCCAGCTCGGCCAGCAGCTGCTCGCACCGGTGCTCGACGCCGGACCCGACGCCATCCTCTGGGGCTACGCCGCGACCCAGTGGTGGGGCTTCGGTCGGTTCCGCTGCTTCCCGGTCGACGTCGCCCGGCGCCCCTGCAACGCGGGCCGGGACTTCCTGGGGCGCCTTCACCAGACCACCACGCTGCATCCGGAGCTCGACCGCACCGTCCATCGCGGCATCCCCGTCGCCCGACCCGAGCGGCTGATCCTGTGGCTGGCCCGGGAGTTCACGTCCCGCTACGGCCACGAGGTGGGTGCGCTGCGGCTCGAGCGCACGCTCGACCACGCGTGGCGGGCCCGGCTCCTCTCACCCACTCGCATCCACCGTTTGGCAGAGGAGCGATCGGGCAAGGGCAACGCCGGCATCGTGGTCCTGCGCCAGCTGCTCGAGAAGCGCCCGGTTGACTACCGGCCCACCGACAGCAACCTCGAAGCGAGGTGGGAGGAGGTCATCGGGGCGATGGCAGCGCAGTTCCGGCGACAGGTCGTGGTAGGCGACGAGGAGCCCATCGGCCGGTTCGACGCCGTCCATGTCTCGCGACCGCTCGTCGTCGAGGTCCACAGCGAGGCGTTCCACGCGATGCCGACGGACATCGAACGAGACGAGGAGCGCATGGCCGGGCTCCTCGCCGCAGGCTACAGCGTCGTCGTCTACTGGGAGTTCGACATCTGGCACGACGCGCCGACGGTCCGCTCGTCGCTGCGGTGGATCTTCGACCATCCTGACGAGCGGCCCACGGTCCACCGCCCCACACCGGCGCCGTACGCCTACCGCCCCGACGGTTCGCTGGTCTGGAAACGACCGGGAGCGGTCGATCCGTGACCCTCGAATCGGGGCAATTTGGTTCGGTGGTCCGGACCCGCCCCGGTGCGGTCGTTTCCGGACCAGTGAACGGGGAGGTGGGTGGCAGGGTGTCCGGCATGGGGTTGGATCCAGGAATCGCAGCGCGGGTCGGGCACCTGTGGGACGCACACGTGCTGCAGCTGCTGTCGGGTGAGGTCGAGGGGGTGCCGCCGGCGGGGCCGATGGTCGTCGACGGCGTGGTCCGGGCCGACGACGTCGTCGCCGGGTCGGGCGGCCCGATCCCCGTGCGCTGGTACCGCTCGACCGATCTCGCCGTCGACGAGCTCGCCCCGACGCTGGTCTGGGCCCACGGTGGCGGCTGGCAGTTCGGCGACCTCGACATGCCCGAGGCCGACTCGGTCGCCCAAACGGTCGCGGCCGCGCTGCCGGGCGTCGTCGTGACGGTGGACTACCGGCTGGCACCCGCGCACCGGCACCCCGCAGCGCTGGAGGACGTGCTCGCGGTCCAGCGATGGGTGGTCGAACACGGTGCCGAGCACGGGGTCGATCCCCAGCGGGTCGCCCTCGGCGGAGCGTCGGCGGGTGGGCACCTGGCCGCCCTCACGGCCCTGATCCTCGCCGGCGAGGCGGCCGCACCGGCTGCCCTGTGGCTGGCGTACCCCGTCACCGATCCCGACGGCGGCCCCTACGACGGACGCCACCCCGACTGCCCGCCTGTCCTCTGGCTCGACCACCAGGGGACCACGCAGCTGTTCGAGGGCTACCTGGGCGACGACCCGGCCGGGGCCGATCCCGAGCTCATCCCTTCCCGCCGCGACCTGTCGGTGCTGCCGCCCACGCTCGTCACCACGGCGGAGTGCGACAGCCTCTGCCCCCAGGCCCGGCACTTCGTGGCCCTGGCCGAGGCGGCCGGCGCGGCGGTCGAGCACCACCACATCCAGGGCGTGCTGCACGGCTACCTCAACATCGTGGGCGACGAGCCGATCGCCGACGCCGCCCTCGACCGCCACGTCGCCTGGCTCCGGGATGCGCTGATCGTCTCCTGAGCGACGTGGGACACGGCCGCGAGAATTACTAAGATGGCCATAGGAGAAATCCCCGCCCAGGCGGCGGGGTCCACCCACGATTCCCGGAGGCCCCAGTGGCTGTCACCGATCTCGACCTCGGCAAGTACAAGCTCGGTTGGTCCGACGAGGAGGACTACGTCTTCAAGCCGAAGCGTGGCCTCAACGAGGACATCATCCGCGAGATGACGTGGATGAAGGGCGAGCCGCAGTGGATGATCGACATGCGGATGAAGGCCTACAAGCACTTCCTGCGCCGTCCGATGCCGAACTGGGGCGGGGACATGTCGGAGATCTACTTCGACGACATCTTCTATTACATCAAGCCGACCGACCATCAGGTCGACGCCTGGGACCAGCTGCCGGAGTCGGTCAAGCAGACCTACGAGAAGCTCGGGATCCCCGAGGCCGAGCGCAAGTACCTCGCCGGCGTCACCGCCCAGTACGAGTCCGAGGTCGTGTACCACAAGAACCGGGAGGACCTGGAGGCCCAGGGCGTCCTGTTCACCGACATGGACACGGCCCTGCGCGAGTACCCGCAGCTGGTCAAGAAGTACTTCGGCACGGTCATCCCCCCGAACGACAACAAGTTCTCCGCGCTCAACACGGCGGTGTGGTCGGGTGGCTCGTTCATCTACGTCCCGCCGGGCGTCGAGGTCGAGATGCCGCTGCAGGCCTACTTCCGCATCAACGCCGAGAACATGGGCCAGTTCGAGCGGACGCTGATCATCGCCGACGAGGGCTCCAAGGTCCACTACATCGAGGGCTGCTCGGCCCCCACGTACACCACCGACTCGCTGCACTCCGCCGTGGTGGAGATCGTGGTCAAGCCCAGTGCCCGGGTCACGTACACCACCATCCAGAACTGGTCGAACAACGTGTTCAACCTGGTCACCAAGCGGGCCCGGGTCGAGGCCGAGGGCCACATGGAGTGGATCGACGGCAACATCGGCTCCCGCCTCACCATGAAGTACCCGGCCGTCTGGCTGGTGGGGCCCAAGGCCTCGGGCGAGGTGCTCTCCGTCGCCTACGCCGGTGAGGGCCAGCACCAGGACACCGGTTCGAAGATGGTCCACGCCGCACCGGAGACCACCTCGAAGATCGTGTCGAAGTCGATCTCCAAGGACGGCGGCCGCACCAGCTACCGCGGCCTGGTCCGGGTCGAGGACGACGCCTACGGCTGCAAGAGCCACGTGCAGTGCGACGCGCTCATCCTCGACGAGCACTCGGTCAGCGACACCTACCCCTACATGGAGGTCGGTGCCCGAGACGCCAACATCGGCCACGAGGCCACCGTCTCCAAGGTCGCCGACGAGCAGCTCTTCTACCTGCGCAGCCGCGGCCTCACCGAGGAGCAGGCCATGGGCATGATCGTGAACGGCTTCATCGAGCCGGTCACCCGCACGCTGCCCATGGAGTACGCCGTCGAGTGGTCCCGCCTCATCGAGCTGCAGATGGAGGGCTCGGTCGGCTGACCGGCCTCAGTCGAGGTCGGTGACCGCTGCGGTGGCAGCATCGACGACCGATGGCGACCAGCGCATGGTCGCAGCCGCATGCCGGCCCAGTGCGGGAATCCGGGAACGCCTGGGGAAGGAGAGCCCGATGACGTCGAGGGGGTTCGAAGGCGTCGAGCATCGACCCGGCCCGCACGTGGGGCGGGGTCGTCAGATCGGGGTGGCCAGCTCGGCGGCCACGCCGTCGATGTCGGGGAAGCCACCTGCCGTGTTCTCGAGCTCGCGCCCGTGGGTGTCGGGGAAGTGCATGGCGAAGATGACGATGGCGGCCACGGGACCGACCATGAGCATCGTCGCCGCGCCGGGCAGTCCTCCGGTGAGGGAGATGAGGATGCCGCCGAGCGCGAGCGATCCGGCCTGCCCGCCGACGGCAGCGACCTTGGCCCACGACCCGGCCTGACCTCGCAGGGCCGTCGGGAACAGCTCGGTGGCGTAGGTGCCGAGCACCGGCCCGGCGCCCATCTGGCCGACGAGGGTGAGGGCCATGAAGGCGAGCAGCACGGGCACGCCGCCCGGCAGCCAGAAGAAGCCGACGGCACCCACGACCCCGAGGAACCCGAGGGCGCAGCCCACCACGCGGCGGCCGAGCCGGTCGGAGAGGCCGCCGGCCCAGACCATGATCGGGATGCCGGGGAGGCCCGCGGCCACCAGCATCAGGCTGGCCAGCGTGGAGCTGAGCCCCTTGTCCTCCTGCAGGAAGTCCTGGCTGAACACCGAGGCGTGGGTTCCGAGCTCGAGCAGGAAGGCCGTGGCACACAGCAGCAGCAGCCATCGGCGGTGCCCGGGAGCGAAGATGGCCCGCCAGCTGCCGGTCAGCTCACCCCCGTCCCGGGCCGCCTCGAACCGCTTGGACTCGGGGATGCGCCGGCGCAACCAGCCGATCAGGACCAGGGGCGGCAGGCCGACCAGGTACATCACCCGCCACGAGATCCCGGCCGGCTCGAACCCGGCGCCGAACACGATGGCCGACAGGCCCACACCGAGGGCCAGGTTCATCGACAGGAACCCGAACCCGAAGCCACGTGCCTTGGCTGGCAGCTCCTCGGCCGCGAGGGTGAACACCAGCGCATGCTCGGCGTTGAGGAACAGGCGGGCCACGAACTGGAAGGTCACGAACCAGCCGATGCTGGGGGCGAAGGCCGTGAGGCCGGTGGAGATCGTGTAGCCGACGATGGAGATCAGGAGGAGCTTGCGGCGGCCGACCCTGTCGGCCCGGCGGGTCAGCAGCAGGGCTGGCAGGGCGCCGACGTAGAGGATGGACACCCACAGCGACATCTGCCCCTGGTCGAGGTCGAAGCTGTCGCGGATCTGCGGGAGCGCCACGGTGAGGATGCCGCGGTCGAACCCGTCGAAGAAGCTCGTGGCGCCGAGCAGCGCCAGGAGGAGCTTGTGGTTGCGGTCGAGGGCCGCCCACCCGGTCGCCGCCGGTGAGGTGTCGCTGTCCGCGTCGACCAGGGCTCCGTCCACCCGCCGGGATTCGTCGTGCCGTCCCGCAGATCCTGCCGGGGTGGAGAGGATCGGCGCCGGGGCGCTGCCACACTGGCGGCATGCCGATGCGGCAGGACTGCAAGTACTTCGAATCCCGCACGTACCCGAACGGCGACACCGTCCGGAAGTGCGATCTCGACCTCGCGCCCCACGCCCCGTGGCGGTGCCCCGAGGACTGCGCGAAGTACACCCCGCGCTACGTCGACGTGAACTGGCAGCACGGCACGCTGGTGACGCCCTCGACGCCGGTGGAGCCGCCCGGCCTCGACGAGGACGACGGAGCCATCGCCGCCCTGCTCGACGCGGCCGAGGACATCGTCAACGCCGCCGGTCCCGAGATGATGGCCGACGTGGAGCGGGAGCGCCGGCGCGCCGGCCGGTCCCGATGGAAGCGGCTGTTCCGGCGGTCCTGACTGCACGGCCGGTGACCGGCACGCCGGCCGGGTCACTGCAGGATCCGGGTCACCTGGCCGTTAGGATCGGTGTTCGTGGAGGTCGTTTCGACCTCCGCTTCGCGCCCGCCCCCTTCCCCACAGAGTGACGCCGTCTCCACGATGACCTCCACGTTCTCGATCGACGCCGCGGCCGCTGCGCCGGGCCCCCGGTGGCTCGTCGACCGCCGCCGGGCCGCCGCCGAGCGCTTCGCCGGCGCAGAGCTGCCCTCGGCCGAGGAGGAGGTGTGGCGCTACAGCCGGATCGGCGACCTGGACCTCGAGCGGTACCGGCCGAGCACCGCGGCCGACGTCGACGGCACCGAGCCGGGACGAGCCGACAGGCTGCTCGGGCTGACGTCCGGCGCCGACGCCGTGGTCTGGACGGTCGCCGGCCAGGTGACCCGGGTCGACCTGGCCGACGGTGGGAAGGTGCGCATCACCACGGGCGACGACCTGGCCGCCGAGGGCCCGCTGGGCTCGGTCCTCGAGACCGCCGACGCGCTGGGGGCGCTGCACGACGCGTTCGCGTCTCCCATCGTGGTCCAGGTGCCCGAGGGTGTCGACGCCGGCCAGATCGTGGTCGTCCACACCAGCGGCCCCGACGGCGTGGCGTCCTTCCCCCGGCTGGTCATCGAGGTCGGGCAGGCGGCGAGCGCATCGGTCGTCGAGGTCCACCACGGCCCCGACGGCGTTCGCACGCTGGCTCTGCCGGTCACCGAGCTCGCCGTCGGCCGCGACGCCACCCTTCGGCACCGCACCCTCCAGCTCCTGGGAGACGCGGCCTGGCAGATCGGCCGCCTGGCGTCGGTGGTGGGCCAGGGGGGGACGCTCCACGCCGGTGCCGCCGCCTTCGGCGGCGACTACGCGCGCCTGCGGGTCGACACCACGCTGGCCGGCCGCGGCGCCCACGGCGAGATCACCGCCGCCTACTTCGGCGACGGGTCCCAGCTGCTCGACTTCCGGACGTTCCAGGACCACGTCGCACCCGACACCACGTCGAACCTGCTGTTCAAGGGTGCACTGGGGGAGCGGGGCGCGTCGGTCTACACCGGCCTCATCAAGATCCGCCCGACGGCCCGGGGCACGCAGGCGTTCCAGACCAACCGGAACATCAAGCTCTCGGACGAGGCCTGGGCCGAGTCGGTCCCCAACCTGGAGATCGAGAACAACGAGGTGCAGTGCAGCCACGCCTCCACCGTCGGGCCGGTGGATGCCGAGCAGCGCTTCTACCTCGAGAGCCGGGGCGTGCCCACCGGCCGGGCCGAGCGCCTCATCGTGCGGGGCTTCTTCGACGAGGTCCTCCGGGGTCTCGAGCTCGGTGCGCTCGACGACCTGGTGCGCGCCTCCCTCGAGGCCAAGCTGGAACGGACGATGCCATGAGCACCCGCATCTGCTCCTTGGACGACGTCGGACCCGACAGCGCCATCCGGGTCGACGTCGACGGGCACCGGCTCGCCGTCGTGCGCTGCGGCGACGACGTGTACGTCATCGGCGACCGCTGCACGCATGCCGACATCTCCCTGTCCGAGGGCGAGGTCGACTGCGAGGCCGGCACCATCGAGTGCTGGAAGCACGGCAGCACGTTCCGTCTCGACGACGGCGTGCCCACGGTGCTTCCGGCGACGAAGCCGACGCCGACCTACCAGGTCACCGTGACCGACGGCGAGATCCACGTGGAGCTGGAACCATGAGCACCCTCGAGATCCGCGGCCTCACCGCCGACGTGGCCGGCAAGCAGATCCTCAACGGCGTCGACCTCACCGTGTCCTCGGGTGAGGTCCACGCCGTCATGGGTCCCAACGGTGCCGGCAAGTCCACGCTGTCGGGCGTGCTGGCCGGCCACCCGAGCTACACCGTCACGGGGGGCACCGCCACACTCGACGGCGTCGACCTGCTCGCCCTGCCGGCGTGGGAGCGGGCCAAGGCCGGCCTGTTCCTCGCCATGCAGTACCCGGTGGAGGTGCCGGGCGTCCGGCTCGAGGAGATGCTGGTCGAGTCGGCCAGGGCCGCGGGTCGCGACCCGCAGGCCGTGCCCGCCACCATCGCCGCCGAGGCCGCCAACATCGGTTTCGAGCCCCGCTTCCTCGATCGACCCCTCAACGTCGACCTCTCCGGCGGCGAGAAGAAGCGGAACGAGACGGTGCAGCTCGCCACCATCCGTCCCCGCATCGCCATCCTCGACGAGATCGACTCCGGGCTCGACATCGATGCGCTCCGCGACGTCAGCCGACGCATCGAGCAGCTCACGGACGACGGCCTCGGTGTGCTGGCCATCACGCACTACCGACGGCTCTTCACCGAGCTGCGGCCCGATGTCGTGCACGTACTGGTGGCCGGCCGGATCGAGCGGAGCGGCGGCCCCGAGGTCGCCGAGGAGCTGGAGGAATCCGGCTACGCCACGGAGGGCGGCACACCCGCCACGTAGTGAGCGGCACTGGTTCGTCCGGTTCGCCCGATGAACGCATAGGGCGTTCGAACCAATTCGCTCTGGGTGTGAAATCAAGGGATCCGGATCGCGTACAGTCCGCCGCGGGAGAGCGTCGATCGTACCGGCAGGCCTCTGGGGCCTGACCGATCGACGTCGAGATGCGTGTGGAGGGTGGCGGCTTGACAAGCGGGCGAGAGGCCTCAGCGCAAGCTGGGCCCGGCGACGCCGTCGAGGCCTCACCGCGGCGCGCCCGCTTCCAGCCCATCGTGGACCTCCGCACCGGGCGTCCGATCGGCTGGGAGGCGCGACCCCACCGCTGGGTCGACGACGCGCCGGACGGGGGCCTGGCCGTCCTCGCGTCCCTCGCCGCCGCCGGATCCCCGCCCGATGACGGGCTGGTCTTCGTCCACGTCAGCGCCGAGCTGCTCGGCGACCCCCGGCTCTACGAGGAGTGCGAACGGCTCGGATCCCGCATCGTCGTGGACGTGCGGGGCGCCGAGGTCGACCGGCTCGTCGACCTGTCGTCCGAGCTCGATGCGCTGGCCACCGCCGGCATCCACCTGTCCCTCGAGAACACCTCCGGCGTCAGCCTGGCGATGATCGCCCGGGTCCGCCCCACGTTCGTGAAGCTCGATGCGCCACTGGTGCGCGACATCGTCCACGAGCCGGCCAACCGCTCGGTAGTCCGGGCCTACGTGGCCTTCGCCGAGCACGAGGACATCCACGTCATCGCCGAGGGCGTGGAGCGCCACGACCAGCTCGACGAGCTGCGTGCCCTGGGCGTCGTCCTCGCCCGGGGTCCCCTCTTCGGCGCCCCGAGCGGCGACTGGGCGCCGCCCAACCCCCGCCGTCGCCGCCCGCCGCTGGTCCTCGACACCGTGCGCCGGGCCCGCGAATCCCTCGACGCCGCGCCCGATGCCACCGCGGTGGCCGGCCAGCTGGTGACCGAGCTGGCCCGCATCGGTGAGGTCGCCGCCGTGTACTTCGAGCGCGACGGCCTGCTGCGCTGCATCGCCGAGGTCGGCCAGGCCGAGGTCCTCGACGGCATCCCCGTGCGCTCGGGCCTTCTCGGGCAGGCGTTCCGGGCCGGCGGGATCGTCCGTGGCGATGACGAGCACGGCGCCGGCTCCCGGATCGCGCACGCGATCCACGTCGACGACCGGGCCGTGGGGGTGGCCACGGTCGTCAGCCCCACCGGTGTCACCGCCGAGCAGGAGGCCCACCTGGTGGAGCTGGTCGGGCTCGCCGGCGAGCGCATCACCGAGGTCGGCTCGCCCCGGGCCGAGACGGCCATGCACCTGCTGGCCCGGGCCACGCACGAGCTGGCGCTGCTCACCGACGTCCACCAGGTGGAGATCGCCGTGGCCCGGCTCGCCGCCCTGGTCGGCGACATGTCGTCGGCCATGTTCGCCCTCCCGGGCACCACGGGTCTGGACATCAAGTCGCTCCAGGGGCCGCTCGCACCGGAGCTCCGCCGCTTGAGCCCGTCCACCCTGCGCGACCTGCTCGACCACGTCGGCAGCGCCTCGAGCTGCATCGTCTCGGGCACCCGTCCCGGCGTCCGCCCCGAGATGGCCGAGCTGTCCAAGGCCGGGGCGTCGTCCGTCGTGGTCCTCCCCGTGCGCTCCAGCGAGCGCGGCGTCGGCCTGCTCGTGCTGGCCGACCACGCGCCCATCACGCTCGGGCTCGACTGCCGCGAGGCGCTCGAGCTGCTGGCCAGCGAGCTGGGACGGGCCCTCGACATGGTCATGCTGGTCGACGACCTGCGCACCCGGGCCACGGTCGACACCCTCACCGGTCTCGGCAACCTCGGCGCCTTCCAGGAGGCGCTGTCCACCATGGGCGCCCGGCGCCGCGGCGGCTGGGCGCTCGTGATGGCCGACGTCGACGGCCTCAAGCGGGTGAACGACACCCACGGCCACCTCACGGGCGACTTCGCCCTGCGCAGCCTGGCGACCGCCCTGGACGACGTGCTGCGCGCCGAGGACCGCATGTTCCGGATCGGCGGCGACGAGTTCGCGGCTCTGCTCCAGGACGTCGACGCCGAGGGCGCAGCCGACATCGGGCGACGCATGTGCGAGGCGGCCGCCGCCGTGATGTCGGACTTCGGCGCCGGCCTGTCGGTGGGCATCGCCATCCCCGAGCAGGGCGAGACGCCGACCGACTTCATCGACCGGGCCGACAAGATGCTCTACGAGGTCAAGCGTCAGGAGCGCGGCACCGTGCGGGTGGCGCCGCCCATCGACCGCACGCCGGAGTAGCGCCGGCTCAGGCCTCGGTGGCCTCGTGGATCCCCTGGGCGAGCGTGTTCCACGACAGCGTGGCGCACTTGATGCGCACCGGGAACTTCACGACGCCGCGCAGGGCTTCCAGGTCGCCGAGCTTGACCTCCTCCGGGGCGTCGACGATCTCGGTCGGGTCCAGACCGGAGTCACCGGACTCCTCGAGCCCGTCGCCCTCGCCGTCGAGGCTCTGCTCGTGGATGGACATCATCGCCTTGAACGCCTTGGTGATCGCCTTGACCTCGGCCAGCGTCTTGCCCTTCACGGCCGCCGACATCATCGAGGCGGAGGATTGGCTGATGGAGCAGCCCTGGCCGCCGATGCGGATGTCGCGGACGGTGTCACCGTCGACGTCGACGTAGAGGACGATCTCGTCGCCGCACAGCGGGTTGAAGCCCTCGACCCGGGTGGCCGGCGGCGTCTCGAGCTCGCCCTTGTTCCGCGGCGAGCGGTAGTGGTCGAGGATGATCTCTCGGTAGAGGTCTTCGAGTCCTGGCATCGGTGGATCCTTAGAAGCTGAAGAACTGGCCGGCCGCGTCCATGGCGTCGGCGAGGGCGTCGATGTCGTCGGTGTCGTTGTACACGTACAGCGACGCCCGGGCGGTGGCGTTGGTGCCGAGGGCCCGCATGAGGGGCTTGGCGCAGTGGTGGCCGGCCCGCACGCACACGCCGTGCTCGTCGAAGACCTGCGTGAGGTCGTGGGGGTGGATGCCCTTGTAGTCGAAGGAGAAGACCCCGCCGCGAGCGGCCGGCTCGCTCGGGCCGTGGATCGTGACGTCGTCGCCGAAGCGGTCGGCCAGCGTGCGCAGGGTGTAGGCGGTGAGCTCGACCTCGTGCTGGCGCACGGCGTCCATGCCCAGCGCCGACAGGTAGTCGCACGCCGCGCCGAGCCCGACCGCCTCGGCGATCATGGGCGTGCCGGCTTCGAACTTCCACGGGAGCTCGGTGTGGGTGAACCCCTCCTTGGTGACGTTGAGGATCATCTCCCCGCCGCCGAGGAAGGGCGGGGTCGCGTCGAGGATCTCCTCGGTGCCGTAGAGGACGCCGATGCCGGTGGGCCCGAGCAGCTTGTGGCCGGTGAAGGCGACGAAGTCGGCGCCCCACGCCTGCACGTCGGTGCCGATGTGGGGCACGTGCTGGCTGGCGTCGACCACCGCGATGGCGCCGGCCGCGTGGGCCCGGGCGACCAGGTCGGCCACCGGCGTCACCGTGCCGAGCACGTTCGACATCGCCGTGAACGACAGCACCGCGGCGCCGTCGAGCAGGCGGTCCAGGTCGGTGAGGTCGAGCTGGCCGTCGGTGGTGACCGGGATCCAGCGCAGCTCGATGCCGACGGCCTCGGCCAGCTGGTGCCAGGGGACGATGTTGGCGTGGTGCTCCATCTCGGTGAGCACGACGGCGTCGCCGGCCCCGAGGTGCTTCGTGCCCCACGCCCGGACCACGAGGTTGAGGGCCTCGGTGGCGTTCTTGGTGAAGACCACGTTCCGGTCCGACGGGGCGCCGATGAACCGGCGCACGATGCCGCGTGCCCCCTCCAGCGCCTCGGTGGCCTCCTGGGCGATCAGGTACGTGCCGCGGTGCACGTTGGCGTTGGACCGCTCGTAGTACCGGCCCATGGCGTCGAGCACCGACTGCGGCTTCTGGGAGGTGTTGGCCGAGTCCAGGTACACGAGCCGACCGCCGCGGATGTCGCGCGACAGGATCGGGAAGTCCTTGCGGATGCGGGCGACGTCGAGAGGAGGGGCGCCGGTCCCGCTCATGCGTCGACCCCGCGGAAGGCTTCGTAGCCCTGGGCCTCGAGCTGCTCGGCGAGCTCCATGCCGCCGGAGGCCACGATGCGGCCGTCGAC
>JBKHVG010000007.1:0-114058 GCA_046570205.1 Acidimicrobiia bacterium
GCCGTCGCCAGCGAGGTGTTCCTGATGGCGCCGCTGGCGCTCCAGGAGCACCACCCCGAGCTCTACCGGGTCCTGCGCGGCTACTACGGCCAGTGCCCGGCGGCGCGGGTACGGCGGACGGGCTGAGCCGGATCCGGCTCGTACAGTGGCCCGCCGTGGCCGAACCGACCGCCCTGCCCCCCGCCGGACCCGGCGCACCCACACCACCCATCGCCATCGCGGGCGGGGCCGCCGGCGCCCGGGCCCGCCTGGGCAGCATGGTCGCCGTGCCCGACCCGGTCATCGACCGGCTGCGCAAGACCGGAGCCGGCATCTCCACCGACGCAGCCGTGCGGGCCGAGGCGAGCCGTGACTGGTGGCCCGGCGCCATGATCTGGGCCACCGAGGGCGAGGTCCCCGGGCTCGCCGGCGTGGTCGTCTCCCCCACCTCCGCCGACCAGGTCACCGCCGTCCTGCGCCTGTGCAACGCGGCGCGCGTGCCGGTCACCGCCGCCGGCGGCCGCTCGGGCGTGTGCGGCGCCTCCGTCCCGGTCTTCGGCGGGGTGGTCCTCGACACCACCGGCATGTCCGGCATCGTCTCCGTCGACGAGGAGTCCCTGGTCCTCGACGTGGCGCCCGGGACGTTCGGCGACCACCTGGAGGCCGACCTCCGGGCCCGGGGCCTCACCGTCGGGCACTGGCCGCAATCGGTGGCGCTGTCCACGGTCGGCGGCTGGGTCGCGTGCCGTGGAGCGGGCCAGCTGTCCAACCGCTACGGCAAGATCGAGGACATGGTGGTCGGGCTCGACGTCGTCCTGGCCGACGGCACCGCCGTCACGACCGGCGGCGGCCCCCCCTCGGCGGTGGGACCCGACCTCACGCAGCTGTTCGTCGGCTCCGAGGGCACCCTCGGCGTCATCACCGGCATCCGGCTCCGGCTCCACCCTGCGCCACGGACCCAGCGCGAGGCCGCCTACGGGTTCGACTCGTTCTCCGCCGCCAACGACGCGTGCCGGCGCATCGTGCAGCGGGGCCTGCCGCCCGCCGTCCTCCGGGTCTACGACGCCACGGAGGCCGACCGCAGCTACCAGACCGGTGACCGTGCCGTGCTGTTGGTCATGGACGAGGGCGATCCGGTGGTGGTCGACGCGGCCATGGCGATCACCGCCGAGGTGTGCCGCGGAGCCGAGGTGCTCGACGACGGCCTCGTCGGCCGTTGGCTGTCGCACCGCAACGAGGTCTCGGCGCTCGAGGCCCTGATCGGCAAGGGGTACGTGGTCGACACCATGGAGGTCTCGGCGCCGTGGTCCCGGCTGGACGCCGTCTACGCCGCCGCCACCGACGCGCTCCGGTCCGTGCCCGGCACGCTGGCGGCCAGCGCCCACCAGTCCCACGCGTACACCGACGGCGCCTGCCTCTACTTCACCTTCGCCGCCAAGGTCCACGAGGACGGCGGCGGCACGGTCGTCCGGGACCGCACCTACGCCCAGCTGTGGGACGCCGGGCAGCGGGCGGTGCTCCGGGCCGGTGGCACGCTCAGCCACCACCACGGCGTGGGCCTGAACCGCAGCCGCTTCACCGCCGAGGCGCTCGGCGGCGCCCACGGCGTGCTCCAGGCGATGAAGGACGCCGTCGACCCGAACGGGATCCTCAACCCGGGCAAGCTCGGCCTGCGCTCGCCCTTCGGCGAGGTGGCCTACCCGTGATGGGCGACCTGGTCCACCCCCGCGCGGTCGCGGTCGGGGCCGGGGTCGCGCTCGCCATCTGCGTGCCGGCCGCCATCCTGGCCCAGGTCCTCGACGAGGCCGGCACCGTCGACGACGACTCGTCCTGGCTCCTGGTCCTGTTCGGGGTGATCCTGGTCGGGATGGCCGCCGGCGGGTTCGTCGCCGCCAACCGCCGTCTGGACGCGCCGCTGTCCAACGGCGCCGTGGCTGCGCTCGCCGCCTACCTGCTGGTCCAGACCATCGGCGCCATCCGCCTCCTCGCCTCGGGTGACGACGTCACGTGGGTCGCCATCCCGTTCTTCGCCCTCCTGTCCGCCGCCGCCGGCATGACCGGTGGCCTGGTCGCCGACCATCGGGCGCGGCACCCCCGATGACGGTCCTGGTGATCGACGCCGGCACGTCCGGCGTGCGCTCCGTCGCGGTGCGGGCCGACGGGTCGGTGGCGGCCGAGGTCCACGTCGAGGTCCTGCCCTCCTCCCCGGCGCCCGGCCTGATCGAGATCGATGCCACCGCCACCGCGGAGGCCGCTCGCGCCACGGCCGCCGCCGTGCTGGAGCAGGTCGGCACCGTCGACGCCGTGGGCATCACGAACCAGCGGGCGTCCACCATCGCCTGGGACGCCCGCACCGGCGCGCCGACCGGCCCGGGGCTCGGCTGGCAGGACCTGCGGACCGTGGGCCGGTGCCTCGCCCTCCGGCCCGACGGCGTCCGGCTGGCCCCGAACATGTCGGCCACCAAGGCGGAGTGGTTGGTGCAGCAGACCGACGTGCCGGCCGAGCACCTCCGCATCGGCACGGTGGACTCCTGGCTGGCCTGGGTCCTGTCGGACGGCGGCGCCCACGTCACCGACGCGTCGAACGCGCTCGTCACCGGCCTCTACGACCCGGTGGCGCGGGCCTGGTCCGCGGACCTGCTCGCGCTGCTCGGCATCCCGGCCACCGCCATGCCCTCGGTCGGCGACTCCTCCGGCCAGGTGGCCACGGCCACCGCGCTCGCCGGCGCACCGCCGATCACGTCGCTCGTCGGCGACCAGCAGGCGTCGCTCGCCGGTCAGGGCTGCACCGCACCCGGTGAGGCCAAGCTGACCCTCGGCACCGGCGGCATGCTCGACGTCTGCATGGGATCCGACCCCGGACCCGCCCCGCAGCACGGCACGTTCCCCATGGTGGCCTGGCGGTTGGAGGGCACCGACACCTGGGCCCGGGAGGCGGTGATGCTGGCGGCCGGCTCCTGCGTCGAGTGGCTCCGCGATGGTCTCGGGCTCATCGACGACGTCGCGGCCAGCGACGCCGTTGCCGCGTCCGTCCCTGACACCGGTGACGTCATGTTCGTGCCTGCGCTGTCCGGCCTGGGCACGCCGGTCTGGGACCACGGCGCTCGGGGCCTGCTCGTGGGCATCACCCGTGGCACGACGCGGGCCCACGTGGTGCGAGCGGTGCTCGAGGGCGTCGCCCTCACCGCCGCCGACCTCCTCGACGCCGCGGAGGCCGACACCGGCCTCCGGGTCGACGCGCTGCGGGTGGACGGCGGGATGAGCGCCAACCGCATCGTGCTCCAGGCGCTCGCCGACGCCACCGGCCGGCCAGTGGAGCGTTCGAGCCAGCGGGAGGCCACGGCCATGGGCGCCGCGTTCCTGGCCGGGGTCGCCACCGGCACCTGGCCCGACCTCTCCGCCGCCATCGAGACGGTGCAGCCGGCCGAGCGGATCGAACCGCGGGGCACCCTCGACCGAGGCCGGTTCGCCGACGCGTCACGCCGTGGCGCAGCCTGGATCCCCGAGCTCACCAGCCTCGACCTCTGATCCCATGACGCACCTCCCCGATCCCCTCATCGCCCGCCGCCGGTTCCTCCGCCGCGCCGGCGTGGGCGGTGCCCTCGTCGCCGTCGGTCCCGTGCTCGTCCCCGGGAGCCGCTTCCTCCCGCCTGTCGCGGCCCAGGCCGGTGGTGACGGGAGGATCGCCGCCTTCGCCGAGTCGGTGGAGCTCGTCGCGGTGGCTGCCTACGAGCGGGGCATCGAGCTGCTGTCCGAGGACCTGGCACCCCTCCTCCAGACCTTCATCGGTCACCACGAGGAGCACGCCGAGGTGTACGCGGCCGTCGCCGGCGACGAGGCGACCGGCCGCTCGAACCCCGCCCTGCTCGAGGCCCTGGCACCGGCGATCGAGGCGTTCACCACGCAGAACGAGGTCCTGCGCTTCGCTCGCGACCTGGAGAACCAGCTGTCCGTCACGTTCGGCCACCTCCTTCCCCGCGTCGAAGGGCCGGACGCCGTCGCCGCCATCGTCACGATCCTGCCCGTGGAGGCATCGCACTCGGCCACGCTCGGCTACGAGCTGGACGAGGGCCCCGGTGCCTGGTTCCCCTTCGGTCCCCTGGAGTCTGCCGACGTCGCCCTCGGGCTCGATCCGGCCGCCTTCCCCCTGGCGGCGTCATGACGTCACACGACCGGCGCGACGTGCTGCGCATCGGCGGGCTGGCCATCGGGCTCGGCGCCGTGGTCGCCGCGTGCAGCTCGGGCGACGACGCCGCGCCCGAAGCGGTCGAGCCGGTCGAGACCGACACCGAAGCCGCCGCTCGTGGGACCAGCGATCTCAGCCTGCTCAACACGGCGCTGTCGCTGGAGATCCTCGTCGACGACACCTACCGGGTCGGGTTCGAGTTCGCGCTGGCCCAGAGCGACGCTGTCGTCGAGGCGGCCACGCTCCTCCAGCAGCACCACGTCGAGCACCGCGCCACCCTCACCGCGCTGATCGAGGCGGCCGAGGGCGAGCCGTTCGAGACGGCGAACCCGGTCGTCAAGGCGGCGCTCGTGGACCCGAGCCTGGTGTCGGTCACGGTCGAGCGGGACTTCGTCCGCTTGGTCCACGACCTCGAACTGGCGTGCGCGCAGCTGTACGTCCACATGGCCACGGCGGTCAACGATCCGAGCTTGCGCAGCGCGGCGATGTCCATCGGCGCGGTGGCCAGTCGACGGGCGACGGTGCTCGACCTGCTCGGCGATCTCGGCAACCAGCGGGTCGCCACCTACCCGACGGACAACCCGTTGCCGTCGGACGCCATCGTCCCCCGCTGAGGCAGCTCACACCATGGCGTCGACGGCGTCGCGGAACGCCGGCGTGAGCACCTGTCCGATGGTGGGGAACGGAAGCACGAGCTCGGCTGCGGCATGGACCGTGGCGCCGCAGTGGAAGAGCGCGGCCACGACGCCGATCACGTCGTCGAAGCGGTCACCGGTGCCCGAGCAGCCGAGGAGCTCGCCGGTCCGGCGGTCGGCCACGACCACGACGACACCGTCCTCCAGGTCGTCGGTCGAGTAGCGCGCCCCGTCGGAGTAGCGGGCGGTGCCCACCACCACGTCGTGACCGGCTTCGGCCGCTGCCTTCGCGTTCAGCCCGATGGCACCCACGGGCGGGGAGGTGAAGACGCAGTGCGCCATCTGCTCGGTGGTCGGTCCGGGGTCGTCGCCGAGGAGGAGGCGGGCGAGGCGCCGGGCCTCGTGGTTGGCGCCGTGGGTCCATGGTGACCGGCCGTTCAGGTCGCCGATGGCCCGGAGCCAGTGGAGGCCGGCGACGCGGTAGTCGTCGTCGACCTCCGGATCGTCGTCGACGCCGACGGCACCGAGGCCGACGTCCGCCCAGGTGGGCGCCTGACCGGTGGCGACCAGCAGCATCGCGGCCTCCACCTCGGCTCCGGAGGACAGCTGACCCCGTACGCCTCGACCGGTGGCGCTGACGCGCTCCAGCTGGGTCCCGGTGCAGACCTCGACCCCTGCGGCGCGCAGCTGGACGGCCAGCCGGTCCGACACCACCGGGTCGACGTCTCCACCCAGCAGCGCCCCGTCCTCCACGACGGTCACCGGGCGGCCGAACCCGGCGAGGATCGTCGCCGCCTCGCAGCCGATGGCGCCACCGCCCAGCACGAGCAGGGACTCGGGCAGATCCGCTGCCGTCATCAGGTCAGCGCTCGTCGTCCACGGAACGTCGTCGATGCCGGCGATCGGGGGCACCACCGGGGACGATCCGGTGGCGAGCACCACGTGGCCGGCGCGCCAGCGACGGCCGAGGGCCTCGACGACGCCCTCGGCCACGAGGGTTGCCGCGCTGCGGACCACGGTGACGCCGGCCTGTTCGAGGGCGTCGGCGTGTGCACCGTCGTCGAGGTGGTCGATGACCGCATCGCGGTGCGCCCTGGCATCGGGCCAGCTGGCGCCGGCGACGGCGTCGTGCAGCAGCGACTTGCTCGGCATGCAGGCCGTGAACGGGCACTCGCCGCCGACGAGTCCGGGCTCGAACCCCACGACGTGGAGCCCACGGCGGGCCAGCTCGTCCGCCAGCGCCTCACCGGCCGAACCGAGTCCGATGATGGCGACGTCGACGAGCCGGGAGGTCACCCTACGGCCGCATCCGCGAGGCGAGGGCCAGGCTGACGCCCACGAAGGCAGCGGTGGCGTGCACGAGGTGGCGAGCCGGCCGGCGCAGCGGCGCCGGGGTGGGGAGGAGCGCGAGCACGGGAGCCTTCCTGCGACGGGTGGACGGAACGGGGGCGACGCCCTCCCTACCCCGACGCCCCTGGATGATGCCGCTCTGTGCCCCATGCCACACCGCAGGTGCCCCGGGCCCGCACGGCTGCCACACTGGAGGAGCGATGGTGAGTCGGACCGGTGACCGCGGCCACCCCTGGGTGGCTGAGGAAGGTCGGGGCTCCACAGAGCAGAGCGCTGGCGAGAGCCAGGACGGGGCGACCTGTCGGATCAGGGCAACAGAGAGAAGACCGCCGATGGCCGGGTCCGCCCGGCACAGGTGAGGGTGAAACGGTGCGGTAAGAGCGCACCAGCGCCGGGGGTGACCCCGACGGCTCGGCAACCCCCGCTCGGAGCAAGGCCAAGCGTGCCGCGGGTTGCTCGCCCGATCGGCCAGGTGGGCCGCACAGATGGATGGTCACCCACGGGACCTCGGTCCTGGGACAGAACCCCGCCTACAAGCCGACTCACCATCGCCCACCAGGGAAAGCAACCCGAAAAGGGCGGTTGACCTGGGGTTTTACGTACGTCGCTTCACGCCGGGTCACGCTCGATCACGCCGTTTCGCGGCCATTTTGCGGCCCGCCGCGGCCTAACCGCGGCCCACGGAACCCAGGCGGAGCTGAACCGGGGCAACGTGATCGACCCCCGTGCCGGGCAGATCACGCTGGCCGAGTACGCCGCCCAGTGGCAGGCGGCGCAGATGCACCGGCCGTCCACGGCCGAGGCGACCGAGTCCCGGTTGCGTCGGCACGTCGTGCCGACGTTCGGTCACCGCCCGATCGGCTCCCTGCGGCCGTCCGAGATGCGTCGGGGGGAAGCTCTCGGCCTCTCCGTCGACCGGGCCGTCTTCCTGCGCCGCCAGCTGGCGGTCGACCGCCAGCTGCTCAAGGTCGCCGGGGCCGCTGACGCCTTCGGTCCGCGCAAGACCCGGGCGAGCGTGCGCACCGTGCCGGTTCCCGACATCGTGCTCGAGGACCTGTCCCGGCACCTGGCGACGTTCCCGGCCGAACCGGACTCGCTGCTGTTCGTCAACGCCCGGGCCGGCCGTGGTCGTACTCCCGCTTCGCCGAGGTGTGGCGCGCCGCCGCCGACGGGGCCGGCCTCCCAGACGGCACGCGCTTCCACGACCTGCGCCACCACACGGCCTCGTTGCTCATCGCCGCCGGCTGTTCGGTGAAGGTCGTGCAGCGCCAGCTCGGCCATGCCTCGGCCACGGAGACGCTGGATACCTACGGGCACCTGTGGCCCACCGACGAGGACCGGGTGCGAGCGGCCGTCAACCGGGCCTCCAAGCTCCAGCCGACCGATCGCTCGTCGGTCAGCGAGCAGGCGAACCCGGACGACTGAAGGTCGTACCGGCGAGGTCGTTCGCTGCTGGTTCAGCCGATGTACGGGCCATTGCCCGCACGGGGACCGCAGGCGACCCGTCCGCGTCGGCGAGGTAGCCGGTGGGCAGCTCGAACCGGTCGCCGCCGCGCTCGATGACCACGCCGTCGGTGGTGGCACCGATGACGGTGGCGAGGTCGCCGGTTGCGGACGCCGAGGCGTCGGTCGTTGCGGAGGCAGACCACGGTGTCGTCGATGGCGTACTCGGTGTCCGTGTCCTCGATCTGCGCCACGGTCTCCCCGAGCCGTCCGTTGGCGGCGAGGTGGGTGCAGGCTCGTTGGTTGAGTTCGGTAACAGCGTCGTGGGTGAGGGCGATCATCACGGCGTCGATGCTGTCGGTCTTGGCTGCGGCCCAGTCGACGCGAGAATGAGGGAGTGCGGAACCTCCGGATCGCGATGCGCGGGCTTTTGCTCGTGGTCCTCGGGCTCGGAATCGGCGCTGTCGGGGTGCAGACGGCCATTGCCGCGAGGTATGCGGCCGTCGATCGGGTGGACAACGTGCCCTCGATCTGGCTCGCAGCCGCGGCCTGCATCGGAGCGTTGGCCACGCTTGGGATGGCGGCCGTCATCGTCGTGATCGCGCGCCGCTCCACGAATCGTCTGTGGCTGGTGGCGCTGGCAGCAGCGCCACTTGGAGCACTCTCTTGGCAGTCGGTGCCAGACCCTCCCAGCCAGGTGTTGACCGTCGGACTGTTCGTTCTGTTCGCCTCGCCGTTCCTGATCGTGGCCGCCGTCGTGGCCGCAATCCTTTTCACCGCAGGTTGGTTCGAACGCTTCGCCACCCGGGCTCGGTGAACCACGCAACTGGATGCGGACGGTGTCGGCGAGGCGGCGGGCAAAGAGCAAGGAACGGGAGCGATAGGCGGCGTGCACGACGCAGCGCTATCCGGCATTCGGTGCGGGTCAGCGGTCGGCGGTAGCGGTCAGCCAGAGGATCGGGGTCTCCACCGTCAGCGTCAATACGCGATCGCTCACCAGCCCACAGGCGTCGGGCGACGGCCAGCGGAACGAAGATCGCAATGACCGCCAACGCAAGTGGCCAACCCGATCCTGGCTCGGTCGGGCCCAAGACGTTGACGGCGGCGAGAATCACGGCAGCCTCGTCGGGTGTGTGCCCCCGATTGTCGGCCCAACTCGTGCCACAGCGTTCCTCGGAACCCGATCGGTGAGTTCAGTCGCCATCGTCGACGAGCGCGTACTGCTCGCGGGCCGACTGGCGTGAGACGCCGAGCGCCGGACCGATCAGGTTCCAGGAGCCGCCCGCTCGGCGCAGCTTGGCGATCGCTCGCGTGACGTCCTCTTCTGCCTTTCCCCGTTCGATCACGGCGGCGAGCAGTTCCTTGTAGGCCTGGGTGACCTCGGGAGAGGCCCGCTCCAGGTTCACCTTGTCGGACTCGACGAGATCGGCGAGCTCCTCGGCGTGTCGGATGATGTCGCTTGTCGACCGTGGCATCTGATTCTCCCTGTCTCGGGATGAGGTGTGATCGGGGCTAGCGGTACTTCGGACGAGCTTCCATGGCGTGGTACACGACGACGTTCCCGACGTCGGAGACTTCGAAACCGACCTCGACGATCAGCTCTGTGTTCTCGTCAGCGAGTCCGGTGATGACGGTGAGTGGGATGTCGCCCTCGTTCTCGAACACGTCGACGACGTTTGCCAGGGCGTGACGGATCTGGTCTTCGCTGATGCCGTGGCGGTACGCGGTCGGAACGATGATCAGCTCCGACGCCATGGTCGCAGGATAACCTGCGCCCCCACCCGACCGCAAGGTAACCTGCCGTGGGTGCACTGCCGTCCGGTGCATCCTGCCCGGCACTGCCGCCGATCTCTCGCGGCCCAACCGCGGCCTGACGAGTCCCAGGAGGCGTGTTTCCGCAGGTCAGCGCACTTCCCGGTCTGAACCCCGCCTACGAAGTCGCCTCACGTCTCAACCGGCGAGCGGATTCGCGATGTGGAGGCCCCGACCGGATGCGGCTTCGCACAGTGCGCCGTCCGCACTGGCCAGGATCTCCGCCTCGATGAGCAGCGCGCCGGCGAGGTGGACAGCGTCGTAGCCGCGCAAGCCGCCGGCCTCGGCAAGATCGGCTGCCGCAGCGATCAGACCCTCGCCGACATCGACGAGGTGCAGCTCCTCGATGAGTGCTTCGGCCTCCCGCTTCGCTTCACGATGCTGGTCGGCGGTCAGCCGCCCCGCCCGATGGGCTGCGGCCAGCGCCGCTCGGGCCTCGACAACGACCAGATCGACCGACGCAAGCGCGTCAGCCGAGTCCCAGATGACCGCTGCCAGGTCGGATCCCGCCTCCTCGACGACGAGCTTGAGGAGTGTCGAAGAGTCGACGTAGGTGATCACTGCCGCTGCTCAGCGACGAGGTCGCTCACCGAACCCTTCGGCTCGATGCGCCGGCTCGGCCGACGCCGAGTCTTCCTGGTCGGAGCACGGACGACGCCGGCGGCGACGAGATCGGCCAGCCGATCGGTCGACTCATCGATCGCCGACAGCCTGGCGACGGGACGGCCACGATCCGTCACGATGACCTCCTCGCCAGCGCGCACTCGCTCCAGGTACTTGCTCAGACCGTTCTTGAGATCTCGGATCCCAACCTCGGTCGATGTAGCTACCTTCATGTCGATATTGTAGCCACTTCTGTCGGATCGGCGGTGAGGAGTTCGCGCTGGTGCTCACCGACGTGGACGTCCGGGGCGCCGTCGAGCTCGTCGATCGGACCCGTGCCGCTGGACCGCGGCGACCCCACAGCCGCTGACGGTCTGCGCCGGTGTCGCGGCGGTCGGCGACGACGGCGGGACGGCGGCCGTGCTCGCGAAGCCGACCGCGGGATGTCTTCCGCGCCGCATCGGGGCCTCGTCTGCAGCCTGACGAGTCTTGCCGTGTCGTCCACAACGCGGGTGCGGCGCGACGATGCCGGGTAGGGGCAAGGCGTCGAACAGAGCCGAGCCGAGGGGGCGACATGGCCACGAACGTGGACAACAGCACGGAGAAGAAGATCCGGGCCGCGCAGACGGCGCGCACCCTCGTGCTCGTGGCGGTCGCCGCCGTGCTGGTGGCGTGGGCCTTCGCCAACCAGGACGAGGTCGAGGTCGATTGGCTCTTCGCCACCACGAGCGGGCCGCTGGTCGTGGTGATCCTCGTGTCGGCCGGGCTCGGCCTGGTCATCGGCATGCTCATCGGTTGGCGCCGCCGCAGCTGACCGCGGGGGCCGTCCTCGGCGCCCGGGGATGGACCGGGTGCCGAGGGTCGACGCTGCCACACTCTGGACGTGGACGATCGGGGCCGACAGGTCGGTGGTGTCGAAACGTTCGGCGCGCCGGCCGCCACCGGCACCGGCACCGGCACCGGCACCGACGAGGCTGCCCCAGTCAGGTGGGCGGGCGCCTGGCGTGGCGCCGTCGTCGCGCTCGTCCTCGCCGGCGTCGCGCTGCGGCTCGTGTTCGTGCGCGGACGGTGGGGGACCTTCGACAGCGACGAGGCGATCGTGGGCCTCATGGCGCGATCGTTCCTGGAGGGCGAGTGGCGAGCGTTCTACTGGGGCCAGCACTACGGCGGGACCCTGGAGACGGCGCTGGTCGCGCTCGCCGGTGCGTCGACCACCGCGCTCAAGCTCGTGCCGGCGGTGCTGAGCGGTGTCGTCGCCCTGCTCACGTGGCGGGTGGCGCGCCGGGTGCTCGACGACCGGCTGGCCCAGGCCGCGGGCCTGCTGTGCTGGGTTGCACCCGGCTCCTACGTCTGGTGGTCCACCAAGGAGCGCGGCTTCTACTGGGTGTCGCTCTCCCTCGGCCTGGCCCTGCTCCTCGCGGCCCAGCGGCTGGTCGCCGGACCCCAGGGTCGGGCTGCTCCCTGGTGGCCGTGGCTCGACGGCACCGCGTTCGGGCTGGTCGCCGGGCTCGGGTTCTGGACCTCACCCAACGTCTTGTACTTCGCCGTCCCCGCCTGCGCGTGGTTGCTGCTCCACCGACCCGGCGGGCTCCGCTGGCTGGTGGCCGCCGTGCCCGCCGCGGTCCTCGGTGCCCTCCCCTGGCTCTGGCACAACGTCGAGAACGACTGGCTCTCCCTCCAGCGCCCGGAGCAGGGCGGTGACACCGGCTACCTCGACGCCCTGGGCCTCGTGCTGTGGCGTTCCGTGCCGATGGTCATGAACCTGCGCTACCCGATCAGCCAGCACTGGCTCGTCGAAGATCTCGCCCCCATCGGGTACCTCGCGGTCGCCGTGTTGCTCGTGGTGGCCGTGGTGCGGCGACGGAAGCGGCCGGCGCTCCCGCTCCTCGGGCTGGCCGCGTTCCCGTTCATCTACGCCTGGTTCCCCGGGGCCGGCTTCGTTGGCGAGGGTCGCTACGCGGTGTTCGTCGTCCCGTTCCTCGCCGTCGTCGTCGCGTGGCTCATCCGGCACTCCTCCGCCGTGGTCGTCATCGCCGCGGTCAGCGCCGTCCTCTCCTTCGTGGTGGTCCAGCCGATGGGCCCGGAGCGCCCCCGTCACCTCGCGGCAGACCTGGCCGCGCTGCGCGCCGCCGGCATCGACACCGCGTGGGGCGAGTACTGGGTCTCCTACCGGCTCGGCTTCGCGTCGGGCGGCTGGCTCGAGGCTGCGTCGTGGGGGTCGCCGAGGGGCGACGACCTCCGCGCCACAGCCCTCGCCGACCGCACCCCGGCGTTCATCTTCCGCAGCCGCCAGGCACAGGAGCTGCTGACGCTCGAGCAGCTGCTCGACCGACCATCCCGACGCGTCGAGACCGAGCACTTCACGGTCCTGGTCGTCGACGGCCCGGTGGACCCGGCGCTCCTCCCGCCCGGCTCGGTGCCGTAGCCGCTACCGGAGGGGTGCGCAGTCGTGTCCGCACCCGCCGGCGTCGTCCGGGCCGGCGGCGGGTCGGTGCAGCACGGCCTTCCGAGGGGTCAGGCGCACGGTCCGCGGGTCCCCCTCCACCACCTCGCCGGCGGCGTCGAAGATCAGGGAGTACCCACCCACCTCGTTCGGCGGCACCACCACGCTGACATCGGACCGCTGCGCCAGGTTCCGGGCGGTGGTCGTTCCGCACCCGGCGGTGAACCCGCCGTCGACCCACGTCAGGTAGGTGGCCACCAGGTGCGGCGCACCGGCATCCCCGGCCGTGACGAGGTATGCGGGTCGCTGGTACGTGGCGAGCTCGTCACGGAGGGCATCGAGGTCCACGGGGATCGACATGGCCCGAGGCTAGGGCCGGCGACGACTGGGTGACCGACGGCCCTACCGTCGAAGCATGCGATCCTTGCGCGCACGGCGGAAGGCGGCCCGGGCGGCCGTCCGCGCCCGGTGGCGAGCCTGGCGGGTGGCGTCGCGGAACCGGGCGATGGCCCGGACGTGCTTCTACTGCGGCGTGGGCTTCAGCCCGCAGGGTCGGGACCACCGCACCGTGGACCACCGCGTGCCGCGGAGCCGGGGCGGCACGGACTCCCTCCGCAACCTCGTCTTCGCCTGCCACGCGTGCAACCAGGCCAAGCGCGATCGTCGGGAGGAGGAGTTCCTCGCCTCGGCATGGCTCACGGCTCGCCGGGCCGATGTCGCCGATCGAGCGACGACCGAGCCGGCCGCTCGGCGGCGACGCCTGAACGGCGGGCGCAGCGGGTAGGTCCGGACCCATGTCCCAGCACCGTTCCGTCTGGTTGGCGACGGCCGACCACCCCACGTTCGAACCGCTCCGGACCGACCTCGACGTCGATGTCGCCGTCGTCGGGGGCGGCATCACCGGCCTGACCACGGCCCTGTTCCTCCAGCGCGGGGGCGCCCGGGTGGCCGTGATCGAAGCCGACCGTGTCGGCCACGGGACGACGGGGCACACCACCGGCAAGATCACCTCCCAGCACGGGCTCAAGTACGCCGATCTGATCCGGACGGCGGGCGAGGACAAGGCGCGCCTCTACGCAGAGGCGAACGAGCAGGCGATCCGGACCATCGCCGCGCTGGTGGACGAGCTGGGTGCCGACTGCCGGTTCGAGCGGGCGCCGTCGTACCTCTACACCACCGATGCCGCCGAGGTCTCCGACCTCGAGTCCGAGCACGAGGCGGCAACGCGCCTCGGGCTCCCCTCCACGCTGACGACCGAGACCGACCTGCCGTTCCCCGTGGTGCAGGCGCTCCGCTTCGACGACCAGGCCCACTTCCACGCCGCCAGCTACACAGCTGCCCTGGCCCGCACCCTCGCCGAGCGCGGCGCCCGGATCGTCGAGGGGACCCGGGCGATGGGCGTCGACGAGGAAGCCGAGCGGGTCACCGTGAAGACCGAGCACGGCGACGTGCGCGCCGACCACGTCGTCATCGCCACGCTGCTGCCGTTCCTGGACCGGGGCGGGTTCTTCGCCAAGGCCCGGCCCAAGCGGGCCTACGGCGTGGCGGCCGTCCTGCGTGGGGAGGGCCTCACCGGCATGCACATGACCGCCGGGTCGCCCACCCGCTCGACCCGCCCGTGGGCCGACGGGGACCGTCACGGGATCATCGTCGTCGGCGAGGACCACGAGACCGGCAGCAGCGAGGCGTCCCCCGCTCGCTACGGGGCCCTCGAGGAGTGGACCCGGTCGAACTTCGACGTCGAGTCCTTCGAGTACCGCTGGTCGGCCCAGGACTTCATCCCGGCCGACGGCCTGCCCTACATCGGCCGCTCGCCCCGGACGACCCGCACCTACGTCGCCACCGGCTTCCAGAAGTGGGGGCTCACGAACGGCACGGTCGCGGCCGAGATCCTCACCAACCTGGTGGAGGGCCGGGACCACCGCTGGCTCCAGGCGTTCGACGCCACCCGCATCGGCGATCCGTCCACCTTCAAAGAGCTCGCCAAGGACAACCTCAAGGTCGGGGCCCACTTCGTGAGCGACCGGGTCGCGCGCCTGCGCGCCGGCTCCATCGACCACCTGGCGCCGGGCGAAGGCGGGATGGCCAAGGTCGACGGCGAGACCGTCGGCGCCTACCGGGCGCCGGACGGCACCGTCCACGCCGTGTCGATCACCTGCACGCACATGGGCTGCACGCTCAAGTGGAACCGCGCCGAGACGTCGTGGGACTGCCCGTGCCACGGCTCCCGGTTCGACCGCGACGGCGCGGTCCTGAACGGACCCGCGGTCCGGCCCCTCAGCCAGGTCGAGGTCGAGATCGAGATCGACCAGGACTGACGCTACGCGTGCAGATCCAACGCGTCGTCGTCCGGTGACCGACCGACCACGATCCCCTCGCGCATGACGGTGACGGGGCCGTCGTCGCTCACCGCGATGACCACGGCGTCGGGGTCGTCGTAGCTGTAGCGCAGCGCGGACGTGTGCTTGGTGCCGCCCAGGGCCCGCACCGCGTCCTCGGCCTCGCGGCTCGGCACCAGGTGGACACCCATGCGGCGCAGGACGCCGTCGCCGTCGAACACCGTGGCGCCGTCGGACTGGGCCAGGCCGTGCCGCAGCGGCGCCAGGTCGTTGGGCTGCTGGATGCGCAGCTCCGGAGGCACCGCCAGCCGCTGCTGGTGGACCATCGCGAGGTCGCCCGTGGGGTGCATGACCAGGAGGGCGCCGATGTTGCGGGCCCCGAGGTCGTGGACGGCGAAGTCCAACAGGTGCCCGAGCACCGTGCGCTGACCGGCGGCCAAGCACCCGGGGATCTCCTCGATCCATGACTCGAGCGGCGGCTCGTGGTGCCAGCCGGTGACGTCGGAGCGGACCACGCCGAAGGGCCCGACCACCCGGACGATGCCGGCCTCGTCGCGCTGGACCAGCGTGGCACCGGAGGCACCGGCGAGCACGACGAGGTCGCGCTCGGATCCCGCCGACCGGTCGAAGACCACGAACTCGTCGAGGCCGCTGGCGGTGCGGACCGCCCACGCCGAGGACCCATCGGCGAAGCGCCGGACCTGGGGGTCGCCGTAGCCGGTGGTCCGCCGGCGTGAGACCGTCAGCCGGGTGCCCCGGTGCCACTCGGCCGCGTCGACGGTGGGCCCCACGATGGCGCCGTAGCTGGGGACACGCTGCTCGTGCACCGGGGGCCGCAGCGCGTAGTCGAGCTCCTCGAGCACCGGGTCGTCGACGCCGAGGGGGATCACGAAGCCGACGCGCTCATCCACCAGCTCCTCGGCCAGGCGTCGCATGCGGGCCGCGCTCGTCACCGGTCGCTGGGCTTCCACGGGTGCACGATACGGGGGCAGCGGGCCAGGCCGGCGGTACCGTCCACGGGCCCACCACCCAGGAGCGCACATGACGCCCAGCGGCGTGAACCCCCCAGCACTCGCTGCCGTCCCGCCCGTGGCGGAGCGCCGGCTCGCCGTGCGCGTCACCCCGGACGCCCTGCGCCACGTGCGAGGCGGGCACCCGTGGATCTACGACGGCTCGCTGACCTCGGTGAGCCACGATGCGCCGCCAGGTGCGCTGGCGGTGGTGTTCGACGACCGGCGGCGCTTCGCGGCCATCGGCCTGTGGGATCCGACCTCGCCGCTGCGCATCCGGGTGCTGGAGGCCGGCGACCCGACCACGGTCGACGCCTCCTTCTGGGCCGCCCGCCTGGCCGACGCCGCCGATCGACGGAGACCGCTCACTGATGACGGCGCCACCACGGGGTACCGCTGGGTCAACGGGGAGAGCGACGGGATGCCGGGCCTCGTCGTCGACCGCTACGCCCGCACGGTGGTGGTCAAGCTGTACACCGCGGCGTGGTTCCCGCACCTCCCGGCCATCGTGGACCTGCTCTCCGCCGACGCGGCGCGCGTGGTGCTGCGCCTGTCGCGGGCCGTGGCCGACGGACCCACCCACGGGCTGGAGGACGGGCAGGTCCTGCACGGAGCACCGCCCGACGGACCGGTGGACTTCGCGGAGCACCACCTGCGGTTCGCGGCCGACGTCGTGCACGGGCAGAAGACCGGTCACTTCCTGGACCAGCGGGACAACCGGGCACTGGTCGGGTCGCTGTCGCAGGGGATGGACGTGCTGGACGTGTTCTCCTGCACGGGCGGCTTCACCGTCCACGCCGCCGCGGGCGGGGCGCGGTCGGTCCACACGGTCGACCTGAGCGCCCCCGCCATCGACACGGCCGTGGCCAACCTGGAGCGCAACCGGCACCGGCCGGAGGTGCGGTCCTGCCAGCACACCACCGAGGTCGGCGACGCGTTCCGGGTCCTCGAGCGCCACGTCGCCGACGACCGACGGTGGGACATCGTGGTGATCGACCCGCCGTCGTTCGCACCCCGGCAGGAGGCGGTGCCGCGGGCGCTGAAGGCCTATCGGCGACTCACCGAGCTCGGCCTCGCCGTCACCCGCCGGGGCGGGCTGCTGGTGCAGTCGTCGTGCTCCAGCCGCATCGACGCCGACACCTTCCACCGCCAGCTGCGCGACGTCGCCCGCCGGCGGGGGCACGGGCTCGAGGAGGTGGCACGGACCACCCACCCGCTGGACCACCCGGCCACGTTTCCCGAGGCGTGGTACCTCAAGACGGCGTTCGTCCGTGTCGACCCGCCTCGCTGAGCGGCGTCAGCGGCCGTTGGCCGACAGGTGCATGAAGTCGAGCAGTGAGCGCCAGCGACCGCCCCAACCCCACCCCACACCGGTGAAGCCGGCCACGTCGTCGTCGGTGAGCATCCCGGGCCGGAGGTGGCTCCGGTCGACGTAGGCGGTGGCCAGCTCGGGCAGGACCACGTCACCCTTGACGTAGGGGTTGTGGAACGGGTTGATGTCGACGGCCCGCCCCTGGGCGTGCTCCGACCACGACGTGGAGCTCCGGCTCGGCCGGCACACGAAGGCGGTGGTGTTGTTGCCGTCACCCGTGGGCGGAGCGTCCAGCTCCGAGGGCTCCACGATGCGCATCTCCTCGATCGGGAAGCGACGCTCGTGCAGCGCGGCGAACCCGGCCACCACCGCGTCGACGGCGTCGGCCCGCAGCAGCAGCTCGCCGGTGTGGACCTCGCCATCGAAGCCCCAGAACGGGAGCCGGACCCAGCGCAGCTCGTCGCGGGGCACCGGGCACTCCGGCCGCCAGGTGGAGCGGGCCAGGACGTCGTCGGGGACGCCGGTGACCTCGGAGGTGAACGCCTGCGTCGCCGGAGGCGGCAGGTGGTCAGGGGTGTCGAGGCGGCGGTCGACGAGCTCGGGCGGCGTGGGCTGGGCGGCGGCGAACCCGTCCGGTCCGACGGGCAGGACGCGGGTGCCGAGCCAGTCCGGGCGGGGCATGGCCAGGGGTGGCGGGGCGGTGGTGACCGTCGTCAGCGGGGTGCTGGTGACCGTGGTCGACGGCCCCGGCGCCTCCTCGGTGGCGGGGACCGGGTCGGCCCGGTCGAGGGCGGCGGGCTCGTCGGCACCGCCGCACGCAGCGGCCACCACGAGCAGCAGCGCAGCGGTCGCGCCCCCGCGCGATCGTCGCACGCCCCGATCGTGACGGCGCATCAACCGCCCGGGACCCCGGCCAGGTGACCGACGTCGTTGAAGCCGTGGAGGGACGGGCCCCGGTCACCGACGGCGATCCGGGTGACCGATGCCGGCGCCACGAACATGCGCCACGACACCTCGATGCCCACGTCCATGGCCCAGGCGGCGGCCGCCTTGATGGGCGACACGTGCGTCACGACGACGACGTGGCCGGTGCGGGCGTCGTCGGCGAGGTCCTCGCACGCGGCACGGACCCGCTCGCCGAGCGCGTGGAGGCTCTCCCCCGCCGGCGGCGCGAACGCCACGTCGCGACGCCACCGGGCCCAGAGGTCGGCGTCGACGTCGCGCAGCGGGGTGCCGTCGAGGTCGCCGTAGTCGAGCTCGATCCATCGGTCGTCCACCTCGACGTCGACACCCCAGGCCGCCGCCGTGTCGCGCGTCCGTCGCAGCGGGCTGCACACGATCCGGTCGGCGGACCCGACCGCGGCGGCGACGGCTTCGGCCTGGGCCTGGCCGAGGGGGTCGAGCCCGACGTCGAGGCGTCCGAGCAGCAGCCCCGACCGGTTGGCCTCGGTCCGTCCGTGACGGACGACGGTCAGCACGTGCCCTGCACGGGTGGGGTGCCGGCACGCGGCAGCCGGCCCGTGCGGCGGAACGCGACACGGGACGCAGGCTCGTCCAGCCCGACCCGCCGCATCCACCACAGCGCGAGGCCGATGCCGGCCAGCTCGAGCACCAGGGAGAGCCCGCCGCGAGCCAGCTCCGGCGGTCGGGCGTCGGACAGCTCGAGCCCGTTCAGCGGCCACCAGAACGCATCGGTGTCGGCCCAGGTTCCGCTGAAGACGAGGTGGGCCAGCAGGCCGATGGGCACGCCGAGGAGCTGGCGGCGCAGGATGCGCCGTCCGCGCGTGGCCAGCATCACGACGGCGAGCACGGCCACCGCCGTGACGAGTGAGTGCATCGGGCCGGGACGGCCGAGGACGACCTCGGTGACCGGGAGCACGGCACCGACCATCACGAAGCGGTAGTCGAGGGCAGGGCTGTCGAACACGGCCCACACGCCGGCGACGGCCGTGGCCAGGTACCAGATCAGCACGGGGCTCAGTCGCGGACGAGGAAGCGCCCGCAGTCCTCGCAGCGCACCGGCTCGTCGGGGCTCAGATGCAGGATCCGGTCGTTCTCGACCGCGGAGAGCTTCATGTGGCAGGCGCCGCACGAGCCGTGCTCGAGGCGGGCCACGGCGACGCCGCCCAGGCGAGCGCGCACCGCGTCGTACTCCTGCAGGGCGGCCGGGTCGATGCCGCCCACCAGCTCGTCACGGCGGGCGATCACCCCGGCCCGCTCCCGGTCGAGGGCCGCCTCGGCCTCGGCGATCGCGGCGGTGAGCGCCACCGCCTGCTGGTCGAGCTCGTCCCTGCGGGCGGCGAGCCCGGCGAGGCGGGCGTCGATGGGCTCCACCTGCTCCATGAGCTCGAGCTCCTGGTCCTCCAGGCCCGAGATCCTGCGGCGGAGGGCGGCGATCTCGTCCTGCAGCGCCTGGAGCTCCTTCACGTCGGAGCTGCCGCCGTAGAGCTGGCGGTCGGCGCTGGCGATCTTGTCCTCGATGGACGCGATCTCGTCCTCGATGCGCGTCTGGTCCTTGTCGATGACGTGCTTCTCGGCCTCGACCGCGGCCACCTCGGCGCGGAGGCCGGCGAGCTGGTCGTCGACGGCGGCGAGCTCGGCCCGTTCGGGCAGCTGGGCCAGGCGGTGGTCGAGCTGGGTCAGGTGGGTGTCGACCGCCTGGACCTCGAGGAGCTGGTGCCAGGGGTTCATGGTTCGACGAAGTCCTGCGTGCTGGGGGGCGGGGTCTCGCTGTCGCCACCGCCGCCGCCACCACCGTTGCCGCCCCCGTCACCCCCGGTGTCGGGTGCGGCGGTGGCGGCGGGCGCGGTGGTGGCCGAGCGGGAGGGGCTCCGGGTGGAGCTGCGGGTGGACCGCGACGGCGAGGTGCTGCGCCGTCGGCTCGGGGCCTGGGTGTAGCCGTCGAGGTCGATGTTGCGGTCGAGGCGGAGGGCGCCGGTGCCCCGGCGTGCCGGCGGATCAGCGAAGGGCACGGGCTCCACGTTGGCGAGCACACCGTTGTAGAGACGGCCGAAGATCTGGGCCGGGTACGCGCCGCCGGTGACGTTGCGGCCACCCACCCGGAACATGGGCACGTTGCCCTCCATGGCCCCCATCCACACCGCGGTCGACAGCTGCTTGCTGAACCCGACGAACCAGGCGTTGGAGAAGTCCTGGGCGGTGCCGGTCTTGCCGCCGACGTCGTGGCCCCGGACCCGTGCCGCCGTGCCGGTGCCGCCCTCCACGTTGGCCTTCAAGATGTCGGCCGCGATCTGCGCGGTCTCGATCGACATCACGCGCTCGCCGGGATCGCGGTGCTGGAAGACGAGCTGACCGTCGCGGTCGAGGACCCGCTCGACGTAGTAGGGCCGGTGGTACTGGCCGTCGTTGGCGATGGCGGCGTAGGCGGCGGCCATGCCGAGCGGCGTGACCTCCTGCGTGCCGAGCGGCGTGGAGAAGATGCTCGGGTCGAGAGGCACGATCTCGTTGGCTGCGTTGCGGGTGACGAGACCCAGCCTGCCGGCGAGCTCGGTGACGTTGTCGATCCCGGCGATCTGGCCCAGGCGCACGTAGCCGCAGTTGGACGAGCTGGTCGTCAACGACGTGATCGAGCCGGTGCTGCCGCGGGAGTTGCCGAAGTTCTGCACCTCGTAGGGCTCGGGCTCGCTCGGGATGCGGAACCGGCACGGACCCCGTCCCGAGATGGTGTCCTGGGGGGAGTACCCCTGCTCGAGCAGCTCGAGGAGGACGAAGGTCTTGAACGACGAGCCCGGCTGGCGGTAGCCCTGCGAGGCCAGGTTGAACTTGTACTCGTCGCCGAACCCGGGGCCGCCGATCATGGCCCGCACCGCCCCCGTGCCCGGCTCGACCGTGGCCGATGCGACCGTGCCGATGGCCTCCTGGCCGACGCTCGGACCGGTGGTGTGGGTGCCGGCGACGAAGAGCGCGGGCTGACCGTCGATGGCGAAGGGCGCCAGCGTGTCGTTGCGGGCCACCTCGGACTGGTACTGCACGCCGAGGTCGAGGGTGGTGTGGATCTGGAGGCCGCCCCGGAACACGGCATCGAAGCGCTCGGTGGCGGTGGCGCCCAGGCGCGGGTCGGCCAGCAGCTCCTGCTTCACCTCCTCGACGAAGTAGTCGTCGGGAGGAGGCGTGTACTGGGTGGGCTCGGTCGGCAGCGGGACCAGGTTGTGCAGCGCGGCTTCGTCCTCGGTGACGAGGCCCTCGTCCACCATGCGCCCGAGGGCGATGCGGCGGCGCTCGACGGCGACCTCGGGGTACAGGAACGGGTTGTAGTCGATGGGGTCGCGGATCATGCCGGCCAGGAGGGCGGCCTGGCCGATGTCCAGCTCGGCCGCGGAGACACCGAAGTACGTCTCGGCCGCGGCCTGGATCCCGTAGGCGTGGTTCCCGAAGTAGATCGTGTTGAGGTAGCGCTCGAGGATCTCCTCCTTGCTCATCTGCTCCTCGAGCCGCACCGCCAGGAAGACCTCGCGGGTCTTGCGGTCGAAGGTCTGCTCGGAGGTCAGCACGCTCTGCTTGATGAGCTGCTGGGTGATGGTGGAACCGCCTTGGCTGGTGCCCCCGGCCTCGACGTTGGACAGCAGGGCCCGCAGCGTGGCCCGGACGTTGACGCCCTTGTGGTCCCAGAAATTGGAGTCCTCGACCGCCAGGACGGCGCCGACCACGTGGTCGGGGATCTGGTCGAGCGTGATCGGGGCGCGGTTCTCCTCCTCCTGCAAGGTGGCGATGAGCGTGCCGTCGGCGGCGTACACGTAGGACCGCTGGGACAGGCTCCGCAGCTCCACGTCGCCGGCCTCGCCGTGGGCCGCCTCGGTGATGCCGGTGAGCTGCGGGGCGACCGCCATCCCCACGGCGGTGACCACCACGGACGCCAGCACCAGCAGCAGACCGATGCGCACGAGGGAGTTCAGGGCCCGGGTCACGACGGGTCGATCGTACCGGTGCCCCGTGGCGTGCGGCGATCACGCCGGCGCACCTCGGTAGGTTCCCCCGCCATGACCGGGAGCCCACCATGACCGAGTGGGCGCTGGCCGGCGCGGGCTGGATCAGCGCCATCCACGGCCTCGCCATCGCCACGCTGCCCGGCTCCCGCGTCGTGGCGGTCGCGTCCCGCACCGAGGCCTCCGCCGCCCAGCGGGCGGCCGAGACCGGCGGTCGGGTCGTGTCCTACGACGACCTGCCGGCCGGGGCCGACCTGGTCATCGTCGCCACCCCGCCGGCGCGGCACGCAGCGGACGCGCTGCGGGCGATGGCGGCGGGCGCCGGCGTGGTCGTGGAGAAGCCGCTGTGCACGACGCTGGCCGACGCCGACCGCCTGGTGCGGGTCGTGGAGGCCGGCGGCGTGCTGACCTACGCCGAGAACCTGTTGTTCTCCGACGCCACCGGCACGGCCCTGAGCGAGATCGCCCAGCTGGGAGCGCTCTCCCACCTCTCCGCACGGGCGCTCCAGCCCCGGCCGACGTGGGGAGACTTCACCGAGCGCCACTGGGGCGGTGGCGTCCTGTTCGACCTCGGCGTCCACCCCCTGGCGCTCGTGCTGCGAGCCGCCCGCTCCAACCCCGTCTCCGTGTCGGCCACCTTCGAGGCCAGCCCCGACATCGAGGTGGAGGACCACGCCCAGGTCCGGATCGGCTTCGCCAGCGGCCTGGTCGCGGACGTGGAGGTGTCCTGGCGGGCCCGCACCCCGGTCTGGGACCTGCAGGCGGCGTCCGACACCGGCGTCGTCCGCTTCGAGCTCCTGCCGGAGGTGGGGCTCGAGCGCAACGGCGAGCCCGTCGGCCTCCCGCCCCTCCCCGTGCGCGACGGCGACGACCCGCCCCCGCCGCAGCTCGACCGGTTCGGCTACGTCGAGCAGCTCCGCGACGCCGAGGCGTCGTGGCGCGCCGGCCGGAGCTCCGCGGTGAGCGACGTGCACCTCGGCCGCGACGTGCTCGAGGTCGTGTGCGCCGCATCCGAGGCGGCGCGTACCGGCGCCGACGTCGCCCTGCCGTGGTCGGGGCCCCGCGACCGCATGCCCATCGAGCTGTGGCGGCCGCCTCCCGGCCGGTGATGCCTGGCCGAACCGGGTCGGGGACGGTGGGGGTCAACCCGTAGCGTGCACCCGTGCCGACGGTGGACGAGACGGTGGAGGCGTCGGCCCCCGACCTCACGGCCGACGCCGGCGTCATGCGCCGGGGCGTCTCGCTGCTCGCCGAGATCCTCCGCACCAATCCCTGGCCCGCCGCCGGCGCCATCGCGGGTGCCGTCGTGTTCGCGGCCGCTTCGGTGGCCGGGGCCATCATCCTCGGACGGATCACCGACGAGCTGATCCTGCCGGCCGTGGAGGAGCGCCCCACCGTGGGGACCGCCCTCGCCGGAGGCGGTGTCATCATCGCCATGTCCGTCGTGCGCGCCGCCGGCGTCGTCGCCCGCCGCTACTTCGGGACCATGACCACCCGGCGCATGCAGATGCAGTGGTTCAACCGGCTGAGCGACCACTACGTCGAACAGCCGCTCCCCTTCTTCTTCGGGCAGCCGACCGGCAAGCTCCTGGCCCACGCCGACAACGACGCGGAGCGGTCCGCCTTCGCCATGCAGCCCCTGCCGCTGTCGCTCGGTGCCCTGGTGCTGCTCGTCTTCGGCGCCGCCAACCTCGCCGTGCTCGACCCCATGCTCCTCGGCATCGGGCTGGCCCTGTTCCCCCTGCTGTTCATCCTGAACCGGCTCTACACCGCGCGGGTGGTGGGGCCGTCGGCGAGGGCGCAGGCCCACGTCGGCGAGGTGTCGGCGGTGGCCCACGAGAGCTTCGAGGGCGCGCTGGTCGTGAAGCTGCTCGGCCTCGAGGACCGCGAGTCGGGCCGGATGCGGGCCGCCGCCGGCGACCTGCGCCGCGAGCGGCTGGTGATCGGACGCCTCCGCGCCGCCTTCGAGCCGGCCCTCGAGGCCCTGCCGAACCTCGGCACGGTGGCCCTCCTCGCCGTGGGCGCCTGGCGGGTCTCCGAGGGCACGATCACCACCGGGGACCTGGTGCAGGCCATGGCGCTGTTCGCCATCATCTCCTTCCCCATGCGGGTCATCGGGTTCCTGCTCGAGGAGCTTCCCCGCTCGGTGGTGAGCCGGGAGCGCATCGTCGACGTGCTCGACGTCGACCACCGCATCACCGGGGCCGCGCTGGTGCCCGGGCCCGCCCCCCGCCAGCACCTCCCGGCCGGGCCGCTGCCCCTCTCGGTGCGGGACCTCACCTTCGCCTACGGGCGCGAGGAGGTGCTCGACGGTGTGACGTTCGACGTCGAGCCCGGGCGCGTGGTGGCCATCGTGGGCTCCACCGGCAGTGGGAAGTCCACACTCTGCAACCTGCTGGCCGGCCTGGCCCGGCCGGCCCGCGGCGAGATCCGCCTCGGCGACGTGCCGCTCCGCGTGGCGGACCCGATGGACCTGCGCGCCGCGGTCGCCCTCGTGTTCCAGGAGACCTTCCTCTTCGCCGACACGGTCCTCGAGAACCTCACCCTCGGCCAGGCCGTCGATCCCGAGCGGCTCCAGTGGGCGATCGACATCGCCCAGGCCGGCTACGTCGACGACCTCGCCGAGGGGCGCGCCACCGTCGTGGGCGAGCGCGGGGTGATGCTGTCGGGCGGGCAGCGGCAGCGGTTGGCACTGGCCCGGGCCCTCCTCCGCCACCCCCGCCTGCTGCTGCTCGACGACGCCACGTCGGCCATCGACCCCGTCATCGAGCAGCGCATCCTCGACGGCCTGCGTCAGGAGCTGGACACCACCACGCTCGTGGTCGCCCACCGGGTCGCCACCATCCGCCTCGCCGACCGGGTCCTGTTCCTCGATCGTGGCCGGCTGGTCGGCGACGGCACCCACGACGAGCTGCTGGCCGCCGACCCGCGGTACGTCGCCCTCGTCCGCGCCTACGAGCAGGCCGCTGCGGAGCCCGAGGCATGACGGACGACCCGACCACCCTGCCGTCCCCCGAGGAGCCCGCCGGGCTCGACGGCGCCATCGCCGTGCTGCGCCGGGGCATCGCGGCCACGCCCGAGCTCAAGGTCGGCCTCGCCTTCACCGTGGGCATGGCGGTCAGCAGCGGCGCCGGACGGCTCGCGGTGCCGGTGCTCATCCAGCAGATCCTCGACCGCGGCGTCCTCGGCGACGACGGCTTCCGCCCCGGGTTCGTCTACCCGGCGTGCGTGGTGGCCGTGGCCGCCATCGTGGGCCTGTTCGTGCTGGCCCGCGCCACCTACCTGCGCCTGATCCGGACCGCCGAGGACGCGCTGTTCTCGCTGCGGGTGCGCACCTTCGAGCACATCCACCGGCTCGCCATCGCCGACCACAGCGAGTCCCGTCGCGGTGAGCTGGTCGCCCGCATCACCTCCGACGTGGAGACCCTCGCCCAGTTCACCCAGTGGGGCGCCATCGCCTGGATCGTCAACGGCTCGGTCATCTTCGGGACACTCGCCGTGATGCTCCTGTACTCCTGGCAGCTCACCCTGGTGGTCCTGGCCGCCTTCCTTCCGCTGCTCCCGCTGATGCGGGGGCTGCAGCGACGCCAGCTGGCCGCCTACGACGCCGTACGCGACACGGTCGGGTCCAGCATGGCCGAGGTGTCCGAGGCCGTCACCGGCGCGGCCGTCGTGCGCGCCTACGGCCTCGAGGACCGCACCCGCGACCGGCTGCGCACCGCCATCGTCGGCCAGTACCGGGCCCACCTCCGGGCCGGCCTGTTCTTCGCGCTCCTGTTCCCCCTCGGCGACATCTTCTCCTCGGTCGCCCTCGCCGGCGTGGCAGTCGTCGGCTCCCTGCACGGCGAGAGCCTCGGGGTCAGCTCCGGCGAGCTCATCGCCTTCCTCTTCCTCGTGAACCTGCTCCTCTCCCCCGTCTCCGAGCTGTCGGAGGTGTTCGACCAGACCCAGACCGCCATCGCCGGCTGGCGCAAGATCCTCGGGGTGCTCGAGATGCCGCTCGAGGTGGAGGACGCCGACCCGGGGGCCGATCTGCCCGCCGGTCCGCTCGGCATCGACATCCGCGGTCTCTCGTTCCGCTACCGCACGGGACCACCCGTCCTGCACCACGTCGACGTGCGCATCCCCGCCGGCACCAGCGTCGCCATCGTCGGCGAGACCGGCTCGGGCAAGTCCACGCTGGCCACGCTGCTGTGCCGCCTCGCCGACCCGACCGAGGGTGAGGTCCGCATCGGCGGCGTCGACCTCGCCACCGTCGGCGGCGCCGCCCGCCGGCGCCGGATCCGCATGGTGCCCCAGGACGGCTTCCTGTTCGACGACACCCTCGCCGCCAACGTCCGGATGGGCGGCGACGGCCAGGACGAGGCGGCCACGGACGTCGACGTGCTGGAGGCGTTCGACTCCCTCGGTCTCGGCGAGTGGGTCCGGGGACTGCCCGCTGGCATCCACACCGAGGTCGGCGAGCGGGGCGGCAACCTCTCCGTCGGCGAGCGCCAGCTGGTCGCGCTCGCCCGGGCCCAGCTGGCCGAGCCCGGCCTGCTGATCCTCGACGAGGCGACGAGCGCTATCGATCCCGAGACCGAGCAGGCCCTGGCCGGCGCCCTGGCCCGCCTCTCCCGGGGCCGCACCGTCGTCAGCATCGCCCACCGCCTCTCCACCGCCGAGCTCGCCGACGTCGTGCTGGTGTTCGCCCACGGCCGCCTGGTCGAGCAGGGCCATCACGACGAGCTCGTCGCCGCCGGCGGCACCTACGCCGGCATGCACCGATCGTGGATGGGCGCAACCCGGCTCACGGTCACCGCGCCAGACGGGGCCGGCGCCCCCCAGCCCTAGGCTCGGCCCCATGGCCGACAGCACCTCGCGCAGCCCGCTGACGAGCACCTCTGCGTGGCAGGCGCTCGCCGCCCACCAGCCGGCGATGGCCGAGCGCCACCTGCGCGACATCTTCGCCGGCGACCCGGACCGGGGCCGGCGGATGGTGGTGGAGGCGGGCGACCTCTACATCGACCTCTCGAAGCACCGGGTCACGACCGAGACCATGGACCTGCTCGTGGCCCTCGCCCGCGAGCGCGACCTCGCCGGCCGGTTCCACGCGCTGTTCACCGGCGAGCACGTGAACACCACCGAGGACCGGCCCGCGCTGCACACCGCGCTGCGGCGGCGGCGGGACGACCGACTCGAGGTCGATGGCGTCGACGTGGTCGCCCAGGTCCACGAGGTGCTCGACCAGCTGTCGTCGTTCGCCTCCCGGGTCCGCTCCGGCGAGTGGGTCGGCTCCACCGGGCGGGCGATCCGCCACGTCGTCAACATCGGCATCGGCGGCTCCGACCTCGGCCCCGCCATGGCCGCCACCGCGCTGCGCCAGTGGGTGCGAGAGGACCTGGACCTGCGCTTCGTGTCCAACGTCGACGGCGACGACCTCTCGTGGGCGCTGCGCCACGTCGACCCGGAGACGACCCTGTTCATCGTGGCCTCCAAGTCCTTCACGACGCTGGAGACGCTCACCAACGCCCGCCACGCCAAGGCCTGGTTGCACGAGCGCCTCGGCCCCGACGCCAAGGTCGAGCGGCACTTCGTCGCGCTGTCCACCAACGCCGAGGCCGTCTCGGCGTTCGGGATCGACACGGCCAACATGTTCGGGTTCTGGGACTGGGTGGGGGGGCGCTACTCGCTGGATTCGGCCATCGGCCTGTCGCTGATGATCGGCATCGGTCCGGCCGCGTTCGGCGAGGTGCTCGACGGGTTCCGCCGCATCGACGAGCACGTCCGCGAGGCGCCGGCGGAGCGCAATGCGTCGGTGCTCATGGCGCTGCTCAACCTCTGGTACCGGAACTTCCTCGGCGCGTCGACCCAGGCGGTGCTGCCCTACAGCGACGTGCTCGCCCGCTTCCCCGCCTACCTCCAGCAGCTGGAGATGGAGTCCAACGGCAAGCGCGTGACCCTCGACGGCACGCCGGTGGACCACCACACCGGCTCCATCGTGTGGGGGGAGCCGGGCACCAACGGCCAGCACGCCTTCTACCAGCTCCTCCACCAGGGCACGTCGCTGGTGCCCTGCGACCTGATCGGGTTCGCCGAGCCCACCGACGACACGCTCGTCTCCGAGCACCACGACCTGCTGACCGCCAACCTGCTCGCCCAGGCCGAGGCCCTCGCCTTCGGCCGCACGGCCGAGGAGGTGGCCGCCGCCGGCGTCGCGCCCGAGCTGGTGCCGCACCGGACGTTCCCGGGCAACGTGCCGTCCACGACGATCCTCGCGCCCCGGCTGACGCCGTCGGTGCTCGGCCAGCTCGTCGCCCTCTACGAGCACAAGGTGGCGGCGCAGGGCTTCTTGTGGGGCATCAACAGCTTCGACCAGTGGGGCGTCGAGCTGGGCAAGCAGCTGGCCACCACGATCGCGTCGGAGATCGCCGACGGCACCGACGGCGACCACGACTCCAGCACCATCGCCCTGCTCCACCGCTACCGGCAGATGCGGGGCGAGCTCTAGACCGTCGAGACCGGTTCGGACCGCGTCGATCGACCACCATCGGTCGACCGGCGCGAAGGGAACCGGGTCAGTCGCCCTCGGGCTCCGTCTCCGGCGCGACCTCAGGTGCCGGCTCGGCGAGGGAGGCGAGGAACGCCGTGAGCACGGCGTTGAACTCGACGGGGTTCTCCAGGTTCGGCAGGTGGGAGCTGTCCTTCACCACGGTGAGCTGGCCGTCGGCGACCAGGCGGGTGATGAGGGTGGACTCGGCCAGCGGCGTGATGCGGTCGAGCTCGCCGGCCACGACCAGGGTCTTGCGGGGCATGCCGCGCAGGGCGCCCATGGCGTCGGGGCGGTTCTTCATGGCCTCGAGCGCGGCGATCCAGCCCTCGGGGAGGTTGTGCTGCATGAGGGCGAGCACGTACTCGACCAGCTCGGGACGGTCGAGGGACGCCTGCGACAGCAGGCTGTCGACCATGCCCTTGGCCAGGGTGGCGAGGTCCTCACCACCCTCGAGTGCCTGCTGCTGCGCGGTGCGGCGCTCCCAGGTGTCGACGTCGTCGGACTTGGACCGGGTGGCCACCAGCACGAGCGGGCCCACCTTGTCGAGGTGGCGGCGGACCATGGCGAAGGCGAGGTACCCGCCCATCGAGGCGGCCACGACGGTGGGCTGCTCCAGGCCGAGCTCGTCGAACACGGCGACCACGAGGTCGGCCCAGCTGTCCATCGAGGCCGCTTTGGGCACGGCAGGCGCGGGGCTGCTGCCGAAGCCGGGCAGGTCGATTCCGATGACGCGGTGGTTGGCCTCGAGCGCGGCGTACTGGTACTCCCACATCGCCGCGTTGAACGGGAATGCGTGGAGGAACACCACCGGGTCACCGTTGCCACGGTCGACCACGTGCAGCTCTTGGCCGGCGATGGTCACGGTGGTCATGGCGTCCTCCGAGGGGGTGATCGTCAGCGATCCCGAGTCTCTCCCCTCACCCCGGCGATCCGCAAACCGGCTCCCGCAGCGTGCTCGGGACGGCCCGCGGCCTGTGGGAAGATCGTCGTGGATGGGAGCCCACCTGCGGATCGATCCGAAGCTCCCCGCGGCGTTCCAGCGGCTGCGGGCGGCGGCGTGGGCGTCGAACTTCGGCGACGGCGTGCGCAACGCCGCACTGCCCCTGATCGCGGCGGGCCTCGACGGATCGGCCACCACGGTGGCCGTCGTCGCCGCCGCCGGCACGGTGCCCTTCGCCGTGCTCGGCCTGCCGGCGGGCACCCTCGCCGACCGCCGGCGACGGGTTCCGCTCATCGCGATGGCCCACGCGTTCCGGTTCGTCGTCATGTGCGGCCTCGCGGTCGTCGTCCTGGCCGACGCCACCACCGTCGGCGTGCTCGTCGGCACCGCCTTCCTGCTCGGGTGCGGAGAGGCCCTGGCCGACTCCTCCAGCCCCGCGCTGCTGCCCGACATCGTCGACGACGACCGCCTGGAGGAGGCCAACGGCGAGCTGGAGACCGCAGAGTTGGTGGCCAACGACCTCGTCGGGCCCTCCGTCGGCGGCACGCTCACCGCCGTGGCCAGCGCGGTCCCGTTCGTGGTGGACGCGGCCTCGTTCCTGGTGGCCGCTGCCCTCGTGCGCACCGTCGACGTCGAGGAGTCCCACACCAAGGAGCCCCACGACACGGGCTGGTGGGAGGACCTGCGGGAGGGGGCCCGGATCTCGTGGTCGAACCCGGTGCTGCGCAGCACCGGCTCGCTCATCGTCCTGCTCCAGCTGGGCAGCATCGCGGCCGTCGCCCCCATCGTCATCTACGTGACGGAGCGGCTCGACCTCGACGCCACCGGCTACGGCATCTTCCTGAGCATCGGCTCGCTCGGCGGCCTCGCCGGCGCCCGGGCGGTGACGCGGCTGGTGAAGCGCCACCCGCCGTTCAAAGTGCTCATGGGATCGCTGGTCACCACGGTGGTGGCGTTCCTGCTCATGGCGGTCCCGGTCCTGCCCATCGTCACCTTCGGCTTCGCGCTCTCCTTCGCTGCGGTGGTGACCGGGCGGATCGTCGTGATCGCCGCCCGGCAGCGCAGCGTCCCGTCCCGACTGCTGGGCCGGGCCCAGGGCGCGATCCGCTCGGCGCTGTGGGCCGCGGCCAGCGTGGGTGCGCTCCTCGGCGGTCTGCTCAGCGACGCAGTGGGAGTCCAGGCGCCGTTCCTGTTCGCCGCCGGGGTGACGGTCGTGGCTGCGGCGCTGAACGCACCGACGCTGCGCCGCGTCCTCTAGCAACCAGCCGCGGAACGCGGCGGACCCACGCCAGCGTCAGAGGTGCGCGGGGATCCAGGCGAGCAGCCGGGTGCGCAGCTCGTCGGACGCCTCGGCCAGGAGGTGGCCGGCACCGGGCAGGATCACCAGCTCGCCGTGGCCGCCGGCCAGCCCGTGGACGACCTCGCTGGCGAACGAGGGCAGGATCTCGTCGCGGTCGCCGTGCAGGAGCAGCATCGGCGTGTCGGCGAGTCCGTCGGCGTCCTCGCAGCCGGCGGACTGCGTGGCCAGGGTGACCACGCCTCCGGCGTGGTCCCCGAGCGCCATGCCGAGCTGGACCGCCACGGCGCCCCCGAAGGAGTGCCCCACGGCGACGAAGCGACGGGCGCCCTGGCGGGCGGCGACGTCGGCGACGGCGAGCGCGTCGTGCACGCAACGCCCGAAGTCGTTGGGGCTGCGGTAGGAGACCCGGAACGTGGCGACGCCCTCGGCGGCGAGGGCCACACCGAGGTCGTGGTAGAGCCCGTTCGCCGGGCCGAGCAGCCCGCCCATGGCACCCCCGAGCAGGATCACGGCCCGCTCGGCCTCCACCGGCCCGTGCCAGAGCACGGTGAGCAGCCCCTGCATGGTGAACAGCTCGACGTGACGCAGCCCGTCGGCCACCTCCACCTGCTGGCGGGCGAGCACACCGAGCCGGTCGTAGGGCGCCTCGGGCACTATTCGGCCCAGGCCTTGACCTTCTCGATGATCTCGAGCGGCTTCTCGCCGATGGGGGTGATCTGCAGGTGGGTGACGCCGGCCGCCTTGTAGGCCTGGATGCGCTCCTTCACCCAGCCCTCGTCACCGACCATGGCGGTGGCGTCGAGGAAGTCGTCGGGCACGAGGGCGGCAGCATCGTCCTTCTTGCCGTCGAGGTAGAGGTCCTGGATCCTCTCCGCCTCCTCCTCGTAGCCGTAGCGCTTGAAGATGTTGTTGTAGAAGTTCTTGCCCTTGGCGCCCATGCCGCCGACGTACAGGGCGGTCATCGGGCGGGCGAAGTCGCGGATGCCGTCGGCCACCGACTTGTCGCCGGTGATGGCCACCGCGCCGCCGGCGGCGATCTGGAGCGGGCCGAGGTCGGCGCTGCGCTTGGCCGTCCCCTCGTCGAGGTCGGGGCCCCACACGTCCCGAGCCTTGTCGGGGTGGAAGAACACCGGCAGCCAGCCATCGGCCAGCTCGGCGGTCATCGACACGTTCTTGTGCCCGAGGCTGGCGACCCAGATCGGGATGTCCTGGCGGACGGGACGGTTGATCAGCTTCAGCGGCTTGCCGAGCCCGGTTCCCTGGTCGGCCGGCAGCGGGAGGGTGTAGGCGTCGCCCTGGTACTCGAGGCGCTCCCGCCGCCACACGATCCGGCAGATGTCGATGAGCTCGCGGGTGCGGGTGAGGGGCTTGTCGTACTTCACGCCGTGCCAGCCCTCGATGACCTGGGGTCCCGAGGCGCCGAGGCCGAGCACGAAGCGACCCTGCGACACGGCGTCGAGGCCGGCGGCCGTGGATGCCGTGAGGGCCGGGGTGCGGGAGTAGATGGGGAAGATGCCGGAGGCGAGCTCCATCCGGTCGGTCTTGGCGGCCAGGTAGCCGAGGATGCTCACGGCGTCGAAGCTGTAGAGCTCTGCGACCCAGATCATGTCGACGCCGGCCGTCTCGTAGTCGGCGGCGGTGGCGGCGGCCTGGACGGGGTCACCGGAGTAGTTGAGGGTCATGGAGAGCTTCATGGCGACTCTTCCTACCACCATCGGCTGACCTGGAAACGCCTGTTGCCGGTCTGGCGCCCAGGGGGGTCCCGCTACGCCGACCAGCCGAGCAGGCCGGCGAGGCCGGGCAGGATCAGGGCCGTGTACAGGTCGGCGAGCTCGGCCGCGGTGCGGTCGGGGTGGTGGCTCCACCAGCGGCCCAGCGCCTCGAAGGCGCCGTTCATCGCGGTCGCCACCGCCTGGACCAGCTCGGCGTCCACCGCGCGCCCGCCGGCGGTCGCCGTCGCGCTCAGCTGCCCGGCCACGAAACCGTCCTGGCGGGCCCGCACCGCCTCGATCGCGCTCGAGGCCGGCGCGTCGTCGGACCCGAGGAGCGCGTCCCAGAGGCTGCGCCGCTCACCGATGAACTCGAACCAGGCCAGGGCGCCGGCTCGCAGCCGCGCTGCGTCGTCCGCGGGGGCGGCCAGCACCGCATCGGCGACCCGGGCGGCGAGGGCATCGGCGGCCCGGGCCATGCAGGCCTCGAACACCTCGTGCTTGGACCCGACCAGCTCGTACACGATGGGCTTGGAGACACCGGCACCGGCTGCCACGTCGTCCATCGAGGTGGCGGCGTAGCCCCGTTCCACGAACAGCTGCTCGGCCACCGCCAGCAGCTGGCGCCGCCGCAGGTCGCGGGGCACCCGGCCGTGGGGGTGGGTGCGCACCTCGGCCTCGATGGCCCGCAGCTCGCTCGTGCCCGGGGTCGACGCCACCGGGCGAGGCTAGGACCGCCGTCGGAGCATCCCCCAACCGCGTTCGGAGTCCCTGGCGAACGACCCGACGTCACCCGAAGGCGACGCTCAGGGCGCCAGCGGCTCGTAGTACCGCTCGGCCCCGAGCCGGCGCACCTCGGCCAGCCACGAGGTGCCGTACACCTCGTTGTGGGCCTGGATCAGGTCGCTGGGCTGGCCCTCGGGCGTGGTCACGAAGGTCCACGCCTGGCGCTTGTACGTCCAGTTCTCCGGGTGCAGCTCGTGGGCCCGCTTGAACCACGCCACCGCGTCGTCGGCGTGCCCGGCCCGGTGGAGGTGCTGACCCAGCTCGAAGGCGGCGGCCGCCTCGGCGTGCTGGCGCGAGCGGGGGCGGGATGCGTCGACGACCTGGTCGGGCGACAGCGCCCAGCGGCTGTCGGCGCCGTTCTCGGCCCAGTCGTGCAGGGCGTCGAGGTACGTGGCCGCGTCGACGTTGAACTTCTGGAGCTCGGTGAGCATCTCGCCGAGGTAGCCCATGTCGGGGGTGACGTCGATCTCGCGGAGCTTGGAGACCTTGACGTGGGCCGGGTGCGACGGGCGCACGACCATCCCGTGCTCATCGATCCACACCGCGTTCGGCACGTTGACGAAGCCGAACCGCTCGGCCGACACGTGGGCCTCGTCGATCAGCGAGGGGTGGTCGGGCGACGCCGCGGCGATGAAGGGACCGGCCGCCGCGACGCCGCCGGTGTCGAGGGCCACGGTGACGACCTCCACGCCCTGCGGGGCGAGCTCGGTGCGCAGGTCCTGCCACACGGGCAGGTCGTCACGGCACGCTCACCACGAGGCCCAGGCGACCAGCAGCACCTTCTTGCCGTGCAGCGAGGACAGGCGGAAGGGGTTGCCGTCGGCGTCGGGCAGCTCGAGCTCCGGCGCCACCGCGCTCTCGAGCGCCCGACCCACCACCGTGGAGGGGCCGAGCGCGACCAGGCCGTGGGCGTCGTCGCGCAGCACGGGCATGCCCAGCCGCTCGGCGACGACCGCAACGTCGATCCCGCCCTCGGCGCGGGCCTGACCGGGCAGCGGCACGCACACCTCGCCCCGACACGCGCCCTCGGGCTTGATCGCCCAGCCGGTGGCGTCCTCGAACGAGTCCGGGTCGGTGATCGTCGAGGTCAGCAGCACGCCGGCATCGTAGGCCCGGTGGCTCGGCCGCAGGCCGCGCACCTCCGGGGTGCCGACGGCCTCCACGGACCCGTCGGACCGGGACGTACCGGACGAATCGGGACCTCCGGCGGGACCTTCGGCCCAGAGGGCTCAACCTCGGCCACGCGACGACCGATGGGACCCGGTCATGCACCCGCTGGGATCGAGGAAGTCCATGCTCACCATCCGTCGCGCCGTCGCTGCTGCGACCGTCGCCCTCACCGCCCTCGGCGCCATCGCGGTCGCACCGAGCCCCGCAGCGGCCGGCACGGTCGCCGTCGACGCCCAGACCGTCGTCCGGGACATCATCTTCCCGGTCGCCGGGCCCAACACGTTCTCCGACACCTTCGGCGCCTGTCGCTCGGGCTGCACCCGCGGCCACGAGGGCACCGACATCATGGCCGCCAAGCTGGTTCCCCTCGTGGCCGCCCGAGACGCCACGGTGACCTGGCTGAAGGACACCGCCACCCCCGACGGGTCGGAGGGCAACTACCTGATGCTGCGGGACGCGGACGGGTGGGAGTACTGGTACATCCACATCAACAACGACTCGCCCGGCACCGACGACGGCGCCAACCCGGCGGAGTGGGTCCTCGGCCCCGGTGTCGAGCGGGGGGCGGAGGTGAAGGCCGGACAGCTCGTCGCCTACAACGGCGATTCGGGCAACGCCGAGGGCACCGCGCCGCACCTGCACTTCGAGATCCACAACCCCGCCGGCGAGGTCGTCGACCCGTACCTGTCGCTGCGGGCCGCAGCTCGCCTCGCCTCGCCGCTGGTCCTCGGGACCTCACCGGTCACGGTGGCCCGCCAGGCCTTCGTGCGGGCGCTGTCGGAGGACTTCCTCGGCCGGGCGCCCAACGACATCGAGCTGGCCACCAAGGTCGCCGAGCTGGCCTCCGGGGTCGACCCCGCCGGGATCGTCCGGGCCTACGCGGGGTCCGAGGAGTGGGTCCGGTCCCTCGTCGAGCGCTACTACCGGTCGACCCTCGGCCGGGCCGGGGACGCCGGGGGCACCGCCCACTGGACCACGGCGATCCGGGACGGTCGGTCCCCCGCCAGCGTGGCCGCCGACTTCTACGGCAGCGACGAGTACCACCGCCTCGCCGGCGGCACCGACGCGGCGTGGATCACCGACCTCTACGACGAGCTGCTGGCGCGGGTGCCCGAGCCGGGTGGCGTGGAGTACTGGGTCGGACAGGTCGCGGCGAAGGGTCGCCACACCGTGGCCCTCGCCTTCTACCAGTCCCTCGAGTCGCGCCTCACCCGGGTCGACGGCCTGTACGACCAGCTGCTCGGCCGCCTGCCCGACGCCGGTGGCCGCGCCTACTGGGCCGGCGTGCTGCAGGACGGCCAGGACCTGCGCCTGGCCACGTTCCTCGCCAGCAGCGGCGAGTACTTCGGGCGGGCCGGGGCCCGCTTCGGCTGACCGCGAACGCGTCGCGTTCGTCGACGGATGCGCCGCATCCGTCCGGATGGTGATCGGTGGACGGCGGGGTGCGGCGGCCAAGATGGCCGGATGGGCCGCCGCCTCGCCATCGCCGTCGTCTTCGCCACCTCGGCGGCGATCCTCGTCGTCGAGATCACGGCGGGGCGGCTCCTCGCCCCCTACGTCGGGGTGTCCCTCGAGACCTTCACGGCCATCATCGGCGTGATCCTGGCCGGCATCGCCACGGGGGCGGCGGTCGGCGGTCGGTTGGCCGATCGCCATGACCCCCGCCGGCTGCTCGGCCCGTCCCTGTTCGTCGGCGGGGCCCTGGTGTGGGTCGCGGTGCCGATCGTCCGCGCCATCGGACCGAGCATCGACAGCGACCCCATCGACATCGTGGTGCTGGCCACCGTCGCCTTCTTCCTCCCGGCCGCCGTGCTCAGCGCCAGCACGCCCATCGTCGCCAAGCTGCGCCTGTCGACGCTGGAGGAGACCGGCTCGGTCTTCGGCGGACTCTCGGCCGCCGGCACCTTCGGCGGCCTGGCCGGCACGTTCCTCACCGGCTTCGTGCTCGTCGCCCTGCTCGGCACCCGCACGATCATGTTCGTGGTCGGCCTCCTGCTGGTGGTGGGGGGCGTCGTCCTCGAGTGGGCCCTGCGCCGTGCCGCCCCGGCAGCCACGACCGCGGTCGTGTTCCTCGCCAGCGGGCTCGCCGTGTTCGGCTTCCCGCCGGTGTGCGACGTGGAGACCCGCTATGCGTGCGCCTCGGTCACCGCCGACGAGGACGACCCGTCCCGACGGAGCCTCCACCTCGACACGCTCCACCACGCCCGCGTCGACGTCGACGACCCGACCCGCCTCGACATCCGCTACATCCGCCTCTTCGCCGACGTGGCCGCCTCCCTCCCGACCGGGCCCCTCGACGTGCTCCACATCGGCGGAGGCGGCTTCACCATCCCCACCCACCTGGCGGCGGTGCGACCCGGCACGCGATCGCACGTGATCGAGATCGACCCCGGCGTGGTCGAGATCGCCGAGGACCAGCTCGGGCTCCGGCCCGGTCCGGATCTGACGGTCGAGGTGAGCGACGCCCGCACCGCGCTCCCCCGCCTGGGCGACGACCGCTTCGACCTGGTGGTCGGCGACGCGTTCAGCGGGCAGTCCGTTCCCTGGCACCTCACCACGGTGGAGGTCGCCCGCGAGGTCGAGCGCGTCCTGCGAGACGGCGGCGTCTACGTCCTGAACGTGATCGACGGCGGCGACAGCGACTTCGCCCGCGCCGAGCTCGCCACCCTCCTCGAGGTCTTCGACCACGTCCAGGTCATCCTCCCGGGACGGGAGCGCCCGAGCGCCGCCCGCAACCAGGTCATCGTGGCCTCCGACCGACCGATCCGGTCCATCGAGGTCGACCCCGACGACGGCATCGTCCACGACGAGGCCTTCGTCCGCGGCTACGTCGGCGATGCCGAGGTGCTCACCGACGACCACGCCCCCGTCGACCAGCTCACGGCCGGCTGACGTCCCTCGAGCGCGGCAGCACGTAGGTGCCCTGGGCCACCGACGACGGCTTGTCGTCGGCGTCGTCGCACCACACCCGGACGCTGCCGACGATGCTCCTGCTGCCAGCCGACTCGAGCGACGCCCGGGCCCACAGCACCGACCCCTGCGCCGGCCGCAGGAAGCGGATGGAGAGCTCGGAGGTGAGGGCCATCGGCTCGACCCGGTCGATGGCGCCGAAGACCAGGTACCAGAGTGCGGCGTCAGCCAGGCCGAACTGGGTGGGCCCGGAGACGAACCCGCCGGGGCGCAGCAGCCCCGGCTCGATGTCGCGCCGGGCGAGCGCCGACGACGGGCCGACCTCGACGCAGGTGTTGCCCGTGCCCGGGAACGCCTCGTCCAGCATCTGGTTCACGCCCTCGGGCGTGGGGTCCCACTGCGGCACGGGCGGCGTCATGGCGGCACCGTAGCGAGGTGCGGTCAGACGCCGACCGGACGACGGCCCCGGACGACGTCCCGCAGGACGGCGACCTGCGCCAGCCCCGTGTCGGGCCGCGTGCCGTCGAGCAGGGCCCGGGCCTTGATGTGATCCGACGGGCGCTTCATGTCGCGCACGATGCCGACCCGCTCGAGCACCCAGAGCACGTAGAAGCTCGGGTCCCACTCCCACCACCGGAACGACTGGCGAGCGCTGGCCTGGTAGTGGTGGTGGTTGTTGTGCCACCCCTCTCCCATGGTGAGCACGGCGATCACGAAGGAGTTCCGGCTCGTGTCGGACGTGGCGTAGCGGCGCCGGCCCACCACGTGGGCCAGGGAGTTCACCAGGAACGTCCCGTGCCACACGGCGATGGTCGACACACCGAAGCCGATCACCAGACCGGCCCACCCGCCGATCACGAAGGTCGCCACGGCGAGGGCGGCGGGGCCGACCCAGTCGTTGCGGTCGAGCCAGCGCAGCTCGGGGTACTTGGCGAAGTCGCTGATGCGGGACTCCTGGGTGGCGGAGAACCGGTCGCAGAGGATCCAGCCGACGTGGCTCCACCAGAACCCGCGGACGGGCGAGTGCACGTCGCGCTCGGTGTCGGCGTCTCGGTGGTGGTCCCGGTGGTGGGCGGCCCACCACAGCGGCCCCTTCTGCAGTGCCGTGGTGCCACCGATCGCCATGACGAGCTGCGCCGGACGGGACAGGCGATACGAGCGGTGGGCGAAGTACCGGTGGTAGCCGGCGGTGATGAAGAAGATCCGCACCCAGTAGAGGGCGACGGCCATCACCACGGCCGAGGCCGGGACCCCGGTCCAGATCGCGGCGAGGGGGATCAGGTGGAAGGCGAGGAACGGCGCCGAGGTACGCCAGTTCAGGCGCTCGTCGGCGGGCACGGGGCGGGCCAGGGGGGCCTCCCGGAGGGCGGTAGCGGTCACGAGGTCCAGCCTACCGACCGGTCGGTAGACAACCCACATCGCACGTGGCAACCCGTGTTGCCTACTGTTGGGCCATGTCGATCGCGATCACTGATGACCACCGCGCCCTGTCCGACACGGCGTCCGACCTCCTGACCCGCCGCGACGCCCGCGGCGCGGCCCGGGCGCTGCTGGAGTCCAGCGAGGAGGCGCTGCCCGACCTGTGGAAGGACCTCGTCCAGCTCGGCTGGTTCGGCCTCCACCTGCCCGAGGCCCACGGCGGCTCCGGCTACACCCTCGAGGAGCTCGTCATCGTCGTCGAGCAGCTCGGCCGGGTCGTCGCCCCGGGCCCGTTCGTGCCCACCGTCATCGCCAGCGCCCTGATCGCCGCCGCCGGCGACGACGACCTGCAGTCGGCCCGCCTCCCCGGCCTCGCCGACGGCTCCACGGTGGGCGGCATCGCCCTGTCCGGGTCGGTCACCATCTCCGGCGGCACGGCCTCGGGCCAGGCCAGCCCCGTGCTCGGCGGCGGCCTCGCCGACCTGTTCGTGGTCCGGGCCGGCGACGACGTCGCCATCATCGAAGCCGGTGACGGCGTCACGGTCGACACGCCCCCGAACCTCGATCCCACCCGCCGCTCCTCGCGGGTCACCTTCGATGGTGCCGCCGCCACCATCTTGCCCGGCGCCGCTCGGACCTTCCTCGACCTGGCCCGGGTCATCCTGTCCGCCGAGGCCGCCGGTGTCAGCCAGGCGTGCACCGAGATGGCCGCCGACTACGCCCGCGAGCGCCAGCAGTTCGGTCGGCCGATCGCCATGTACCAGGCGGTCAAGCACCACTGCGCCAACATGGCCGTGGCCCGGGAGCTCACCACCAGCGCCGTGTGGGACGCCGCCCGCGCCGCCGCCACCGGCGGCGACCAGCTGAGCTACGCCGCCGCCGTCGCCGCCACCCTGGCCGGCCCCGGCGTCGACCTGTGCGCCAACCTCAACACCCAGGTGCACGGCGGCATCGCCATCACCTGGGAGCACGACGCCCACCTCTACGTGCGCCGGGCCACCACCCTGCTGACGCTGCTCGATCCCAAGCAGGCCGCGACCGACCTCGTCGACCTCACCCGCGCCGGCGTCACCCGGGCCAAGGCGGTCGAGCTCCCGCCCGAAGCCGACGCCATCCGCGACGAGGTCCGGGCCTTCGCCGAGTCGATCAAGGACCTCTCCAAGGAGGACCAGCGGGCCAAGCTCATCGAGACCGGCTACGTGATGCCCAACTGGCCCAAGCCCTACGGTCGGGCCGCCGGCGCCATCGAGCAGCTGGTCATCGAGGAGGAGTTCACCAAGGCCGGCGTCCAGCGCCCCGCCTACGGGATCACCGCCTGGAACATCCTCACCATCATCCAGCACGGCAACCAGGACCAGCTCGACCGCTGGGTCCTCCCCGCGCTGAACCAGGACGTCATCTGGTGCCAGCTGTTCTCCGAGCCCGACGCCGGCTCCGACGCCGCCGGCGTGAAGACGAAGGCCACCCGGGTCGACGGTGGCTGGCTGGTGAACGGCCAGAAGGTGTGGACCTCCGGCGCCCACTACTCGGGCATGGGCTTCGCCACGGTGCGCACCAACCCCGACGTGCCCAAGCACGACGGCATCACGATGATGGCCATCGACATGCACGCCGAGGGCGTCGAGGTGCGGCCGCTCAAGATGACCAACGGCGGCTCCGAGTTCAACGAGGTGTTCTTCAACGACGTCTTCGTGCCCGACGACGACGTGGTCGGTCCGGTCGACGGAGGCTGGACCGTGGCCCGCTCCACCCTCGGCAACGAGAGCGTGAGCATCGGCGGCGGCGGCGGTGGCATGTCCATGCCCGGCTCCGCCCTCGTGCCCGCGTTGGACGCGAACCCCGACCGCCTCACCGGCGGTGCCCCACGCGTCGGCCGCTACATCGCCGAGCACCAGGCCATGGGCCTGCTCAACCTGCGTGCCGCCAACCGTGCCGTGGCCGGCGGCGAGCCGGGGCCGGAGGGCGCCATGACCAAGCTGGTCCTGTCGGAGGTCGGCCACGAGGCCACTGCCATCCTCACCGAGCTGAACGGTCCCGACGCCGCCTTCATGGACGGCGCCGGCGCCATGAGCAACCAGCTCGTGCTGATGCACCGAGCCATGTCCATCGCCGGCGGCACGTCGGAGATCAAGCGCAACCAGATCGGCGAACGCATCCTCGGCCTGCCGCGCGATCCGCTCTTGAAGTAGCCCGGACGCGGAACTGGCCTGCACCTCTCCCACCCGGTGGCAGCGGTGCAGGCCAGCGAGCCGTTGGATCGGGTCAGCTGGACTTGCGGGCCTTCTTGACCGCCTCGGCCGCCTTCTTCGTGGTGGCTGCGGCCTTGGTCGCCTCGAGGGCCTCGCGCTGCTCGCCGAGGGACTCCTTCTCGGCCTCGAGCTCACGGCGCTTGGCCTCGCGGGCCTCGGCGTCGATGCGCTCCTGCTTGCGCTGCGCGATCTCGTCGACGGCTTGCTCCCGCTCGGCCGCCTGCTTCTTCACGCGCTGCTTGGCCTTCTGTTCCTCGGTGCGGGCCTGACGCTTGCGCTCATCGGCGCGCTCGGCGGCCTCCCGCTCCTTGCGCTCCGCTTCGGCGCGCTTGCGAGCCAGCTCCTGGTCGGCGTCGGCGCGCTTCGCCGTCCGCTTGGGCCTCGGCCTCGGTGGCCGCCTCGATCTGGGCGACCTTGGCCCGCTTCACCGTGGCGGTGTGCAGGAGGACCTCGTCGTTCAGCACCACGCCGGCGGCGTGGGCCACCGACGAGGCGACCCGGTCGAACGCCACGGCGGGCGGCCAGGTCGACACGGGTTGCTGGGCCGACTCCTTGGCGAAGACGTTCTCGGCCAGGCCGAGCGACATCCGCCACAGGCGCAGGGTGTGGAGTACGGCCTCGCGGGGCACGGCCTTCAGTTCGGTCAGCATGGTGTGGTCCTCGTCTCGGGTGGTGGTGGGGGTCACGACTGGGCTTCGGCGTCGAGTGCCTCGAGCCGGGCGGCGTTGGCCTTGGCGGCCTCGGCGCGGGCCTCGATCTGGGCCACTTCCTCCTCGGCCTCAGCGCGCTCGCCGAGGGCCTCGACCTGCTCGCGGGAGGCGCGGCTGCGCTCGGCAGCCTCCTGCTGGGCGATCGACTGCTCGCGCTGGTCGGCCTGGGCCTCGACCTGGGCCTCGGCCCGGGCCTCGTCGCGTTCGAGCTGGTCGCGGCGCCGTTGCTCCTCGACCTCGGACTCGAGGCGCTCCACCTCGATCTCGTTCTCGGCGAGGCGGGTCTCGAGCTCGGCCTCGGTCTCGGCGCGCTCGGCTTCGGCGAGCTGGTCGCGGGCCTCGTCGGCCCGCTCGATGCTGGCCTCTTCGAGGCGGCCCTCGGCAGCCAGGTCGCCGCGGTCGAGCACGTCGCCCGCCACCTGCTTGGCCTTGGCCTTCAGGCGGTCGAAGGCGCCGCCTTCGGGAAGATCGCTGGTGGACTCGGACATGGGTGCGTGCTCCTGGGGGCTGGACGTCGGTGGTTCCCTACAGGTGGGTCGTTACCCGATCGCAACACTTCCGGTCAGCGTTTCGGGCGGTCGTGCGTCACAACCCGGGTCCGGCGCCGGACGCGCCACGGCCCCAGGTCGAGCCCGGGGCCGTGTTGTGCACAGAGGTCGGTCGACGACGTCGTCAGTCCTTGCGGAACACGTCCTTGACCTTGTCTGCGGCCTTGTCGGCGGCATCCTTGACGCCTCCGACGGCTCGATCGACCTTGCCCTCGTTCTCGAGGTCCTTGTCTCCCGTGAGGTTTCCGGCCGCTTCCTTGATGCGGCCCTTCGCGTCGTCCTTGTTGTTCGGCGTGTCAGCCATGGTGCCGTCCTTTGCATCGGGGGTGACAGGTCTCTGCCCGATGCGGACCATCACGAGACCGTAGTAACTGGATCGGGGACTCCCGGGGATGTCCCGCGGCGCGCGACGGAGGGGGCGTCGGATGGATGCCCCCTCCGCTTCCGCGCCCTCCCGCCCGGGTGGGCAGGCGGTGTGGGCGAGCTGAGGGCCGCTGGGTGCCGCTCCCGCTCGTAGCTTTCGTTCGGCGCCGGGGCCGGGCCCGGATGAACATCGGTGAGCCGACCGGTCCCCCGCCGGCCAGGTACGGCCGGAGGGCGTGACGCGACGCGGGCCCGTCGTGGCGCCGCGCCGGGTAGGAAGGGTCGGTGGCACCAGACCAGCGCCGTGAGGCGGCCCGCAGCCTGAGCGGCACGGCCGACCGACTCGATGAGCTGGCCGACGTGGCCGAGCTCATGGGCGACGAGCCCACGGCGCTCGCGCTGCGAGGCGACGCGTCCCGCTACCGGGACCGCGCCATGGCGTTGCTCGACTGACGGTCAGGTCAGGACGGCGGGCGGGCGGGGCGACACCGCGGCGGGATCACCTCTACCGTCGGCGGCATGTGGGTCGGTGTCATCACGCTGGTGCTGGGCTGCCTCGCCGTCGTCGAGGTCGGTCGGCGGGCGACGGCCGGTGCGCTGCCGAGGAACCGGATCGTCGGGCTCCGCACGCGCCGCACCCTGGAGTCGGATGAGGGCTGGGCGCTCGTGCACCGGACGGCCGGATCGACCCGCGTCGGAGTTCTTGTCAGTACCGGTTCGTACCATTGATCCCATGGAGGTCAGTGGCGTCGGAGAGGTGATGGAGCTGCTCAGCGCCGGCGCCGACGGACTCCTCGGACTCGACCTCGACGGCCTCACCGGCCGGGAGGCGATGACGCTGGCACGAGCGGTGGAGGGCATCCGTCGTCGCATCGACGCCGGCACCGACCGCTTGGCCGGGCACCTGGAGGAGACGGGGAAGTTCGCGGTCGACGGGCATCGCTCGGCCAAGGACGCCATCACCTTCGTCGGGCGACTCCCTTCGGCCGAGGCCCATGCCCGAGTCCACACGGCCCGCCGGCTCAAGCAGCTGCCCGCCGTGGCCGGCGCCCATCGGCGCGGCGACATCAGCACCGAAGCGGTCCGAGCCATCAGCAACCTGGCGGCCAACCCCCGCGTCGCTCCGCTCCTCGACGACGTGATCGACGAGCTCTTCGTCGAACAAGCCCGGTCCCAGTCGCACCAGGCCTTCGTGGCGTGGCTCCGAGACCTTGAGCGGGCCGCCGACATGGATGGTGCCGGCGCCGACGCCGAGGTCACTCACGAGCGGCGGCGCACCCAGTTCAACCAGAACGTGGCCGATGGGTCCTACGAGCTCCGGTCCTCGGGCGGCAGCCTGCACGGCGCGATCATCGGTGACGTGCTCGCCGCCTTCGAGGCCGCCGAGCTCGAAGCGGACCGTGTCGAAGCGATCGAGAGGTACGGCCCCGACGTCGCGCTCGATCACTACCGGCGGACTCCCTTGCAGCGACGCAGCGACGCGCTGGTTGCCATCTTCCGCTTGGCCGCAGCCGCCCCGAGCGATGTGCAGCTCCCCGAGCCAGTGGTGAACGTGGTCATCGACGCCGAGACGCTGGAGGACGAGCTCGCCCGGGTGACCGGGGCCGTCGCCCCCGACGCCTCGCCAGAACCCCCCAGCCGACGGGTCGACGAGGTGGCAGGGCGTCGGATCTGCCAGACGCTGTCCGGCCGACCGCTCGACCCCACCGACGCCGTCGCCTGCCTGCTCATCGGCCAGGTCCGCCGCGTCGTGGTCAACGGCGCCTCGACCGTCATCGACCTGGGCCGGAAGCGCCGCTGCTTCACCGGCTCCGCCGGCGATGCCGCGGACCTGCAGGCAGCGATCCGCCGACGAGGTGCCAGTCCCTGCTTCTGGGGCGACTGCACCAGCCCGCCACACCGACAACAGCGCGACCACGTCAGACCCTGGGGTGCGCTCGGCGACACGAACACCGAGAACAGCGACCTCGCGTGCGGCTTCCACAACCGCCTCAAGGAGTCCGGCTTCCGGCCCGTCCGCCGCCGCGACGGCCACTACGACCTGCTGCGCCCCGACGGCACACGCATCACCCCGCCCGCCTAGAACAGCAAACCCGACGCGACCGAGTCCCGGGCCGAGGACCCGGGGCCGTGTCACGTTGCGGCTGGTTGCCCGCCGTGGGTCAGCTCAGGCGAGGCACGCTCGAGATGGCGGCGCCACAAGAAGGCCGTGTCAACGGCCATCTTGCTGTCCTCGCTGGTGGCCATGGGTCATTGAATGGCATCAGCTGAGAACGGTCATCCGATGTCCAGCCAACGGTGACCGGTTGACAACGTCGCTCCGTGGCCGTCGGAAGTCAGGGACGGTCACTGCCCGGCGGCGGCGGCATCGCCGCTGGGCGGCCAGGCCGGGTCCGGTCTCGCCGCCGGCAGCGTCGGGGGCGGGTTCCGCTCGCCAGATCAGGCCGCCCCGGTACTCCGGGGCGGGCTGGATGGGAAACGTCAGCAGCTTTCCCTGGGCGGGTTCAGGCGGTGGAGTAGGACCATCTGCCCGCCGACGAGCGCCCACTGGCCGGGGAAGGCGTCGGACAGCTCGGACAGGAACGCCCAGATGTGCACGTTCACGCCACGCGGGTCGACCGGGTCCCGGTCGAGGAGCGGGTACGGCTCAGGCACGGTCGGCGAGCATCCGGAGCGCCACGTCACGGCAGCGGGGATCCTCGGGGTGCTCTTCGAGCAGGTCGACGGCGACGACCGACGGCCAGGCCCGGCGGTCGTCGCGAGCGAACGGCCACGGGCCCTCGATGACGCGCACGACGAGGTTGGCGTCGCGGGCGCTCTCCTGTGGCCGGTAGGTGTCCCGGAGGTGGGCGGCGACGTCGGGGCGGACGTACACCTCGAGACCGGACCGGTCACCGGCGAGCTCATCGCTGCCACGGGGCCCGGCGACGACCACGTCGTCCTCGGCGGCGACCCGGTCGAGCAGAGACGGGTGGACATGCCAGTGCTCGACGACGGCTCGCCGGCCGAGCTGGCCGGCGAGATCGAGCACACCCCTGCTGACGAGCACCTCTTCGAGACGGGACCGTTCCGACGTCGCTAGCCAGTCCGGTGAACGCCCATCAGCCATGGCGAGCAGTCCCCACGCAGCCCGCGGGTCGAACGGCCGCCCCGCCCGTCGCGGGCGGGCGGCGACTCGTTCGACGCTGTCCGGATCGATCAGCCAACGGCCCGACACCTGCTCGGCGACCAGGTCCCCCCGGTGGATCAGCACCCGGACACGAGCAGGACTCACATCGAGTCGCTCCGCGGCGTCGGGCACACCCATCCAGTCCATGCCAGCAATGGTATCGCCACCGCAACAATTGTAAAACGTCATTGGTTGCCCTACCGCAACCAATGTGCACCGCCTGGAGGCCCGCGTGGCGATCCGTGGTGCCGCTGACGTCGACGGCGACCTCGTCGCCGCCGCCGTGCGCGCCCACGTGAACCGTGACGGCCTGAACCTGACCGAGATGCGCCTCCTGGGACGCATCCTCGACGGGGACACCCCACCCCAGCCGACGAATGCCGAACAGGTCGCCCTCGCCGTCCTCGCGAATGCCCGCCTCATCGAACCCGACGGCCCAGGCGGCTGGAAAGCCACCGACGAGGTCACGTTCAGCCTCAGCGATCGCCAGTGAGAACCGGAGGCGACGACCGCGGCCGCTCCTACCGATCATGGACGGGCACGCCCACAGCAGAACGGTCGGCCAGCATGGAACCCATGGCGGAGAACAACGGACCGGTGCCAGAACCGCGGGCCCTTCGGCTGCGGTACGCGGCCACGTGCAAGACGTGCCAGTCGGAGGTGCCCAAGGGCACCCAGGCGTGGTGGTCGTCCCACGACAAGACGGTCCAATGCCAGGCCTGCCACAGCGCAGCGGACCCTTCCCACGACGGTCCCGCCGCCCCTACCGATTCCGGAAACCAGGCCGAAGGCCGGGCTGCCGCGCCAGTCATGGAGGACTCGCCCAAGGAAGGTCCCGACGAAAACGTCCCGGCGAGTGTCGCCGGAGCCTCGGCTCAGCGAGAGTACGACCGGCGCGCCGCCCGGGAGCGGGCACGCCAGGAAGCGGCCATCGAACGAGACGCACAGCAACGTGCGGCCCGCCGCGAAGCCCGGCCCGTCCTCGGGCGCCTCGTAAACGCCCTCGTCGAACGGCCACCCGAGCCGTCTGAGTCGCAGTCAACGCAGGCGTGGAAGGTCGGTGCCGCCGGAGAACGACGAGTCGCGGAGATCCTCGACGCAACGAGCTGCTTCGTTCTCCACGACCGGCGGATCCCGAGCAGCAAGGCCAACATCGATCATCTGGCGGTCGGCCCGGCAGGAGTGTTCGTCATCGACGCGAAGAAGTACGAGGACAAGCAGCTCGAGGTTCGCGACAAGGGCTCGTTCTTCTCCCCCGACCTTCGGCTCTACGTCGGCGGGCGGGATCAGACGAAGCTCGTGACCGGCGTGAACCGCCAGGTGGACGTCGTCCAGGAGGCGCTCGACGGGACCGACGTCGCGATCCACGCCGTCCTGTGCTTCGTCGGCGCCCGGTGGCCTGGCCTGTTCTCGAACAAGCCCGTGCGGGTGAGCGGCGTCACCGCCACCTACCCGGTGGCGCTCGCCAAGCTCGTCGACCAAGAAGGTCCGCTCACCGCCGACCAGATCCAAGGGATCGGCGAGCGACTGGCTGCCCACCTGCCACCCGCCTGAGAAGCAGCGGAGCTTGGTCCCGAACGCTCCGGAGAGCAACGCGTAGCTCCGACCCAACGATGACGCTCTGCCATCGTTGATCCATGAACCACGAGGATTTGCCCGCCAGCGTCTCGCCGCCGTTCTACGACCGCCGTCCGCCCGACACGGCGTTCCCGGAGGTGTGCCAAGCGATCATCGACAACGCAGATGGCTGGCACTTCAGCACCGGGCACGTTGGCGCCCCACGGCAGATCGACGTGAGGTGGGCGAATCGCACCGCAGAAGGCGTCCGCGACTACCTCGCCGCCGGCCGCGCCGCAGGCGCTGTCGTGGCACAGATCGAGTGGGACGATCACGGGCCCCTCATCGACGACTGCGTCCGCTACGTCGGCGCTCTCCGGGCGCTCGGGGACGGCTCCCCAACCGGCAAAGAGCTGCTCGAGCTCGCCGATCACCTCGATGACCTACGACAGAACCTCAACGCCGACAGCGGCAACCTCTGGCGCGTTCGGATGCGTTGGGCAGCTGGCGGCCAATCCGTCCACTTCCAGACCGCCGAGCGCAGCGCTCGCCGCCTCCACCGGACAATCTCGAAAGCACGCCTGGCGATCGGCACCGAGCTGCTCGAGGACGAGGACGCCGAGCAGCTCGTACCGCATCTCCAGACACAGGTCCAGTGAGTCGTCTCAACCAGCGACTGCGGGCGCCGGCGGCGCATCCAACGCAGGAGGCACCGCTCCACGTCGGAACCGCATGGATCCGTGGGTGTGCCGGCCACGGCCCGTGTAGTAGTCGCCTTCGAGCTCCCCGTCGTCTCGCAGACGCAGCAGCGCGACCCCACGGTGGATCGCCATCGACTCCGGCGCCAGGCTGCGCGGCTCACTCAGGTACTCGTAGAGGAGATGACAGCCCGTCCCGTTCGACGGGTTGACGGTTGCCATCGTCGAACACGACCCGGACCGCTCTCCGACGAACTCGATCTCGATGGCCGTCCACGTCTGTCGGATGCGCAACTGCGCCACATGCACGATCTCGGGCTCATGGGTTGAGCACACCTCCCCCACCCAGGTCCCACCGACGTAGGGAACATCGGAGAGGCGGAGCGGCCCCACCCGCCACCGCCATGCCGTCTGGTCGTAGAACCGGTACAGGATCCCGTAGAACCCGATCACGGCCGGAGCATCGAGCCACCACGGGACCGTCAGGTCCAGGCGGTCCAGGGTCGCTGACAGAGCGAGCGCCAGCACGATCGCCGCCACCGCTAGGTAGACGGGCACTGCTCGCCGACCGGTCGCCTCCGTCGCGTAGGCGTGCACGTCAGAGCTCCCGCCACAGCTTCACGAGGCCCGACAGGGTCGCCATCGCATCGCCGCGGTCCCACTGCTCGGGGCTCGCACCGAACAGCGGCACGATCCCGTTCCCGCACACCAACGCCCGCTCCTCGATCACGGCGTCAAGGGCCCACGACAACAGCTCGAGGTACGACGTCGAGCGAACCGTCGTGAACAGCTCGTCGGGAGCGTTGTACAGCAGGCACTCGAGGAAGTACGACGGGGCAGCGTCGGTCGGGACCAGCCCGAGATCGCAGGCGACGCGGCGGGCGTTCTTGATCATGCGGACCGACGCCTTGTACTCGGGCGTCGACTTGTTCTTGGTCTGCCCATTGGCGATGTGGAGCTTCGGGTAGTTGATGACCGCTCGCCGCTCGCGGCGCGTCAGGAAGCGGATGCCCTCGACGTAGCGAGGGCTCCCGGTTGCGGGGTACTGGTAGTAGCGGCGGTAGTGCATCGCCGGCACCACATCGACGGGCAGCCGGCCAGCGGCCCGAGCGACCTTGATGCTCTTGTTGCCCGACGTGTCGACCGCCGAGGCGCCGAAGGCGTCGCGGAGCGCATCGATGACGTCCTCGAGGTACTCGTCCCAGTGGTACGTGGCAGGGATCCGGTCGGACTGGTAGCGGGCGAGGTCGCCCGGCGGCAGGTTCGTCGTGTCCGAGTGGAACGTTGAGGTCAGCTCAGCGACCACGTCGACGTCGCTGTCGGCGCGGGTGTTGGTGTCGTTGCCGTAGCTGCCCTGCAGGTAGATCTCGACCGACCGCCCCGCCAGCTGCCAAGCGCCTTCGAGGACCGAGCGGATCCGCTGGTACGTCGCAGCTGACGGACCCGGGTCCGGGCGCTTGCTCCACGTGTCGAGCTGGCTCTCCGTGATGGTCATGAGTTCCCCTTCCGTTCGTCCCCCGGAACGGCGCCGGGCCCGGGACAAGCGTCCCGGGCCCGGTTGCTAGGTATCCCTAGCGCTCACGCCTTTCCGTGGTGACAAATCCGTCTTTCCCTGGTGACAACTGGCTTTCCCTGGGTGACAAATCACCGGTTTCCCTGGTGACATTTCCCATCAGCTGCAGCCGCTGGTGGAGCCGCAGCTCGGGCAGGCGTGGCACGAGCCGGCCCGGTTCATCTGCACCCCGCAGGTCATGCACATCGGGGCGTCGATGCCGGCGGTGGCGTGCGGCGGCGCAGCCGGGGTCGGGGTGGCGGGCACGTCGAGCAGCGTGGAGGCCGACTCGATGGACACGGGGTCGGGCGTGACGTCCTGGCCCTGCACGGTCTCGGTCACCGACTCCTCGACGCCGGGCAGCGTGGGCTGCGTGCGCTCGCCGATGGTCAGGATGCCGAGCTCGGCCCGCTCCTCGAAGGACAGGTAGTCGACCGCCAGGCGGCGGAAGATGTAGTCGATGAGGCTGGAGGCGAACCGGATGTCGGGGTCGTCGGTCATGCCCGCCGGCTCGAAGCGCATGTTGGTGAACGCCTCGACGAAGGACCGGACCGGCACGCCCCACTGCAGGCCGTGGCTCACCGAGATGGCGAAGGCGTCCATGATGCCGGCGAGGGTCGAGCCCTGCTTGGAGACCTTCATGAAGATCTCGCCCGGACGGCCGTCCTCGTACTCGCCGACGGTGACGAAGCCCTTGCAGTCGGCGACCCGGAACTCGAAGGTCCGGCTGGCGCGGTTGCGGGGCAGCTTGGTGCGGGTGGGCCGGCTCACGACCTTCTCCACGACCTTCTCGACCACCTCGGTGACCGTCTCCACCGCGGCTTCCTTCTTGACCGTGGAGAGCGGCTGGCCGACCTTGCAGTTGTCGCGGTAGATGGCGATGGCCTTGACGCCCAGCTCCCAGGCGTCGATGTGGAGCTGCTCGACCTCTTCGATCGTGGCCTGCTCGGGCAGGTTCACCGTCTTGGAGATGGCGCCGGAGATGAAGGGCTGGACGGCCGCCATCATCCGCACGTGGCCCGTGTAGTGGATGGTGTTGTCGCCCATGGAGCAGGCGAACACCGGCAGGTGCTTCGGGTCGAGGTCGGGGCAGCCGATGAGCGACTTGTTCTCGTCGATGTAGGCGACGATGGCGTCGATCTGGGCGGCCGAGTAGCCGAGCTTGGTGAGCGCACGCGGGATCGTCTGGTTGACGATCGACATGGTGCCGCCACCGACCAGCTTCTTCATCTTGACCAGGCCGAGGTCGGGCTCGATGCCGGTGGTGTCGCAGTCCATCATCAGGCCGATGGTGCCCGTGGGGGCCAGCACCGAGGCCTGCGAGTTGCGCACGCCGGACTGGGCGGCGAGCTCGCACGCGTTGTCCCACGCCTGCTGGGCCGCGGACAGGAGGTGCTCGGGCACGAGCGTCTCGTCGATCTGGGCCGCGGCGGCCCGGTGCTGCTCGAGGACGCGGAGCATGTGCTCGGCGTTCTCGGCGTAGCCGGCGAAGGGCCCCATCCGGGACGCGGTGCGGGCCGAGGTCTCGTAGGCCCGGCCGGTCATCAGCGAGGTGATGGCGGCGGCGGTGGAACGGCCCTCGTCGGAGTCGTAGGGCAGGCCCTGAGCCATGAGCATGGCGCCGAGGTTGGCGTAGCCCAGACCGAGCTGGCGGAAGCGGCGGGAGTTCTCGCCGATGGCATCCGTGGGGTAGTCGGCCCGGCCGACCAGGATCTCCTGGGCGGTGAACACGACGTCGACGGTGTGGGCGAAGGCCTCGATGTCGAAGCGGTCGCCGGCCTCGAGGTCGAGGAACTTCAGCAGGTTGATCGACGCGAGGTTGCAGGCCGAGTTGTCGATGTGCATGTACTCCGAGCAGGGGTTCGACCCGTTGATCCGGTCGGTGTTGGCACAGGTGTGCCACCGGTTGATCGTGGTGTCGAACTGCATGCCGGGGTCGGCGCACTCCCAGGCCGCGGTGGCGATCTGACGCATGAGGTCACGGGCCCGGACCGTCTTGACGACCTCGCCGGTGGTGACGGCGGTGAGGTTCCAGTCGGCGTCGTCGACGACGGCCTGCATGAACTCGTCGGTGACCCGGACGGAGTTGTTGGCGTTCTGGTACTGGACCGAGGCCATGTCGGCGCCGTCCAGGCTCATGTCGAAGCCGTTCTCCTGGAGCACGCGGATCTTGCGCTCCTCCCGGGCCTTGACCCAGACGAACTCCTCCACGTCGGGGTGGTCGACGTCGAGGATGACCATCTTGGCGGCACGGCGGGTCTTGCCACCGGACTTGATGGTGCCGGCCGAGGCGTCGGCGCCCCGCATGAAGCTGACCGGGCCGGACGCGGTGCCGCCGCCCTTCAGCAGCTCCTTGGACGACCGGATCTTGGACAGGTTGATGCCCGCACCGGAGCCGCCCTTGAAGATCGTGCCCTCCTCGACGTACCAGTTGAGGATCGAGTCCATCTCGTCGTCGACCTTGAGGATGAAGCAGGCGCTGGCCTGCTGGGGCACCCCGGGGACGCCGATGTTGAACCAGACCGGGCTGTTGAACGCAGCCCGCTGGGTGACCATCAGGTACTTGAGCTCGTTGCGGAAGGCCTCGGCCTCGTCGTCGTCGACGAAGTACCCGCCCTCGACGCCCCAGTCGGCGATGGTGTCGCACACCCGGTCGACGACCTGCTTGAGGCTGTCCTCGCGCTCGGTGGTGCCCGGCGTGCCGCGGAAGTACTTCTGGGTGACGATGTTGGTCGCGTTGAGCGACCAGGTCTTGGGGAACTCCACGCCGAGCTGCTCGAACGCGACCGACCCGTCCTGGTAGTTGGTGAGCCGGGCGTCCCGGCGCTCCCACTCGAGCTCGTCGTAGGGGTGGGCACCCGGGCGGGTGAAGAACCGGCGGATGCCGATGCCGGTGCGTTCGGGAGCGATGGCCATGTGGGTGCCCTCCAAGGGGTCTGCGAGATCTGTCTTCAGCCTGGGGTCGTGATGCCAGGGTCGCGACGTCCACCGCCCGAGCCCGGCCCGTGAGGGCGGTTCCGGGAGGTGCGGGGACCTTCCGGGGGCTCGTGGACCGCTGACCGCTCCCCGACCACTAGGTCTTGTGGTCATCGGCCGCCGATCCCGGTGACCACCACAAGATGTAGGAGCATTACATCACTGGAATTACAGTGATGTCAATGAGCACCGCAGCACGAAACAGCAGGTCAGGGGGCGTTCGCGATCGTTAGCACTCGTGATTTCGTGCACGTTGACGCTCGCCCCCAAGGTTTCGTCCAGCCCACCACAGACACGACGTGAGAACCACCGTCCGCTGTCCGTGCTGCGGCGCTCAGACACTCCGGTGAACGTACGAGGGATCCGCTGTGGAACGGAAGGGGAACAAGCCTGTGAATTGCGGGTGGAATCGCGGTGCTGGGTCCACAGCGACCGTCCCTGGCCTGTGGATGTGTGGACAGGTTGTGGACGGCTGTGGACCGCCTGTGCGCTACCGGTGGGTAACCAGGCGCGGGGCGGTGGCATCGTCGGGGTGGACCTGCCGGGTCCAGCGAGTGCGTCGGGACGCACGCAATGGCGCCGCGACGGCGTGGGTACGGTGCCCCGATGCGCCAGCTGCTGCCCGAGCCCGGCGATGTCGACCCGCTCGCCGAGTACCTCGGCGCAGACCGGCCCCAGCCGACGGGTCGTCCGTGGGTGGCGATGAGCATGGTGTCGAGCCTCGACGGGGCGACCGCGGTGGGCGGCCGGTCCGGGCCCCTCGGCGGCGAGCCGGACCGGCTCGTGTTCCGCGCCGTGCGCGCCGTGGCCGACGTGGTCCTCGTGGCGGCCGGGACCATGCGGGTCGAGCGCTACGGACCCGTGCGGCTGTCGGAGGCGGCCCTCGCCGCCCGCGCGGCGCTGGGACGCTCGCCGACCCCGCCCCGGCTCGCCGTGGTCAGCGCCAGCCTGGACATCGACCTGCGCCGGGCCGCCGAGGGACCGGTCCGGCCGCTGGTGCTCACCACGGAGGACGCCGATCCAGACCGGCGGGCCGCGCTCGGCGAGGTGGCCGAGGTCCGGGCCCACGGACACGGGACCGTCGACCTGGTCGCCGCGCTGGCGTCACTGGCCGCCGACGGCGTCGGGATCGTCGTGTGCGAGGGCGGGCCGTCGCTCAACGCCGCCCTGGTGGAGCAGGACCTGGCCGACGAGTGGTGCCTGACCCTGGCCCCCACGATCGTCGGCGGTGACAGCCACCGCCTGGTCCACGGGCCTGACGAGCTGGGCACCGGCCAGCCCCTCGAGCTGGTGTCACTGCTGGAGGAGGACGGGGTGCTCATCGGGCGTTGGCTGCGCCGGCGCTGAGGGCGCCTGACGCGTCGGCGGGTCCGACCGACGGGGACAGGACGGATCCGACCACGGACCGCCGTCAGGCCGGGTCGGCGCTCGGGGCCTGGAGGAGGCGGATCTCCCGCTCGAAGTCCGAGATGGTGTCGAAACCCTTGTAGACGGAGGCGAAGCGCACGGCAGCGACCTCGTCGAGGGCCCGGAGGCGCAGGAGCACCTCGAGCCCCACCTCGTCGGAGCTGACCTCCTTGCCGAGGGACCGGAGTGCGTCCTCGACGTCGGCGACCAGCACGGCGATCTGGCCGGGATCGACCGGACGCGACTTGCAGGCCGCGCTCACCCCGGCGGCGACCTTGGAGGCATCGAAGGGCTCCACGTCGCCGGTCCGCTTGCGGACCTGCACCGTCGCGGTCTCGATGCGCTCGAACGTGGTGAAGCGACCACCGCAGGTCTCGCACTGGCGACGACGGCGGATGGAGCGGCCGTCCTCGGTCTGGCGGGAGTCGACCACCCGGTCTCGGAGGTTCCCGCAGGCAGGGCACCGCATCGGCGGCACCCTACCGGCCGTCATCGAGCCGGCAGGGAGAGCTCCTGGCCCGGCGCCACGGTGGCGGCGCCGTTGACGGCGACCAGGCGCTCGACGTAGCCGGCGGCCTCGCCGGCCGGGGCGTGCCGGACGGCGATGGACCACATGGTCTCGCCCTCGACCACCACATGGCTGCCGGCCACGGCTGCGCCCGGGGCGACCGTGGGCGTGCGGACGAGGTAGGCGCCGGCGAGCAGGACGGCCAGAGCCAGGACGGCGGTGATGACCACCGAGCCCACGGACCGACCAGCGATGGTGCGGGCGGCGGGCTGGTGGGCGGGGACCAGCGACAGGGCGGGGCCACGTGGCCCCGGGCCGGGCCGCCGCGCCGGCGACGCGACGCGCAGGGCCCGGCCGGGGGAGGTGGCGGTGGTGGGCAGGGAGGCGATGGCGACCATGGTGTGCAGTCTCCGCAGGGGGTGTGACAGGAACTCGGAAGGGACCGGCGTGCGGCGGTCGGGCGCCGGAACGTACGTTCGTGCGAACGCCTGTTCGTACCGTGCCACGAACGGGCGTTCGAGTCAACCGCCGGGTCGGCCGCGGGTCCGGCTCCGCCAGGGTGCCGCGGGATCCCGAACGGGTGTTTGCCTTCGACGAGGACCTGCCGTATGTTGCAAACACCTGTTCGACCGAAAGGGCCGCCATGTCAGACGACATCACCGAGCGCCAGCGCCAGATCCTCGTGGAGATCGAGCAGCACCAGCGCGAGCGTGGCTACCCCCCGTCCGTGCGTGAGATCGGCCAGGCCGTGGGCCTCACCTCCCCCTCGTCGGTCCACGCGCACCTCGCCACCCTCCAGCGCCTCGGGTACCTCCAGCGCGACCCGACCAAGCCCCGGGCCATCGAGGTCCGCTGGGACCCCACCTCGGGCGCGGCCGTCGAGCGCCGACCGGTGCGCCACGTGCCGCTGGTCGGCGACGTGGCGGCCGGTACCGACGTGCTGGCCCAGGAGAACATCACCGAGACGATGCCGCTGCCGGCCGACCTCACCGGCGACGGCGATCTGTTCATGCTCAAGGTCCGGGGCGACTCCATGATCGACGACGGGATCCTGGACGGCGACTTCGTCGTGTGCCGGGCCCAGAACACGGCCCGCAAGGGCGACGTGGTGGTGGCCGGCATCCCCGGGGACGAGGCCACGGTGAAGCGCTACGAGGCCACGGCCGGCGAGATCGTCCTCCACCCCGCCAACGCCCGGCTCGAGCCGATGCGGTTCGCCCCCGACGAGGTCCACCTCTTCGGCAAGGTCGTCACGGTCCTGCGGACCCTGTAGCCGGGGCGGCGGGGCCATCGGCGAGACTCTGGGGGTGCGCCCCTCGTCGCCTCGCCACGCGCTGGGTCGCGCCCTGCTGGGCGCGACGCTGGCACTCGCCGTCGTGGCGCTCCCGGCCGGCGCCGACTCCGGTGACGTCGCCAACGACGCGGGCCTGCAGTGGAACCTCGGGCGCATCGGCGCGGAAGCGGCCTGGGCGGTCGGCACCGGCGAGGGCACGACCATCGCCGTCGTGGACTCCGGCGTGGCCCTGGAGCACGAGGACCTCGTCACCAAGCTCGAGCCCGGGGTGGCGTGCCGGGACACCGGCGGTGACCCGGCCCGCTGTACGGGCAGCCCGGCCGACGACGACGGGCACGGCACCCACGTGGCCGGCGTGGCCGGGGCCGCCACCGGCAACGGCCTCGGCGTGGCCGGGGCCGCACCGGGGGCCCGGATCATCCCCGTCAAGGTGCTGTTCCGGGCCTGCGACACCTGTCAGTCCACCGGCGAGGCCGAGGACGTCTCCGCCGCGGTGCGCTGGGCCGCTGACCACGGGGCCACCGTGATCAACCTCTCGCTCGGCTCCACCACGTCATCCGTGTTCGGCGAGGGGTTCGCCGAGGCGGTCCGCTACGCCTGGGACCGGGGCTCCATCCCGGTGGTGGCGGCAGGCAACGACTACGTGCTCACCGCCGACCTCGGCGATGCGCCTGCGGTGGTGGTCTCGGCGACGAACCGGGACGATCTGGCACCCGAGTACTCCAACGGTGTCGGCGATGCCCGCTGGGCGGTCTCGGCGCCGGGCGGCGACGGGAGCGACACGCCCGAGTCGTGCTCCCAGCAGGGCGAGCCACGCGGGATCCTGTCCGCCTACTGGTCGGCGGCCGACCCCACCGGCGCCTACGCCTGCCTGTCGGGCACGTCGATGGCCGCCCCGCACGTGAGCGCGGCGCTCGCCGTCCTGCGCGGCGTCGGCCTGCCGCCGGCGGTGGCGGTCCAGCGCCTCCTCGACACCGCGGTCGACCTCGGCGACCCGGGTGCCGACGCCATGTTCGGGGCCGGCCGGTTGGATCTGGCCGCCGCCGTGGCCGGCGCCGGCGACGCGGTCCCTACGTCGTCCCCCGACCCCGCCACGCCACCGGCGTCGGCCGCCCTGCCCGCCGGCGGGGACCCGCCGGCCGAGGGAGCCGTGCCGGAGCCCCAGCTGTTCGACGTCGACGACGCTGGTGACGACCCGTCGCTGCCGCTGGTGCTGTTCGCTGCCGCGCTGCTCGCGGCCACCGGCGCGGCCTCGACGGTCGCCCTCATCGGGGCCCTTCGCCACCGCCGCCGCTGACCGCCGGTGCGGACCGGCGCAGACATCAGGTCACGAGGGCGACCAGGGCGGCGTGGACCCGCTGGAGGGAGTCCCGGGTGACGTGCTCGTCCTGCATGTGTGCGACCAGCGAGTCGCCGGGACCGAAGTTGACGGCGGGGATGCCGTGCTCGGCGAAGCGGGCGACGTCGGTCCAGCCCAGCTTGGCTCGCACCGGGAGCCGGTGGTCCTCGACGAGCCGGCGCAGGACCGGGTTGGTGAGGCCGGGTGAGCGGCGGGGGCGGCGTCGACGCGGTCGACCACCGCCAGCCCGTCGCCGTCTTCGACCAGGTCGGCGATCATGGACCGGAACGCGTCGACGCCCTGGTCGACCGTGCGGTCCGGCGCGATGCGGAGGTTGACGGTGAGCACCGCTTCGTCGGGCACCACGTTGCCGGCCACGCCACCCTCGACGAACACCGCCTGCACGGCCTCGCGGTAGGTGCAGCCGTCGATGGTGGGTTCTCGGGCCTCGTAGCCGGCGATGGCGTCGAGGACCGGGCCCAATCGGTGGATGGCGTTGCGGCCCTTCCACGGCCGGGCGGTGTGGGACCGCACGCCGCGCAGCGTCAGGCGGATCCGGGCCGTGCCCTGGCACCCGGCCTCGACCCAGCCGTCCGTGGGCTCGCCGAGGATGGCGGCGTCGCCGGCGACCAGATCGGGCCGCTCCCGGAACAGCTGGAGCAGGCCGCTGTGCTCGGCCGCGGTCTCCTCGGCGACGTAGAAGACGTAGGTGAGGTCACAGGTCGGCTCCTCGACGGTGCGGGCCAGCTCGAGGAAGACGGCCAGCCCGCCCTTCATGTCCGCTGAGCCGAGCCCCCAGAGGGTGTCGCCGTCGAGGCGGGCCACGTCGTTGCCGTTGGCCGGCACCGTGTCGAGGTGGCCGGCGAGGACCAGCCGCTGGGCGCGCCCGAGGTGGGTGCGGGCCACGACGTTGTCGCCGTGTCGGTCGACGGTGAGCCACGGCACCTCCCGCAGCCATCCCTCGACGAGGTCGGCGAAGGGGCCCTCGGCCAGGCTCGGTGAGGCGATGTCGACCAGCTCGGCCGTGCGGCGCAGGAGATCGGTCACACGGTTGCGCCGTGGTCGCGCAGGATGTTGTTCAGCTTGGACTTGTCGTGGCGCTCCCCCGGCTCGAGGCGCTTGATGACCAGCACGCACGGCAGGCCGAACTCGCCGCCGGCGAAGGCGCGGGGACGGGTCGCCGAGACGGCGACGCTCCAGGCCGGGACCCGGCCCCGGCTGATCTCCTCGCCGGTCTCGGCATCGATGACCGGGATGGAGCCCGTCAGCACGCAGCCCGCTCCCAGGGTGGTACCGGCACCGACCCGGGCGCCTTCGGCCACGATGCAGCGACTCCCGATGTAGCACTCGTCGCCGATGATCACCGGCGACGCGTTCGCCGGCTCGAGGACGCCGCCGATGCCGACACCGCCGGACAGGTGGACGTTGGCGCCGATCTGGGCGCAGGAGCCGACGGTGGCCCACGTGTCGACCATGGAGTTCTCGCCGACCCAGGCGCCGATGTTGACGTAGGACGGCATCATCACCACGCCGCGCGACAGGTGGCTGCCCCACCGGGCCGATGCGCCGGGCACGACCCGCACGCCGGCGTCCTGGTAGCCCTGCTTCAGCGGGATCTTGTCGGCGTACTCGAAGGGACCGATCTCCATGGTCTCCATGGAGGTGAGCCGGAACAGCAGCAGGATCGCGAGCTTGGCCCACTCGTTGACCGTGACCTCGTCGTCGGCCACGCCGTCACCGGTGACGTCGGCGACCCGCACCTCGCCCCGGTCGAGCTGGTCGATCGCCTGGCGGACCACCTCGAAGGCGTCGGTGTCCGCAGGTGAGAGCTGGTCCCGGCGCTCCCACAGCTCGGTGATCTGATCGGGCAGCGAGGCAGGCATGGGGGCCGAATCTAGTGGCGGGTCCCCGCACCGCCGAGCGGCGGCGGTCGACGATCGGTGCCCGTGGACGGCGGACCGTCCTGCTGTCCTGCGGCCGCCAGGCGCTCGACGACCAGCGCGATGCGCTCGTCGGGTTGGACGGCGGCGACGCGGACGTGACCACGACCGGCAGGCCCGTAGAACTCGCCGGGGCTGACGATGGCGCCGCCCTCGCGCGCCAGTCGCTCGGTGAGCGCCCACGCGTCGCCGCCCGGCGCCGGCACCCACAGGTAGAAGCCACCCCCCGGCATGGGGGCATCGATGCCGATGCCGGCGAGCGCGGCCTGCAGCGCCAGGAGGCGCCGGTGGTACCGGTCGCGCTGGACCACGACGTGGTCCTCCTCGCCGAGGGCGGCGATGGCTGCCGCCTGCACCGGCGAGGGCACCATGAAGCCGGCGTGCTTGCGGACCTCGCGCAGGTACGTGACCAGCTCGAGGTCACCGGCGTAGAAGCCGGCCCGGCCGCCGGCCAGGTTCGACCGCTTCGACAGCGAGTGCACGGCGAGGACGCAGTCTGTGCCGTGGTGCAGGATCGTGCGGGGCGGTCCGTCCCAGGTGAAGGCGACGTAGCACTCGTCGGACAGGACGGGGACCCCACGGCTGCGGCCCCACTCGGCCGCCGCCCCGAGGTCGTCGAGGCCGCCGGCGGGGTTGCCAGGGGTGTTGACCCACAGGCACAGGGCCCGGGCGGCGTCGGCCTCGTCGATGGCGCCGAGGTCGATGGTCCAGTCGCGGCGCACGGGGACGGGGACGGCCCGGCACCCGGCGAGGGTGGCCCCCATCTCGTAGGTGGGGTAGCTGATCTCGGGATACAGGACCGTGTCCCGCTCGGGCGTGCGCAGGCGCAGCCACTGCGGCATGCCGGCGACCAGCTCCTTCGTCCCGATGCAGGCCGCCACCTGGTCGCTGGTGACCTCGACGCCGAGGAAGCGCTGCAACCAGTCGACCGCGGCCTGGCGCAGGGCGGGCAGCCCGTTGGACGCCGGGTAGCCGCGGGCGTCAGCGGAGCCCAGCGCCTCGACCACGGCGACCGGTGGCGGGTCGAACGGGGTGCCGATGCTCAGGTCGACGGCGCCGCCCTCGTGCTCGGCGGCCACCGCCCGGAGCGGGTCGAGGCGGTCGTAGGGGTACGGCGGCGGGACGAACGGCGCCGGGGCGTCGAGGGTCACTCGACCACCCCGATCTCGAACTCCTGGAACTGGGCGCGGGATCCGACATCGAGGCGGGCCTGCACGACCGTGCCGGTGTCACCGTGGGTCTCGACCAGCACCTCACCCTCGCGGTGCACCGCGGCCAGGGCATCGGCACGCTCGTAGGGGATCGACAGCTCGACGACGGGCTGCATGGCCCGCAGGTGGTTGCCGAGCGTGGCGAGCAGCTCGTCGACGCCCTCGCCGGTGGTGGCGGAGAACGCGACCGAGCCCGGGTAGCGCTTCACGAGGGTGGCGGCGGTCTCGGGATCGAGGTCGGCCTTGTTGAACGCGAGCAGCTGCGGCACACCGCCGGCCTCGATCTCGCGCAGCACCGTGTGGACCGCTTCGATGTTGCCGGCCACGTCGACGGCGGTGGCGTCGACGACGTGCAGGAGCAGGTGGGCGTCGGCTGCGACCTGGAGCGTGGACTTGAACGCCTCGACCAGCTGGTGGGGCAGCTTGCGGACGAACCCGACGGTGTCGGTGAGCAGGACGGACTCGCCGCCCGGGAGGTCGAGGCGGCGGGTGGTGGCGTCGAGGGTGGCGAAGAGGCGGTCCTCGACCAGCACGCCAGCGTCGGTGAGCCGGTTGAGCAGCGTGGACTTGCCCGCGTTCGTGTAGCCGACGATGGCGACCCGCTGGGTGCGGGCCTCCTTGCGACGCTTGCGCTGGGTGTCGCGGTGCTGCTGGATCTCCTCGAGCTCGGCCTCGAGGCGGTGGATGCGCCGCACCAGGCGCCGCCGGTCGTTCTCGAGCTGGGTCTCCCCCGGACCGCGGGACCCGATGCGGGCGCCACCGCCGGCCGACATGCCGCCGGCCTGCTGGGAGAACGTCTTGCCAGTGCGGCGCAGGCGGGGCAGCCGGTAGCGCAGCAGGGCCAGCTCCACCTGCGTCTTGCCCTCGAGGCTCGAGGCGTTCTGGGCGAAGATGTCGAGGATCACCGCGGTGCGGTCGATGGCCGTACGCCCGAGCAGCTTCTCGAGGTTGAACTGCTGGGCGGGGCTGAGCTCGTTGTCGAACACGACGGTGTCGCAGTCGGTGGCGAGCGCGACCTCCTTCAGCTCCTCGGCCTTGCCCTTGCCGATGAAGGTGGGCGGGTCCGGGGTCTGCCGGCGCTGCACGACCCGCCCGACCTCGTCCGCGCCGGCGGTGTGGATGAGGGCGCTGAGCTCGTCGAGGCCGCGCTCGGTCTCGTCGGGGTGGTCGGGCGGCAGGGTGACACCGACGAGGACGATCTTCTCCCGGATCGACCGGTCGATGAGCGTGTCGGTGAGGGCGTCGGTCAAGTCGTCATCCTCGCATCACAGCGGCCACTCCACGGCGGCGATTGCCACCACGGGAACGGTGAGGTGGGCGACCTCGCCGAGCTCGACGACGGCGGGGCCACCGGGCTGGTGCACCGTCACGTTGGTCGGCGCCAGCTCCCAGGCGTGGGCCGCGGCCGCGGCGGCGACGGCGCCGGTGCCACATGCCTGCGTCGGTCCGACACCGCGCTCGTACACGAGCATCGTGATCTCGCCGCCGTCGCCGGGCAGGAGCAGCTCCACGTTGGTGCCGCCGGGCGTGGTGCTGTCGATCCGCTCGCCGAGCTCGACCAGGTCCGGCACGTCGTCGGGGTCGGCCACGTGGAGCACGACGTGGGGGTTGCCCATGTCGACGTGCACGGCCCGCAGGATCCGCTCGTCCACCCACTCGGGGAGCTCCCCGCCGATGCGAGGCCGGCCCATGGCGACGCGCATGCGATGGCGGTGCGAGGCCTGGGTGCCCACGACGGTGACCGTGCGGGGGCCGGCGTCGGTGTCGACCTCGACCACGCCCTCGGGTGCCAGGCCGGCACGGACGACGGCCTGGGCGAGGCACGAGATGCCGTTGCCGCTCATCTCGGCCCGGGAGCCGTCCTCGTTGCGCAGCTCCATGGCGAAGCGGGCGGAGCCGTCCTCGCCGGTGGACGTCGTGACCCGGATGACCCCGTCGGCGCCGACGCCCCGGTGCCGGTCGCACACGGTCACGGCGATGTCCTCGTCGATCGGCTGGGTGCCGTCGCGGTCGAGCAGGACGAGGAAGTCGTTGCCGAGGCCGTGGTGCTTCGTCAGGCGCATGGGGACGTCATTCTGCCGGGCCGATCCGGTTTCCCGGTCGAGGATCGACCAGATCTGGTCCGTTTCGGACCAGCGAAGGCCTCCTGACCCGTTCGGTGGTCACGGATCGACCAGATCTGGCCCGTTTCGGACCAGTGAAGCGGGCTGATCGAGCCGGCGGCGGACGTCGCCGAGGGCCTCCATCGGGTCGCCGGTCACGTCGACCCAGTGGATGCGGGGGTCGCGCCGGAACCATCGGTCCTGACGGCGGGCGAAGCGACGGGTGCGGCGGACGGCGAGGTCGACGGCCTCGTCGAGGGAGCACGAACCGGCCAGGTGGGCCGCCAGCTCCTTGTACCCGAGGGCCTGGCCGGCGGATCGCGACAGCGGCCGGGGACCGGCGACGAGGCGGCGGACCTCGTCCAGGAACCCAGCCTCCAGCTGGGCGCGGTACCGGTGGGCGATGCGGGCGTCCAGCTCGACACGGTCCCAGCGCAGGCCGACCAGACGGAACGAGGTGGGCGGATGGGCGTCGAGGCCGGGGCCGAAGGAGGAGAACGGGAGCCCGCTGCCGACGGTGACCTCCAGGGCTCGCACGACCCGTCGGCGGTTCGTGGGCTCCATGCGGGCGGCGGCGACGGGGTCGAGCTCGGCGAGGCGGGCGTGCAGCGGCTCGACGCCGTGCCGGTCGGCCTCGGCCTCGAGGTCGGCCCGCACCGCCGGGAACCGGCCGGGCAGGGTGAGGTCGTCGACGACGGCCCGCAGGTAGAGCGCCGTGCCGCCCACGAGCAGCGCCCGGCGCCCCCGGCGCGCGATGTCGGCCACGGCCTCCCGGGCCGCGCCCTGGTAGGTCGCCAGGTCGTGGTCGTCCCACGGATCGGCCGTGTCGAGCAGGTGGTACGGCACCTCGGCCCGCTCGGCCGGTGACGGCTTGGCCGTGCCGATGTCCATGCCGCGGTACACCTGCATGGAGTCGACCGTGACGAGCTCCCAGGACGGGTCGTCCCGGGCGATGGCGTGGGCGATGCTCGACTTGCCCGACGCCGTGGGCCCCAGCAGGGCGGCGTGCCGGCTCAGACCGCCGCCACGGGGATGCGGGTCTTGTGGGCGGCGAGGTGGACCACGTCGCGCAGCTCCCCCCGGAGGTGGTGCGAGGCGGCCCCCGTGACCTGCACGAGCGCATAGGAGCCGGTGCGGATCGGGGCAGGAGACGGGAAGTGGACCAGCTTGTTCTGCGCCGTGCGCCCGGTGAGGACGCCGGGATCCTTGCGGCTCGGTCCTTCGACCAGGACCTCCTCCACCCGACCGATGCGGGCCTCGTGCTTGCGCAGGCCGGAGCGCTCGACGACCCGGCGGAGGCGCTCGTAGCGCTCCCCCACGACGGCGGGGTCGACGAAGCGGTCGGTGCGCTCGGCCGCCTCGGTGCCGGGCCGGGGCGAGAAGATGAACGTGTAGGCCGAGTCGTACTCCGCCGCGGCGACGACCTCGAGGGTGGCTTCGAAATCGGCGTCGGTCTCGCCGGGGAAGCCGACGATGATGTCGGTGGTCACGGCGAGGTCCTCGATGGCGGCCCGGGCGGCGACCAGGCGACCGAGGTAGCGCTCGGCGGTGTAGCCGCGGTGCATGGCGGCGAGCACGGCGTCGGAACCCGATTGGAGCGGCAGGTGCAGGTGGTTGCAGACCTCGTCGTGGGCCGCCATCGCGGCGATGGTCTCGGGGCGGAGGTCCTTGGGGTGCGGGCTGGTGTAGCGCACCCGACGGATGCCCTCGACCCCGGCGGTGGCGGCGAGCAGGTCGGCGAACAGAGGCCGGACCCGGACGTGGTCGCCCGCCTTGCGGGCGGCGAGGGTGAGATCCCGGCCGTAGGAGTTGACGTTCTGCCCGAGCAGGGTCACCTCGGTGACGCCGTCGGCCGCCAGGCGCTCCACCTCGGCCACGATGTCGTCGAAGGGCCGGCTGAGCTCGGGGCCACGTACGGCGGGCACGATGCAGAAGGCGCAGCTGTTGTCGCACCCGATCTGGATCGTGACCCAGGCGGCGTAGGGCAGCTCCCGCTTGGTGGGCAGCGCGCTCGGGAACTCGGCGTGGGCCTCCTCGACGGCCTCGATGATCTCGGTGACCGGGCCGTGCTCCCGAGCGCTGCGCAGCAGGTCGACCGTGCGGCCCACGTTGTGGGTGCCGACCACGACGTCCACGTGCGGTGCCCGCTGCTGGATGAGGTCGCGGTCCTTCTGGGCCAGGCACCCGGCGACGACGATCTCCATGCCCGGGTTGGCGTCCTTGACCGACTTGAGGTGGCCGAGGTTGCCGTACAGCTTGTTGTCGGCGTTCTCCCGGATGCAGCAGGTGTTGAGCACCATCACGTCGGGTTGCTCGTCGTCGCCGGCGGGTCGGAGCCCGTCGGCCTCGAGCATCCCGGCGATGCGCTCGGAGTCGTGCTCGTTCATCTGGCACCCGTAGGTGCGGACTCGGTAGGTGCGCGACGTCATGGCGCCCGCGAGGCTACGCCTCGCCCGGGCGGGGCCCGAAGGCGGACGTCAGCGGTCGAGGACGACGATGGGCTCCCCGATGGCGTCGTCGAAGGCCAGGACCTCGAGGACCTCGCCCGCGCCGGGGTGGGCGCGGGCGCGGTCGTCGATGCGCAGCCGGATGGCCGTGCGCCGCTCGCCGTTGATGGTGATGTCGGCGAACTCGGGCACGCACACGAGGTCGATGCCGGCGCCCGCGAGGTAGCCGCGAGCGATGGCGACGGCCTTGATCGCCTGGTTCAGGGCACCAGCCCCCACCACCTGGACCTCGACCGCGCCCTGCGACCGCACGACGCCCGCCATGGCGCCGGCCACCGAGTTCGGATTCGATCTCGTCGAAACCTTGAGCTGTTCCATGTCCGCCGCCCCCCAGGAGGCTCGTTTCCCCAGTGCCGCGTACTTCGACACCTGTCGGGAACGATCCTCCCGCTGGGCCACGGCCGGCGGCACGGGCTCGGATCAGTCGTCGAGCGAGATGGGGGCGTCGAGGTCGATGTCGAGGTCGTCCTCGACGCCCACGACCTCGTCGCTCGGGTCGATGCCGACCTGCTGGCGGATGCGCTCGGAGATCTCGACCATGATCTCGGGGTTCTCACCGAGGAAGGTCTTGGCGTTCTCCCGGCCCTGGCCCAGCTGCTCGCCCTCGTAGGTGTACCAGGCACCCGACTTCTTCACGAGGCCGAGGTCGACGCCGATGTCGAGGAGGGAGCCCTCGCGGCTGATGCCCTTGCCGTACATGATGTCGAACTCGGCCTGGCGGAACGGCGGGGCGACCTTGTTCTTCACGACCTTGACCCGGGTGCGGTTGCCCACGACCTCGGCGCCGTCCTTGAGGGACTCGATGCGGCGGATGTCGAGGCGCACCGAGCTGTAGAACTTCAGGGCCCGGCCGCCGGGCGTGGTCTCGGGCGACCCGAACATCACGCCGATCTTCTCGCGCAGCTGGTTGATGAAGATACAGATCGTCTGGGACTTGCTCAGGTTGCCGGTGAGCTTGCGCAGGGCCTGGGACATGAGGCGGGCCTGCAGGCCGACGTGGGTGTCGCCCATCTCGCCCTCGATCTCGGCTCGGGGCGTGAGGGCGGCGACGGAGTCGATGACGATCACGTCGATGGCGGCGGAGCGCACGAGCATGTCGCAGATCTCGAGGGCCTGCTCGCCCGTGTCGGGCTGGGAGATGAGCAGCTCGTCGACGTCGACCCCGATGGCCCGGGCGTAGACCGGGTCCATGGCGTGCTCGGCATCGATGTAGGCGCAGATGCCGCCGTTGCGCTGGGCCTCGGCCACCACGTGCATGGCGAGGGTGGACTTGCCCGAGGACTCCGGGCCGTAGATCTCGGTGACACGGCCCCGGGGCAGGCCGCCGATGCCGAGGGCGAGGTCGAGCGCCAGGGCGCCGGTGGGGATGGACTCGATGTTCATCGAGCCCTTCTCGCCCATCTTCATGACCGCGCCCTTGCCGAACTGCTTCTCGATGTTCCCGAGAGCCATCTCGAGTGCCTTGTCTCGCTCCATTGCTGATCCGTTCCTTTCGAGGTCCGGCCCTGCGGGCCGGAGGTTGGGCTGCCGGAGCAGCGAGTGCGTCTGGCGGTGAAGCTACGGACGGGGTCTGACAGGAACCCCGGACCGGGTGCGAACGACAGCAGCGTAACTTCGAACGGGCGTTCGGGCAAGCACCTCTCGCCGAAACCTCGTTGTCGGATCCGATAACATGGTGTCCATGGACGTCGCCACCTTCCTGCGCCGCTGCCGGGCCGACGCCGGACTCACCCAGCGCCAGCTGGCCGACCGGGCCGGCACATCAGCTGCCGCGGTCTGCCACTACGAGCGCGGCACCCGGGTCCCCCGAGCCGACACCCTCGTCCGGCTGGTGGCCGCCACCGACGCCACGCTGGCCTGGACCGCCCGGCGGTTCCCCGCCGACCCCGCCACCCTCGAGGCGCTCGAGGACAACGGGGAGGCCCTCGCCGCCGTGCTGGACCTGGCCGAGCACCTCCCCCGTCGGCCCCGGCCCGACGCCATCGAGGCGCCGGTCTTCGCCGCCCTCGCCGCGCCGCGGTGACGCTCACCGAGCGCATCGTGGCGCTGCACGCCGCGCTGGACGGCGCCGGCATCCCGCACGCCTTCGGCGGTGCGCTGGCCCTCGCCTTCTGCACCGCCGAGCCGCGGGGCACCCAGGACATCGACGTCAACGTGTTCCTCTCCCCCGGCGAGGTCGACCGCCTCCTCGCCGCCCTGCCCGGCGGCATCGCGGTGGGCGACGCCCAGCGGAGCCTCCTGGCGCGGGACGGCCAGGCCCGCCTGTGGTGGGACGCCACGCCGGTCGACGTGTTCCTCTCGAACCACCCCTTCCACGACCACGCCGAGGCCGACCGCCGCCACGTCGCCTTCGCCGGCATCGAGCGCCTCCCGGTGCTGGCCTGCCAGGACCTCGCCGTGTTCAAGGCGTTCTTCGCCCGGCCCAAGGACGTCGTCGACGTGGCCACGATGGTGTCCTTGGGCTCCGTCGACCTGGACGGGCTCGAGCGGTCGGTGGGCGCGCTGCTCGGCGACGACGAGCAGCGCGCCCGGTTCTTCGAGCGGGTGGCCGAGGCGGTGCCGGAGATCTAGCGTCCGGCGGTCGCCCCGACCGCCGCGCCGGCCGTGGTGCGCCCCTCGATCCTGCTCCGGGGACGACCCGGGTCACGACGCCGTCGTTGCGGTACGTGCCACCGCCCAGGCGCATGACCTCGTGGGTGGTGCTCCAGTTCGGGACGACCGGGTAGCCGCTACCCGGCCAGCAGCCGGCGCCGCAGCCCGTCGAGCAGCGAGATGGCCGCGTACTGGCGGATGCGCTCCCGATCACCCGGCAGCTGGATGCGGCGGACCTCGACGTCGCCCTCGACGTCGCTGGCCAGGAACACGGTCCCGACGTCCTCGCCGTCCTGGGTGTCGGGCCCGGCCACGCCGGTGATCCCCAGGCCGACGTCGGCGCCCAGGACCCGGCGGGCACCGCGGGCGAGCGCGGCGGCCGCCCCCTCGGACACGACCGGGCCCTCCGGCACGCCGAGGACGTCGAACTTCACCTCCGATGCGTAGGCCACGACCGAGCCCCGGAACCACGCGCTGGCCCCCGGGACCGAGACGATGCGGGCCGCCACGAGGCCGCCGGTGACCGATTCGGCCAGGCCGAGGGTTTGGCCCCGGCCGACGAGCAAGGCGCCGACGGCGTGCTCCATCGTCTCGTCGTCGACGCCGAACACGAGATCTCCGAGGACGGCGCGCAGCTCCCGCTCCTCGGCGGCGATCAGGGCCAGGGCGGCGTCCTCGTCCTCGCCCCGGGCCGTGATCCGCACCCGGATGCCCTCGATGCCCGATGCGTTGAACGCGAGCGTCGGGGCCGGCTCGCCGGCGGCGTGGGCGTCGTCGAGGGCGCGCAGCCGGCCGTCGAGCAGCTCGGCGAGCGAGGACTCCGACTCGCCCCAGGTGCGCAGCGTCCGGGAGACGATGGTGGCCGTGTCCCCGGAGCGCCGGCGCAGGTCGGGGACGACGGCGCGCAGGATCATCTCCTGCATCTCGTGGGGCACCCCCGGCACGGCGTAGACGACCTTGTCGCCGACCGGGCAGACGAGGCCGGGAGCCGTGCCCCGGGTCTGGGGGATCACCGTCGCGCCGGCGGGCACATCGGCCTGGCGCAGGTTGTTGTCGGGCATGCGCCGGCCGCGGGAGGCGAACAGGGCCCGGATCACGTCCTCGACCGCCGGGTCGCGCACCAGCTCCACGCCCATGACCTCGGCGATGGCCTCCCGGGTGACGTCGTCCTGGGTGGGACCCAGGCCGCCGCAGCAGATCACGGCGTCGGCCCGCTCGAGGGACTCCCGCAGGCAGGCCACCATCCGGCCGTGGTTGTCGCCGACCCGGACCGACCGCAGGCAGTCGATCCCGGCGAGGGCGAGCTGGGACCCGATCCAGGACGAGTTGGAGTCGACCACCGTCCCCAGGAGCAGCTCGGTCCCGATGGCGACCACCTCGCAGCGCATCGCGGTCAGGTGCGGTCGCCGGTGTGGCTCAGCGAGCGGGCGCCGTCGGTGACGTAGGAGATCCCCGTGCCGATGGTGAGCACGACGGCAGCCCAGAGCGCGGAGACGTGGACCCACTCGGCACCCTCGGCCACGGGGGGCAGGAGGGCGAAGGCGACGGCGAACTCCTGGACCACGGTCTTGACCTTGGCGGAGTAGCGGGCCGGCACGGCGATGCCGTGGCGGGCGTACCAGGACCGGAACACCGAGATGCCGATCTCGCGCACCGTGATGAGCAGCACCGGCACCCACCAGAAGGTGCCGGAGGCCACGAGCGCCCAGGCAGCACCGAGGACGAGGATCTTGTCGGCGAGCGGATCGAGGAAGGCGCCCGAGCGGGTGGTGCCGTGCTTGCGGGCCAGGTGCCCGTCGATGCCGTCGCTGCCGGCCAGCACCGCCCACGCCACGACCGCCCAGTACGAGGCCCCCCCGTTGGCCACGAAGGCCAGGAACGGGATGGCGAGGGCCATGCGGGCCACGGTGATGGCGTTGGCCGGCGTGGCCAGGGCGGACGCCCCGTAGCGCATGCGGTCGGCGGCGTCGCTCACGAGCGCTGCTCCGCACCTGCGATCGCAGCGGTGGGGAGCCGGGCGTGGACCTCGGGACCCTCGGCGGCCACCACCTCGACGTCGACGATGGCGCCCACCTCGAGGTGATCGGGCACGGTGATGATGCCGTCGATCTCGGGCGCTTCCCGGTGGCTGCGGCCCACGCCCGGCTCGTCGACCAGCACCGACACGGTGCGCCCCACGAGGGCGTCGCGGCGGGAGGCGGTGATGTCGTCCTGGAGGTCGCGCAGCTCGAACAGGCGGTCGGCCACCAGCGCGTCGGGTACCGCACCGTCGAGGTCGGCGGCGTAGGTGCCGTCCTCGGCCGAGTAGCGGAAGAAGCCGCACCAGTCGAGCTGGGCGTCCTCGACGAAGGCGAGCAGGGCGTCGTGGTCGGCCTCGGTCTCGCCCGGGTAGCCGACGATGAAGTTGGAGCGGAACGCGGCGTCGGGCTCGCGGCGGCGGATGGCGTCGATGCGCTCGAGGTAGGTCGCTCCGTCACCCCAGCGGCGCATGCGGCGCACCAGCGGACGGGAGACGTGCTGCAGCGAGAGGTCGAAGTACGGCACGCCGGTTCGGCAGATGGCGTCGATCAGCGCGTCGTTGAGCTCCGAGGGGTACAGGTACAGCAGTCGGAGCCGGTCGACGACCGAGGACAGCTGGTCGAGCAGCGGGACCAGCTCCCGCGAGCCGTGACCCTGGTCGCGGCCGTAGGAGGCGAGGTCCTGGGCGACGAGCACGACCTCACGGACGCCGGATGCGGCCAGGGACTCGACCTCGGCCACGACCTCGGACCGGGTGCGGGAGCGCTGCGGGCCCCGGAACGACGGGATGGCGCAGAACCCGCACTTGCGGTCGCAGCCCTCGGCCACCTTGACGTAGGCCCACGGCGCCGTCGCAGCCGGACGGGGCATGTTGAGCAGGTCGAGGGCGGGAACGACCGGGGCGGGCGCGCTGCCGATGGTGACGGGCACCCAGCCGGTCTGGGCGCTCGTGATCGGGCCGCCGAAGCCGACCACCCGGTCCACCTCGGGGAGCGCGTCGGAGAGCTCGGCGCCGTAGCGCTCGGCCATGCAGCCCGTGACCACGACCTCGGCGCCGTCGCGCCGGGCGTCGCTCAGCGACAGGATCGTGTCGATCGACTCCTGGCGGGCCTCCTCGATGAACGCGCAGGTGTTCACGACCACGAGGTCCGCATCCCCGGGCGCGTCCGCCGGGAGGTACCCGTCGGCGAGCAGCCGTCCGGTGACCTTGTCGGAGTCGACCGAGTTCTTCGGGCACCCCAGCGTCTCGACCCAGAAGCGCTGCACCATCGGGCTGCAGGGTACCGGGGGGCCCGGGCGGCGCCCGAGTCGCCTCGGCCCCTACGCCGTGTGCGCCAGGCGCAGGCCCCGGCGCGGCCACGCGGTCTTGACCAGCTGGCCGGTGCCGGAGAGGGTGATGTACGCGGTGCCCAGGTCGTCGCCGCCGAAGCAGACGTTGGTGACGAGCGGATCCGGGAAGGGGGTGTGCTCGATGGTCCCGCCGTCGGGCGAGATGGCGGTGATGCCGCCGTTGATCAGCGTCGCCACGCAGACCCAGCCCTCGGCGTCGACGGCCAGGGAGTCGAGGAGCTGCATGCCGGCCAGACCGGCGAGCAGGTGCCCGCCGCCCGGACCGGCCGGGTTGACCTGCGACTCGTCGAGCGTGCCGGGGTCGCCGATGGGCCAGCGGTACACGCGGCCGGTGTGGGTCTCGGCGGCGTAGAGGCTGGACCCGTCGGGCGAGAGGCCCACGCCGTTCGGGGCGTCGACGGGGAACACGACCTCCCGGCACGAGGTGCCGTCGGGTGAGGCGTAGTGCAGGCCGGTGCGATCCGACGTGCGCTCGAGGCGTACTCCGTGGTCACTGAACCAGAAGCCGCCGTGGGCGTCGAAGACGATGTCGTTGGGCGCCCGGAGGGGGACGCTGGCGCCGTCGGGCGTGGTGGAGTGGGTGTAGACGGTCTCGACCACGCCGGTCTGGAGGTCGACACGCTGGATGGACCCGCCGGTCCACGACGGGGGCACCGGGCCGGGGATGGTCAGGCCCATGACGTCCTCCCAGTGGAAGCAGCCGCCGTTGTTGCACACGTAGACCTTGCCGTCGGGGCCGACCGCAGCGCCGTTGGGGCCGCCGCCGAGGTCGAAGCGCTTGCGCACCGACCCGTCGGCCTCCAGCCAGGTGAGCGAGCCCCGCTTGATCTCCACGAGCAGGATCGACCCGTCGTCCATGGCGATCGGCCCCTCCGGGAACTGGAGGTCGGTGGCGATCGTGGTCACGTCGGCGGTCATGGGCCGGATCTTGGCACGCACCGGCAAACGCCGGTGCGACAGCGCGGCGCCCATCACGCCAGCACGGGGAGGGTGTTGAAGGGGTTGTGGTGCCGAAGCCGTGGAACATCGCTCCGCCCGGGCCTGTTGGCGACGGCATGGCCTCACGCCGCACACACGCCGTCCGCTTCCACCGCCCCGGCGGGCCGGAGGTCCTGACCTGGACCGAGGTCGAGGTGGGGTCGCCAGGGCCCGGTGAGGTGGTGGTGCGCCACGCGGCCGTGGGGCTCAACTTCGTGGACACCTACTTCCGCAGCGGCCTGTACCCCACCCGCCTGCCGAGCGGCCTCGGGTCGGAGGCGGCCGGCGTCGTGGAGGAGATCGGCGACGGCGTGGACCACGTCTCCGTGGGTGATCGGGTCGCGTACGCCACCGGCGTGCTGGGCGCGTACGCCGAGGTGGTCGTCGTACCGGCGGACCACCTCGTCGTGGTCCCCGCCGAGGTCGACGACCCGACGGCGGCCGCCATCGTGCTGAAGGGCCTGACCGTGCAGTACCTGGTGCGCCAGACCCACGAGGTGGGCCCGGGCACGGTGCTGCTGGGCCACGCCGCGGCGGGCGGCGTCGGGCTGATCCTGGGGCAGTGGGCCAAGGCGCTCGGGGCCACCGTCATCGGTACCGCCAGCACGCCCGACAAGCGCGAGCTCGCCCTCGCCAACGGCTACGACCACGTGATCCCATACCGGGACGACGGCGTCGACGTCGCCGCCGCCGTGCGCGATCTCACCGACGGCCGGGGCGTGGACGTCGTGTACGACGGCGTGGGCGCCGACACCTTCGAGGCGTCGTTGGACTCGCTGCGACCGCGCGGCCTGCTGGTGACCTACGGCAACGCGTCGGGCCCCGTGCCGCCGTTCGCCCCTGCGCTGCTGGCCACCAAGGGCTCCCTGTACGTCACCCGGCCCACGCTCGGCACCTACGCCGACGCACCGGCGTCGCTGCGGGCGATGGCCGGTGACCTGTTCTCCGTGGTGTCGTCCGGAGCCGTGTCCGTCACGATCGGGCAGACGTTCCCGCTGGCCGATGCGGCCCGGGCGCACGCCGCGCTGGAGGCGGGCCGCACGACGGGTTCGACGGTGCTGCTGCCCTGACCGCGTCGGTCAGCTCTTGGAGAGCAGGTCGTCGAGCTCGGCTTCGGTCATCAGCACGTCGCGGGCCTTGGAGCCGATGGAGGGACCGACGACACCGCGCTGCTCGAGGATGTCCATGAGCCGGCCGGCACGGGCGAAGCCGACCTTGAGCTTGCGCTGGAGCATCGAGGTGGAACCGAGCTGGCTGCGCACGATGAGCTCCATGGCCTGGAGCGCGAGGTCGTCGTCGTCCTCGTCGCCGGTGCCGCCGCCCGGCAGCATCATCCCGGCGTCACCGCCCTCGCCGCCCTGGACGTCTTCGACGTAGGTGACCTGGGGCGCCTGGCGCTTCCAGTGCGCGGCGATGGCCCGGACCTCCTCCTCGGTGACCCACGAGCCCTGGATGCGGGCCGGCGTGGACGAGGTCGGGCCGAGGAAGAGCATGTCGCCCTTGCCGACGAGGCGCTCGGCGCCGACCTGGTCGAGGATGACCCGGCTGTCCGTGGCGCTGGAGACGGCGAAGGCGAGGCGGGCCGGGACGTTGGCCTTGATGACGCCCGTGATGACGTTCACCGACGGACGCTGCGTGGCGATGATGAGGTGGATGCCCACGGCCCGGGCCATCTGGGCGATGCGGCAGATCGAGTCCTCGACGTCGCGGGCGGCGACCATCATGAGGTCGGCGAGCTCGTCGACCACGACGATGATGAACGGCAGCCGCTCGTAGCGGTCGGGGCCGGGCTCGTCCGGGGCGCCCGACGAACCCACGAGGCGTCCCTGGTAGGCGGCCTCGGCCTCGTCGAGGTCGCCGCGGTCGAAGGCGTCGTTGTAGCCGGTGATGTCCCGCACGCCGACCTCGGACAGCAGGTCGTAGCGTCGCTCCATCTCCCTGACCGCCCACGACAGGGCGTTGGCCGCCTTCTTGGGGTTGGTGACCACCTGGGTGAGCAGGTGGGGCAGGCCCTCGTACTGGCCCATCTCCACCCGCTTGGGGTCGATCAGGATCATGCGCACCTGGTCGGGCGTCGAGCGCATGAGGATCGACGTGAGGATGGAGTTGAGGCAGCTCGACTTGCCCGCACCGGTCGCACCGGCGATGAGGATGTGGGGCATCTGGGCCAGGTTCATGAGGTGCGAGCGACCGTTGATGTCGCGACCCACGGCGACCTCGAGCGGGTGCTCGGCCTCGATGGCCTCGCGGCTGGTGAGGATGTCGCCGACGGTGACCAGCTGGCGGCGGGCGTTGGGCACCTCGATGCCGATGGCCTGCTTGCCGGGGATGGGCGCCAGGATGCGCACGTCCGGAGTGGCCATGTTGTAGGCGATGTCCTTGGCCAGGCTCGTGACCCTGTTGACCTTCACGCCCGGGCCGAGCTCGAGCTCGTAGCGGGTGACGGTGGGGCCGACGACCATGCCGATGAGGCGGGTCTCCACGCCGTGCTGGGCCAGGCTGGCCTCGAGGCGACGGCCGTCCTCCTCCACCGCCTTGCGGTCGACCTCCTGGCTGCCCGTGCGCACCAGGACCTTCGACGGCGGCAGCTTCCAGTCGCCGGCGTGGGCGGTGGGGCGCAGCTCGATGTCGCCGGCGGGCGCCTCCGACTCCGGGACGTGGACGGCGAGCTCCGTGGTGGGGTGCGCCGCGGGCTCCGGCGGGAGGGGCTCGGGCTCCTCGTCGAGGTCGTAGAGCGAGGTGGGCTCGGTCACGGTGACGTCGACCGGGCCCTCGTCGCCGGCGCGGGCGTCGCCGAGGGTGAACAGCGAACGGCCGGTGGCCCGCAGCGTCTCGCCGAGGGGCCGGAACGTGGCCACCGCGCCCTCGGCCGCGACGCGCACCGGGATGCGCGTGATCACGAAGAAGGCGATGACGAGCAGCGTCAGGAGCGCGACCGCCGCGCCGCCGGTGGCGGCCACGGCGACGAGCGGTGCGCCCGTGGCCATGCCGAGCAGGCCGCCGGCGGCGCCCCACTCGTCGACCCCGGCGTCGAAGGCGGGCTGGCCGCGCAGGACGTGGAGCAGTCCGGTGGCGGCGATCGCCAGCAGGGTCCCACCGACCACCAGGTGCGCCCGACCGAACGTGCCCTGGCCGGTCTGGGGATCGTTGCCCCGCATGCACGCGATGCCGGCCAGCACGAGCACCGGGGGGACCAGCACGCCGGCCAGCCCGGCCAGCCCGGACGAGGCCGTGGCCAGCAGCTGGCCGACCGGGCCGGCGACGTCGGCGTAGAGCCCCGCGCCGGCGATCACGCCGATACCGATCAGCGCCAGGCCCACCACGTCGGCGGACCGGCCGTCGAGGGCGGCGCCGACCGTCCCGCTGACCCGGCGCGGTGCGGGCTTGGACGGCGCCTTCGCGGTGCTGCGCCGGCGGGCCGGCGGCTTCTTCTTCTGACTCGAGCGCGTGGCAGCCACAGTGCCCACAACGGTAACAGCAGCCTCAACAGCCACGGTGGACGGGGCGTGCGACGCCCGGGGCTGTGGCGTCGCGCCGGTGCAACGCCCTACACCCGGACGCGGCTGCTCAGCGCAGCTCGCTCCAGGGGCCGGTGATGGCGAAGGTCACGCCAGGCGTCTGGATGTTCACGAACAGCCACCGCCCGTCGGGACTGAAGCAGGCGCCGGCGAACTCCTTGTCGCGGTAGTCGCCGGCCGCCGCCGAGCCCGGTCCCTGCCCGGTCAGGACCAGCTCGTTGCGAGCGAAGGAGAAGATCTCCCCCTTGGTGGACAGGCCCCGCAGGTACTGGTCGTCGTCGCCGTCCTCGCACAGGAGCAGACCACCCCACGGCGTGACCGTGATGTTGTCGGGGCTGTCCAGGTCGCCGGCCGACGACGACTCGTACACCAGCGTCAGCTGCTGCTTGCGGTCGTCGTACGCCCACACCTGTCCGAGCGCTGCGTCACCACCGCTCGTCGCCGTGAAGTAGTGCACGCCGCCGCCGTACCAGAGGCCCTCGAGCCGAGCCATCTTGGCGCCACCGGCGGCGAAGCCCTGGCTGAAGACGGCCTCGCTGCTCGAGCTGTCCGGGTCGGGCTCGTCGATCGTCATCCACTGCACCGGGAACGACTTCCCCACCGGATGGCTGGTACCGAGGTCCGTCTGGGGACGGCCCTTGACGGCCAGCATCGCCAGGGTTCCGCCGGCGAGGAGGTCCGCCGGGTCGGTGGGCGTGAACCGGTAGAAGCCCGACGTGGTCCCGCTGTCCTCGGTGAGGAAGTACGCGCCGGTCTGGTCGTCCCTCGAGACGGCCTCGTGCCGGAAGCGACCCATCCCGGTGATGGGCACCGGTGTGTCGATGACCGTGCCGGCCGGGACCTCGAAGACGTAGCCATGCTTGCGGCCGAAGCCCTCCCCGAGGCCATCCGTCGTCTCCTCGCACGTGAACCACGACCCGCCGATGGCACCGCCGGCGCAGTTGACCGCCGTGCCGTTGATGGCGATCTTCGCCTCCGTCACCGACGTGGTGGAGGGGTCCCACACGAGGTAGGTGCAACCACCGCCTGCCGACCGGTCGTACGCCTTGTCTGCGTGACCGATGAGATCGTCGCCCACACCCATGGGGTCGTAGCCCCGCTCGTGGTTGCGGACCAGCACCAGCTGACCGGCATGGACTCCGGCACCCGGGAAGACGGCCATGCCGTCGTGCCGGTCCGGCGTGGCGAACCCGTCCGACATCGTCTCGCCGACCCAGCCGAAGGAGTGGTAGGTGAAGCCCTCCGGCAGGGCGAGGAGGTTGAGACCCGTGGTCTGGTCGGGGGTCAGGACGAGGTGGCCGAAGCCGCCGGACGATCCGGCGCCCCCACTCCTCCCGGCGGCGGCACCGGCGGCGGATGCGGTCAGTCCCTGGAAGGGACCGGCGAGCACGGCACCGCCGGCGCCCGCAGCGGCCGTGGTCTTGAGGAAGTGCCGACGGGGGTACGTCGTGGACATCGAGGCTCCTGGGTTCGCGTCTGTGGTCGACACGCACCTCAGCCGAGCCAGGTGGACTGCGGGTGATCCCCGGTCGACGCGACGGTCACGTCCCGGTGACGTTTCCGGTCGTCCTCCGAAGAGTTCACCCGCCGGTCACCAGATGCGGCTCAGGCCTCGAGGACCACCGGCACGATCATCGGCTTGCGCTTGGTCTCTCGGTTCACGAAGCGGCCGGCGGCACGGCGGGCGGCGCGGGACACGGCCTCGATGTCGCTGGTGTCCTTGACCTCGGCGACGGCCTTCTCGACCTCGTTGGCGCACTCGGCGAGCAGGCCCTCGGCCTCCTTCTCGTACACCCAGCCCCGGGTCACGATCTCGGGCCGGTTGAGGACCGCACCGCTCTCGACGTCGACGGTGACGATGACCACGACGACGCCCTCCTCGGCCAGGACCTTGCGGTCGCGGAGCACGCCCTGGCCGACGTCGCCGATGGTGCCGTCGACGTAGAGGTAGCCGGCCGGCACCTTGCCGACGGCCCGCAGGCCGCCGTCGGTGAGCTCGAGCTGGTGGCCGTCCTCGCACACCCAGACCTTGTCCTGGGCGATGCCCATCTGGCGGGCGATCTTGGCGTGGGCCACGAGGTGGCGGTACTCGCCGTGCACGGGGATGAACCACTCGGGCCGGGCGATGGAGTGGTACGTCTTCAGCTCCTCGGCCTTGGCGTGGCCGGTGGCGTGGACGTCGGCGATCCCTGAGTAGACGACCTCGACGCCCTGGCGGACCAGGCCGTCGATCACCTTCGACACGTTCATCTCGTTGCCGGGGATCGGGTGTGAGCTCAGGATGACGGTGTCCTGGGGCGTGAGCGTCAGCCAACGGCTCTCGGTGGCGGCCATCAGCGCCAGCGCCGACATGGGTTCGCCCTGACTGCCCGTCGAGATGATGCAGATCTGACCCGGCTCGTGCTTGTCGATGTCCTCGATGTCGATGAGGCTGCTCTCGGGGATCTTCAGCAGGCCCAGCGAACGTGCCAGCTTGACGTTCTTCTTCATCGACATGCCGAGGGTGGCGATCTTGCGGTCGAAGGCCACGGCGGCGTCGGCGATCTGCTGGACGCGGTGCACGTGGCTGGCGAAGCAGGCCGTGATGATCCGGCGACCCTCGTGGGCGTGGAACAGGTCGTAGAGCACCCGGCCGACCGTGGTCTCGCTGGCGGAGTGGCCCTTCTCCTCGGCGTTGGTCGAGTCGGCCAGGAGCAGGCGGATGCCGGGGTCGCTGGCCATGGCGCCGATGCGGGCCAGGTCGGTGAGGCGGCCGTCGACGGGCGTCAGGTCGATCTTGAAGTCACCGGAGTGCAGGATCGTGCCCTGCGGCGTGTGGAACGCGGTGGCGAAGGCGTGCGGCACCGAGTGGGTGGCCGGGATGAACTCGACGTCGAAGGGACCGATGTCGCGTCGCTCCCCGTCACGTACCGCGATGAACTCGGTGCGGTCGAGCAGGCCGGCCTCTTCGATGCGGTTCCTCGCGAACCCGAGCGTCAGCTCCGAGCCGTACAGCGGGAAGCTGATGTCACGCAGCAGGAAGGCGAGGCCGCCGGTGTGATCCTCGTGGCCGTGGGTGAGGATGGCACCCTCGACCCGGTCGGCGTTGTCGTACAGATAGCTGAAGTCGGGCAGGACCAGGTCGATGCCGAGCATGTCGAGGTCCGGGAACATCAACCCGCAGTCGATGAGCATGATCCGGTCGTCGACCTCGATGCAGGCGCAGTTCCGCCCGATCTCGCCGAGGCCGCCCAGGAACGTGATCTTCACGGGTGCAGGCATGGCCTGGCACCGTATCGGGCCGGTTCACCCGCCCAGCGACTCCCAGAGCTCCTTGGCCTGCACCTCGAGGCCGTCGGGGGTGGGCCCCATGGGCGGGCGGCACTCCCCCGCCGGCAGCCCGAGCGCGCGCAGCATCGCCTTCGTCGGCACGGGGTTCGGGGCGTCCAGCGTGGATTCGAAGGCGTACGACGGGAGCAGGGCCTGGTTGATGCGCATCGCCTCGGCCACGTCGCCGGCGTCGAACGCGTCGAACATGGCCCGGATGTGGGTGCCCGTCCAGTGCGACGCGACGCTGATGACGCCACGGGCGCCGACGGCGAGCAGCGGCAGGGTCAGGTTGTCGTCGCCGGAGTACACGTCGAAGTCCTCGGGCGCCTGCGCGATCAGCGACGCGGTCTCGGCCGGGCTGCCGGCCGCGTCCTTGAGACCGACGATCGTGGGCACCTCGCGGGCCAGGGTGAGCAGCGTGTCGGTGTCGACCTTGCGGCTCGTGCGGCCCGGGATGTCGTAGACGATCACGGGCAGGGTGGTGGCCTCGGCGACCATCCGGAAGTGCCGGAGCAGCCCGGCCTGGGAGGGCTTGTTGTAGTACGGCGTGACGACGAGGAGGCCGTCGACGCCGATGCCCGCAGCCGCCTCGGACTGGCGGATGGCGTGGGCGGTGTCGTTGGAGCCGGTGCCGGCGATGACCGGCACGTCCACGGCTTGGCGGACGGCGCGGAACAGGTCGACCGACTCGGTGGCCGTGAGGGTCGGCGACTCCCCCGTGGTGCCGTTGACGACCAGGCCGTCGCTGCCGTGGTCCACGAGCCAGGCGGCGAGCCGCTGGGCGCCGTCGAGGTCGATGCGACCGTCGCCGTCGAACGGCGTGATCATCGCGGTGAGGACCCGGCCGAAGCGGCTGTCTCGGAGTGCGCCCATCACGGGCTCCCTTCAGTGGTGCGTTCTCGCCCGAGCGTGGCGAGCAGGTCCTCGTGCAGCTCGAACCAGCACGAGTGGTAGCTCGGGAACATGGGCTTGGTCAGCCAATCGTGCTCGCCGGCGAGGACCCGGTCCAGCGCGTACCGCAGCCGGACGCCGTGGCCGGCGAATCGGTGGAGGCCGTCGCACAGTGCGGCCAGCACGGGGCGGACGTGGTGGTCGAGGGCGTCGAGGGCGTCGAGGACCGACCGGTCGTGGACCGGATCGGTGTGGTCGTTGGGCACCCGGGACCCGCCGACGTCGCGGAGCTGCCACATGGTGCAGATCGTGAGCAGCTGGCGGTTGTAGACCAGGAACTCGGCGTACGCCGCCTCGACGTGAGGTCGCAGGCCGTGGTCGTCGAGCTCGGCGGCGAGGAGCCGCTCGCCCTCGGCCCGGCCCGCCGGCGTGAGGCTGTACCCCGGGAAGCGGCCCGACCGGTGCTCGACGAGGAACTCGTCCCGCAGGACGGCGAACGCGTCACGGATGGCGCCTCGGTCGGCGCCCATGTAATCGGCCACGGCGTCGGGATCGGCCCGTCCCTTGAGCCGGACCCCGTGCAGGGCCAGGAGCCGGGGCGGGGAGGCGAAGGTCACCGGCTCCGGGGCCCGGGTTGCGCCGGTGCGGGTCCGGCGGCGACGTGCATGCCCGGATCGTAGAGGCGGCCGGAGGTCAGGCGGCCTGCCGGAGCGCGCGGTACAGGAGGCGGGCGTCGCCCAGCCGGTGGCGCAGCTCGCGCTCGAGCCCGCCGATGGGGTACAGGTTCTGCGGGGCCCGGGCGTCCTTGTGGGCCTCGGACGCGAAGCGGGGGAGGGCGAGCGTGCACGCATCGGCGATCTGGGCCGCCTCCGCGACCGTGCGGTCGGGCCCCACCTCGCACCGCACGACCCCGGCCCATCCGTGGGACCGGTCACCGGGGAGCCGGAGGTACCAGGACCAGCGGCGGAACCGGTCCCCGATGAGCAGCAACGGGGTGCGCTGCCCGGGTGCCAGCGCGGGGATGACGTCCTGGACGATGGCGGGCAGGTAGGCCACGTGGTGGGTCTTGACGTAGCCGACGGCGTGATCCATCCCCCGGCGCTCGCGCAGCGGGCCGTCGACGACCAGGAGGCAGTCGTCCGGCACCGGCGCCGACACGGCGGCCTCCAGGTCGGCCATGGCGCCCTGCAGGGCCAGCGACAGGGCGTCGCCGCTGCTGTCGGTGACCGGGCAGACCCCGAAGCGTCCGTGCCGGGTGGCGATGGGCACGAGGTCGGGGGCGTCGGAGAACACGCTGCGCCTGACCTGGGCGTCGACGACGGTGGCGGTGCCGTTGCAGCGGACGACGCCGGCGGCGTAGCTGGCGCAGATGCCCTGGTGGACGCTGCCCCGGTCCGACTGGATCCAGACCCGGGCCTCGACCCGGCGCACGCCGTCGACGAACGCGATCTCGTGCGGCGCCTGCGCGCCCGGCGCCGGCGAGCGCGGCGCCCACTCGTCGACCGGCACCTCGCAGCCGGCCTCGACGGCAGCCTGGGTCTCCACCAGGGCGTCGGGCCCGACGGTGGCGCCGTAGTCGGGCGCCCACTGCTCGATGGAGATGCGCATCTACAGGTCGACCCGCTCGACCGTGGAGGACTCGGCACCCCGCCGCACCTCGAAGCGCACCGGAACCCGTTCGGCCAGCTCCCGGACGTGGGACACGATCCCGACCATCCGACCGCTGGCACCGAGCTCCTCGATGGCGCTCGCCACCACGTCGAGCGCCTCGGGGTCGAGGGTGCCGAACCCCTCGTCGAGGAAGATGGCGTCGAGGCTGGCGTGGCCGGAACCGGACAGCTCGGCAACACGCTCGGCGAGGGCCAGGGCGAGGGCGAGGGAGGCGAGGAACGTCTCCCCGCCGGAGAGCGTGCGGGCCAGGCGGCGCTCGTCGGCGTTGGCGTGGTCGATGACCTCGAACTGCTTCTTGTCGTCGATGGCGACGGCGTACCGACCCGAGGACAGCTGCTCCAGCCGCTGCGACGCCCCGGCGACGAGCGACGCGAGGGCCTCCTCGAGCAACCAGGCCTCGAACCGGCGGGGACCGAGCTCGGCGGCCAGCAGCTCGTGCACCGCCCGCTGCCCGGCGACGGCGTCGCGGTCGGCCCGGTGGCCGGCGGCACGCTCGGCGTCGGCCATGATGCGCTCGAGGCCGCCGCGGGCGTCGGCCCCGGCGGCGATGCACGCGTCGCGGAGCCGATCAGGCTGCGACACGGCGATGCCGGCGCCGAGGGCGCCCGACACCAGCCGGTCGGTGAGCGCCTCGTGCGCCTGGCGGAGCTGGGCCCGCTCGGCGTCGATCTGGGCGAGGCGGGACCGCAGCGACGCCGCCTGCTCGGCCGCCCAGCCGGCGAGTGCCTCCCATGCCGCGGCGAGATCGGCGCCGGGTGTCGGCGGCCCGAGGGCAGCGACCCGGTCCCGGGCCGCGAGCAGCTCGGCCCCGGCCCCGTCGGCGGCCCGGGCGGCGTGGTCGAGGGCGCGCCTCGCCTCGGTGACGGTGGCCCGAGCCGTGCGGTCGTGGCGCTGCGCGTCGGCGACGGCACGGTCGGCGACGCCGATGGCGTCGAGCGTGGCCTGCAGCTCGGCGGGTGGCGGTGCGGCGGCGACCGCGGCCTCGGCCTGGGCCAGCTCGGTCCGCCGCTCGTCGAGCTTGGCCCGGAGCCCGGCGAGCTCGCGGTCGGCGTCGCGCCAGGCATCCTCGGCCCGCCGGGCCGCCTCGGCGGCCGACCGGTGGGCGGCCTCGGCCTGGTCGAGGGCGCGGCCGTCGAACGCTGGCAGCTCCCCCACCCGGGCGCCGCACACGGGGCAGTCGTCGCCGGCGTGGAGGTGGCGGGCCAGGTCGGCCGCGGCGTGGTCGACCCGGGCAGCGGCGAGGGCGCGCTCGGCCTCGTCGGCTGCGGCCCGTGCCGCTTCGGCCGCTCGGGCGAGGGGGGCGAGGGCGGCTTCGCGCTCGGCCACCATGGCGGCGCCCGTGTCCACCCGGCGGGACAGGGCCTCGACCGAGCGCCAGGCCTCCGCGCACCGCTGGGCCGTCGCCGCGTCGCCCAGGGCGTCCCGCTCGGCCCGAGCCACGTCGAGGGCGGCCACGGCGTCGGCCTCGATCCGCTCGGCGTCGGCCAGTGCCGTCTCGGCCTCGGAACACCGGGCGGCGACGTCGGCGACGTGATCCGGCACCCGCATGGCGGTGAGCGCGTCGAGGTGGGCCCGCAGGCCGACCACCTCGCCGTCGGTGCCGCGCAGCTTGTCGGCCAGCGCCTCGAGCTCGGGCGCGGCGGCGTCGAGGTCGGCCACCACCGCCTCCACCGCCCGCACGCGCTCGCGGACCGCCTCGACGGCGGCCTCGGTCGCGTGGGCCAGGTCGACGAGGTGCTCGTCGAGGACGGCGATGCGGTGGTCGGCCGCCTGTACCCGGCGCCGAGCCGCCTGCGCCACCTGCTCGTACACGCCGAGGTCGAGCAGCTTCACCAGCAGGTCCTGGCGCTTGGACGTGGTGTCGTGCAGGAGTGCGGCGAAGGCGCCCTGGGGCAGCACCACGGTCTTGGTGAACTGCTCGAGGTCGAGGCCGAGCAGGTCGCACACCGCGGCGGTGACCGCCGGGGCGTCGGCCGCCAGCACCTCCCCGGCCCGCTCGAGCCGGGCCTCCTTGGTGCTGGCGCCGGTCTTGGTCCGCCGGACCACCCGCACGGCCGTGTGGAGCACGCCGTGAACCTCGAAGTCGAGGCGCACCCGGGCCTCGGGCCGGCCCTGGCTGATGACCGGGTGGACGAGCCCCTCGCGCCCGTACCGGGGCACCGAGCCGTAGAGGGCGAACACCATGCCGTCGATGACGCTGCTCTTGCCGGCGCCGGTCGGGCCGACGAAGGCGAACAGGTCGGCGTCGGTGAAGTCGACGACCGTGAGCTGGCGGAAGGCGGAGAACCCCTCGAGCTCGACGCGGACCGGCCTCACGAGCCGACCTCCTCGAGCAGCTCGTCGAACGCGGCGACGAGGCTGGGGTCGTCCAGACCGGCGACCCGGGCGTAGCTGCGGAAGAGCTCGCCCGGCGAGCGCCCGGCCACCTCGGCGTGGGTGACGGCCGCGGGGTCGTCCGGCGACCGCACGAGCACGTCGACGCAGTGCGGGAACAGGGCCCGCACCTCGTCGGCCAGACCGGCCCGGCGGCGCTCGGTGACGACGACGCGCAAGAAGTCGTCGGCGGTGGTGCCGGCCAGGGGCTCCAGCTCGGCGAGGGAGCCGCGCAGGGTGCGGAGACGCCGGCCGGACTGCAGCGGCACCTCGCGGACAGCGGCGGGCAGACCGGGCTCGAGGTCGACCACGGTCACGGACTTGACGTCGGCCGTCTCCCCGAAGTCGAGCTGCAGCGGCGACCCGCTGTAGCGGATGCGGGTGGGGCCGGGGACGTCCTGGGCCCGGTGGAGGTGGCCGAGCGCCACGTACTGGGCCGAGACGGGGAACGACAGCGCGCTGAGGCTGTAGTCCTCGATGGTGTGCACCGAGCGCTCGCCGCCGCCCATCGTGCCGCCGGCGGCGAAGGCGTGGGCGCACACCACGTTCACGCTGTCGGCGGCGAAGCCGTCGGTGAGGGCTCGCACCAGCACGCCGAGCCGCTCGGTGTAGGCCTGTGACAGCTGGTAGGCGTCGTCGCGCATGAGGGCGTCGGCCCGGACGATGCCCCGCTTGGACACGAACGGGAGCAGCGCCACCTGCACCGGCACCCCGTCCACGTCGAGCCGGGCGACGCCTCCTTCGTCCGGCCGGGCGACCTGGGTGAGGACCCGCACCCGCCCCAGCGTGAGGAGGGGGGCCACGGCCTCCAGGCGGCGGGCGTTGTCGTGGTTGCCGGCCACGACCACCACGGGCGCGACGCGGGCGAGGTCGAGCAGGGCCCGGTAGACGACCTGCTCGGACTCGGGCCCGGGGGCTGCCGTCTCGAACAGGTCACCGGCGACGAGCACGAGGTCGACCGACTCCTCGCCGGCGATCCCGGAGATCTCGGCCAGCACGGCGCGGTGCTCGTCGGCGCGGCTGGCACCTCGCATGAGCTTGCCGACGTGCCAGTCCGACGTGTGGAGCAGGCGCACCGCTACAGCCCCTCGAACGGGTCGTCGGGCACGACGGTGGTTCCCGGCGCCGACGCGCCGGTGGTGCCGTCGGTCTCCGACGACCGCGTCGCCCATGCCGGGAACGGGAACTCGACCACGACCGGTACCGGGAGCTGGGGCTGGCTGACGATCATCGTGCCGGGCTTGATGATGGTGGCCCGCTGGCGCTGCACGACGGGCAGCCAGCCGTACTCGCCCCGGCTGGCTTCGGCCGAGTCCAGCCGGCCGACGACGCGGATGGCCGAGTTGGCCACGACGCGCCGCTCCACCTCGCTGGCGGTCTGCTGGGCGCCGATGAGGATGATGCCGAGGGACCGGCCTCGTTCGGCCACGTCGAGCAGGAGCTCCTTGATGGGCGAGGCGCCCTCTCGGGGGGCGTACTTGTTGAGCTCGTCGAGGACCACGAACTGGAGGGGCTCGGCGGTGCCGGACGCCTCCTTGGCCTGGAACGCCTGGCGCAGGACGACGCCGACGACGAAGCGCTTGGCCCGGTCGTTGAGGTTGTGGATGTCGACCACGGTGACCTGGTTGGCATCGAGGTCCACCGGGTGGGGGCTCCGCCGGACGACGTCGGCCCGGATGAGGTGCTCGAGGTGGTCGACCGCTCCGAAGAGGCGCCGGACGAACGCGCCGACCGTGCCGCCGCCGATGGCCCGGCCGGCCCAGTCGGCGACGGTGGCGTCGTCGTTGAGCCGCTCGTCGACCAGCTCCACCAGCTCGCGGAAGCCGGTGATGGACTGCCCCTCGATGACCACGCCGCCGCCGTCGGTGGGCGTGGCCTCCTCCAGCCGGCGGGCGACGTTGTGCACCACCATCGTGTACTGCTGGCGGTCGTCTTCGGCGTCGGCGAACAGGAACGGCAGCAGCCGTTGCTTGCAGAACTCGGCGATGGTCCAGAAGAAGGGGGCGACGCCCGTGGACCGGGAACCGACCTGGGGGGTGGCGTTGGTGTCTCCGGGGCGGGGCGGGGCCACGATGCCCACGCTGCGGAACGGCCCGGGCTGCAGGCCGAGGAGCCCGTAGCGCTCCCGCTGGGCCTGGTCGAGCCGGGCGTTGTGGTGGTCGAGGAAGAGCAGGTCCTCGCCCTTGACGTTGAAGATCAGCGCCTTCGTGTTGGCCGCCGCCGCGCCCAGCGCGCCCGAGTGGAACAGCGAGTACAGCAGGAAGGTGGCGTAGGTGGTCTTGGTGGCCACCCCCGAGACGCCCGAGATGTTGACGTGGGCGCCCCGGCTGCCGTCGAGGAACTCCTTGTCGAGGAAGAACGGCTCGCCGTCGCGCGACAGGCCGGCGGGGACCTTGTGGGCCATGTCGTCGAAGTGGAGGGCCCGACCGCGCTCGTCGCCGGTGGCCTTGCGCACCGGGGTGCCGGGCAGCGGCGGCACGAACACCTCGGGCTCGACCCGGGTGGTGATGACCTTGGCCGACCGCGACACCTGGGCGGGGAGCAGGCCGCCCTCGATGAGGAAGACGTCGCTGTCGTACTGCGCGCCCTCGTGTCGGGCCCGGACCTGCTCGACCATGCCGTACAGCTCCACGCGTCGGCCGTCGGGCAGGGTGCGGTCGAGTGCGACCACGTCGTCGAGCTGGAGGAACTGGTCGTCGGCGATGCCCACCCAGTACTCGAGCGGCGTGGCGTCCTCGGTGCCGATGACGCGCCCGACGGTGCCGGGCGATGCCGGGGTCGTGGGGTCGAGGTCGTCGGAGGCCATGGCGATCGACGGTACCGACGGGGGGTGACAGGAACGGGGAGCCGCCTGTCACCCCGGCTCAGCCAGGGGGCTCGGTCGCACGCTCCGGATGCCCCGGGGCGTCGTGGTCGAGCACGAGGCCCATGACCACCGAGTCCCACAGGGAGCCGTCCTTGCGCCGGTACGGGCGGCGCCGGTAGCCCTCCTCGACGAACCCGAACCGCTCGTACACCGCCCGGGCCCGGTGGTTCCACGGCCAGTGCTCGAGCTCGACCTTGTGGACCCCCGCGCTCCGGGCCCACTCGAGTCCAGCGGCCACCAGCGCGGCGCCGATGCCCTGGCCCCGGTGGCCGTCGGCGACCTGCATGCCCAAGCCGGCGATGCCGACCCGTGGGTGCATCGACAGCGACCCGACCATCACGCCGTCGACCTCTGCCACGAGGACGACGCAGCTGGTCCCGGCGGCCCGACGTCCAGCGACGAGAGCGGTGCCGTGCGCATGTGTGCGGTCGCCGGAATCGCGAGCCGGACTTCGGCGACCGGAGCGATGCTCGTGGAACGGGCGCCGTCGCCGGATGCACCCGAGTCGCCCGCAGCGAGCGTCGGGGCCCTTCGCTACCGTGGGCACGGCTTCCCCCGAGCACTCCGATCGGAGGAAGCCGTGCGCCTCGCCACCGTCGCCGCACCCCTCGCCGAGGACCAGCTCGGCCTCGTCGCCCGCCGCCAGCTGATCGAGCGGGGCGTCCCGGAGCCGACCGTCGACGCCGCCGCCCGCCGCCGTCACCTGCTGCCCGCGGCTCGCGGCGTGTACCGCCTGCCGGGAGCGCCGGACACCCCCGAGTCCCGGCTGCTCGCACGCGTCCTCGCTGCTGGACCCGGTGCCGTGTTGTCCCACGGGTCGGCGGCGTGGTTGTGGGAGCTGCACCCCATGCCTGACCGCCATCACGTGTCGGTCCCGCGCGGCCGACGGCCGCGGAGCACGGGGATGACCGTGCACGAGTCCGCCGACCTCCACCTCGCGATCCCGGGCGCCCTTCGAGGCCTGCCGGTGACAGGCGTGGGCCGAACCATCCTCGACTGCGCCTCCGACCCGACGATCGATGTCGAGCTGCTCGTCGATGCGGCTCGTCGCGTCCACCGGATCTCCCGCACGCTGCTGCCGGCAACCCTCGTCGCCCACGCTCGCTCCGGTCGGCCGGGCATCCACCGGCTCGCCGACCTCCTGGCCCTGGACGAGATGCCGCATTCGGACTTCGAGCGGTTGGTCTGTCGTTGGCTCACCGACCTCGGCATCCGGGGGTGGCGCCTGCACCACCGCATCGTGGTGCCGGTGCGCGGGCCGCTCGAGATCGACATCGCCTGGCCCGATCTGCGGGTCGCCTTCGAGCTGGAGGGCGCCGACCACCGGGACCGGTCCACCGTCCACGACGACGACACCGAACGTCAGAACTGGCTGCAGATCGCGCGGTGGCACGTCGTGCGCACGACCTACAAGCGCTGGGTGCGCCACACGTCCGCGGTGCTCGCCGAACTCGAAGCCACCCTCGCGCTGGCTGCGTCCCGGATTCCGGCGACGTCACCCCTGCTGCCAGCACAAGAGCGGTCGCCGGAACCGGCGCCCGTCGTTCCCCCGACGTGAGCCATGCGAGCGGCACAGCCCACGTCGCCGAAGACGGCGCTGGGTCGCGCTGCGGCCGGTCAGCCCTGGTTGGAGCTGTTCACCTCGCCCTCGGCGAGGGCGAACATCTCGTACTCCTCCTCGGTGTCGGCCCAGTCCTCGAACTGGATGACGCCGAGCTCGGTGAACTTCTGGCGCAGCCAGCCGTCGTTGCGGTCGAGCAGGCCGAGCTTCTTGCAGTTCGGCACGATCTTGGCGAACAGCATCGACTGGAACATGGCCCGCTCCGGCGCGGCCATGACCAGCGGGAGGACCTCCTTGACGTCGAGGCCCATGCGGGCCCACACCTCCTGCTGGAGGAAGCGGTCGCGCATGCGGACGGCGGCCTCGAAGGCGAACTCCTGGCGCTCCTTCATCTCGGCGTCGGAGAGCCCCTCGTAGTACTCCTTCAGCGACAGCACGCCGAAGGCCACGTGGCGGGCCTCGTCGGACATGACGTAGCGGAGCAGCTTCTTGAGCAGCGGCTCGGTGGTCAGCTGGTGGATGAAGCCGAAGGCGGCGAGGGCCAGGCCCTCGACCATGATCTGCATGCCGAGGTAGGTCATGTCCCACCGGCTGTCCTCGATGATGTCGTCGAGGAGCAGGCCCAGGTGGGCGTTGAGCGGGTAGTGGCCCGAGAGCTTGGTGTCGAGGTACTTGGCGAACACCTCGACGTGGCGGGCCTCGTCCATCACCTGGGTGGCGGCGTAGTACTTGGCGTCGATCCAGGGCACCGTCTCGACGATCTTGGCCGTGCACAGCAGCGCGCCCTGCTCGCCGTGCATGAACTGGGACAGCATCCAGTTCTGCGACTCGACGCCGACCTGCAGCCACTCCTTGTCACCCCACTTCTCGAACGGGGTACCGGCGAGGTCCATCTGCGGGCCGACGCCGGAGGACAGCGACCCGCCGCTGGCGGCCACCACGGCCTCCTGATCGACCTCGATCGACCAGTCGAGGTCGGTCTCGCCGTTCCACATGGAGGTCTTGGCCTTCTCGTAGAGGCGGTTGAGTGCCGGGCGCTCGCCCTTCTCGTAGTTCCAGGTGAACAGCGCGTCGGCGTTGTCCTGGACGGCGCGGATCAGCTCGCCCTCGTCGGACCCGACGACGGAGAGGATTGCCTCGATGTCGTGCAGGTCCTCGCGGCCGACGATGGCGGCGTTCTCGGATGATGCGGTGGTGTCGGTCATGGGAGGGGCTCCTCTTGTGTTGTTGCGGTGTGGTTCAGGCGGCGAGCGCCGGCAGCAGGTGCTGGCGGACGAGTCGGCGGATGGAGGCGTCGTCGTGGGCGTCGACCCGGTCGGTCGGCTCGAGGGTGTAGGTCAGCACCACGCGCACGAGCAGCTCGGCGACCTCGGTGGCAGCCCGGTCCGGATCCGGGTGACCGACCCGCAGGTGGGGACGCAGGTGGGGGGCGGCGAAGGCGGCGGCGAAGTCCAAGACGGGGCCGAGCCGGTGGAAGGCGACCCGCGACAGGACGAGCCCGGGCTCGTGCGCGAGGACCCCCCGCAGCGCGGGATGGGTGGCGAGGAAGCGCAGCGAGCGGCCGACGCCGGCGACGAGGAGCTGTTCGGCGTCGACGTGGCGGGCCAGCTCGTCGGCCAGCTCGGCGAAGAAGCGGTGCAGCTCCCGTCCGAGCACGGCCTCGACCAGGGTGCCCTTGCCACCGGGGAAAGCCCGGTAGAGCGTCGCCCGGGAGACCCCGGCCTCGCGAGCGACGTCGTCCACGGTCATGCGGGTGATCCCGTGGCGGGCGATGCACTCGAGCGCGGCCGTGCGGATGCGCGCCTCGACGGTCGCGGTCGTGCGGGGCCGCACCGGTGCATCACTCATCGAGATCGACCCCATCACCGTGAGACACTACGCCACGAACTGTCTCAGGGTCTACGCATATCGGACATGACGTCCGTCACCGACTCGGGTGCAGGACCCCTACGAGCAGGCGGTCCCGGACCAGTCGCTCCACCGCCCCCGGATCCTGGAGATGCCAGGTCCCGGCGCTGCCGACGTAGCTGAGGACGAGGCGGGCGCAGTGGTCGGCGGCGGCAGCGATGTCGACGCCGGGACGCAGCTCCCCGCGTTGGTCCGCCGCCGAGAGCACCGTCCCGAGGTGCGCTGCCAGCGCACCGGCGATGAGCGGGTGCACGGTGGCCAGGGACGGCACGATGGCGTCGGCCTCCTCGACGAGCAGCCGCTGGAGCAACGTGTGCTGGCCGAGCAGTCGGTCGGCAGCGGAGATCACGCCACCGATGTGGTCCACCACCGGCGCACCGGGTTCCGGCGCCGACCCGAGCACGCCGACGAAGAAGCGCTCGACCTCCCGATGGATCGTGCGGGCGACGAGCTCGTCGCGGCCGCCGGGGAAGTGGCGGTACAGCGTGGCCCGGGAGGTCCCGGCCCGGACCGCCACCGCCTCGACCGTCAGCGCACCCAACCCCCGCTCGGCGACCTCCACGTACGTGGCGTCCATCGCCCGCTCGGCGACGCTCGCCGGGGTCGTCACCGCAGGACCGGGGAACCGCCGGCCGGGACGTCGTCGGTCGGCCCCTCGACCTGCTCGCCGACGCGATGCCCCACCCGTCGCAGGATCAGCGGGTAGACGATGCCCACGATGGCGGCGAAGGTGAACCACTGGAAGGCGTAGCTGCGGTGGGGACCGGCATCGAGCTCGGGCGCCGGCACGGGGACGAGCAGGTCGGAGCCGGCCGGGTCCGAGGACTCGCTCTGCACGACCACGGGCAGGACCTCGGAGCCGAACGCCTCCTGCGCGGTCGACCGCCGTAGGCACGCCATGCCCACCGGCTCCCCGTCCGGGCTGGTACGCACGCCGCACGAGCCGTCCTCCCACGTGGCGACCGTGCCCTCGACATCGACGGCACCCGCCGGCGCCGGCGGAGGGTCGACCCGCCCACCGTCGCTGAACTGGAAGCCACGGTTCACCACGAGCGTCGAGCCGTCGGCGAGCTGCATGGGCGTGAGGACCCAGGCGCCGGGCAGCCCGTCCTTGGACCGGTTGTCGACCAGCAGATCGCGGGTCCCGAACGTGCCGCGGGCCGACACCGTGCGGAAGCGGAGGGCTTGTGGGTCACCGGTCTCGGCCACCGCCGACGCGACGTCCACGGCCGGGAGATCCCGGCGTGCCGTCACCGTGGCGTTGCGCTCGGCCCGCTCGTCGTGGCGGTCGAGCTGCCACAGCCCGAGGGCCACGAAGCTCACGACCACCGCCACGGCGAACACGTGCGACAGGATCCACAGCGGGCGGATGGCGAACCGGTACACCGGCGCCGAGGTTACGGACCCGGACGCCGCGTCCGTGATTCGGTCCCCGGGATCAGCGGAGCTCGAAGTGCGACTCGCAGAACTGGTTGCGGGCGGCGGCGTCCTGGCCGAGGAGCGACTGGGCCGCGTTGTACCCGAACGCCTCACGGATGGCCACGGCCTCGAGCGCGGCGGTCTCCTCGATCTGGCGGGCGACCGCAGCCCGCTCGCCGTCGGAGCCAGCGGCCACGAGTCGCTCGGCGTTGCGCCACGCCTGCTCCCGCCAGGCCACGATGACCTGCACCGTCGTGCTGTTGTCGATCGTGGTACCCGGGATCTCCGCATCGTCGAGGGTCGGGTCCAGGTACCTGGCTGCCTCGGTGAGCAGGTACTGGTTGGTCGCAGCCAGGAACTCGTTCACCCGGTCGTGGTCCGGCTTGCGACTGGTGCCGTCCGGCTTCACCAGACCGATCTCGGCCAGCACGAAGGGCAGGTCCCGGTTGATGTGGGCGTTCATGCCCAGGAACAGGGAACCCACCCCCATCACCGCCTGCTCCTCGGCCGCATGGAAGGCGATCCGCCAGGCCGGGGACACATCCGCGATCGCACCCCGATGCCAGTCGTCGAACTGGTCGAAGTAGTAGTCGGCGAAGAGGGCGTCCTGGTGGTTGATGAAGGCGTTGTCGGAGAAGAAGGCCGGGTCGTCGATCGCTCGCCGGTACTCCTCGGTCGTGACCAGGTAGGTGAAGGCGAACGTCGAGTCGTGGTCGCAACCGAGGGCGTTGTAGCGGTCGGTCATCTCGCGGATCACCTTGTCGACGCAGGCGACCTGGCCGTGCTTGCACACGTCGGCGGTCGAGGCGACGTAGGTGTCGGGAGCCGTCGACGGCAGGTAGCTGGCCCAGTTCAGGAAGAACGGGTCGTCGTAGCGAGACGTCGAGTCGCTCGTCGTGGTGGTGCCCGACAGCAACTCGGCGCCGGCCGGCAGCGCCGTCCCCAACGTCACCATCGCCACCAGGGCGGCCACAACGGCCTTGATCTTCGTGTGCACCCGCAACTCCCCCTCCGTGTCCTTCCCGCCACCCAACGTCACACGATGTGACAGTTGGCGGCCATGGCCCGATCGGGTGGTTTCCGGCCGCCCGGTCGCGTGGGGCCCGCCGCCCCGCCGCTGCGGGCCCGAGGCGGCCTGCAAGACTGCGCGCCCGTGACGGAGCACCCGGCCCTGGCCCGGCATCCGCCGAGCCCCCACACGCTGAAGCTGCTCGTCGCGCCCGTGATCTTCCTCGTCATCTGCTCGAACGTGGCCAACGTGATGTGGCCGACGCTGCAGGAGGACCACCCGCTGCTGCTCATCGCGCTGAGCAGCATCAACCGCTACCTGATCCTGGTGTCGGACCAGCTCGACGCGCTCAGCTACTACGGCGTCGGCACCCTGCGGCTGCTGGTCTCCGACCCGCTGTTCTTCCTCCTCGGCTACTGGTACGGCGACCGGGCGCTGGCCTGGATGGACCAGAAGGCCCCCTCCTACGGACCGATGCTGCGCCGCGCCCAGCACGTCTTCGGCCGGGCGGCCTGGCCGCTGGTCGCCATCGCCCCGAACAACTTCATCTGCCTCTTCGCCGGCGCCGCCGGCATGCGGATCAGCATGTTCTTCGGGCTGAACCTGATGGGCACGCTGGGCCGGCTGTACCTCATCCGGCGGCTCGGTGAGACCTTCGAGTCCCCCATCGACCGGTTCCAGGACCTGGTCGGCGAGTACCGGTGGTGGTTCATCGCTGCCTCCGCCGTGCTGGTGGCCGTCAGCCTGCGCGGCGAGGTGAGCCGGGGTGGGGAGATCGACCAGCTCGTGCACATCGACGAGGAGCTCGCCGAGCCGGCCGAGCGCGAGCAGGCCGAGGAGGAGCGATGATCGCCGCCACCACCCGCCGGCGTTCCGCGCACCCGCCGCTGGGGGCCCGCACCCCGGCCCGCAACGAGGACTTCTTCGACCCGGGCCAGCTGGCCGAGCTGCGCGCCTACAGCCGCCCGCGCAAGCGGGTGGACCTGGCCGCGAAGGTCGTGGTCGGCGCCGTCGACCTCGCCCTGATCTTCCTCCTCGACCTCGGTCCCGAGGTGGACGGTCGGGTGGACGGCAGCCCGTGGGCACTGCGGCTGGTGGTGGTCGCCGGCGTCTTCGCCCTCATCTCCCAGATCGTGGTGCTCCCGGCGGACTGGTGGGCGACCATGGTCCACGACCGCCGCCACGGCCTCTCCAACCAGAGTGCCGGCCTGTGGGCGGCCGACCAGGTGAAGGGCCTGGTCCTCAACGTCGTGCTGTCCGGCTTGCTGCTCGTGCCGATCTTCTGGGCGATCCGCACCTTCGACACGTGGTGGCTCGTCGGCGGGTTGGTGTTCTTCGCCGTGGCCCTGTTCCTCAACTTCGTGTACCCGGTGCTGATCATGCCCCGGTTCAACCGGTTCACCCCGATGGAGCCCGGTCCGCTGCGGAGCCGCATCGAGGAGATCGCGGCGATGGCCGGCACCGGCATCGAGGGCGTCTACACGATGGACGGGTCCAAGCGGTCGCGTCGCGGCAACGCGTTCGTCGCCGGCTTCGGGCCGACCAAGCGGGTGGTGGTGTACGACACGATGCTCGAGGGGCCCGACGGCCCGGCCTTCACGCTGGAGCAGGTCGCCCAGGTCGTGGCGCACGAGATCGGCCACTACCGCCTGAACCACATCCCCAAGACGTTCCCCCTGGCCGGGCTCCAGATGCTGGTGGCCCTGGCCTTCGTGCAGTACGTCGTGGGCAGCGACGCGGTGCTCGGCTGGGCCGGCGTGGACGAGCTCGGGGACCCCGGCGCCGCACCCCTGTTCCTGCTCGGCGTCGGCGTGCCGATGGCGGGCCTCGCACTCGTGTCGGCCTGGGTGTCCCGCCGCAACGAGCGAGAGGCCGACCTCGAGGCGCTGGAGCTCCTGGGCGACCCGAGCAGCTTCGTGGCGATGTGGCCGTCGTTCGTGGCGCTCAACAAGTCCGACCTCGAGCCGGGCTGGTGGGAGCGCCTCAACGCCAGCCACCCGGGCGTGGCGGAGCGGATGCAGTTCGGCCTGGACTGGGCCGAGATGAACGGCGTGCCGGTCGAGCGCCCGGCGGTAGCGGCAGTGCCGCCCACCGAAGGTCCCGAGGCCGAGTCGGTCTAGAGGCCGAGGACCTCGTCGAGGCCGACGGTCACCCCGGGCCGGTCGGCCACGGCCTTCACGGCCAGCAGCACACCGGGCATGAACGAGGACCGGTCGTAGGAGTCGTGGCGGATCGAGAGGGTCTGGCCGTCCGTGCCGAGCAGGACCTCCTGGTGGGCGACCATGCCCCGCATGCGCACCGAGTGGACGCGGATGCCGCCCGGGCCGTCGGCGCCTCGGGGGTGGTCGAGGACCTCCTTCTCGGTCGGGTCCGGGGCCCAGTCGTCCGACGCGGCCACCATGCGCTCGACGGTGAGCATCGCCGTGCCCGACGGCGCGTCGATCTTTTCGTCGTGGTGGTACTCGAGCACCTCGGCGGTCTGGAACCACGGCGCGGCGAGCTCGGCGAATCGCATCATCAGCACGGCGCCGATGGCGAAGTTCGGCACCACCATGCAGTTGGACCGCGTGAACGCATCCCGGAACCCGTCCAGGTCGCCGGTGGAGAAGCCCGTGGTGCCCGCCACGGCGTGCACGCCGTGCTCCGCGGCCCAGCCCAGGTTGAGCCGGGCCGCATCCAGGTGGGTGAAGTCGACCACGACGTCGACCCCGGCCCGCTCGAACTCCTCGGCGTCGCCCGCCACCGTGAGGCCGGGCACGTCGGCGCCCCGGGCGACCAGGTGCAGGTCGATCCCCTCGTGGTGCGGGTCGACGGCGGCGACCAGCTCGCACTCACGATCCGCAGCCACAGCAGCACACACCGTGCTGCCCATGCGGCCGCCGGCCCCGAACACACCCACCCGAACCGTCATGGTCGGCAGAGTACGCAACACGAGCACGTTGACACGACGTCAACAGGCAGACAGCGGATCGGGCGCTCGGTACGTTCGATCCGTGCCCGTGCCCGAGCCCGCTCCCCGACACGGCCGTCAGTGCCGTCCTCGCCCGGCCCGGGCCGGACGCCGCCCGAGCTGCCGGTCCCGGCCGGGGGCGTCAGCCGTCGGGCGGCGGCCGATCACCACCCGGCCCCGGCTGCGCCACCTCCGAGGGAGCTGATCGAGAGCCGGGCGGGTCGTCGCCTCGCCTGTCGGCTCGGCTCCTCAGACGGCGGCGGCGAGGCGGGTCGTGTCCACCGGTCCCACGGCCGCGACCGAGCGCGGCGAGCGCAGGACCCGGGCCAGCACGCGGTCGACGTCGTCCACGGTGACGGCGTGGAGCCGCTCGAGCTGCTCGTCGATGCTGACGACGGTGCCGGTGGAGAGCAGCATCCGGCCGAGGCGGGTCATCCGGGAGCCGGAGTCCTCCAGACCCAGCTCGGTGGCGCCGGTCAGGTAGCCGATCGCGACGCGCACCTCGGCGGCGGTGACGCCCTCGGTGAGGACGGTGTCGATCTCGGACTCCAGCACGTCGAGCAGCTCGGGCGAGCGTCCGGGCGAGGTGCCGGCGTAGACGCCGAGCAGCCCGGCGTCGGAGTACGACGACACCGAGGAGTACACCGAGTACGCCAGGCCGCGCTCCTCCCGGATGGCCTGGAACAGCCGTGACGACGAACCACCGCCGAGGACCTGGTCGGCGACGTGCAGCGCGTAGCGGTCGTCGTGGTCGAGGGGCAGGCCGCGCCAGCCGAGGATGACGTGGACCTGCTCGCCGTCGCGCTGCTGGGTGCGCAGGGGCAACACGTCGGGCGTGGGCGCGTGCCGCTCCGGCCGGGTGCCGCCGTCACCGCCCCCCAGGCGCTCCCCGACGACGTCGCACAGCTCGTCGTGATCGACCCGGCCGGCGGCGGCGACCACGAGGTTCGCCGGACGGTAGTGGGTCTCGAAGAAGCCGAGGATGTCCTCACGGGTCATGGCCCGAACGGTGTCCTCGTCCCCCAGCACCTCACGCCCGAGGGGGTGGTCGGGGAACAGCCCCTCCATGTGGAGGGTGTGCACGCGGTCCTCGGGGGTGTCGAGCGCCGCCCACAGCTCCTCGAGGATCACCTCGCGCTCGGCGTCGATCTCGTGGGGCCGCAGGGCGGGTGCCGACAGGATGTCACCGATCAGCTCGGTGCCGAGGCGCCAGTGCGCGGCGGGGAGCCGGGTCACGAACGTGGTGTGCTCGCGCGCCGTGAACGCGTTCATGTCGCCGCCCACCGCGTCGACGGCCTCGGCGATGGAGCGGGCCGAGCGCGCCTCGGTCCCCTTGAAGAAGAGGTGCTCGAGGAAGTGCGACGCGCCGGCCAGCTCGGGCGCCTCGTCACGACCGCCCACGGACACCCACACGCCGGTCGTCACCGACCGGGCGTGGGGCATCGTGTCGCTGACGACGCGGACGCCGTTGGCGAGGGTGGTGATGCGGGGCTCGGGATCGAGCCCCGCAGGGTGTTCGGCGCTCAGCGGCGTCGACCGCCGCCGCCGCTGCGGCCACGACCACGACCGCCGCCGCTGCGACCGCCGCCCTCGCCGCCGGGGGTGGAGCCCTCGGGACCGAGGTCACCGAACTCCTCCTTCAACTCCTCGTCGAACGCGTCCTCGAAGGACACGAACTCGCCGGCCGATGCGGTACCACCGGCGGCGGTGCCACCGGTGTCGCCGTCGCTGCTGCCACCGCGACCGCCGCGATCGCCGCTCCGGCCCCGACCGCCATCGCGGCCGCCGTCACGACCGCCGTCACGACCGCCTCGGTCGCTGCGCTCGCGCCGGGGGCCGTCATCCTCGGACGACTCGCCCTCGGGCACGTCCGTCGGCGAGAGGCTGATCTTGCCGTTCGGGTCGATGTCGTCGACCCGGACCTCGATCTCCTGGCCGAGCTCGAGCTCGTCCTCCACCTTCTCGATGCGGCGCTTGCCACCGATCTTGGAGATGTGGAGCAGGCCGTCGCGACCGGGGAGGATGTTGACGAAGGCGCCGAACTTGGTGATGTTGACGACCCGGCCCATGTAGATCTCGCCCGGGTGGGCGGACGGCGGGTTGACGATCAGCTCGATCTGGCGACGGGCCTCGTCGACGGCGGACTTGTCGGTGCCACCGATGGTGACCACACCGACCATGCCGTCGTCATCGACGCCGATGTCGGCACCGGTCTCGCCCTGGATCTGGTTGATGACCTTGCCCTTCGGCCCGATCACCTCGCCGATCTTGTCGACCGGGATCTCGAAGCTGATGATCTTCGGCGCCGTGCCCTGGACGTCGTCGCGAGGCGCCGCGATGCACTCGTCCATGATGTCGAGGATCTTCGTGCGGGCGTCCTTGGCCTGGGCCAGTGCGCTGGCCAGCACGTCGGCCGGGAGGCCGTCGATCTTGGTGTCGAGCTGTAGGGCCGTGACGAAGTCACGGGTGCCGGCGACCTTGAAGTCCATGTCGCCGAACGCGTCCTCGGCACCGAGGATGTCGGTGAGGGTCGTGTACTTGCCGTCCTCGTAGATGAGGCCCATGGCGATGCCGGCGACGGCGGCCTTGATCGGCACGCCGCCGTCCATGAGCGACAGCGACGATGCGCAGACCGACGCCATCGAGGTGGAGCCGTTCGAGGCCAGCACCTCGGAGACGAGGCGGAAGGTGTAGGGCCACTCGTCCATGGGCGGGATGACCGGCAGCAGGGCGCGCTCGGCGAGCAGGCCGTGGCCGATCTCGCGGCGCTTCGGGCTGCCGACGCGGCCCGTCTCGCCGTTGGCGTGGGGCGGCATGTTGTAGTGGTGCATGTACCGCTTCTTCTCCTGGGGACCCAGGTTGTCGAGAAGCTGGTCCATCTTCGGCATGCCGAGGGTCAACACGTTGAGGACCTGGGTCTCGCCGCGCTGGAACAGGCCGGAGCCGTGCGCGGTCTCGAGCAGGCCGACCTCGGCGGTGACCGGGCGGAGGTCCGCCGGGCCGCGGCCGTCGATGCGCACGCCGTCGTTCACGACCCGCGAGCGGATGACGTCCTTGAGGACCGTCTTGATCGCGTTGCCGATCTCCTTGTCACGGCCGGCGAACTCCTCGGCCAGCTCGTCGCGGATCTCGGCCTTGACGGCGCGCTCGGCGGCCTCGCGGTCGGCCTTGATGGCGATGGAGCCGACCTCACGGAGGCGGTCGGTGGCGACCTCGCGGACCCGTGCCAGCACGTCGTCCTGGTAGTCGTCGGCGGCGGTCCACTCGAGGGGCGGGCGGGCGCCGTACTCCTCGACCAGGCGGCGCTGGGCGTCGATGGAGTCCTTGATGGACTTCTTGGCCTCTTCCAGGCCCTGGGCGATCGCCTCCTCGGTGACGAAGGGGGCGCCGTCCTGGTAGTGCTGCCAGGCCTTCTCGGTGCCGTTGGCCTCCACCATCATGATGGCGATCTGGCCGTCGTCGGTCTCCCGGCCGGCGACCACGAGGTCGAAGGTGGACTCCTCGATCTCGTCGTGCTCGGGGTGGGGCACCCATTCGCCGTCGGTGTCGTAGGCCATGCGCACGGCGCCGATGGGGCCCTCGAAGGGCAGGCCGCTCAGCATCAGGGCGGCGGAGGCGCCGTTGATGGTGAGGACGTCGTAGGGGTTGCGGCCGTCGGAGCCCATGATCGTGGAGACGATCTGGGTCTCGTTGCGGTACCCGGCGGGGAAGCTCGGGCGCAGCGGGCGGTCGGTGAGCCGGCAGGTGAGGATGGCGAGGTCGGTCGGGCGGCCCTCACGACGGAAGAACGAGCCGGGGATGCGCCCGGCGGCGTACATGCGCTCCTCCACGTCCACGGTGAGGGGGAAGAAGTCCATCCCCTCCCGGACGCTCTTGGCGGCGTTGGCGGTGACGAGGGTCTTGGTGCCCCCGATGCTGGCCAGGACGGCGCCCTGGCTCTGCCGGGCGAGCTTGCCCGTCTCGAAGACGAGCTCCTTGTCGGCGCCGGCGATGGGCGCGGAGACCCGGGTGGGTTCGGTGGTCATGTGTGTCTGGCTCCTGTGTTGCCGGCGACCGCCGCGCCCCCTCGGGCTGCGTGCGGCGGATCGGGCCGGATCGTGGGGCAGGGCCAGTTCCCAGTCGGCGCACCTCCGAAGCGATGTCGGAGATCGGCGACTGGCAGCTGACCGATGCTGCCCGTGGTCTTGATGGTGGTGTTCGGTGGTGCAGGGGACGCGTGCCGGGAAACGGCGACGAGCGGCCACCGGGGCCGCTCGTCGTTCACATCGTCAGCGGCGCAGGCCGTGCGTGGCGATGATCGCCCGGTAGCGCTCGACGTCGTTCTTGCGGACGTAGTCGAGCAGCCGCCGGCGGCGACCGACCATCTTCAGCAGGCCGCGTCGGGTGTGGTGGTCCTTCTTGTGCGTCGACAGGTGCTGGTTGAGGTGGTTGATGCGCTTCGTGAGAAGCGCGATCTGGACCTCGGGCGAACCCGTGTCCGTCTCGTGCAGGCGGTGCTCGGCGATGAGCTCCGGCTTGAGGCGGTCGATCTGCTCAGACATACGTGAAGGACTCCGTTGACATGCGTATGGGTATCGGACCCGGCTGCCCCAACCGACGTGTGCGAGGAGGGGAAGCGGTGGCGTCGTGCGCTGCGCCCGGGGTGGAACCCCGCAAGGCGCGACGGCACGAGGCCTCCGGCCACTGTACCAGGGATCCGTGGCCGCTACGGCACCGGCGTGGACTCGAGGGCCGGCTTGATGTCGTAGCGGAAGGCCGGCCGGCGCCGCCGGGCGGTGAGGCGGGCGAACTCCAGCCGGGGCGTCAGCGCCCGGATGGGGGCGTCGGCGGCGTAGAAGGCGCCCTCGACATCGTCGAGCGTGGCCAGGTCGGGGTCCAGGCCCCGGTCTCGCACGGCCTCGCGGTACGCCTCGCCGAAGGACCCGTGCAGCAGGTCGGAGACGATGGCGGGCAGCGTCTCGGGGTCGCGCAGGGGCCAGCAGTGGTTGGCACCCTCGATGACCACGAACTGGCCCTTGGCCTGGCGGGCGGCGTCCTTGGCCGTCTGGAGCGGGACCGCGAAGTCACGGGTGCCGTGCACGGCCACCACGGGGATCTGCTCCTGGGCGAGGCGCTGGAGCATCCAGCGCGAGCCCCGGCTGCGCAGGATGGACACGGCGGGACCGAGGAGCCGCCACGGCCGGCTGACCTGGCCGACGAGCGTGGGCGCCAGGAGCCGTCCCAGCTTCAGGGCCTGCTCGGGGTTCTTGAGCACCGGCGGCGTCGTGATGGCATCGACGGCCAGCAGCACCACCACGCCGGCCATGGCCGGCGGGAAGAGCCGGCCCACGTTGACCATCCGGTCCCAGGTGTCGCCGACGATGGCGTCGACGAGGATCACCCCGATGGCGCGATCGGGCTCGACCGCGCACAGCTGGGTGACGACGCGGCCGCCCATCGAGTGACCGGCGAAGAACGCCCGCTCGATGCCGAGCTCGTCGAGCGTGCGGCCGAGCAGACGGGCGTACTCGCCGAAGTTGGCACCGCCGGCGGGCAGGCCCTGCGTGCTGCCGTGGTTGGCGGTGTCGATGGCCACGACCTTGAAGCCCATCGACACCAGCCGCGACAGGGTCTGGGCGTAGAGGAAGCCCTCGGCGGTGAAGCCGTGCACGAGCACGAGCGGCACACCCCGGCCCGACACCGTGACGCCGACCTCGTGGCCGTCGGCCAGGCGGAAGACGTGGCGGGCGAGGCGAGGGGCCGCGACCCCACCCCGCTCGGCGGCGCCCCCCGACTCGGGTCCGACCACCGGCGTCTCGGCCTCGGGCAGGACGCTGGAGAGCGCCGCCCGAGCCCGCTCGCGGGGCAGCACGTGCGTGCGGTCCCGTCGGCTGCGGGCGTCGAGGTCGGCCTCCGCTGGCGGTGGTGCCTCCCCCTCGATCCGGATGGGGATCACGGTGGCGTCGGCGGGGAGCCCCTCGATCGTCACCGCTGCCCTCCGCGCACGCCGTCAGTGTGCCAGCGCCCCCCGCCCCTCACGCGCCAGCGAGGAGGTGGCGGGCACGCTCGCAGTCCCGTTCCATCTGCTCGATGAGGGCCTCGACCGTGTCGAAGCGTTCCTCGCCACGGAGGCGGGCCACGAAGCGCACGGCGACCCGCTCGTCGTAGAGGTCGCCGGAGAAGTCGAGGACGTGGGCCTCCAGCAGGCTGGCGTCGGCCGTCTCGTAGAAGGTGGGACGCCGACCGAGCGAGATGGCGGTGGGCAGCACCTCGCCGTCGGCCCGCACGAACCAGCCGGCGTAGATGCCGTCGGCGGGCAGCAGGATGGACCCGGGCACGGCGACGTTGGCGGTGGGGAACCCGAGCTCGCGGCCCCGCTGGTCGCCCTGGTGCACGAGCCCCCGGACCTCGTGGGGCCGGCCGAGCATGTCGGCGGCCGCCTCGACCTCGCCGGCCACCAGCGCCCGGCGGATGGCCGTGGACGACACCCGCTGCTCGTCGCCACCGGGCGTGCCGTCGGCAGCCACCAGGGCCATGCCGTGCACGTCGAAGCCGAGGTCGGCGCCGAGCTGGTTGAGGAGGGCGACGTTGCCGCCCCGGCCCTTGCCGAAGTGGAAGTCGGCGCCGACGATGACGGTGCGGGCTCGCAGGCAGCCGACCAGCACCTCGTGCACGAACTCCTCGGCGGTCTCGTCGGCGCGGGCCTCGTCGAAGCGGATGACCACCACCAGGTCGACGCCCGTGGCCTCGAGCAGCTCGAGCTTCTGATCGAGGTCGCACAGCAGCTTCGGCGCCGACTCCGGGCGCACGACGGCCGCGGGGTGGCGATCGAAGGTGACGACCGCGGAGGCCAGACCCCGAGCCTCGGCCTCTCGCCGGACCTCGGCGATGACGGCGCGGTGGCCGAGGTGCAAGCCGTCGTAGGCCCCGATCGTGACGGCCGTGCCCTGCCCCAGCTCGGGGCACCCGGACGTGTCGCGGACGATCTGCACGACCGGAGGGTAGACCCCCCTAGAAGGAATCCATGATGTTGATGCCGGCCGGTCCGAGGATGATGACGAACAGCGACGGCAGGATGCAGAACACCAGCGGGAACACGATCTTCACCGGCAGCTGGGCGGCGGTCTCCTCCACCCGGGCCCGGCGCTTCTCGCGCAGCTCCTGGGACTGGATCTTGAGCACCCGGGCGATCGGCAGGCCGTGGCGGGTCGACTGGCGGATGGCGGTGACGAAGGCCTTCAGGTCCGGCACGTCGGTGCGCTCGACCATCCGGTCGAGGGCGACCTGACGGTCGACGCCAACCTGGAGGTCCTGCAGCACCCGGGCCAGCTCGTCGGCCAGCGGGCCGGTGCGGCCCTCGGCCGACCGGGCCATGGCGGCGTCGAAGCCGAGCCCGGCCTCGACCGACACGGTCAGCTGGTCGATCACGTCGGGCAGCTGCTTCTCGATCAGGCCCTGGCGCTCCCCCGCCTTGCGGTCGAGCCACGCCGTGGGACCGAGGTAGGCCAGCACGCCGACGAGGGCGGCCAGGCCGAGCGACTGGCGCCCGCTCCCGCCCGAGAGGATGACCACGATCAAGATGACGCCGGCGACGAGCGAGGCGAACCGGATGACGAGCACCCGCTCGACCGTCCAGCCCTTCTCGTAGAGGCCGGCGAGGTCGAGCTTGCGCTGCACCTTGTCGCTCAGGCCCTGGGAGCCGAACCCACGGACGCGCTGGGAGATCGAGGAGAAGAACGGGTCCAGGATGCGGGTCTTGGCCGACGCGCTGAGGGCGATCTGGCGGCTGTTCGTGGGCATGCCGCCCCGCCCGAGGTTGCTCTGGGCCGCACCGAGCTCGCGCTCGGAGGTGAGCGCCCACACGAGGACGAAGACGGCCCCGACCACCAGGGCGGCGCCGAGGATGACGACGAGCAGGTCCATCTCAGTACTCCACGTCGATGAGCTTCTTCAGCCACAGTGCACCGGCGACCAGCAGCGAGACGGCGACGCCGAGCATGATCAGGCCGATGGTCCGGGAGAACAGCGGCTTCATGTAGTCGGGGTTCGAGCTGAACAGGATCAGGCCCATGCCGATGGGGAGGAACCCGAGGACCATGGCCGAGATCCGGCCTTCGGCGGTGAGTGCGGCCACCTGGCGCTTGAGGCGGTTCCGGGCCCGGATCGTCTCCCCGACCTGGTCGAGGATCTGCGCGAGATCGCCACCGACCGTGCGGTTGATGCGCATGGCGTCCACCACCCACGCGAAGTCCTCGTTCTTGACCCGGGCGGCGATGCCGTCGAGGGCGTCCTCCACGTCGCGGCCGAGGCGCGTCTCCAGGATGGCCCGGCGGAACTCCTGACCGAGCGGGTCGTCCATCTCCTCGCCGACGGTGTCGATGGCCTGGCCCACGCCGAAGCCGGAGCGCAGGGCGCCCGACATGATCATCAGCGCATCGCTCAGCTGGTCGCCGAAGGCCTTGTTCCGCCGGGAGGCCTTGAAGTCCAGGAAGGCCTTGGACCCGAGCAGCGGGACGAGCAGCCCGACGGCGCCGATCACCGCTCCGAAGAGCAGGTAGCCGAAGACCCCGGCGGCGACGGCGATGGCCACGACGAGAGCGGCGTACTCCCCCGCTCGCATCACCAGGCCGGCGCGATCGAGGGCGGCGTCGATCTTGCCGGTGGACTCCGTGCGCTCGACCGCGGCGGTGGCCATGCGGGTGGCGGCGGCGCGGACGCTGTCGAGGGCCCGCTCGGCACTGCTGGAGTCGCTGACCTGGGCGGCATCGGACCGCAGCGACCGGCGCTTCTCCCGGCGTCGGACGATGGCGTTGCCGGCGGTGCCGGCCCCGGTGGGCACCGCCAGGGCGAGCAGCACGGCGATGGCGATGCCGATGGAGGCGGCGCCGGCCCAGAGGACCCAGTCCTGCTCGAGCAGGTGCGGGTCGGCCTGGGAGTCGAGGACGCCGGGCAGGGCCCGCTCGGTCTCGGTCTCGGTGTCCTCACCCGATGCCTCGGTCCGGTCGGGCAGGGCGAGGGTGTAGGTGCCCTGGGCGTCGGTGCCCTCGACCGCGACCTGCCAGCGCCCGGTGCGCGCCGGCGTGGCGGACGTGAACGCGACCTCGAACTGGTTGACGATCCGCTGTCCGAGGTCGACGTAGGTGGCGGCGAGGGCGTCGGGATCCGACGCCGAGACGACCCGGCCACCGGCGGCCTCGGCCAGGTCGGCCAGTGCGGCGGCGTCGGTCTCGCCGGTCTGGAGCGAGACCAGGTAGAAGTCGCTCTCGCTGTCGGACAGCGCACCGGTGGCCTGGTCGACCGTGGCTTCGGAGTCGGAGTCGGCGCCGTCGCTCAGCACGACGATGGCGTTGCGATCCGCCGGCGAGGCCCCGGTCTGCTCGGTGGCCAGCAGGAGGGCGTCGTTGAGGGCGGTGCCGCCCTGGGCCACGAGCCCGTCGATGGCGGCGGTGGTGGCGTCGCGGTCGGTGGTGAACTCAGAAGCGACCTCGGCCGTCGAGCCGAAGCCGATCACGCTGACCGGCGCGTCGGACGGCAGCACGTCGAGCAGGTCGCGCGCGGCGCTCTTGGCGGCCCCGAGCGCCGCACGGATGGAGCCGGAGGTGTCGAGCACGAGCACCACACCGACCTGCTGGTCGGCGAGCGGGGTGACGGTGGCGTCGACCGGCTCGCCGTTCTCCGTGACGACCAGCTCGTCGGGGGTCAGCCCCGGCACGGCCACCTCGGGTGACAGCGCGACCCGCAGCCGCACCGAGGGGAACTCCGTGATGTCGACGCCGACGAACTCGATGGGGTCACCCTGCTGGGCGCCGGCGGGTGCGAACCCGACGACGGCGCCGAGGGCAGCCACCAGGGCGATCAGCAGCACCACGGCCCGGCCGCCCCTGCGGCGGGATGGGCTCGTCACCGGCGTCCCCGGTTGACGGCCAGCGCGTCCTGCACGACGTCGGACTCGGTGAAGAGCTCCTTGGGGAGCTTGAAGCCCTGCTCGAGGAGGCGATCGGAGAAGAACGGCCGGATCCCGGTGGGCACCGGGTGCCCGAGGAAGCGGCCGTTGTCGTCCATGCCGGCGCCGTAGTCGAAGTCGAACAGCGTGTTCATGGTGATGACGTCGTTCTCCATGCCCACGACCTCGGACACGCTGGTGATGCGGCGGGAGCCGTCACGCAGACGGCTGATGTGCACGACGAGGTCGATCGCGGAGGCGATCTGCTCGCGGATGGCGCGCATCGGCAGGTCGAGGCCGGCCATGAGGACCATGGTCTCCATGCGAGAGATGGCGTCGCGCGGCGTGTTGGCGTGGAGGGTGCCGAGGCTGCCCTCGTGGCCGGTGTTCATGGCCTGGAGCATGTCCAACGCCTCGCCGCCGCGGCACTCGCCGACGATGATCCGGTCGGGGCGCATGCGCAGGGCGTTGCGGACCAGGTCGCGGATGCTGACCTCGCCGCGACCCTCGATGTTCGCCGGGCGGGACTCGAGCCGGACGACGTGGCGACGGGCGATCTTGAGCTCGACGGCGTCCTCGATGGTGACGATGCGCTCGCCGTTCGGGATGAAGTTGGACAGGACGTTGAGCAGCGTCGTCTTGCCGGTGCCCGTGCCCCCGCTGACCAGGATGTTGAGCTTGCCCTCGACGCAGGTGGAGAGGAACTCCATGAGCCCCGCCGTGGCGGCCCCGGTGCGGATGTAGTCCTCGGAGCGCAGCACCATCTTGGAGAACTTGCGGATGGTGAGCGACGGCCCGTCGACGGCGAGCGGCGGGATGACCGCGTTCACGCGGGACCCATCGGGGAGGCGGGCGTCGACCATGGGTGACGACTCGTCGACGCGGCGCCCGATGGCGGACACGATCCGGTCGATGACGCGGCGCAGGGAGGCCTCGTCGGAGAACGTGATGCCGGTCTCCTCGAGCAGCCCGCGGCGCTCCACCCACACACCGGTGGTGTTGTTGCACATGATCTCGGTGACGTCGGGGTCCTCGAGCAGGGTGGTGATGGGCCCGTAGCCGATGACGTCGGCGCTGATCTCGTCGACGAGGCGCGCCTTCTCCTCGGCGGTGAGCGGCACCGCCTCCTGGTTCATGATCTCGGCGAGGGTGTCGCGGGCCAGATCGAGCAGCTCGTCATCGGCGACGTCGCGGTTGCTCGGCCGGGCGGCGAGGCGCTCCATCAGGGCGGCGGACACCTGCTGCTTCAGGCGTGCGTAGGGGTCGGTCCGCTGCGCCGGGGCGTCCTCGTCGACCTCCTCCACCTCACCGTCGACCTTCTTCAGCCGGTCACCGAGCTTCATGTTCCTATCGCCTTCCGAACAGGCCGCTGTTGCGACGCTGGGCTGCCGCGGCGCTCTGGTCCGCCGTGACGCTGGGGTCGGGCTCGAAGCGGTCGACGAGCTCCCACAGCGGGCTGACGGCCGGCGAGCTCTCGCCGCTCTCGATGACCGGCACCCCCTGGTTCATCGACACCGGGAGCGACACGTGGCTGGGGACGAGCACGTCGGGCTGCATGCCGATGGTGGCGGCGATGTCGCCCACGTCGAGACCGACCTTCGCGTTCGACCGGTTGAGCACGAAGTGGCGGCGGGCACCGGTCATGCCGATGCGGTCGAGGGCGTCGATGGTCTTGTGCAGGCCACGGACGCTGGCCACGTCGGTGGCGGCCACGAGCACCAGGTCGGTGGCGTTGTCCATCACCGTGAGCGTGCGCTCGCCGAGGCCGGGGTCGGTGTCGACGACGACGTACTTGAACTCTTGGTGGAGCAGCGTCACGGCTCTCGAGAACGCCTGGGCCGTGATCTCGTCGGCGACTCCCGGCACCTCCGGTGCGCAGAGCGCGAAGAGGCCGGAGCGGTGCGGGGTGAGGTGCACCTTCACCTCGGTCGCGTCGTGGAGACCGCCGGCGATGGCGTCGCGGATGCTGGTCTCGGCCAGCAGGCGCAGGGCGTTGCCGACATCGCCGAACTGGAGGTCGCCGTCGACGAGGACGACCTGCTTCGGGGTCCGCACGGCCAGGCCGACGGCCAGGTTCGACGCGATGGTCGTCTTGCCGGCGCCGCCCTTGGGCGACAGCACCATGATCAGGCGGTGCTGGTCCTCGGCGTTCTCGGCCGTGCGCATGGTGTGGGCACGTCGTTCGGCGAGCTCGAGGGCGCGCTTGGCCGACTCCCGGATCCGATCGGCATCTGCGCCGGCGGGCAGGATGTCGCGCACGCCGACCTGCATGGCCCGGCTGAACGACTCTCCCGTCGGCTCCATGTGGAGGACCACGGTGACCTCGGGCCGATCCTCGTCGAACCGCTGGGCGACGGTGAAGGCCCGCTCTGGGTCGTGGGCGCCGTCGATGATCACCACCTCGACGGCAGCGCTGGCGGCGGCGACCCCACGTTCGAGGGGCGCCGTCTGGACGGGGACAGCATCGCCGACCGCGTCACGAACGGCCTGCGCGAGGTCGTCGTCGGCGGCGAGGATCAAGATCATCCGACAGGAGCTCCCGGGTTGATGACGTTCTCGACGCTGACGCCCTCGGAGGGGACCACGGCGTCGCCGCTGTGCATGGCCATGTGGAGGTTGGCGTTGAGGGACTGGGCGTCACGCACGTAGATGAGGCGCTCGGCGTCGGGGCCCTCCATGGCGAGTGTGACGAGCAGCGAACCCTCGGCCGGGGCGACGCGCTGGCTCGGGTCGGTGGCGGCCTCGGCGGCCTGGACCGGGAGGGGGTTGCCCTGCACGTTCGTGACGAGGGCCTGCTGGATGATGATCTTGGAGACCTTGTAGTCGTCGTCCCGGGGCTGTCCGGTCGCCGGGTCGATCGGCGCCTGGGCCAGCGGGTCGTTGGGCTGGAAGATGAAGTCGTCGCGGTTGCCGAGGGCGATCAGCGCCACGGTGTTGCCCGGCACCGGCACGCCGCCGATGAACTGCTCCTGGGACATGGCGATGGTGACCTCGAGGAGCCCCTCGGGCACCTCGACCGAGCCGCTCCTGGCCACCACGTTGCCGGCCTCGACGAAGCGGTTGGCGAGCAGGACCTCGCCCGGGACGAGCTCCACGGCGGTCACCAGACCGCTGACCGACACCAGGTCGGAGATGACGCCCTCGGGCGCGACCTTCACCGGCACGTCCTCCTCCTCCACGAGGTCCGCGAGCTGCTCGGCCGACGTGCCGGCCGGGATCGGCGCCGTCGCGGTCAGCACCCGCACGAGCTCCTCGCCCTCGAGGGCCCGGTCCTCGGCGCCCTGCACGTAGAGCACGAGCACACCCGTGCCCACGATCGCCATCACGACGGCGGCGATCACGCCCACCAGCTTCTTGTTCACGTGGATTCTCTCCCGGTCGGAGGGTTCGTGCTACGAGTTTCCCGCAGATCCCGCTGCAGGTGGTGCATCGACACGTCCCCAGACGCCCTTGACCCACCAGCCGTCCAAGGGATCAGCCGGCTGAGTGTGCCACCGGTCCCGGGCCGCCGCCATGGTCCGTGCGGACCACGGGCCGCAATGTGCCGATATCAGGACAGGACCACGTCCGGTTTGACCGTTCCCTCCCGGTGCGGCGCGTACACCGCGAGCAGGATGCCGTCCTGGGATTCCACCGCCCAGGGGCCGGGGTGGCCGTCGGGGATGCCGAGCCGGGAGCGCTCGAGCGGGGTGCCGTGCCCGACGTCGACGGCGGTCGGGACGTCGACGACGACGGTGGGCAGGTCCCGCAGCGCCTCGGCCGGCGTGAGGACGTGGCGTTCGGGATCGATCTGGTCGATGGTGACGGCGTCGGCCACGTCGAAGGACCCGGCCCGGGTCCGGCGCAGGTTCCGCAGGTGGGCGCCACCGCCCAGTGCGGCGCCGAGGTCGGCGGCCAGGGTCCGGATGTAGGTGCCCGACGAGCACGTCACCTCGATGGGGTACACGCCCTCCTCCACGGGGTCGTCGACGCGGAAGGCGTGGATGGTGATCGGTCGGGCCTCGCGCTCCACCTCCTTGCCCTCGCGGGCCAGCTCGTGGAGGCGCTTGCCGTCGATCTTGATGGCCGACACCATCGGGGGCACCTGCAGGATCTCGCCGGTGAGCCCCTCGACCGCCGCCCGCACCTCGTCGAGCGTCACGCCGGCCATGTCGTGGCTGGCCGTGACCGCCCCAGTGTCGTCGAGGGTGTCGGTCTCGGTCCCGAGCACGACCTCGCCCACGTAGGTCTTGGGCAGTGCGGTGAGGTAGCGCAGGAGGCGTGTCATGTTCCCCACGCCGAGCAGCAGCAGGCCGGTGGCCGGGGGATCGAGGGTGCCGGCGTGTCCGACCTTGCGGGTGCCGAGGACCCCGCGGGACTTCGCCACCACGTCGTGGCTGGTCCAACCGACCTCCTTGTCGACCAGCACCAGCCCGTTCCACGGGCTCGGCGTGCGGCGGCTCACCGGGCCCTCACCCCTGGACCGCCCGGCGGGGCAGGCGCGACCGGATATCCTCGATCACGTCGCGGATGGGGCGGTCGGTGGCGAAGCCGGCCATGAAGGCGTGCCCGCCACCCCCGAAGTCGGCAGCCAGGATCGACACGTCGATGGAACCGGTCGATCGCAGCGACACCCGCAACCCCTCCCCCGGAGCCTCCCGCAGGACGCAGGCCACGTCGGCCTCCTGGCACGACCGCACGTGGTCGATGAAGCCCTCGGTCTCGTCGAAGGTGACGTCGAAGTCGTGGAGGTCCTGCTCGGTGAGCCACGCCACGACGAACCCCCGGTCGGTGTCGAGCTCGGTCCGGGCCAGCGCCATGGAGAGGAGCTGCACGTACTGGAAGCGGTGCTTCTCGAACAGCTCTCGGGTGATGCGGGCGATCGGCAGGTCGTACTCGGCCAGCTCCTCGGCGAGGTGGAAGACGTCGGACGTCGTGTTCGGGTAGCGGAACCGGCCCGTGTCGGTGACCAGGCCGACGTAGAGGTTGAGGGCCACGTCGCGCGTGAGCGCCCAACCCAGCTCCCCGGCCAGGCCACGCACGAGGACGGCTGTGGCGGCGACGGTCTCGTCCACCAGGTTGTGGGTCCCGAAGCGCTGGTTGTCGGGGTGGTGGTCGAGCACGACGACTCGGCGGGACCGCTGCGCCGCGGGGGCGAGGTCGCCGAGCCGGCCGATGTTCCCGAGGTCGAAGGTCACGAGGACGTCGGGCTCGCTCGGGAACGCCGACGGCGGGCTGCACCGATCGAGGCCGGGAAGGAACTGGTAGTGGGGGGCGACGACCCACGGGCTCGGCCACGACGCCACGGAGGGCACGCCGTTCGCCTCGCACAGCAGGTGCATGGCCAGCATGGACCCGAGCGCGTCGCCGTCGGGGTGGTGGTGGCAGGCGAGCGCCAGGCCCTCGGCCGAGCGCACCACGTCGGCGACCTCGGCGAGGCTGCTCACGGGATCAGCGGTCGTCGCCCGCGGGGGCGGCGTCGTCGCCCTCGACCGGGGCCGGCTCGCCGGCGTCGGGGGCGTTCTCGGGGATCTCGAGGTCGCGCAGGATCTCCTCGATGCGCGTCGCGCCACGGGCCACCTCATCGGCGTGGAACGACAGGATCGGCGTGCGGCGCATGTGCGTCTGGCGGTTGACCGCCTGCTGCAACCGGGGCCGGTGCTCCTCGAGGACCTCGAGGACGACCTCGTCGGATGCACCGAGGTCGGACCAGTGGATCTTGGCGTGCTCGATGCCGGGGTCGACCTCGACCGCGGTGATGGTCAGGAACCCGAGGCGCTCGTCGTCGATGCGCTCGAGCTCCTCGGCCACGATCTCCCGGACGAGCTCGTTGAGCCGCGCCGTCCGCGGGTACCGGCGGGAGCTGGTCTGTCGTCGACGGGCCATCCGGCGAGCCTGCCACACGATCTGGCGGCTTCCACCGGGCCGGCGGCGACGGGTCAGGGCCGGGGCAGGAACCGCAGCAACCACTCGGCGAGGACGGGGTCGACGCGCCTCGGCCTCACCCACGCCGACGTCGAGGGCCCGGTCGTTGCGATGCTGGCCGCGCTCCCGGGCGGCACGGCCACCGCTCCCTGAGCACCCGCGTCCCCGGTTTCGGGGACATCTCCCCTGCACGGCGCACGGTTTCCGTGACCGGAATCCTCGGACCTCAGGTTTGTCGCTCCGAGGTGGCGAAACGAACCGCCGCCTCCCCCGCCGTCGGCGGTCCCGGTCAGGCGGTGTCGACCCAGTAGCGGCCGACGTCCACGACCTCGACCTCGGGGAACGACCACACGAAGCGGTCGACGGCGTCGAGCACCTCGTCCACGTGGCGGGGGCTGGACGCGACGGCGGCGAAGACCAGGACCGCCCGGTCGTGGACGTCCTGGTCCGCGACCTCGGCGGCGGCCACACCGAAGCGTCGGTGGGCGCCGTCGAGGATGGGTCGGATGACCGACCGCTTGGCCTTCAGCGAGTCGCTGAGGGGGATGCGGAGGGACAGCTCGAGGGCTGCCGCGCTCCAGATCACACCCGCTCGATCTCTCGCTCCTCGTAGGTCTCGATGATGTCGCCTTCCTTGAGGTCCTGGAAGTCCGACAGGCCGATGCCGCATTCGAAGCCGGCGCGCACCTCGGTGGCGTCGTCCTTGAAGCGCCGCAGCGACTGGATCGTGCCCTTCCAGATGATGGTGCCCTCGCGGAGGAAGCGGACCTTGGAGTTGCGGGTGATCACGCCGCTCTGGACCATGCAGCCGGCGATCTTGCCGATGCGCGGCACCGAGAAGATCTCCCGGACCTCGGCGTCGCCGGTGACGACCTCTTCGTACTCGGGGGCGAGCATGCCCAGCATGGCCGCCTCCATGTCCTCGAGCACCTTGTAGATGATCTCGTAGGTGCGGATCTCCACGCCCTCTTGATCGGCGAGCTCGCGGGCCTTGCGGTCCGGTCGCACGTTGAAGCCGATGATGGTGGCGTTGGAGGCCGAGGCCAGCTGGATGTCGTTCTCGGTGATGCCACCGACGGCCCGGTGGACGAAGCCGATCTTGACGTCGTCGCGCTCGAGCTTCTTCAGGGAGTCGGTGAGGGCCTCGAGCGAGCCGTTCACGTCGGCCTTGACGACCAGCGACAGGGTGGCGACCTCGCCGGCCTGGATGGCGGCGAAGATGTCCTCGAGCTTGGCGCCGCCGGCCGTGGCCGTGGCCTCCCGGCCGAGGTTGGCCAGGCGGTGGAAGTGGTCGCGCTTCGCGGCCACGTCCTTCATCGTCTTGTCGTCGGGGGCCACGACGAACTGGTCGCCGGCATCGGCCACGTCGGACAGACCGAGGACCTGCACGGGCGTGGACGGCCCGGCTTCCTTGATCTGCTCGCCGTGGTGGTCGATGATCGCCCGGACCCGGCCGAAGGCGGCACCGGCGACCATGGGATCACCGACGCGCAGCGTGCCGCGCTGGACGAGCACGGTGGCCACGGGACCACGACCGATGTCCAGGTGGGACTCGAGCACGGAGCCGGCGGCCCGACCCTCGGGGTCGGCCCGGTAGTCCTGGACCTCGGCCACGAGCAGGAGGCTCTCGAGGAGCTCCTCCACCCCGTCGCCGGTGACGGCCGAGACCTTGTTGAACATGGTCTCACCGCCCCACTCCTCGGGGATGAGGCCCTGCTCGGACAGCTGCTGCATGACCCGGTCGGGGTTGGCGGCCTCGAGGTCCATCTTGTTCACCGCCACGATGATCGGCACGTCGGCCGCCTTGGCGTGGCTGAGCGCCTCGAGGGTCTGGGGCATGACGCCGTCGTCGGCGGCGACCACGAGCACGACGATGTCGGTGGCCTCGGCGCCCCGCGCGCGCATGGCGGTGAAGGCCTCATGGCCCGGGGTGTCGATGAAGGTGATCAGCTGATCGTTCTTCACGGCCTGGTAGGCGCCGATGTGCTGGGTGATGCCACCCGCCTCGCCGGCGACCACGTTGGCCTCGCGGATGTAGTCGAGGAGCTTGGTCTTGCCGTGGTCGACGTGGCCCATGATCGTGACGATCGGGGGCCGCGGCGGGGAGTCGTCGTCGGCGTCGTCGTCACCGAGGAGCTCGTCGACGCCGAGGCGCTTCTGCAGCTCGACCTCGGCCTCCTCGCCCGGGTTGACCAGGCGGATGGTGGCGCCGAGCTCGGCGGCGAACAGCTCGATCATGTCGTCGGACAGCGACTGGGTGGCCGTGACCATCTCGCCCTGCTCCATGAGGAAGCGGACCACGTCGGACGCGGTGCGGTTCAGCTTGGGGCCGATGTCCTGGGGCGTCGAGGCGCGCTCGATGACGACCTCGTGCTCGGGCACGGGCGCGTCGCGGGGCGTGAAGCTGGGAGCCTCGATGGGCTGCAGCTCGTCGCGGTTGCGGCGACGACGGCCACCACGGCGCTTCGGTGGGCGGCGACCGCCACCGGGACCGGGGCGTCCACCGCCGGGTCCGCCACCAGGACCGCCGCCGGGGCGGGGGCCGCCGGTGGTGGCGGGCGGGGGCGTGTAACGGACCTGGCCGGCCGCGCCGCGACGGGCGGGGCGGTTGCCCGCACCGCTCGGGGCCGGGGCGGGGCCACGGCCACCGGCGCCGGGGGGCGGCGGGATCGGCTTGCCGGTGCGCGACACCATGGGCCCGGGGGGCGGAGGGATCGGCTTGCCGGACGCGGACTTGGGGGGCGCCTTCGGACCCGGCTTGGCGCCCGGGTCGTTGGCCACGGCCGGGGGCCGGGGGCCGTCGGAGGCGGCGGGCGCCTCGGGAGCGGCGGGTGCCGCCGGCGGGGCCGGCGCGGCGGGCGGCGGTG
>JBKHVG010000008.1:0-113112 GCA_046570205.1 Acidimicrobiia bacterium
TGAGGTCATCGACCGGCGACGGCTCGAAGCCGAACCGTTCGTAGTACCTGGCGGCCCGGCGCCGGCAGGCGCCTGACTAGGGACTTCTGCGAGCCCGAGGTCGGAATCGAACCGACGACCTCCTGTTTACAAGACAGGTGCTCTACCGATTGAGCTACTCGGGCGAAGTGTGCAGAGCCCCTGGTCAGGGCGCTGCCGTGCTCTCACGCTGTGGCGGGGCCTGGTCCGTAGGCCGTGAATAGGCCGTGAGAACTCTCACGGGAGCCTACTGGGCGGCCGGAGATGGACGTCCGCTTCCTCTGACCGACCCTGGGGCGCTGCGAAGCTCCGATAGGCGTCGTCGATCCGGTCGGCCAACCGGTCGTGCTCGTCTTCGAACAAGTGGCCATATCGATCCAGCGTCGTGGTGATCGATCGATGGCCGAGGTGGCGCTGGATCGCCTTCGGATGGGCCCCTTGAGCGATGAGGAGCGCAGCGCACGTGTGACGTAGCGCGTGTACGCCCATCTCCGGGATCTCGACCTTCTCGAGTGTTGGCTTCCAAACGCGACGAAGGAAGTTGCCGTATCGGATGGGTTCACCGCGTGGCGAGGTGAACACCAAAGTGTTGGGGCCTCCGGCGGAAGCGAGCTGTTCCGCCAGGTGGTCGGACAGGAAGCTCGGTAGGACGACTGTTCTGACCTGATGTGTCTTCGGGCTGCCGAAGACCAGCTTCCCGCCCACATCGACTGCGTTCTCGGCCACTGTGATCCGAGAGCGTTCGATATCGCAGCGACACCTACGCAGTGCCGCTCCCTCTCCGAACCGCAGACCGCTGATGGCGAGCAGCTCCACGAAGAGGCGGTAGCGAGGGTCGATCGCCTCTAGGACGTCACGCAGCTGCGACGGGTCCAGGAACTGCATCTCGACGTTGGGGAGCCGGGGGAGCTTGATGCCCGCGCATGGTGAGGTCCGAATGCGGCCATCGTCGATCGCCGCCTGAAGGATCGAGTTCAGGAGGTAGTAGGCCTGACGGCACGCAGATGCACTGAGCCCTCGCGCCTGCATGCCCGCAAGCACCTCGCGCACATGACTGCCGCGGATCTTGCCGATCGCCACCGGACCAAACGCCGGGAGTAGGTGAGTCCTCAGCGTCGACTCGTAGCCGGCGCGCGTCTTCGGTTTCAGGTGCGTCGTCGTTCGTAGCCACTGATCTGACCAATCGGCGAACGCGATTTGAGCGAGCGCCGGATCTGTCCACGTTCCTCGTGCCTTGTCGGTCTCGACCTCGGCGAGGAAGCGTTCTGCGTCGACCTTGCGGACGAACGATCGCGAGCGCTCGGTGCCGTCTGGTGCCTGGTAGCGGGCGCGCCATCGGATCGTGCCGGCCTGGGTTCGCTTATGGATGTGCCCCACCTCGGGGTCCTCTCATACGGGCGCCGCATCCGCGACGCCAATTGGAAGGACGGCCCCGGTGAAGCCGGGCCGACGAGGGCAACAACCTCATGGTACCGACGCTCTGCGACTCGCGTTCAGGTTCAGCCTCATCAACACGCTAGCGATCGTCGGGTGGCTCGCCTGGATGCAGCTGGCCCTCACGGTGATCATCGAGGCCGTCGCCCTGTTGCGCAAGGTGAGCGCACCAGCACTCCCGGGCTTCCCCGGAATGCAGCTCGGCATCGGTCGGCTGCTCGCCACCGCCGCGTTGCTGTTCGATGGACTCACCAACCGGAGTGCACCGACTCAGCTCGTCACCGTCCCCAGCCCTGCTGACGTGGAGCCGATCGCTCTCGTCGTCGAACCCGTACCCGCGCCGGTACCAGCGGCACCTGCGACGGCGCATCGAGCCACAACTCCAAGAGCCGCGTCCGAGCAGACGTCCCACGCCACGTACACGATCCAGAGACACGACTCGTGGTGGGGAGTCGCCGAGGCACTCCTCGGCGACGGCATCCGCTGGCGCGAGCTACGCGACCTGAACATCGGTCAAACGATGAACGACGGTCACGTCATCACTGGGACAACCGACGCCATAAGCGAGGGATGGGTGATCCGGGTTCCGGCCGGGGAGCGAGCGGCACCTGAGGCGACGAAGCGAGTCGCCGCCGAGGACGTGGTCGTGGAACGGGGCGACAACCTCTGGAACCTCTCCGAGGAGCACCTCGAAGCCAGCGTCGCACGCGAAGTGGCCGACGCCGAGATCGCCCCGTACTGGCGAGAGGTCATCAGCGCCAACCAACCCGAACTTGGCGACCCGAACCTCATCCACCCGGGCCAGGTGATCCACCTTCCCGGCAGAGGCCGGGCGGAGGCGGCCGCCGAAATCACGACCCCTCCGGTTGATCTCCCATCCACGGACGGCGAGGCGGAGCAGGCGATCCCGCCGCCGACGACGTCCAGCACATCGACGTCTTCAACCACAGCGCCCGCGGTCCCACCGGCCACGACGCCGGATGCGCACGGACCGGCGGACAATGCTGCCGAGGAGGCGGGAGCCGGTCCACAGGAATCTGACCAGGACGAGGGGGTCGCCGCCCACACCGTCGGCGTGCTCGGCACCGGCGGTGCGCTGCTCGCCGCCGGACTCACCGCAGCGGTGGCCCGTCGTCGGCGCCGCCGGGAGTTGCGGCTACCAGCTGAGGCGATCTCCCCCGACCCTCCCGAGCAGTTCGACAAGGTTCGAGCCGACATCGTTCGCCAGGCCGACCTCGAGCTCATCGACGTACTCGCCCACGCGACGTCGGCAGTCGTCGCAGAGCTCTCTGCGCGCCGGAGCCACGCCCGGTTCCGAATCGTGCAGGCGAGCGAGCAGAGGGTCGAGATTCTGCTGTCAGAGCCTCTCGATCCTGCTCCGGACGGGTGGCACCCCGACGCATCTGGGAGCGTGTGGGTCCTCGAAGCCGAGCACTTTCCGGAGATGGTGCACGACACGAGCACGCCGACCCACCCGCTGTTGGTCAGCCTCGGTCAGCCGCACGAGAACGGTCAGCTCTACCTCGACCTCGAGGCCGAAGGTCTGGTCAACATCCGAGGCAAGGCCGACGAAGTCGCCGGCCTCGTGCGCTCGATGATCCACGAGCTCTCGGTCTCGCCGTTCGCAGGCACCGCCACTGTCTTCGTCGTGGGCGACGGACACGGCGGTCCGACCGGAGCCCTCGACCGCGTCCACCGCTTCGACTCCTGGGATCGAGTGGCCGATACGGTCCTCGGCTGGGCGCTTCAGACCAGGGATCTGCTCGCGACGAGCCGCTGGCCCACGCCGCCAGTTGGCCGCGCCGGCGGCGACCGAGCCGATGATCTCGCTCCGATGGTCGTCGTCCTCGACCACGAGCCCGACGACGAGCGATTCGCTGCGCTCTGCACAGTGATCAGCGAAGCGATCGTTCCGGTCGCCGTAGTTGGCGCCGGCACGAACATCGACGACGCAACCGACATCCTCGTAGCGGATGGCCAGCTGTCGATCCCGCGGCTCAACCTGACCTGTGTTGCACAGGCCATCTCGGCGGCGACTGGGGACCAGGTCGTGGAGCTCCTCGAAGACGCCGACCACATCCCCGAACAGCTCGAGTTCCTCGAGCACGTGACGGACGCGCCCTCCCGTGAACAGCCGAGGTCTGATGAGCCGTACATCGATCCACCCTTCGACGTCCTCGTGCGTGTGCTCGGTGAGATCGAGGTGCTTGGCACTGAGACCTCGCTAACTCCGATGCAGACGTCCGTCTTCGTCTACCTGGCGTTGCACAGCCCGGTCGCCTCTGAGACGATCCAGGACGCCATCTGGACCATGCCGACCGAGAACCGCAAGAAGCGCCTCGCCAACACGATCTCCGAGATCCGACCGGCGATTGGCCCCGACCAGCTTCCCCCTGCCAGCGACGGCAGGTACCGGGTCGGGCCACAGGTCAAGACGGACCTCGAGCTCTTCGAGTCGAGGGTCGCTCGCGCCGCCGAGCAGCCACCCGAGCTGGCGATGGAGACATTGCGCGGCGCGCTCGATCTCGTATCGGGACCCGTGTTCACGTACCGGAACTCGGACCGGACCTCCTATGTCTGGGTCGACCACGAGAACTGGATCAGCTCCACCGAGCTGAAGGTCACGTGTGCCGCTGAACGTCTCGCTTGCCTGTACCTCGAATCGAGCGACCACGACGGAGCGGTCTGGGCCGCCAGCGTCGGCATGAAGGCCGCACCGACGCACAGCCGACTCACCCAGATCCTGATGCGGGCCCACCACGCTGCGGGCGACCGGCGAGCGATCGAGCAGGTCTTCAACAGCCACGTCAACGCGTTGCAGAAGCTTGACATCGACGACGCCGACCCAGATCTACTCGACACCTATGAGGAGCTCAGAGGCAGACGTCGTATGGCGGCGGGGTAGGGCGCGAGGGCATAGGGAGGATGCCGATCGCTGCACCCACGGCGACGAGGACGAGCACCTGCGCCACGGGCGCGTCGTGATGCTCCGGCGCTAGGAAGCGCTCGAGCAGGCGCAGGACGCTGACGTAGGCAGCGCCCACGGCGCCGCCGACGAGGCCCACGACGGCCACGAGCAGCACGGACCGTCGATGCAGGTGTGGGAAGTCGGGTGCACCGAAACATCGCATGACGATGTAAGTAGGTCCGCCGAATCGAGGAGCGGGCGCACCCCGACGCTGTAGAGCACCGTCGCTGCTGGCCTGATGACCGTTCAGGTGGTTGGCGTCCACCTCGGGTAGGGGACGCCGGCTGCACGGTTGATCATCAACGCCTGAGCGGTGAGCAGCAGCACCGCCAGTAGCAGTACGGCGAGGTGCGCAGCGTCGGTGAGGATCCCGAGCGAGATGATCATGGTGGTCGCCCCCGCAGGCGGGTGCGGAACCCGAAGCCAGACCATGGCGCCACTCGTCAACCCCAGGCTGAACGCGACCGCCCCCACCCGGGCCAGCGTCATGCCCTCTTCGAGCGCCGGGCCCTCTCCGGTGAGGCCGAACGCCGCAAGGCTGATCACCGCGGCGACGACGCCCACGGTGTGCCCCCCGATGGTGTTCCGAGGGGACGCCGCAGGTGCCATCGGTGTGTAGAAGTGGAGGAATGCGGTCGGCCCGAGGCTCGGGAAGACGAACGGTGACCCAGTGACCAGCGCGACGACGCTCATGACGCCGATCGCGATGCACCCGTTCACGAATGCGAAGGCCCCCATGACGGCGATGGAGTCGTGGCGCTCGACGAGCGCCGGTATCCGCATCCGGTTGGCCAGGCCTTCGACGATCGCGACCATCTGGCCGCCGATCCGCCCGGTCCGGACGGGAGGAGTCACCGGGTGCTGCCGTCGTCCGCAGGCCGGGAGACGTACCGCCCGGCGCCGGTGGCCGCGCGACCTCGCATGTCGCTGCCCCGGCGAGGCGGCTCCACATTGGTCAGGAACAAGATCACGACGAAGGACACGATGGAGAAGCCGGCGAGCAGCCACGCCTGACCGTCTTCGTCGAGGAGCGATGCCTCGAGGGCCACCGTCAGCGCCCAGAGCTGACCGAGCACGATCGTGCAGACGATCACGATCCGGGTGACCAACCCCGTGGTGAGTCCGCGCTCGCTCTCGGGAGCGGGGGAGCTCGGCAGCGGCCGCAGCGGTCGTGGTCCGTCGGCCATCAGTGCTCCTCGCGGATCCGTCCCTCGCCCAGCGCGACGATCGAGTTGCCCCGACGTTCGAGAACGATCCCAGGCAACGGTCGCTTGGGCGGCCCTGCCGTCGGAGCACCGTCGCTCGGGTCGAAGTGACCGTCGTGGCACGGGCAGAACAGGTCGCGTTCGTCCTCGACCCACAGGACCTCGCAGGCCAGGTGGGTGCACACAGCAGAGTAGGCGACGAAGAGATCCTCCTCGAGCCGGAGCAGCACCGCAGGGTCGTTGTCGGTCGGATAAGAGAACCGCACCTCACCGCCGACGGGAATGGCATCGACGTCGTCGGCGATCACCAGCTCGACGTCGGCGTCCTCAGTGCGACGCTCGAAGGCGCCGAGGGCCACGGCGACGTTGCCGGCGGCGAGTCCGCCTGAGAGGACGCCGAGGATCTTCAGGTACCCCCGACGGGTGACGAGCGCATCGGTCGTCAGCCGGCGCACGCGCTCGTCGACGAGGGCGGGATCCGGGGGGTTGGTGCGATCGGTCATGGGCCCACCATCGGGAAGGTGAGGACGGAGAACTCCTCAGGAACGACGACCCAGTTGCCGGTCTGCAGCTCCTGACTTCCGAAGCTGAACACGTCGATCACCCGCCGTTGCGGTCGTGACGCCAGCACCTCGTCGGCGGTGCCGTAGTAGAGGGCGTCGGAAGGGCAGACCGTGGCGCACATCGGCCCCAGACCGACGGAGGTGCGGTCGTAGCAGAGGTTGCACTTGTGCGCGAGCTGCTCCTCTGGGTCGAACTTCGGGACCCCCCACGGGCAGCCGTGCACGCAGTTCTGGCAGCCGATGCACCGGGATGCGTCCGGAGAGTGGACGACGCCGTCGTCGCTGACCAGGATCGCATCCACCGGGCACACCTGGGCACATGGAGCCACGGGGTCGGTGCAGTGCATGCACACGGTCGGCAGCGCCTCCGTGGAGCCGGACCGGTCGAGGAAGTCGAGGTTCATCATCGACTTGCCCCGGTGGCTGTCGCACTCCCGACAGGCGGCCACGCAGGCGCCGCATGCGATGCACCGGGAGGGGTCGACGAAGATCGAGCGCTCCATCGTCATCGTCGTGCTCCCTCGAAGACGGGCGGCGGCGTGACCGGCAGCGCCGGTTCGTCGCTGGCTTCGATGCGCACCGCTGCGGTCTTGTACGCCGGGATCCAGCTGATCGGGTCGAACGACGCCTTGGTGAGCTGGTTCGCGGCGACGGGATTGCCCCAGTGGTACGGGATGAAGACGGTGTCCTGGCGGACCGTGCGCACGATGAGCGCAGGCAGGATGGTGGACCCACGTCGACTCGTCACCCGTACCGGCGAGCCGTCGACGATCCCATGGGCCGATGCGGTGTTCGGGTGGATCTCCACCCACGGCGCCGGCGTCTGGTCGTTGAGGTAGCCGAGGCGGCGGGTCTGGTTCCCCGAGAGGTAGTGCGCCACGGTGCGCCCGGTCGTCAGGCGGATGGGGTAGTCGTCGTCGGGCTCCTCGGCGGGCGGATCGACCTCGACTGGGTTGAAGTGGGCCTTGCCGTCGGCGGTGTAGAACCGCAGGTCCTCGAACATCCGGGGGGTGCCCGGGTGGTCCTCCGTGGGACACGGCCACGCGATCGGGCCCTCCGCCTCCAGGCGGTCGTAGGTGATGCCGGCGTAGTCGGCCCGGCCACCTGCCGACGCACGACGCAGCTCCTCGAACACCTCACTCGGGGTCTGCTCGGGGAAGTGGCGCTCCTTGCCCAGGCGCCGAGCGATCTCCCCGAGGATCCACATGTCCGGCCTCGCCTCACCGGGCGGGTCGACGGCCTTGTTGATCTTGCAGACCAGAGCATCGCTGTTGGCCACCACGCCCTCCGACTCCGCCCAGGCCGAACCGGGCAGCACAACGTCGGCGAGGAGCGCTGACTCCGACAGGAAGATGTCGATGACCACGTAGAGCTCGAGGTCTTCCAGGATGCGGCGGGTCCGACCCTGGTCGGGCCAGGACACCATCGGGTTCGAACAGATGTTGATCAGCCCGCGGATCTCGCCCGCCTCCATCCGCTCCAGCTGGGCGAAGATCGGCTCACCCGGCCCCGGCATCTCCGAGGGATCGATCCCCCACACCTCGGCGACGTGCTCGATCGCACCCGGGTCGGTGAAGTGCCGCTGCCCAGGTAGCTGGTCGCACTTCTGGCCGTGCTCCCGGCCGCCCTGGCCGTTGCCCTGGCCGGTGATGGTGCCGTAGCCCGCTCCCGGTCGGCCGATGTTCCCGGTGGCCAGGCACAGGTTGATGGCAGCCATGGCGTTGCGGGCTCCCATCACCTGGTGCTCCATGCCGCGCGCGTGGTTCACCATCGCTTTCTCTGCCGACCCGTACAGCTCTGCGGCACGCTCGATGTCGGCGGCCGGGATACCGCACACCTCGGCCGCTCGCTCCGGTGCCCAGGCCTCCACGGCCGCGGCGGCCTCCTCAAACCCGGTCGTGTGGTCGGCGACGAAGCGCTCGTCGACCATGCCGTCGCGCACGATGACGTGGAGCATGGCGTTGAGGAGTGCACCGTCGGTGCCCGGCCGGATCGGCAGGTGCAGCTGGGCGACCCGCGCGAGCGAAGTCTCACGAGGATCGACGCAGATCATCGTGGCGCCCCGGTCCATCGCCTCCCAGAACCACCGGATGTACACGGGGAAGGTCTCCGGCACGTTCGCCCCGAGGACGAGCAGGACGTCTGCGTCGGCGACGTCGGCCACGGGGTTGGGGCTGCGGTCGACGCCGAAGGAGCGGTAGTTCGCGGCCCCGGCGGAGACCATGCACATCCGGCCGTTGTAGTCCGTGAACCGCGTCCCGAGGCCGACACGGGCGAACTTGCCGAGGTAGTACGTCTTCTCCGTCACCATCGACGCACCGCCGTAGGTCGCCATGGCATCCGGGCCGCCGGCGTCTTGTATCCGGCGGATGCTGTCCACGACCCGGTCGAGGGCTTCATCCCACGTCGCTCGGCGCAGGGCGCCGCCGTCGCGCACGAGCGGATAACTGAGCCTGTCCTCGTGGCTGATCTGCTGGTAGGCGGCGACACCTTTGGGGCAGAGCTTGCCCTTGTTGTGGGTGTCGGTGCGGGGCTCGACGCCGATGACCTTCTGGCCCGCCACACGCAGGTGCATGCCGCACTGCACCCCACAGAACGAGCAGTGCGTTGACACCCAGCGCTCGTCGGCCTCATCGGTCTCCCAGTCGCCGGCCTGGCGGCCGCCTGCCTCGTGGAAGTCGTCCACGCCAGGGGCGGTGGAGAGGCGAAAGTGCGTACCGTGGGGACGGCGGGGGCTCATCGGGCGAAGCTCGATCCGTTGTGGGCGAAGTACCCCTCGGCGCGAGCGACGCGCTTGCACCGGGGACAGAGCTCGGTGAGGTGGTCCGCCGGCTGCGAGGTGCCCTCCAGCCGGTAATCCTGCCCCAGCTGTTCCAGCGTCGCCTGCAGATCGTCGACGAAGGCTTGCGACGTCATCGGCTCACCGCACTTGGCGCAGGGCCGTCGACCGCCGCGGTTGTTGATCTCGGCGTACATCTGGATCCCGACCGACGCCGGCCGCTGGAGGACGTGGAAGAACTTGCCGAAAGGGATGAACACCAGCGACAGCACCACCGCCGCCATGTGGATCACGACGAGGAAGTCGTAGTACGAGCCGTGGAAGAGGCTGGCCGAGAGCGTCAGCAGGATGCCGGTCACGGAGATGACGACCAGCATCAGCAGCGGGACCATGTCGTACCCGAAGCGCTGCGCGGCGATCGCGGCGCGGTCGTGGAACCGTCGCCACAGGAAGATGGCGCAGCCGATGATGACGAGGACGGCCGTGTAGTTGAGGGAGTGGAAGATCGACCAACCCAGGAACGACGTCGAGTCGAACGTGAAGGTGGGGTAGCCGAACGCCCACATCCGGTAGATCTCCTCCGTGCCCGGCTCCAGCTTGAACGCCAGCCACCCGAAGACCAAGGGGAAGGTGATGAGCGTCGCTCCGATCACCCCCCAGAACAGACACTGATGAGCGATCCAGCGCACCCAGCCTCGCCGCCGGATGAACCCCTGGAGGAGCAGCTGGCCGGCGATGGCCCGGGGCAGGAGGCTGGGGAGGGCGCGGAAGGACGACCACGACGTGGTCAGCTGCCAGCCACGCCGCCAATAACGACCCGTGGAGGGCATGCGGAGCCAGCGGGCGTACCGCGTCACCACCGCATAGGTCAGGGCGACGATGCCCACCGCGTAGCCGATGAGAGCGGAGTCGAAGTTGTCCAGACGGTTGGAGCCGAGCCAGATCACCGCCACCAAGACCAGGGCGGCGGAGGCACCGATCAGGCGCTCCCGGAGGTGCGGGCGGTGCGCTGCGCTCGTGCTCTGTCTCGGCGTGCCGGACATGTCGATCCCCGTTTCCGCGGGCGGACGCTCGTCACCATAGACAGATCCCGCTGATCGTTTCCCGGATCACCTCTGTCGCAGTTGTTCTAGCACCTGATAGAACTACAGCGACGGAAGGAAGTTCCCATGAGCGACGTCATCAACGAGCTCGTAGAGCGCGAGTACGCCTTCGGGTTCCACAGCGACATCGACACCGACCTCGCCCCGAAGGGCTTGAGCGAGGGCGTCGTCCGGCTGATCTCGTCCAAGCACGACGAGCCCGAGTGGCTGCTCGAGTGGCGTCTCACCGCGTACCGGCACTGGACGACCCTCGAGCCGCCGGCGTGGCAGAACGTGCACCACCCGCCGATCGACTTCCAGGACATGCACTACTGGGCGGCGCCGAAGCCGAAGGGCCTGGCACCGAAGAGCCTCGATGAGGTGGACCCGGAGATCCGGGCGACGTTCGACAAGCTCGGCATCTCGCTCGCCGAGCAGGAACGGCTCTCGGGCGTGGCGGTCGACGCGATCATCGACTCGGTCTCGGTGGCGACCACGTTCAAGGCCACGCTCGCCGAGGCCGGCGTGATCTTCTGCTCCTTCTCCGAGGCGGTGCGGGAGCACCCGGGGCTGGTGCGCCGGTACCTGGGCTCGGTGGTGCCGCCGAGGGACAACTTCTACGCCGCGCTGAACTCGGCGGTCTTCTCCGACGGCTCGTTCTGCTTCGTGCCAGCCGGCGTGCGCTGCCCGATGGAGCTCTCGACCTACTTCCGGATGAACGCCGCCGAGACCGGGCAGTTCGAGCGCACCCTCATCGTCGCCGAGGAGGGTGCGACGGTGAGCTACCTCGAGGGCTGCACCGCCCCCATGCGCGACGAGAACCAGCTCCACGCCGCTGTGGTCGAGATCGTGGCCCTCGACGACTCCGACGTGAAGTACTCGACCGTGCAGAACTGGTACCCGGGCGACGAGAACGGCGTCGGCGGCATCTACAACTTCGTCACCAAGCGAGGCCGCTGCGGGCACCGGGCCAAGATCTCCTGGACCCAGGTGGAGACCGGATCGGCGATCACCTGGAAGTACCCCAGCGTGATCCTCCAGGGCGACGACTCCGTCGGCGAGTTCTACTCCGTCGCCGTCACCACCGGACGCCAACAGGCGGACACGGGCACGAAGATGATCCACATCGGCAAGAACAGCCGCAGCACCATCGTGTCCAAGGGCATCTCGGCCGGAAAGGCCCAGCAGACCTACCGGGGCCTGGTGAAGGTGCTGCGCTCCGCCACCGGCGCGCGCAACCACACGCAGTGCGACTCGCTGCTCATCGGCTCGGAGTGCGGCGCCCACACGTTCCCCTACATCGAGGTCAAGAACGACTCGGCCCAGGTCGAGCACGAGGCTTCGACCTCGAAGATCAGCGACGACCAGCTCTTCTACTGCCGCCAGCGAGGCCTCGACGAGGAGGACGCCACGTCCATGATCGTCAACGGTTTCTGCCGGGAGGTCTTCGACGAGCTGCCCATGGAGTACGCGGTCGAGGCCCACGCCTTGATGCGCCTGAGCTTGGAAGGAGCGGTGGGCTGATGTTGCACATCCGCGACCTGCACGCCTCGATCGACGGCAAGGAGATCCTCACCGGCCTCGATCTCGACCTCCCCACCGGCGAGGTCCACGCCGTGATGGGACCGAACGGAGCCGGCAAGAGCACGTTGTCGAACGTGCTCGCCGGCCGGGACGGGTACGAGGTCCGGGGGACGGCGACCCTCGACGGCGTCGATCTCCTGGACCTCGAACCCGAGGACCGAGCGACCGCCGGCCTCTTCCTCGCGTTCCAGTACCCGATGGAGCTCCCCGGCGTCGGCAACGCGTACTTCCTGCGCACGTCCCTCAACGCCATCCGGCGGGCTCACGGGCAGGACGAGGTCACCGCGACCGACTTCCTCTCGGTCGCACGCGAGCACCTGACGGCACTGGAGATGGATCCGGCGTTCCTCAGCCGGTCGGTCAACGAGGGGTTTTCCGGCGGCGAGAAGAAGCGCAACGAGATCCTGCAGATGTCGATGCTCCAGCCCCGCCTCGCCATCCTCGACGAGACCGACTCCGGCCTCGACATCGACGCGCTGCGCATCGTCGCCCGCGGTATCGAACGGCTCCGTGGACCGGACCGATCGATGCTCGTCATCACCCACTACCCGCGCCTGCTCGAGCTGGTCCGCCCCGACCGCATCCACGTCCTCGACGGCGGGCGCATCGTCCGCTCCGGCGGCCACGAGCTGGCCCACGAGCTCGAAGTGGACGGGTACGCCGGCATGACCGATCGGGTCCCAGCATGACGGTCGCGGTCGACGACGTCATGACCGAGGAAGCCATCCACGCACGGACGTGGCTGGCCGAGCACGGGCTCCCCACCGGTCGCGAGGAGGGCTGGCGCTACACGCCGGTCGCCGAGGTCCGTCGCCGCCTCGATGAGCTGCCCGACGCTCCGGTGCCGGGGCGAGTGGTCACCCGCGACGACGTCGACCGCCTCGCCGGGCGTCACGGCGCGGTGCGCATCGTCCACGTGGACGGCGTCCACGTCCCGGAGCTCTCGGACGGCGCCCTCCCATCCGGCCTCTGGGTCGGGACCACGCACAACCTGTCCGCCCGCGTCCGGCTCCAGCTGACGACCCCGACGGGCGACCCGCCCGACGGCTTCGAGGCGCTGAACCGTTCGGCATCGCAGGACGTCCTCTACCTGCTCGTGGCCGACGACGCCGACCTGCGGGACCCGGTCCACGTCGTGCACGTCAGCACCGGCGCGAGCGCGTCCCACCCTCGCCTCGTCGTCGACGTCGGCGTCGGCGGGCGCATCTACCTCGTCGAGAGCCACGTGAGCCTGGACGGAGGCGGCTTCACGAACGCCTCCACCACCGTCCGGCTGTCCGCCCGGTCGCACGCGGACGTGCACCGGGTCCAGGACCAGGCCACCGACGCGGTGCACGTCGGGCGCCTCGAGCTCCACCACGACGCGGGTGCGCACGCATCGGTCACCGCCCTGTCGCGCGGTGGCGCCATCTCGCGCCTTACGACCGTCGCGCTGCTCCGGGAGCCGGAGGCATCGTGCACGGTCACCGCCCTGCTCGCCCCCGGGATCGGGGCGCGGCACGACGACGCCGTCACCGTCGACCACGTCGCCTCCCACTGCACGAGCGACCTCACCATGCGCAGCGTCGTCCCCGAGCGAGCGCGGGTGACCTCGAGCGGGCACGCCATCGTCCGCCCCGGCACGGTCGCCACGGTCGCCCACCAGCGCACCGACAGCCTGGTGCTCCACCCGTCGGGCCAGGCCGACAGCCGGCCCTGGCTGGAGATCTTCGCCGACGACGTGCGGGCGAACCACGGCTCGGCCACCGGGCGACTCGACGACGATGCGCTCTTCTACCTCCGCAGCCGGGGGATCCCCCGCGCCGAGGCCCGGGACGTGCTGGTGGGCGCCTTCGCCCGCGCCCTCGTCGAGCGCATCGACCCGCCATCGCTCCGCGACCAGGTCGCGGGGTGGTTCGGACGGGAGGGAACGGCATGACCCAGACGTGGAGCCCCACCATCCTCCAGCGCGACTGCGAGGCGCTCACCGTGCCCCACGGCGAGCGCGTCGCCCTCACCGCCGGCGGCGAGGTCGAGATCACCCAGCGCCTGGGCTCGAGCGTCACCGTCCGCACCCAGATGGGGACGCTGCTTCGCATCGACGATGCCGACGCCGATGCCCTCGGCCTCGACCCAGCACCCGAGACGACGGTCCACGTGACGCGCCAGACCGGGACGTTCGACTTCGCCGACGTCACCGCTGCCCTGCGGGGCGTCTACGACCCAGAGATCCCGATCAACATCGTCGACCTGGGCCTGGTCTACCGCTGCGACGAGGTCGCCCTCGACGACGGTCGGCGTCGGATCGAGATCGACATGACGATGACGGCGCCCGGCTGCGGCATGGGCGACGTCATCGCACGCGACGCCGAAGCCGCCGTCCAGCGTGTTGCCGGCGTCGATGAGGTGGAGGTGACGATCGTGTGGGATCCGCCCTGGACGCGGGGCCAGATCTCCGAGGCCGCCCGCTTGGAGCTCGGCTTGTTCTGAGCGCCGGAACCATGACCACGACCACGACGAGAACCACGGAGGTTCGATGATGCAGCTCCGACGAACGATGGCCCTGGCCGGTGCGCTCGCCCTGGCGCTGACCGCCTGCGGCGGCGACGACGATGACGACGCCGCGACACCGGCGGGTGACAGCGGATCCGGTGGGAGCGAGCTCGGCGTGATCGCCGAGGACATAGCGTTCCCCGCGGAGACCTACCAGGCCGACGCCGGGACCATCGACGTCGTGTACGAGAACGAGGGCAGCATCGAGCACACCCTCCTCGTCGAGGGGGTGGACGACTTCAAGCTGACGGTGACCTCCAACGGTGACGTGGACGAGGGCAGCGTCGAGCTCGACGCCGGCACCTACACCATCTACTGCGACGTGCCCGGCCACCAGGGGGCGGGCATGGAAGCGACCCTCGAGGTCAGCTGAGACCGGCGGCCTCGATCACCCGCCATTTGTCCGTCTACGACCTGGAGGTCGACACATGCCACTCATCCCCGAGAACACCCTGATCACCGCGACCCCCGAGGAAGGGCGGGAGCTGGCGATCATGATGGCGCGCAAGACCATCGGCGCGATCCAGACCAACGCCGATGCCCGTCAAGGGGTTCGTGCGCTGTACGCGAACAACCCGGACTCGCTCACCGCCGCGGCGCACGTCGTGGCGATCGAGTTCGCCACCGTCGCCGCGGCGAACGACTACTGGCGGGGTTGAACGCCCGAGACGTGGCCGACCGTTGGCGGGCCGCGTCCACCTTCGTGATCGTCGGTGCGATCTGCATCGTGTCCGGCGGTCTGGTCGCGGCGGCCACGGGCCCGGCGGGCTTCGAGCACGGCTCGTGGCTCGCGGCCTACCTGGTGCTCGTCGGCGGGGTCGCCCAGATCGCGCTCGGGGGAGGTCAGGCGTGGCTCGCGGATCGGGTGCCCCGAGCTCGTACGACGAGGACCGAGGCGTGGTCCTGGAACCTCGGTGCGGTACTGGTCGTGCTGGGTACGCTGTCCTCGCTCCCGACCCTGACCAGCATCGGCGGACTCCTGTCGGCCGTCGCGCTCGGCCTGTTCGCCGGTGGCGTACGCCGCGTGCGTACCGGCCAGCGACGGCTCCGACTCCTGTACCGCAGCATCGCTGCTCTCATCCTGCTCAGCACCACGGTGGGCGTCGTGCTGGCGTGGATCCGGCACGGATGATCGGCGGGGCCCGAGCCCGAGCGACCACTCGTCGCTAACGGTCGTCCCGCGGGGTGGCCGCCAACGCCGCCTCGAGCGCGCGGAGGGTCGCAGTCGCCCGGAAGTCGTCGCTCGGCAACCGCCCCACCACTCGGACCCAGTGCAGGGCAGCGTCAGCGAGCGCCTCCCGGTCGCCGTCGGCCTCCACCACCAGCGTCGCAGCGACGTCGCGCCACGGCTTCCCGGCGGCCACCATGTCGCGAGCGATCGTCACCAGGGGAGGTTCGGTTCGTTCGAGGAGCGGCATCGTGGTTTCCTTCGGGTTTTATCTAGTGATTGCCGGAACTATACGCTGGCGACGATGAGGTGCAGCGCGGTCCGAAGAGGCGTGCAGTGAGCGTCACGGCGTGGAGCCTCGTGCGCTTCGCCCACGTCCTCGCGGCGATGGGCTGGGTCGGCGGGCAGCTGCTGCTTGCCGGGATCGTGATGCCGGTCGTCCGAGCCGAGCTACCACCCCACGTGCGGGGGCCCTTGATCCACCACACCGCCCGCCGGTTCGCCTCGCTCGCCAACTTCGTCCTGCTGCCGGTGCTGCTCGTCACCGGCCTCGCACTCGCTTGGCACCGAGGCGTCACGTTCGGCTCCTTCGACGACCCGGGGTACGGCCGACTGCTCGGCATCAAGCTGGTCCTGGTCGTCGCCTCCGTCGCCCTGGCTGCGGTGCACGGCGTCATCGCGGCGCGCAACCCGAAGCGAGCCCGTCCGCTCGCCCTCCTCGGCGTGGGTGCGTCCGTGGCGATTGTGGTGTTCGCCACCGCGCTCGTCCCCTGACCGAGCCGCGATGACGTGCTCTCGGCTGGGCACGTGCCAGGCGACCACGACGATCCCGATGATCGCGAGAACGGCGACACCGATGCTCACGGTGAGGCGAGGGATGATGGCGATCGCCAGGGCGCTGAACCCGGTGATCGACGCGATGGCGACGACCTTGGCGCGACGAGGCATGCCCAGCCCGGCGCGGTGGTCGCGCACCATCTGACCGACGCCCGGGAGTCCCAACACCCAGCGCTCGAGCCGAGGGCTCGACCGCGTGAAGCATGCCGCGGCACCGATGAAGAAGATCGTCGACGGCAACCCCGGGATGACGACGCCGATGCCACCGAGTCCCACGCAGCCGAGGCCGGCGAGCAGCCACAGGAACCGGGTCAGCCGCCCCACCTCCGAGCCCCGGCCCGGCGGTGGGGAGGCTGAGTGTTGAGTGAGGGCTATGACGCACGGACGCATTTTGTGACGCACTTGGTCGAGGATCCTTCGTCCCATTGTTCTACCTGATGGTAGACTAATGGCATGAAGGTATGGATCGACCAAGACCTTTGCACCGGAGATGGGCTCTGCGAGGAGATCGCCCCCGACGTGTTCGTCCTGTTGGACGACGGTCTCGCTTACGTCAAGGAGGGCGACAAGATCTTCGATGACCCTGGAGGCGCCGAAGGCGTGGCCACTGTCCCGGCTGGGCAGGAAGAAGCAGTCATCGAATCCGCCGAGGAGTGCCCGGGCGAATGCATCTTCATCGAAGTCTCCTGATGTGACCTCGGCAAGGCCATGTCGAGGCGGGTCAGCTGCGGTCGGACGCCGCAGGCCCGGTTGCTGCGAAGGCTCGTTGCTCGGCGTCGAGCGGCAGCGCCAGCTCGACCTCCACCTCGGCGCCTACCTCCGTGCAGCGGCACAGCCCGGCGGTGCCCTCCGCCTCGACTGAGAGCGCGACGAGGTCGGCGCGGAGCCGCTCTTGACCGCCATCGACGAGGCGAGCGGAAGCGGTCCCGATCGGTGGGTTTCCCCCCGTCTCCGTGAGGTCTACTCGCCTCTTGTCCATGTGGACAGAGGCGGAGGTCACTGGACGTCGGCGTGCCACGGGCAGTGGTCCATCGGCTCCGGTGTGGTGGCGACCGAGATGATCTCGCCGTTGTCGGCGACCTCCCACGCGTGCAGCGATCGACGCAGGATCTCGATGAGCGCGCCAGGGTCGTCGTGGTCGTGGTCGACCTCCAGACAGCCCTTGGTGGCGGACTGCCAGACGTCGTGGACGAGGGGCCGGGCGAGGAGCTCCTCCCGGACTGCGTTCATGCAGTAGCTGCAGTTGGCACCCGTCACCCGCACCAGGCTTCGCACGGCCCGCTCAGCGCCCCTGGCCCGCCAGCTGGCGGAGCACGTACTGGAGGATTCCTCCGTGTCGGTAGTACGCCGCCTCCATGGGGGTGTCGATGCGCGTGCGCACCTGGAAGGAGTTGCTGTCGGCCTCGACGGTGAGGGCGGCGTCGATGAGGTCGGCCTCGTCCCGGCCGGCGAGTCCACGGATCGTGTAGCTCTCCTGGCCGGTGAGGCCCAGGGAAGCGGCATCGCCGTCGTCGAACTGGAGCGGGAGCACGCCCATGCCGATCAGGTTGGAGCGGTGGATGCGCTCGAACGATGTCGCGATGACCGCGCGCACGCCGAGGAGGAGCGTGCCCTTGGCCGCCCAGTCGCGCGAGGAACCGGTCCCGTACTCGGCGCCAGCGAGCACGACGAGGGGCACTCCTTCATCGCGGTAGCGCTGGGCGGCCTCGTAGATGCTCGACTGCTCGCCGCTCGGCTGGTGGACGGTGACACCCCCTTCGGTGCCCGGGGCGAGCTGGTTGCGCAGGCGGATGTTGGCGAAGGTGCCTCGCACCATCACCTCGTGGTTGCCGCGTCGGGAGCCAAAGGAGTTGAACTCGTCGTCGGGCACGCCTTGGTCGCGCAGCCAGCGGCCAGCGGGGCCGTCGGATTTGATCACGCCGGCCGGGGAGATGTGGTCGGTGGTCACGCTGTCGCCGAGCAGCGCGAGGGCTCGGGCTCCCTCCACGTCGGTGAGGGGTGAGGGCTCCTGTCCCATGCCGTCGAAGAACGTCGGTCGGCGGATGTAGGTGGACTCCTCGCTCCACTCGTAGCGGTTGCCCGCCGTCAGGGGCAAGGACCGCCACCGGTCGTCACCCTCGAGGATCTCGGCGTAGCGGCGAGTGAACATCTCGGTCTCGAGGGCGGCGTCGATCGTCTCTCGGATCTCCGTCGGGTCGGGCCAGACGTCGCGCAGATACACGGGCTCGCCGCCGTCGCCCATGCCGAGCGGTTCGGAGAACAGGTCGATGTCCATGCGACCGGCCAGGGCGTAGGCCACCACGAGCGGCGGCGACGCCAGGTAGTTCATCCGTACCTCGGGATGGATCCGGCCCTCGAAGTTCCGGTTGCCCGACAGCACCGACACCACCGCGAGGTCACCCTCTCCGATGGCGTCGGAGATGTCCGGCGCCAGCGGCCCCGAGTTCCCGATGCAGGTGGTGCAGCCGTAGCCGACGAGGTGGAACCCGAGCTCGTCCAGGTACGGGGTGAGCCCGGCTCGCTCGAAGTAGTCGGTGACCACCTGCGAGCCGGGTGCGAGGGAGGTCTTCACCCAGGGCTGGCTGCGCAGGCCGCGCTCGACAGCGTGCTTGGCCAGCAGCCCAGCGGCGACCATGACCGACGGGTTCGACGTGTTGGTGCAGCTCGTGATGGCGGCGATGACGACCGAACCATCGGTCAGCTCGAAGGGCCCGTCCTGCCGCTCGACGGTGACGCTTGGGGAGGGTGGGCGGTCGGGGTCCTGGTCGTGCCCGACCTGGCCGTGCGGTGCCTCCGGCACCGCGGACTGCCCGTCGAGGGCGGGCGGGTCGCTGGCGGGGAAGGACTCCACTGAGGCCTCGTCCACGTCGGATCGGACCCCGACGGGGGTCTCCTGGGCGGGCACCCCGGGCCTGCGCTGCCCGCCGGACCCTCGACGGTCGGCGATGTCGGCGAGCGCATCGGAGAACATGGCCTTGGAACGGTCGAGCGGCACCCGATCCTGTGGCCGCGCGGGGCCGGCGAGGCTCGGCACCACGGTCGATAGGTCGAGCGAGAGGTGCTCGGAGTAGCGGGGCGTGGCCGATGGGTCGTGCCACAGGCTCTGCTCCTTGGCGTAGGCCTCGACGAGCGCCACCTGCTCCGGCGCTCGGCCGGTGAAGCGCAGATAGCGGAGGGTCTCGTCGTCGATGGGGAAGATGGCGCACGTCGCCCCGTACTCGGGGGTCATGTTGCCGATCGTGGCCCGGTTCTCCAGGCTCACCGACGACACCCCCGCCCCGTGGAACTCGACGAACTTGCCCACCACGCCGTGCCGACGGAGCAGCTCGGTGACCGTCAGCACCAGGTCCGTTGCGGTGGAGCCCTCCGGCAGCTCGCCGGTGAGCTCGAAGCCCACGACACGTGGGGTGAGCATGGAGATCGGTTGGCCGAGCATGGCCGCCTCGGCCTCGATCCCGCCGACGCCCCAACCGAGCACACCGAGGCCGTTCACCATCGGCGTGTGGGAGTCGGTGCCGACGAGGGTGTCCGGGTAGGCGTTGCCGTCGTCGTCGACGAACACGACCCGGGCGAGGTGCTCGAGGTTCACCTGGTGGCAGATGCCGGTGTCGGGGGGAACGACCGTCAAGCCGTCGAACGCCTGCTGACCCCAGCGGAGGAACTCGTAGCGTTCCCGGTTGCGGTCGAACTCGACCTCGGCGTTGTGTGTGAAGGCCTGGGGCGTTCCCGCCAGATCGACAACGACCGAGTGGTCGATGACGAGCTCGACCGGGACCAACGGGTTCACCGAGTCGGCTTCGCCGCCGAGCCGGCCGACGGCGTCGCGCATCGCGGCGAGGTCGACGATGGCGGGCACGCCGGTGAAGTCCTGCAGCAAGATGCGCGCCGGCGTGAACGCCAGCTCCCGTGGCGCGGAGGCGTGGGGATCCCAGGCGGCGAGGGCCGCGACGTCGCCCTGGGTGACCGTGTCGCCGCTGTGGCGGGCCAGGTTCTCGAGCAGCACCTTCAGCGAGTACGGCAGAGAAGCCGCGTCGCCGTCCTCTATCCGCGTGATCGGCCGGTACCGGTATGTGCGGTCTCCGACCCGGAGGTCATCCACGGGCGCTGCGTCAGGCATCACCCAGCCCTACCACGGGGGCGAGAGATGCGAACCGGGCGGTGTGCCGGCGGTCAACGGTGCCACTTCGGTCGCCACACGCCTTGGCCGAGGAAGGGCTGAGCCATGGCCCAGGCATGCCGGTGCCGTGCCGCTTCGCCCGGTCGACGTTGGTCCAGCGCAGCCCGTGTCGATGGAGTCGGATGGAGCGGCGAGCGTCAACGGTGCTCGGCTGGCTTCCAGGCGCCCTTGCCGAGCAGACGGTTCGCCATCGCCCACGCCATGCCGGTCCCGCGCTTCTTGGCGATCTCCGCGTTCGGGCCGGACCAGCCGCCGTCGACGGTGTCGTGGAAGATCTGCAGCCACCGGTCGAACAGCTCGGGCGTGAACGGCGCTCGCTCGTGCACCTGGCGGTGGTGCTCGATGGTGTCGATGTCGTAGCTCGGCGCATACAGCAGCACGTGGTTCCAGTAGTCGGTGATCGTGCCGATCAACGCCTGCCAGTCGATGTGCTCTGGGCCGAACGTGAAGTAGGGGACGAGGAGGTCGTCCTGGACCACGTCGGCGTACTGCCGGGTCACCATCTCGAAGACCTCATCGGGTGAATCGAGATCTCGGCCGCGGTGCGCCCACGGTGCATCTCGGTACAGCGCGTGGGGCGGCGCTTCGGGCTGCTGGGGCACGAGCGGCGCCGCCGGCTCGCGGTAGAACTGCACGAAGAAGGCCGCGTCGGTCGACGGGTCCACCTCGTGGCTGACACCGGGAGAGATCACGATGTGGTCTCCCGCATCGAGGCGCTCGTCTCTCCGGTCGGCACCCTCCAGGTCGGCGTAGCGGACGCCGCCTGCCTCCACGTGCAACGTGGCCCACACCGTGGTGCGATGCGACCGGGCCAGCTGGCCGGGGAGCGTCTCGTGGTCGAAGAGCGGGGTGCGCCGAGCCTCGACGAGGCCAGCAGGGAGGGAGACATCGCTTGGGCTCACTTGGCCGCTCGCTCTCGTTCGAGCTCATCGTTCCGGGTGGCACCGAGTGTGGCACCCAGCATCCCGCCGAAGCCGGGCCCGCCCCAGAAGCTGGCGAAGGCGCCGATGCCCACGGCTGAGATCATCGACGTGCCGGCGTTGAGGGCGATCGCCACCGCGATCGCCCCAACGGCGAAGAACCCGATGATCGTGCCGACGATCGCACCGCGCATCGCTGCGCTCTCGGTCGTGATGCGCTCGATGGTCTCGACGATGTCGGTCATGACTGCTCCTCGTAGTTCTAGTGTGCACTAGAACAATAGCAGTTGCCACCGAAGGAGACCCCGTGCGAGACACGCCCCGGCCCCAGCCGACCGAAGACCTCGATTCCGTCGAGGAGATCGAAGAGATGGTCCGGCGCTTCTACGCCGACGTGGCCATGGACGACGTGTTGGGTCCGGTGTTCGAGGACGTCGCACAGGTCGACTGGTCCGAGCACCTCCCGAAGCTGACCGCCTTCTGGGCTCGCGCCCTGCTCGGCGAGCCGGGCTACTCCGGCAACCCGTTCCGGTCCCACGCGGCGATCCACGCACGAGCACCCTTCACGCCCGCCCACTTCCGCCGGTGGCTGACGCTGTTCCACGAGACGATCGAGCTCGGGTGGGGCGGGCCACGGGCCGACCGAGCCCGAGAGCTCGCTGACGCGGTTGCGCGCGTCCACAGCGAGCAGTTGGTCGGGGAGACCGTGGCGATCGAGCAGAGCTCGCCGACGCTCGGTCACTCCGCCTCCTCGTCGTCGAAGAGGTCCGGTGTGGCGGCCACGTCGTAGGCGACACTGCCCAAGGCACACGAGGCGCACGTGCGAGTTCTCGTCACCGACTCCCGGCGTGCGCCTCGAGCCGGAGTTGGCGTACCAACATCGACCGCAGCTCTGCGCCGCGAACCAAGCACGTGCAGGTGTCGGCACGGTCGTGGGTGGTTGACAGGATCTCGTCGACGAAGTGCAGGAGCCTCTGCTGTCCGTGGCGAGCCAGGCGGTTGTGCACGTCGTCATGGTCATCGAATGCGCACCGGGCCGCGTGCTCGACGAGGGCGTTCCGCAGCCGGCACAGCGCATCATGCAGAGGATCGACCTCCCCATCCGTGGCTGCCCGCTGCACGGCACGCGCCGCACTGATCAGGTCGAGGTGGCGCTGTGGCTCGCCGGTCACGACCCGTCCGTGGTGACCGCCGGGAACAGGACGTTGTTCTCGAGGTGCACGTGCCGGTGCGTGTCGAGCTCGAGGTGCTCGAGCCGGCCGTAGAGCGTCTGGTAGCTGGCGCAGCCATCGGCCGGTGCCTCGTAGCCCGCGGTGACCGTTCGGAGCTGCTCGAGCAGCTCGCCAGCCTGGTCGTGCTCGACCATCATCATGCGCACCGGGTTCGAAAGCGTCCCGAACGGGAACGACCTCTGTCCATCAGCCCACTCCCGGATGGCCGGGAAGAGGACCTGTTCCTCCTTGGCCAGGTGCGGCACCAGGTCGTCGCGGATCTCCGTGACCAGCGCTGCGACCTCAGTGAGCTCCGGGTGGCGAGAGCCGTGGACGTCGCGGACCTTCTCGGCCAGGGCGACCAGCAGGGGCAGCTCCTCGCGGAGGTACCGGTGGTGGGTCTCCACGATGTGGTCCATGAGCGCGACCGGTTCGAGGCGGTCGACCTGGGCGTCGGTCTCATCTGTTACGTCGTCGAGGTCTGCGGCGACGGCCACCGGGTCCAGCCCTGCTGCGGTGCTCGCCTCGAACAGCGACCGCTGGCCGTGGCAGCAGTAGTCGATGCCGAGCCGCTCGAAGATGCGAGCACGCGCTGGCTGCTCAGCGACGAGGTCGCCGAGGCTGCGGGCGAGCGAACCGTGGGAGACGTCGATGGTGGTCACGATCTCTCCTGTTCTGAACGGCAACGTGCCGTTCTTCTAGTGATCTAAAGAAATACTCGCACTCGGCCGAGCGTCGCTCCTAGGGACGAAGGTCCTGAACGACGTCGAAGTCCTCGCCGGTGAGACGACGGGAGATCACGCCGGCCATGTGGGCGGCGTGCTGCTTGGCGCGGTCGGCGTAGGTGCCCGTCCAGCCACTGTCGACCGATTCGACGAAGAGCCGGTACCAGCGACCGAACAGCTCCGCATCGAAGCTCTCCTGGTCGTGGACGCGCTCGTGCGCGGCGAGGATCCGGCCGTCGTAGCTCGGATGGCTCAGCAGCACGCGACACCAGTAGCCGATGAGCCGCGGGATGTGTTCGGCCCAGTCCACCTCGGCGACCTCGCCGAAGAGCGGTCCGAGGAGATCGTCGAAGGCGACCTCGCGGTAGAAGTGGATGACGAGATCGTGGATCGCCCCACGGTTGTCGAGGTCCGGCATCGACGGCGCGCTTTCTTCTAGCAAGAGCCGGAACAATAGGTCGTGTCCGGCAGCCCCGGAAAGGTCGTTGGTCCCGATGCAGCAGGCCATCCCGCGGGCAGGCTGAAGTGGTTCGACGCCTCCCCTGTCAGGTGCCCTTCGATGTGTGACTACTGCGACTGCCGAACTCGACCGCTCCTCGTCCAGCTCGGCGTGGACCGCGAGCGCATCGGCCTCGTGGCCAGGCACCTCCGGTCCGCTGCCGACGCCGGCGACCGGAAGGACCGGGCCCGGGAGCTGCGAGCCCTGCTCGACAGCCACTCCCGCACTGAGGAAGCAGCGCTCTACCCCGAGCTCGCCCGAGTCGGACTGCCGACGGATGCCTTGGAGGCCGAACATGCCGCGGTCGACGCGGCGCTCGCCGCCGCGGTCGCAGACGTCGCGACCGGGTGGACGCAGGTGACGGTCGCCCTCGAGGGGCTGGAGGTCCACATCCATCGCGAGGAGTACGACCTGTTCCCAGCCGCGCACCAGCTACTGGATGACGCCGCCTGGGACCGCATCGACGCGGCCGCTGGCTGATGTGCACGAACCACGCCGGGGCGTCGACCCCAGCGCTACGAATCCGGCTGAGCGCCTCCGCCCGTCCGGAGCTGGAGGCGGCACCCGGCGCGTCGAGGGTCCTTGGCGACCAGCTTCTGCACGGTGAGGCCGTCAGCGCCTTCGGTGAGACCCTTGGCGATCCCGAGGTGCAAGGCGCACACCGTGTCGGGGTCGTCCAAGGCGGTCGCCTCGAAAGGGCAGTTCTGTAGGACGACGTCGACTCGCCCACCTCGCTGCTGCGTCTCGGGATGAAAGCCCTCGCGGACCATCGCTCCTTCGAGCGCAGGCAGGCCCGGCGCTGCCGCTCCTTCGGCGCGGAGTCGCGCCCCCTCGCGCCGGCCCACCTCCTCGGGCGTGTCGCCGGTGCGGACCATCTCGGCCAGCAGCTTGCTGAGCCGCTGGTAGGGGCCGACCACACCCCACCGGCTCTCCGCGGTCGGCTCGACGGCGTACACGAGCTTGGGCCGTCCAGGTGCCCCAGAAGCGTGCTTCGACTCGACGACGAGGCCGGCACCGACGAGCTTGGCGAGGTGCTGGCGGATCGCGTTGTGGTTCAGGCCGAACTGGGCGGTGAGCTGTGCCACGTCGACCGGGGCCTCCGCATCGGCAACGAACGTGAAGATGCGATGCCGGGTCGGGTCGCCGAGTGCCCGTGCCTGTTGCTGCAGCTCGGTCATGCGCTCTCCGCTTCTCGAGTGGCCTCATCGGCGGATCTCGTTCGATCCACTCCGAGGCAGCGAGCGGTGCTCTGGGCCAGCTCGATCGCCGTTCGACACTCCATCAGCTGCTCGAGGTCCGGCTCCCCGAGACTGCGTTCGGAGAACTCCTCCGCGACGACGTCCCAGAACGCCATCAGTGCGAGGTCGTCGTCGAGACCGAGCACCTCGACCGGTGTGGCTGGGTCGAGGCCGTCGTCGTCGTGCACCACCGTGGCGAGCAGCTCAAGCACCGCCTCGACCGTCACCGGCTCACTGTGGCTGTGGGTCTCCGCAGGCATCAAACCTCCTCGAATGTCGTACTTCTACTCTACGCTAGAAGTAGGTGCGGCGAACGCTGGTCATCGAGGACGTCGACGACTTCAAGCTGACCGTCGGCTCGAACGGCGATGTGGATCGAAGCTAGGTCGACGTGGAACCGGGCACGGACGACATGTACTGCGATGTGCCTGGACGCCGTCAGGGCATGGACGCCAGGCTCGAGATCGACTGACCCCGACAGGCGGACAGGAGGATCACGGGTCGATGGGTGCGGTACCGGGCCTCCTCGGCGGGATAGGCCGGCTTCGCAGGCGATCCCTCGGATCGGTACTCGCCGAGTCGAGGAGCTCTCGCACCATGCTCTGAGCATCGGTCATCGCCGCCGTCAGCGAGTCGAGGCCGTGGTCTGTCTCACCGCTCTCGAGCCGCCACTTCGCCACCGCAACGTGCTGGATCATGCTGTCGTGGACTTCCGCGGTCTCGCGTCCGAGAACTTCGAGGCGCCGGGCATGGCGCTCGGTGCGATCCACGTCGCGGATGCGATCCGCTGCGTCGCCCACCAGCGCTCCGAGCAACACGAGCGGGATGGCCCGGCTTACCCAACCGAGCCAAGTGATGTGGGCGTCAGCGGCCACGACCCACCAGAGCAGTAGCCCCGTTGCCCCGGCGCCGGCGATGAAGCCCGCTCGCCGCCCTGATGTGAGCGCGACCAGTGCAACGGGCAGGGCGTACAAGCTGGCGATCGAGTCCCCGACGCCACCGACCGCGAAGCGCAGCGCACAGATCCCAGCGGCCAGCGCGAGCGCAACGCCGAGGGCTGGAAGCGGGTGGGCCCAGAACCACGGCCCATGTCGGGTGGGTCTCTCGCGATGCACGTGCGCAACTGTGCAGCCTGGAGACAGCGGCCGGGAGGGGCGAAGGTCCTGATGCGAGAGGACCATCTGAGGCGTCGGCGGGGTCAGCTGGGCGAGGTGCCCTCGCCGAGCCGAAGTGCTTCGGACCCGGATACCGGAGCCACCAGTTCAGGATCGATCGGGTCACCGGTGCGGATGACGCTGAACGTGCCGTTGCGTTCGATGATCACCGCCTGAACCTGGGTGCGTGATGTGATGCCGGCGAGCCGCAGGGCGTCGAGCACGACCCTGTCAATGACCTTGGCCTTCCGCAGCTGGTCGTCGAGGATGTCGGGAAACCGGCCATGAACAGGACCGGTCGGTTGTCGAACCAGCGATCCAGACCATGCCGGCGACTGATGGCGACCACCCCACGGACGGCGAACGGGCAAACCATCCCGAGGGCACCGGCATAGACGGGGATGCCCCCAGTTGCCGTACTGCCGACGATGGCACCCATCGCCACGGCGACCGCGAAGTCGAACGCCGTCATCTGCGAGAAGCTGCGAGGCCCGATGATCCGGCTGCACGAGATCAACAGCAGGTAGATCACCACGTCACCGACCGCGATCTGCGCAACGTCTGACCACGCTGGCAGCTGCTCATCGAACGTCATCGCCCCACCACCTGGACGAACGGTACGCCAGCGGCTGCCGCGCCATGGGGACCCGGCAAGTGCGTAAGAGGACGCCAGACATCGCCCCTTGTCCAGCGGGTGTCCACCGGTCCCACGACCCGCGCGATTGCCGGAATCGCGCGCAAGTCTGCACGCCGCATATCACTCCAGTCCCGACCCGGCGTTTCGCGACGCCCGGCGCCCCCCACCCCATGCGGTACCTCGGGGATAAGTCCGAGCTCGATACGGCAGCGTGTTAGAGGGCACAGCAGCGGCGTGCACCACCGGGACGTGGTGCGCGGGCCGGGTTCATGGTGGTCCGGCGTCGATGACTTCGGCGGACAGTTCGAGGGGGTCGAAGTGCATGAGTGATTCCATCCACCAAGTCGCGCCTGCGTCGGCGATGGCGGATAGGTCGACGCCGTCGGGGTTCGGCTTCTCCCATGCGGTACTGGCGTTCCCGGAGACGACCACGTCGTAGGGCTGGTTCTGGTCCAGGCCTGCAGCGTGCAGGGCGTCGACGATGCCGGCGACCTCGTCGGGTTCAAGCGTGTGGTCGGAGATCGGGAAGATGCCGTCACAGCGGACCGCCCGGGACACGAGGCGTGGATGTCTTGTGGAGCTCGCCACCCAGATTGGGATGCGGTGAGGCTCAGGATCTTCAGCAGGTAGATCGACCTCGTACTCGCCTTCGCCACGGGTCACGGCGTCACCCACCCACATCGACCGCATGATGGCGAGCCCTTCGTCGAGCATCCTCGATCGGATCGGTCGTGAGCGTTCCTCGCCGAACCGGGAGAAGTCCCCGGACTCGTCCGAGCCGAGGCCGACCCCCACGATGAGACGGCCGTGGGAGAGCCGGCTGACGGTGGATGCTTGGCGCGCGACGATCCAGGGTCGTCGACGCGGGAGCGGCGTGACGGTGGGGCCGATCTTGATGAACCGGGTCGAGGTGGCCATCGCCGCGAGTGAGGTCCAGCAGTCGACGACGGGAGTGAAGTCGCCGAGAACGTGGTCCCACAGGAAGATCCCATCCCAGCCGGCAGTTTCGGCTCGGATCGCAAGGTCGACCAGAACGTTGGGGTCGCCGAAGGGTCCGAAGGGCGGGAGATACACGCCACGGTGAAGCGGCGCTGTCACCGCACTCCGATCGGCACTCTCGACGGTGGGTTCGGTCATCCCGTGACCTTGCCGGACGGGAATTCAATTCGCATCCCATCGACACCCATGACCGATGCCACGGGTCCGCCGCTTCCCCGCACAGGCGTCGCTTCGAGACGATGTCCACGGGGACAAGAACCAGCCGCGTTGCCGACCGGCACCTTGAGGACGCGCTTGTCGTAGTTCGTGGCCGGCGCTACGACGACGCGGCGTCGCGGTAAGCGACAAAGAGCGCGCGTGGCCAGTAGCGAACCGCCGTCACCGCATCAGCCTCGACCAGTTCGGTCCGGACTCGCTCGTAGTCGTAGCAGTTGAGCTCATATTGGTTGCCCCACGGGTCCACGAGATCGAAGGCCCAACACATGTCGAAGTCGACAAGATCGGTGGCCACAAGACGCTCGCCGCGGGGGTTGTCGATACCGCAGGGCAGAGAGCGGGCGAAGGAGATAAAGGCGTCGGCGTCGACGCTGAAGGCGACCCCGGTGTGCTGCAGGACCATCGGGTGAGCCTCGCTGGCCTCGAATAGCGCCAGCATCGTTTCGCCACCGTCGGCCGAGATCTGCAGCGGGCCGCCCTCGACCCCTCTCGCCCAGAAGTCGTAGGTCTCCACAGGCTCGAACCCGAGGTGCTCGGTATACCACCGGGCGGCCTCTGCGCGGTCCGGCACGCGGATGTGCACATGGTCGAGCCGACCCATTCGGAATGTCGGCCGCTTCGTCTGCATGGCGTGAGCGTAGATCTCGACGGACGGACGTCGGCCGGCTGATCGCCATCTACCGCACCGTCTCGGTGCTCAGCGGCGCGTCGGGCGGCATCTACTCCACGCGTCGATGATGCATCCGTGGAGTTGCAACAAGTACCCCGGACGTTGGCATTCCGGCTCTGTCCCAAGTCACACGCTGGAGGTCGCTCCGGTCGGGGACGACGTTTCCGGACACGTCGACGGCCTCGCCATCACCGGCACCTCGGGGACGCGCCAGAGCCGGGCCGCCGGTGACGATAGGGGGCGGTCGGCGGCTTCGCCATCGCCAGGTAGCTGCGACAGACGCCCGCGACCCGGGCCGCTGAAACCGTGGCCGCGAGGGGCACATCAGTTCGCAGCCATTGGCGGGCCGCCGACCGCCTCGGAGCGCCGGAGAACGTCAGGTACGAACGACAGTCGCGGGCGAGGACGGTGAAGGATGTGTCGACAACGGGCACATCGAGACGGCGAAATCGGTTCCATCGGTTGTATCGCCTTACGATGTTTCGGTGCATCCGAACTTCCCCCACTTCCACCGGCGGTCGCTGCTGCTCGTCGCCGTCGTCGGGCTCATCGGCGGCGCCGTCGGCGCCGCGTACGTCACCGTCCTGCACCTCCTCGAGACCTATCTGGCGCCCGAACATCATGACGCGGCCTTCGCCCAGTTGCTCGTCCTCGTCGCCGTCGGCGCTGCCGTCGGGATCCTGATCAAGGTCCTGGGCGACCCCGGCGACGTGGAACTGCTGGTGGACAACGTGCACGTAGACGGCGGCAGCAACGATGCCCGCGCACTGCGTTCGCTGCTGCCGGTTTCGCTGCTCGGCATCGCCGCCGGCAGTGCGCTCGGACCCGAGGCGCCCTTGGTCCAGACCGGCGGTGTCGTCGGCACCTACACCGGTCGGTGGGCTGAGCTCGGACGCGAGGAGGTGCGGGTGCTGGCCATCTGCGGGATGGCTTCTGCCTTCGCCGTCCTCTTCGGCGCGCCCCTCGGCTCGGCGGTCTTCGCCCTCGAGATCCTCCACCGCCGAGGTCTGGAGTACTACGAGGCCTTGATGCCCGCGCTGGGCGGCGCCTTCGTCGGCTTCGCGATCTTCACCCTGCTGGAGGGTGTGGGCTACGGGCCGCTCATCACGCTGCCGCCGGCGGTCGACCCGTCGAGCGTCGACCTGCTGTGGGGTGCGCTCAGCGCCGTCGTCGGTGCCGGGCTCGCCCTGGCCTTCGTTGTCTGCGTCGGCGCGGCACGACGCCTCGTCACATGGATCCCCGAGCTGGCCCGGCCAGCGTTCGGCGGCCTCGTCCTTGGCCTCCTGGCCATGTGGTCGGCATACGCGCTCACCTTCGGCGAAACGCAGATCTCCCAGATCGCGGTCGGCGGCTTCGCCAGCTCGACGCTCGCCGCCGCTGTCGTGGCCAAGATCGTCGCCAGCGCTATCTGCCTGGCCACCGGGTGGAGGGGCGGCTTCATCATCCCGCTGTTCTTCGCTGGCGCCGCCGCCGGCCAGTTGCTCCATGTCGCGTTCCCATCCGGTGATCCGACGGTGCTCATGGCGGGGTGCATGGTGGCGACGAACGTCGGCGTGACCAAGACCCCGGTCGGCAGCACGCTCGTGGTCGCCAAGATGGCGGGGCTGCAACTCCTGCCGTCGACCACGCTGGCTGCGATCGGTTCAATGCTTCTGACCAGTCGGGTGAACCTCATCGCCAGCCAGCGCGAGCGGGCACCGAGCGCCGTCGGATCGTGACCGACCGACCGCTCAGCGACCGGGACTACCAGACCCTGGCCCAGTTCCGACACGCCTTGCGCGTGTTCCTGCGCTTCTCCGAGGATGCTGCCCGGAACGAAGGGCTCACACCGTCCCAGCACGAGCTGCTCCTCGCCATACGCGGCCACTCCACAGGCAGCGCACCCTCCGTCGGTGACCTCGCCGAAGCCCTACAGCTACGCAACCACTCCGTCCTCGGACTTGTCGACCGAGCGGAAGCCGCAGGCCTCATTTGCAGCGCCACTGACCCCGACGACGGCCGACGACGCATCGTGTCCCTGACCATGACAGGCGAAGCGGTCCTCAAGCGGCTGACAGCCCGACACCGGGCGGAGCTCAGCGGCTTCCGGGAGGAGATGGCTGAGCTTCTTCACCAACTCGACTAGCGCCCCGTCTCGGCCGCCGACTCGGGTTATCCGAGTCGTCTGACACCGCTCAAGTGGACCGTGGGCAGGTCCACAGAACGCCGTATGCGAGCAGCGAACTGCCGCCTAACGACGGCGCCGACGTCGACGCTTCGCCATCGCCTACCGCCCGTTGTGCGTGGCGGATAACGGACTCCAGCCGTCCCCGAACCGCGCCGCCGAGCGACTCCGAAAACGCTACTTCCGGATCAGTCTCCTCCGGACAGTCCGACGCCGAGTCTCCATGCCGAGCACGACGTAGCGACCGTCGGGGTCGGGTTTACGGGGCTCGACGGATCGCCGGACCGGCGGCCGGGGTGGATCTCGAAGTGGAGGTGCGGGCTGGTGCCTTGGGCATTACCCGACGTGCCGACGTAGCCGAGAATGGTGCCTGCCTCCACGGAGCCGAAGGTCGAGCCGTACGCCGAGAGGTGGGCGCCGTAGTAGAAGTTTCCGTCGTCTCCCCAGAGCCGGAACGACAGCCCCCCGAGGGAGTTGTTCGACTGCTCGGCGTGGCCCGCAACAGGTGCGACGACCGGGGTGCCGTAGGCGCCGAACATGTCGACGCCCTCGTGCTGGCGACCGCCTGATCGTGGTGCGCCCCAGGTGTCGATGAAGCTGACCGGGCCGGCGACAGGGCAGACGACGCCGTCGATCGGGTTCGCTGCAGATTCGAGCGCGTCGGCGTAGGCCGAAACCTCGGCGATGTAGGCGTCGCTCCGGTTGTAGCGCAGGAGCGCCGCTCGTTCGTCTGCGATCTCCCCGTCGGCTCCCTGGCACAGGTAGTTCGCCGCGGTCATGACTGCGTCATCGAGGTCGTGCGGGTTGGTGACGCCGTCGCCGTCGGCGTCGATCGCCCAGGCGTCGAAGGTACCGGGCAGGAACTGCATGGGACCGACGGCCTGCTGCCATGGACCGGTCAGACCCCACCAGCCCAGCCACCGTCCGGTGGGCAGAGCCCGGATGCCGGGGCTTCCGTCGAGTCGTGGTCCGAAGATCCGCGGTGTCACCTCTTTGCTGGCGGGATGTGCGCTTGCTCCGCCGGTGGTGCCGTGGCTGGACTCGACGGAGCCGATACCCGCGAGCAGTTCCCAGCGAAGGCCGGTGCAGTATTCGCCAGCGGCCTGGTAGGCGCGAAGTGCTGGCTCGGGGATCCCTGCGACCGCAGCGACCGGGGAAGTGGTGGCGCCCTCGCCGAGGATCGGGACGGTGAGCAGGCCGGTGAGCAGCAGCGTTCCGCCGCCCAGGACCGACCGAAGGAGGCCGCGTCGGTTGTGCACCTCCCACTAGGCCACCGAGGCCCTCGACGCTCGCGAAGGAATCTCTAGATCTCCCCGCGAGAACAGGCCGTCTCAGCGGCTTAGTGGTGCAACGAGAACCGCACCGCAGGAGACCGCAATGCACAGAATCATGACCGTCCTCGGCCAAGTGGATGTCTCGCCCGACTCGTCTGGGATGCCGGGCGCCGAGCTCATCCAGAGGCTCCTGAACTGGTCTCAGATGATCGCCCTGTGGGGCAGCCTGGCCGCTCTGCTGATTGGTGCGGCCATGTACGGGCTCGCCCGCGAGAGCGGTGGGTACGGGGGAGCGACGAAGGGCAAGTCTCTCGCCCTCGGGGGAGTCGTCGGCGCGATTCTGGCCGGGGTTGCCCCCACCGCGGTCAACCTGCTCTTCGACGCAGCGCAGTCGTGAAGCGCCGATCCACCTTCGTTGCAGCCGGCATCGCGATCTTCGTGGTGGGACTAATCGTTGGTGCGGTCCTGAGCGGCAGCGGGCAGCCACGCGACGACGACCCGCCGATGCGACGGGCGCCCTCGAAGCCCGACGACGTGTCGTCCGGCCTGGCCGGCGACGAAGGCGAGCTCTCGACCGAGAGGACAGCCGAGGACGCCGCCGTCGAGTACGCCACCGCATCGCAGCAATGGCTGTACCTGACCGACGAGGAGATCGAGGCCGAGGTCCGGCGCATCGCCTCCCCGGCCACCGCCGACCGGCTCGTCGAGGAGACCGTCGGCGAGCTGGGCCTCGCACGCGATGGCTTGATGCAGTCTGCCGGCGGGGTCTGGTGGTTCGTCCGGCCCCTGGCCGTCAAGACGGTCTCGGTCTCGGACGCCCGCGCCGAGGTGTCGGTCTGGGTGGTCACTGTGCTGTCCGCTGCTGATGTTGCGGTGCCGCAGGCCGATTGGGCGACGCTCGATCTCGTCCTGGTCAGCCGCGGCGATGAATGGCTGCTCGAGTCGATCGACGACGAGCCCGGCCCGACGCCGATCAGCGGTGTCCGCGATGACCCGTGGGAGCCGGAGCCCTTCGACGACGCGCTCGACGGCTTCGTGCGCATCGGGAGCGGCCCGGCGTGACCCGCCTCCCGCTGATCCTGGCCGGCTTCCCGAACCCGATCGGCTGGACCGTCGACAAGGTCAAGGGCTTCGTGGGCGACGCCGCGTCCGAGGGATTCGAGGCAATCATCGGCGGTCTCACCGCATGGGTGATCGACGCGGTGGTCTGGGTTGTCGGCGGCGTCTTCAACTTCTTCGTGGACTCGACCGACCCGAATGTGCAGGCCGACTGGTTCATCACCGGCGACGGCCCCTACGCCACCACCACAGCGATCGGCGCCACCCTGCTCGTCGGCTTCACCCTGGTCGGCATCACCCAGGGCGCCATCGCTGGCGATGTCGGCGGGATGCTCCGGCGAATGGCCCTTGACCTTCCCCTCGCCGTGGTCGGCATGGTCGGCCTCGTCACCATCACCCAGACCCTCATCCGTCTCACCGACGCCCTCTCCGGCGGGGTGCTCGACAACTTCGCCGACGACGTCAACGACTTCAGCACCGTCGTCACCTCGCTCTCTGCCTTGTCGGGTGGAACGGCGACGGCGTTCGTCATCTTCGTACTCGGCCTCATCACCGTCATCGCCGGGATCATCGTCGTCGCCGAGCTCGTCGTACGTGCCGCGCTGATCTACATCGTTGTCGCTCTCGCCCCGCTGGTGTTCGCCGCCCAGCTCTGGCCGGCACTGCGCGGCGTGGGCCGCAAGCTGCTCGAGATCCTGGTCGCACTGATCCTCTCCAAGCTCGTCATCGCCGTGGCGCTCGCCGTGTCGGCCGCAGCGATGGTCGGCAGCGGATCGGGTGGCGAGGTGACGGCGTTGCCCCCGCCCGAAATCGTCGCCGAGGACCCCGGCGGCTCGGTCACCCACGCCTTCGGCATCCTCCTCGCCGCCATGGCTGCCTTCGGAGTCTCGGCGTTCTCGCCGCTACTCATCACCAAGCTCATGCCCATGACCGAAGCCGCGGTCGTGGCAGCGGGGATCAAGGGCGCACCGGTACGGACCGCGCAGCAGGCGCTGTCGGTCGGCTCGTACGCACGCATCGCACGTGGATCGGCCGGTGGGGGAGCGCTTGCCGCCCAGTCGGGTATGACGGCGGCGAACGGGTCTGGCGCGGTCGCGTCGGGCACGCCGGTCGGGGCCGGTGCCGGCCCGGGCGCTGCCGTAGCCGTCGCCGGCACGGCCGCAGTGAGCGCTGCGGCGAAGGGGATGGGGGCCGGAGCTGCGGTCGCCACCGGAACGGCAGGGCAACCACGAGCGAAAGAGCGGCCGGCAAGTCCGAAGCCTCCGAGGCCACCACACGCCACCGGCGGTGACGATGGCCGCTGAACGACCCGACCGGACCTACCGGTTCGACCCCGTCGACTCCTCCGGGATCTTTCTCGGCCTGGGCGCCGTGCAATGCGCCCTGCTCGGCGCCGGGCTCGTTGCGGGAGTCGGCGCCATCACCGCCGGGCTCCCGGTACTCGTCGCCGCCGTACCCGTCGTCGGCGGCGCCGTCGCATCCTTCGCCCGGATCGGCGGGTACGCCGCCTGGGAGTGGCTTCCGCTCGGAGCGACCTGGCTCGGCGTCATCGTGGGCGGCGCCGCAAGTGGTTCCCCAGACTGCCGCTCGTCACCGCCGACATCGACGACCAGCCACCGCCGATGCCGCCCTGCCTCGCCGACCTGAGGATCATCGACCTGCCGTGGCGGGGGCGCATGACCCTCGGCGCCGTTCACGACGGCGACCGGCACACCCTCACCGCCGCTGTGCGCGTCACGGGTCCGCAGTTCGTCGTCGAGCCCCGCTCCGAGCAGGAACGACTCCTCGCCGGATGGGGCGACCTGTTGAACCAGTTCGCCGTCGAGGGCGGAGTCATCACCCACCTCGCCTGGACCGACCTCGCTTCACCCTCCGGACTCGAGGACCACCTCGCCTGGCTGCCGGAGCGCCAATCCGCCGGCAACAACAACCCAGCGCTCCGCGACGCCTACGACGATCTCATCGCCGACGCCTCGGCGACCGCGGCCAACCACGAGACCCTTCTCACCATCACCGCCTCACGCGACCGCCTCGGTCGGCACCAGCGGGCACGGAGCGAAGACCCCCAAGCGGTGCTCGGCCGCGCGCTCGTGTCCGCCACCGAAGCGCTCCTGCGCGGGGTCAGATCGGCCGGTCTCACGGCCGGTGACCCGCTCACCGCCACGGAGATGCAGCGTGCCCTGCGGCGGCGCATCGACCCCCTGGCCACTCGACCGCGTGCTGCGCCGACGGGACGGCTCGTCGAACGCCTCGGCCTCGTCACCCATCGCACCTCCGGCCCCGCCGCACTCGAGCTGGAATGGCGGTACCTCCACCTCGACGCCGCCTACCACCGCACCTACCACGTCGCCTCCTGGCCCCGGCTCGCCGTCCCACCCTCCTGGCTCGAACCGTTCCTGTCGGCCGGCGGCATCACCCGCACCATGACGGTCGTGCTCACTCCGGTGCCCGCCCACCAGTCCCGCCGCCAGATCGAGCGCGATCTCGTCAAGCTCGAGTCCGACGCTGCCACCAAGGAACAGCAGGGACGACGCATCGACGCACGCCACCGGCGAGCCACCCAGTCGCTCCTCGACCGGGAAGAGGAACTCGTCGCGGGCTACTCCGAGATCGGCTACGCCGGCCTCGTCACCGTCACCGCCGCCAACGCCGACGAGCTCGAAGACCACGCCGAGATCATCGAGCAGCTCGCCCGCGAATCCGGCATGGAACTCCGCTGCCTTGACGGCAGGCAAGACCTCGGCTGGGCCGCTGCCCTGCCACTCGGCCTCGCGCCCCGAACCCTCCTCTCCTGATCCAGAGGAACGCCCATGCGGCCACCACTCCGGCTGCGGCTGCACCGCGGCACCACCGCGCACGTCGCCAGCTTGTACCCCTTCTCCGTCCGGGGCACCCTCGGCTACCGGGGCCCCTACATCGGCGTCGACCTTCTCGCCGGCGGCGCCGAGTTCTGCTGGGATCCCTTCGAGTCCTACGCCGCCGGAGCCGTCACCAACCCAAACTGCTGGATCCTCGGCGAGCCCGGCAACGGCAAGTCCGCCCTCGTCAAGTCGTTGCTCTGGCGCATGGCCGCCATCTACGGCACCGGGACCGGCGGCCGATGGATTGCCATCGCCGACCCCAAGGGCGAGTACGCCCCGCTCGCCGAACTCCTCGGGCTGCACGTTGTCCGCCTCGAACCCGGAGGCACCACACGCGTCAATCCTCTCGCCGACGGGCCGGGCGCCGACGACGAACCCGACGACCGCCGCACCCTGCGCCGCGCCGAGATGGTCACCGCACTCGTCGCCACCGTGCTCGACCGTCCCCTCACCCAACTCGAGGACGCCGCCATCTACGCCACCGTCGAGCACCTCGGCCGGACACCCGCAATCCCGACGCTCACCGACCTCGCCGCGCTGCTCACCGAGCCGCCCGCCGATGTCATCCGCACCTTGCGTCGCCCGGTCGCCGAGGTTCTGCCCGAGCTCGCCGCCCTCACCTACGCCGTCGACAAGCTTCTCGCTCGGTCACTGCGCGGCATGTTCGACGGTCCATCCACGGTCCCGCCGCGGTGGAACGCGCCGGGCATCGTGCTCGACCTGTCGGCCATTCCCATCGACTCCGACGCCCTCCCTCTCGTCATGGTCGCCGCCGCCGGCTGGCTCTCGCAGCTCATGGTCGGGCCCGGCCTCGCCGCATCCAGGTCCTCGACGAAGCCTGGGCACTGCTGGGGAACCGCCACACCGCCCGGTACCTCCAGAGCTGCTTCAAGCTCGGCCGCACCTACGGCGTCGCCAACATCTGCATCGCCCACCGCCCCTCCGACCTCGGCGCCCAGGCAGACGACGGAACCTCCACCGCCAAGATCGCCGGCGGACTCCTCGCCGACGCCGCCACCAAGATCCTGCTTCGCCAGGCACCCGACCAGCTTGAGAGCACCACCACGAGCTTCGGTCTCACCGACCCTGAACGCCAGATCGTCGGACAGCTCACCAGAGGACGTGCGCTGTGGAAGGTCGCGGGCCGCACCGCCGTGGTCCACCACATGCTCGGCCGGACCGACGCCGCGCTCTGCGACACCGATGCCCGCATGGCAGGCGACCCCTCTCCACAGCCGGTGGCGGCCTAGTCATGTACGACCGGGACCGGATCCTCGACTCCGTCGCCCTCGCGTCGCTCGCCGACGAGGTGCTGGGCGAGCACCACGGCCCGGACCTCTCGCCGACTTGGCCGTGCCCGAACCCGAACCACGCCCAGACCGGCCGCACTCCACCGGTCACCATCTTCCGGTCCAACACCGGCGACGAACGCTGGCACTGCCACGGTTGCGGGGCTGGCGGCACCGCCATCGATCTCGTCATGGCCACCCAGAACGTCGACGTCCGAGCAGCACTCGAGGCACTCGCCGCGCGAAGCGGCATCTCCGAGGAGGACCGCCCACTCCGGAGACCCCGACGCTGCACGCCGCGCCACACGACAGCAGACCGAGTGGCTGACCCAGACGGCCTGGCCAGCTACGTCGACGCCTGCGCACGGCGGCTCTGGGACCCAGAAGGGCGTCCCGTCCGCCGCTGGCTCAACCGCGTGCGCGGCCTGCCCGACGACGTGCTGCACCTGAACCGGATCGGCGCTGACCCGGGCACCCGGCAGCCACGACCCGCCGGCATGCCGGCCGCAGGATGGGCCGCCGTACTTCCAGTCCACCGGAACGGCGAGCCCGTCTTTGCACAGATCCGAGTCCTCGGCTCCAGCCGCCTGCGGTATCTCAACGCCGCATCGACGCTGACCCCGAACCCGCGGATCGCCGAGTATGAGCCGGTCGAACGCCAGGGCTCCTGTGTCGTGGTCACCGAGGGCGTGCTCGACGCACTGTCCGCTGCCGCCGCCGGCCTGCGCGGGGTCGCCCTACTCGGAGCGTCCCTGCCCGATCCGAGCCACCCATCGGCATCCTCGAACGTGCTGGTCGACGGCCTCACCGACATCGACGGCCGCCTCGTACTCGCACTCGACGCCGACGAAGCGGGCCAGCGAGGCGCCGACCGCCTGCAGGGACTCCTCGCCGAACGCCGCCCCGACATCGTTCGGATCACCCCACCGACGCATGTGGACGACCTCAACGACTGGATGCTGCGCGCTGGCGATGACTGGCCCGCGCAGCTCACCCGTGAAGTCCGGCTCGCCATCGACTGCATGAAGGCGAGATCACTCGCCCGATAGCCCGAACCTGGAGGACACGACATGACCAACCATTCCGACACCACAGTGCGAGTACCGAACGGCGAGCTCGGTCCCGTCGTCGGCCACCAGGCCCGTAGCGCCTACGACGGTGACCGCCCGTGTACGAACCGTCCGTGGTCGCGGACGCCATTGTCTGCGCCGCTGCCAGCCCGCGACGACAGATCGTGATCGGTGGTGCTGGTGCGCGGTTGGCAGCATTCCAGCGGATCAGTCCGGCGCTCACGGACCGGGTGCTGGAGGTGGCAGACCAGGCTTTCCGGCGTCAACAGCGAGATGTCGCCGACGCTGGGCAGAGGAACTTGCCGGAGCCTGTTCCGGGACCAGTGCGTGGTGCGACGGTGAGTGCTGCGCGCAGGAGCAGCGCCTGGACCCGCACGGGCGGCTATCACCCACTGGCGACAGCCGCGTCGCTGGTCGTTGTTGGCGCAGTGACGGCCTGGGCTCGGCGGCGGGGTCGAGGGAACCGATCGTGACGTCGGTCTGTCCGGGCCTCGACGCTCTCCGTCGCGCCATGCTCGAACGGCCGCGGTCGCCTGAGTGGTGTAGCTGAACGCGCTCGCGAAGGAGCTGGACCTTGATTCGGCTTTCGTACGGTCGGTCGACGAGACCGTGCAACGAAGACCGGCTTGCGCCTGGTGTCGCCGATCCTCCGCAACCAGACGTTCCATCCAAGGTCCGTGGCCTCCGAACCGGTGCTCGTAGCCGTTGCTGCCGCCGCATAGATCCTCGTACTTCGTCGGACTGGCACCGCTTCGTGGGTCGGCCCGTTCCTCGATGTTCACGGTGTGCGATGCGTGACTGGTGGATGTTCACCACGATGGCCTGGCGGGTCTGTCGAGGATCGCCACTGCCGGCAACGCCTGTCGTCGCCACGCTGAGGTGGTCCTGGTCACCCTCCAGCGAGAATCGACGGTTTCCAATGTCCCATGCGAGTTCTGACCCGCTGCTCGGCGCCGAAGTTGTCCGGGCCGCATCGCTCGGTGCGGTCATAGGAGTCATGGTCGTCCTGGCCATGTCTGTCGTGACGATCCTTCTGGCTGGCAGGTCGTTCGACCTGTTGGGCGTTGCGGCGCTCGCCGCATCGTTCGGTGGGGCAGGTTTCGGGGCGATGATGGGTGGTGTCGTTGCTGCGGTGCGTGTCCATGCCAACGATGAACCGGGCCGCTCACGGCCATGAGCCTCCCCGCTCGCCACCGTCGAAGGTCCCACGCCGTCACCGTGGCGAGCACGACTCTCTCGCCCGAGCGGGTGTTGGCTTCGATGACGCGAGGGCTCGCCGTCGGAGTCGTTGCAGCAGTCGGCTACTGCACTGTGGTGGTGATCGCCGCCGGACTTCCCATAAGGGCTTTGGGTTTCGCGATCCTGCTCGGCGCGGCCGCCGGCGCTGCGATGGGCGCCGCCATGCCTGTGCTGAGGCACGCGGCGAGGTCACGCCAACTCGACGAGACGCCGGCAGACGTCCGCGGTCGCTCGAAGGCTCAGTCCTGATCCGCCTGGCGGTGCGCCCCTGTCTCCCAGCGCCGCACCCCGGGCTGCCAATCGGGGCATGAGAACGGGGCGTGACAATCCCGCCACGTCCGTTCTGCGCTGTTGCCTGCCAGATCAACTCGTGCTGGCAGCTTCTTCGGTCCAGGGGCCGTCGTAGTGCCGGGCGACGTGGATGGCGACCTCGCACTCCAGCAGTCGCGCTGGATCGTTCAACAGAGGACCGACGATCGTCTCGATCCGCTCGAGCCTGTTCTTGAACGTGTTGTAGTGCACGAACATCTGGCGGGCCGCCTCGGCGACGTTTCGGGTGTGCAGCCACATCGACATGGTCTCGACGAGCACGGTCCGATGGCGTCGATCGTGTTCCAACAGTGGACCGATGGCGTGCAGCACGAAGTCGTGAAGATCCTGTTCGGGTACCGATGCGAACAGTCGCTCGAGGCCGAGCTCGTCGTACAGCTCGGTGACGTGACGGCCTTTGGCCCAACGGCCGACGTCAACGGCGCGGTTCGCGTCGATGAAGCTCGTCGCCAGCTGTCGCGGGTCGGTGACGGTCCTGCCGACGCCGATGCTCAACGTGACGTGGCGGACCCGGTGGTCCAGTTCGATGCGCAATGCCTCTGCCAGCTGGCGCCGGTAGCCGTGATCGTTCGGGTCGTCGGCGAGGAGGACGGCGACCGACGTGGCGCGAGCCCATACGATTGCGTCATCGCCGAGCGTCGCACGCGCCGAGGCCGCCAGCGTGCCCAACGTGCGTGCCGCGACGTCGGCCTCGACGGGCGGGTCGATCGACGCGAGCAGCACTGCCCGTGGTCGGTGCAGGTCCCACCCGAAGTTGGCAGCACGTTCCATCGCTTCTTGGACCCGGTGCGGGTCAGCTGACAGAAGCTCTTCCAAGGTGATCGACGCGTACCGATCCTCGAGGGCACTGTTCCCCTCACGCTGGTGGCATACGACGGCGTTGAGGATGTCGATCACGACTGCCGACGGGTCGAGGTCTGCCTGCACGGTGATCACGGGGAACCCGAGGTTGTTGGCGTGCTCGACCACGTCGACGGACAGGTCACGTGCCCCGACGATCATCAAGCCAGCGGCACCCATCCGGGAAAGGTTCAACACGAGCTCTGGGCCCGCACCCGCGACCGCGGACGCTGCCGCCACGACCAAGACGTCGCCAGTTGAACTGCCGGGAACGCCGGTGTCGGTCATCGAAGCGACACCCCCAACGTGACGGTGCCCGCCCTGCCTTCCTGCGAGGACGACTGGCCCAAGATCTTGGATGCGCTCGAGGAGCGCATCGAGGGTTGGAGCGATCGCCATGAACGCAGTGTGGCGTTCGCGACGCCCGCTCGACTGGATCGAAAGGGTTGTCACAGTCGCAGTCCGTGTCCTGGCCCGCGGGCCAGGTTCGCGTCGGTCGGTGGCGACGATGCCAGCCCATCAAGACCGGTGTTGAGATCGTCGATGATCACCAGAAGACCGTGGGCGCCCCCGGCGGCTTCCGCCATGTGGAGGTGTCACAGTCCGAGAGCCCTGGGATCGGCAAAGCCGAACAGGAACAGAGAGAGGACTCGCACTTACGGTGACATTCAGCCCGAGTTCCTGGAGGGACGTCACGTGTCACCGTCAACGAAGCATGCAGCAGAACCGCGCCGTGGCGTCGCGCCGACCACCTCACAACTTCACGACGTGGTCGAGCAGCTGAAGGAGATCCGACGGGAGCACCTTCAGCGCAAGGTGTTGAACGAGGAGCTTTTCCGGTCCTTGTCAAGCGACTCGAGCATCGACGCTGGCGAGCGACAGTCCGCGCGGGTGGCGGCGGCCGCAGCCGAAGAGGTGTGCGCTCAAGTGGACTATGCGATGAGCGCGATCCGCGCCGGTGAGTACGGCGTCTGCCTGGACTGCCACGAGACGATCCCGTTAGAGCGCCTCGAGGCCGTGCCGTTGACTCGTAGGTGCGTCAGTTGCCTCCCTCACTGAGCAACCTGGCCCTCGCATGCCGAGCGTCATGGCGGTCGTGCACGCGTGCACCCAGCATCGAGAACCACCCAACTGTCATGTCGACATGCCACACCCGGGCCGGATGGATCCGCGCGTAGTTCGACATGTGCGCTGTCGCCTTACCGACCGACACTGGCTTCGCGCGACCTTGAGCGCCCGCCTCGCTCACACCGTTCACGGTGACGTCGCGCAGCCGGGTGCGCCACCCGTTTCGTGGCGCACCCGGCGGCTACGTCTCGTGGGTCGGTCGTCAACGACGCCGGCCGCCCCACGGGACGAGCCGCTCGGCGTAGCTCCGGGGCCAGGTTCCCTAGCCCTAGCTGGGTCAGATCTCCTCAACTGCGCTTGAGGGGTATCCGAGCGTGATTGCCCAGTGACCGGGTCGTGCCGGCGTCCACAAGAAAGGAACATCGTGTTTTTCACCATGTACTGTCTCGCCCAAGGCCCGGCCGAGAAGTCGTCCAGCGTCAACCCGGTCCTCGTCGAAGCGCTTCGCGACTACATCGATGACATCGACGCGCACCTCGCAAGGCGGGACTGTTCCGATGGCGTAGGTGGGAACACCGCCCGTCCTTGGCAGGCGTCGCTCCACGACACGCGACCCGGTCCTGTGGGTGACGTCGTCGCCGAGTCCCCCTTTGCGGTCGCGACCTGACAGGGCCAACGGTCAACCGTTGGCGCGCCCGGCCCAGCGGTGTGCCCCGAGCTTCCATGGCCCACCACAGTTCACAGTCGACGGTGCGTCGACGACCGCTCCAGCGGCGACGGGTCGCCGGCTCGCCAGGCCTTGCGATCGACATCGGGACCGGTCACGTGCGCATCGCCACGCCTCAGCGCGTCCTTCTCGACGAGCCGTCGGTGATCGCCTACGGCCCGGGCGGTGCGATCGTTGCAGTCGGAGCGAGCGCACACGGCCTCATCGGACGAAGCCCGGCGGACATCGAGGTCGTCCGGCCGATCCTGGGTTCGGCGATCGTCAACCTCGCGGCAGCTGAACGCTTGCTTGCCGAGCTGGTGGTTCGCCACGGAGTTCGCTCGCCCTCCCGCCACGAACCCGTTGTCGTCGCAGTGCCATGCGTCGCGAACGAACTCGAACGACGGGCGCTGCTCCAGTGCGTGGCAGGCGTCTTTCACAGGCGCCGCCTCCTCACGATCGATACGCCGGTAGCGGCGGCGATCGGCGCAGACTTGGCGGTGCACCAGCCGCTGGGCACGCTCGTCGTTGATGTGGGGTGCGGTTCGACCGAAGCAGCCATGATCTCGCTCGGCGCCATCGTCGTGGAGCGCTCCGCCGCAGTCGGATCGGACGCTGCCGTGTCCGCCGTGATCGATCACCTGGAGCGCGCCCATGGCCTCCAAGTCGGTCATCCGAGCGCCGAACGGCTGATCCGCGACGTCTCGCGCCAGCAACCGGCACTTCTTGTTCGAGGTGTGCACCGGCGAAGCGGTCTGCCAGAGGCACTGGAACTGGGCCCGGATGAGATCCGCGCCGCGATCGCTCCCGTGCTCGACGAGGTCGCGGCCATCGTCGCGTCGCTGCTCGACGCGTCGCCGGCGCCTCTGGCGGTTGATGTCATGGAGCACGGGATCACCCTCACGGGTGCGGCGGCCACCTTGGACGGACTGGCCGCACGCGTCGCGACGTCCACGGGTTTGCCAGTAGCCGCAAGCGATGCGCACTCACGGGCCGTGATTGACGGCGCACGCCACTGGCTCCGCCACCCCCTCGACGGCCTGCAACGCGGGATCACGTGTTGAGGACCCCAGCGGGTGCTGTGAGGAGTTGACAGTCAGTGCTTCAGCGAAGTGTCGAGGGCTACCACTGCCTGACCGTCGATGCGTGTCCATGATCGGTGGTAGTGGCTCGGACCGCTCGCGTCCGCCGACGCGGGTGGCCGAGACCACTCAGCTCTAAAATAGCAAGGACAGGTCTTAGTGGGACGAGGCCTGGGGACAGTCTGAGCAACGCACGCGGGCTGTGCGATCTCGGGGCGTGTAGCGCCCGGAAGGAGCGAACCGATGCCGCGATCTGCTGAGGCGCCGACGCGCCCGAAGCCGACCGAACGCCCGCCGTCGCTCGGCGCCGTCTTGAAGTTCGCCGTCACCGGCGCGGTGCTCGCCATGCTGGCTGACGCCGCGATCGGTCACGCGATGCTGTGGAAGAACGATCCGTTCTGGACGTACTGGGTCACCGACACGTTCCTGATCACGACGGTGTTCGCCCTGGGCACTGTGGCGATCGGTGTCGGTGTTGCCCGCGGGGCTCTCGTCACCGGCGTACAGGCGCTCGTGCTCACGACCTACTACTGGACGCTGTCGCCCATCGGCTTGCCGTCACATGCCCGCTGGCTCGACCTCGAGCACACGTGGATCACCGGAATCCCGGTCCACTTCGGCGTCTACTACCTCGGATACCTCACGGCTCTCTGGTTGTGGCGACGCCGCTGGACCCGCGGGGCGCTCGACACGCCCAGGAGTCAGGCGTGGACAGCCGTCGCCGTAGGCGTCGGCGTGGTCCTGTTCGTCGGCGGGTTGCAAACGGTGCTGGTCGGAACGTTCCCGGGAGTGACCTGGTTCGTGATGCGAAGTGTTGTTGCGATCGTCTTCGCCCTCGGGTGGTGGGCTTTTGCCGGGCGCGATCGCGAGGCCGCGATCGGAGGCGGCGTGACTCTCACGCTTGCCTTGATGGCCTACACGCACTTCCTCGGACCGGTCGGCGTACCCGAAACCGATCTCCGTGCCCTGGCCCCGGATTCTCCGCCACTCGACGCGCATTGGCTGTCCTATGGGGATGAGTGGCTCGTGATGTTCCCTCTCACCCTGGCCACTGCTCTGTTCGCGTTCTTGTTGAGCTCCCGGAACGAACGTCCAGGCTCACGAAGCCGCATGGGTCTGTTCCCGCTCTTGGGGGTCATCGCCGTCGGTTTGCTCGTCGTCGGGTCCGCGGTGGGGGTCGGCTTCGAGGGAGGACCCGACGACCAGGAGGCGCGCGTCGAGGTGACCGGCGAAGCCATGGTGGGCGACGGTCCGACGTGGGTCGACAACATGGACTTCGGGCGGGGGGCGGTCGATCTGGTCGCGCAGGAGCGCAACCCCCGAGTGACACCGCTGCCTCCCCATGATCGAGTGCGCCTCGAAGCGGAGGTGAAGCACCCGGACGGAGCGCGGTATCGGGTCGTCGCGGACCAAGTCATGGTTGACGATCCACTCGGGCGGTTCACGACCTGGGGTGGGGTGGGTTTCGACAAGTGGCACCATGGCCGCTCCGGTGTCTCCACCGACACCTTGCCCGCGACGCGTTCCGACGTCGTCGTTTTCGCGCTTGGCGAACTCAGCGTCGATGGTCGGACCGTGGCATCGAATGTCCCCGTGCACGTCGGTGCATCCGGTCACGGCCGCATTCACCTCCAAGTCGGAGACCCTGAAGCCCCGACTGTTGGGTTCCCTGGTGGAGGCTTCACTGCCCGGTGGACGAACGGCGAGGTGGTGGTGCCAGAGCGACAGAAGCGTTGGGCAAACGCGTTCGGTTCCGCGGTTCTTGTCGCCTTGCTGGCGCTCGTCCTGACCGATCTCCGACGTTCGTCAACTGCGCGAGCGGAAACGTCGACCCGCTGACAGGCGGCATCATTGGCGGGACCCGGTACTCGGGTCCCGCCGGCCTTGGTCTAGGCAGATGCGTCGCTTTCGAGCAGTTTGGGCAGCAGTGTGATGCCGAGCGCTTCCTCGAGCTGGCCGACGCTGACGAGGTCGGGCCACGTGCTGCCGTTCACCACGTCGTAGATGGTCGAACGTGCGAGGTTCGAGGCAGACGCGACTTCCGTGATCGATCGGCCCTCGATGGCCTCGGCCAAGCGCACCGCGATGTCCCGGGCTAGTTCCAGGGCTCGAGGCGCACCGGCGACCGGGCGACCCGTCGGCCACGGGCCACGGACATAGGACGCCGGAAGTCCCACGGCTGAGCGACGATTCGGCATCGAGCTCCGAGAGTACCGGCGACGTTCCATCGCGATGCCCCATCGCCGCACGGCACGCGCCCGCGGTCGCCGGTTGGGGGGTTCGCGACTCTGGGCGACAGAGATGTCTTGGGGTTCTCGGACCTCGTGACCGCACCAAGCGCCCTGGCCCGGCCCGCTGAGCTGGCAGGAACACGGTGGAGCCTCGGACCTGTAGAGGGCGCCAAGCGACAGGCAACCGGGGTTCTGGCGCTCTGCGCCAAGAGCCGGAGCGGTGCGCCGCGATGTCGGAATCCGACGTTCACGGTAGAAACATGTGACATGGGTGATCGTGATGAAGCTTCGGACGACGGCGTGCAGGCGATCAGCGCCCTCGGCGAACCGAGCCGCCGAGCGCTCTACGACGCCGTGGCAAAGGCCGATGACTGGGTGAGCCGGGACCAGGCGGCCGACGCCACGGGCATGGAACGCGGCACGGCTGCTCATCACCTCGATCGGCTCGCCGCCGAAGGGTTGCTCGAAATCGACTTCAAGCGCCTGACCGGGCGTTCGGGCCCCGGTGCGGGCCGGCCCGCGAAGATGTACCGCCGCGCTGACCGCGACTTCGACGTGTCACTTCCGCCTCGTGATTACCGCCTCGCTGGAAGGCTTCTCGCCCGGGCCGTGGACCGGTCCCGTAGCGAGGATCTGGACGTCACAGAAGCGCTCGCCGAGGAGGCAGCGAAGGAAGGGCGGCGGTGGGCTGAGGCGATCCGGTCGCGTCTGCGCGATGCGACGAGCCGGCGCGCATCAACTCGACGTGACGCGATCGTCGGTGCTCTCGAGACGCAGGGCTTCGAGCCTGCGCTCGACGACGACGGAGTTGTCGTCCTGCGCAACTGTCCGTTCGACTACTTGGCGGCGGAGCACACGGATCTCATCTGCAACATGAACGTTTGTCTGATCGACGCGACGATCACTGGGGTGGGTCGGTCCGGTGTCACGGCGCGTCTCGACCCTGTCGAGGGTCAGTGCTGCGTCAAGCTCGTCCCCAAGTAGCAGCGGTCTGACCTGACCGGCGCCCGTCGGCTGCTCGCACAGAAGGCTGGGGGTTGCTGTGGTGCGACGGCGTGGCGCTACGTCGTCACGGTTTCCGGCTCCAGAGGGGACGCGTAGACGACGCGGTTGCCGACCAGGGCGGCTTCGGGGGTGGGGACGTGGCTCGTGACCCGACCGTCGTGGAGAAGGTGGCGGACTGGCGTCCCATGCACCAAGACGAGATGGTCGGCGACGAGCCGGCGGTGACACCGCCACCAGACCGATTCCGAGCACATCATGGCGACTTGCCTGGTCGCGGCGACGCCCATGAGGCGTTCGATACCTTCAGCGAAGTCGGGGGTGTACATGTAGTCCGCGTACGCGCGGAACTGCTCATTGCGTAGACCGAGGTTCACTGAGCCGTCGGTGAGCTTGCGGCGACCTCCGAGCAGCGGCTCGTGCTCGTAGGCGACGCCCTCCTGGGGAAGCCACACTGCCATGGCGTCCTGGGCGTACTGGGGGTTCCGCCTGCTACCCGGGAACCGTCGGATGTCGACGATGACGTCGATCCGAGCGTCCCGGGCGAGCGCGGCGAAGTCCTTGGCTGCCGCTGTTCCATGGCCGACGGAGTGAACGAAGGGCATGGGTCTTCGTCCCCATGACGCCGCCCAGCTATGCCCGCCGCGGCGGAATCCCTGCGGCGTCGGCTCGTCGCGCACGGCGATGGCGTCGCCGGCCAGTCCGCAGCGCCGGCACCTCCGCGCACTGGTTGGGGGACGCACGTTCACTTCTAAAAACAGAAACGACTTGCGAAAGAGACCGGTGCGGCTTACGGTCGACCCCAAGGACCCTGCTGAGGAGGCACACATGACCGCTTCGACGTCGACGGCTACCAAGACCGCGGCCTACCCGTTCGGTGGGAGGCCGTCGCACCGCCCGGCCTTCGAGGCCTTCTGGTTGCTTCGCATCGGTTTCACCGTCGCCCCGATCGTGTTCGGGCTCGACAAGTTCGCCCACGTCCTCGTGGACTGGGATCGCTACCTCGCGCCCGAGTTCAGCGATCTCCTCGGGGTGGGAGCGCACACGCTGATGTACGTCGTCGGCGTCGTCGAGATCGTCGCTGGTCTCGTCGTCGCGTTCCGGCCACGGGTTGGCGGCTACCTGGTCGCCGCATGGCTAGCCGGGATCATCTTCAACCTGTTGCTGATGGCGGATCACTACGACATCGCGCTCCGCGACTTCGGTCTCCTTCTAGGGGCGGTGGCCCTGACGCGGCTCGCGACCGACTTCGCCACCGAGCGATGAGCGAGCTCTCGCCTGGTGGGCGAGTTTCAGCGGCGCCACGGCGAGCTTCGGGTCCGGGCTCGGAGGCGCCGCCGCTGCGCACGGTCCGCGACCCTCGGAACGCCATCGGCATCGACATCGACATCGACGTCGACGCCGACACCGCCGTCGACGTCACAGCCGCCGCCCGCGCTGTCCGAGCACTTCTCGTCGCGCTGGGCCGGGACCCTGACGACGAGCATCTGCGCGACACGCCCACCCGCCTTGCACTGGCGTTGCGTGAGCTCCTCACCCCACGACCGTTCAACGCGACCAGCTTCCCCAATGACGAGGGCTACGACGAGCTCGTCGTGGCTCGAGGAATCCCGTTCCAATCTCTTTGTCAGCATCACATGCTGCCCTTCGTCGGTGTCGCCCATGTCGGCTACCTGCCCGGAGACCGGATCGTCGGGTTGTCGAAGCTCGCCCGTGTCGTCGAGCTGTTCGCCCGGGACCTGCAGGTTCAAGAACGCCTCACGAAGCAGATCGCCGACTGGCTGGAGCGCGAACTCCAGCCCAGAGGAGTGGGTGTCGTCTTGGAGGCCGAGCACATGTGCATGTCACTTCGAGGCGTTCGCGCCGCTGGGACGCTCACCGTCACCTCCGCCCTCCAGGGACTGTTGCGGGACGATCAACGGTCACGAGCCGAGTTCTTCGCCTTGACCGGGGCGCGGGCGTGACGCCCGGTGCGGCCGTTCACGCCCGCCGAGCCAGACAACGGGCGGGATGCACGACGAGCGCGCGCACTCTCGGGTGCGCGTTGCGGCCCTTCATGGCGAGCCGGTCGACCCTACGACTGGCGTACCCGCTCACGTCACCGTGCCCCATTCTCCGATGACGTCGGCCCGTGTGTCGCGATGTCGACGATCCCGCGATCCCTCAGTCTCCCCAGTGCGCTGTTGCGGCGCGGAAAGGAACGTCCATGCCTCGGTCAAGAACCTTGGTCATCGTTGGAGGGGGACTAGCTGGCGCGAAAGCGGCGGAGGGTGCCCGCAGCGCAGGCCATGACGGTCGCGTCGTGCTCGTCGGCGAGGAACGGCACCTGCCTTACGAGCGCCCGCCCTTGTCCAAGGGACTGCTGCGCGGCGAGTCGGACCTCGACGAGGCTTTCGTCCACCCGCCTTCGTTCTATGCCGACAACGACATCGAGGTCCTGAGCGACGTCGCCGAGGCTCTCGACCCGGTGACCCGCACTGTCACGTTGGCGGAGGCGGGTCCACTCAGGTTCGACTGCGCTGTCATCGCCACGGGGGCGGCGTCGCGCCGACTCGACGTCCCAGGCACCGACCTGCATGGGGTGCACTACCTGCGTACCGCTCCCGAAGCGATGCAGCTAGGGGAGGCGCTCCGGTCGTGCACGCGGGTTGCGGTGATCGGCGCGGGATGGATCGGCACGGAGGTCGCGGCTTCCGCTCGGGCCATGGGTGCTGACGTGGTGATGATCGATCCTGCTCCCGTACCTCTCCAGCGGGTCTTGGGAGACGAGCTTGGTGCGGTGTTCGCTGACCTCCACGCTGAGCACGGCGTCACCTTGCGGCTGGGAGTTGGCGTCGAGGCAGTGCTGGGTTCTGGCCGCGTGGAGGGGGTTGCTCTCTCCGACGGCTCGGTCGAGCATGTTGACGTTGTGGTGATCGGTATCGGGGTCGTACCGCGTGCCGAGCTCCTTCGCGGCCAGACGATGATCGAGGTCGACAACGGGATCGTCGTAGACGAGTTCCTAGAGACCGCGGTGGAGGGCATCTTCGCTGCCGGCGACGTCGCCAACGCCTTCCACGCTCGTTATGGCCGACGTCTACGCGTGGAGCATTGGGCGAACGCGCTCAACCAGGGCGAGCACGCGGGCGCGAACACCTGCCGGGCGAACCAGCCCTACGAACGGTTGCCGTACTTCTTCTCGGACCAGTACGACCTGGGACTCGAGTACGTCGGTCATGCCGGCACAGCGGACCGTCTGGTGCTGCGCGGGGATGTGGCTGCCCGGCGCTTCGTTGCCATCTGGCACGACAACGAGAGGGTGAACGCTGCGATGGCCGTGAACGGTTCGGCTGCGACGGACGATCTGAAGGCTCTTGTCTCGCATCCTTGTCCGGTCGACAGGGACCGCCTCGAGGACCCCGGCATCGAGCTCGCGACGTTGCTGGCATGACCTGCTGGCTGGCGGCCTTCACTGCCGTCACAGCGTGATGGGCGTTCCGGCAGTGGGCAGCAGTGAGCTCGGACGTGTGCACGGCGCGGTCAGCGCCGCATGCAAGGTCGGACCAGTCCGGCAGGACCTGGGTGAGGAGTGGTTGCCCGCTGCGGTGGTTGACGCCTGGTTTGCCGGTTAGCCGATGGAGGCGCCAGTGACGCCCTCTACGGCGCTTGCTGTCTCGCGCCGCAAGAACTGGACGGGCGTGAATCGTCTGGGGCCCTGCCGTTGCGGCACCGAGCGGTCCTCACTCTCGAACGCCTGGGATGATGCGACGTCGTCGACGCAGGACAGTGGTCGCCTCCGCGCGTTGAATGTGAGGCGCCGTCGTCGGTGGAAGGTCATCATGGAGCGTCGGATCGCCCCCACCGGCCGCGGAGATCGACGCCAAGCCGGTGCAGCGCGTACACCAGTTTCGGAGCTTGTCCTCATCGGGAGAACTGAGGTCCCGAGCACTCGACCTAGTTGGTGTTCTGTGCGGCTCGGAGGCGCTGCATCTCTTGTCGACGCTCGGTCTCGTCACGTATGACGGCCGCGATTCCAGCGACTGCGCCGTCGCGGTCACGCACGATCGTGACGGTGAACGCGATCGACAGCGAGGTGTTGTCTCGATGCAGGGCCGGGACCTCGAGGAGACGGCTGGCGTAGACGGATCGGCCTGTGGCCATGGCCGTTTCGTAGCCCTTCCAGTGTCGGTCCCGGAACCGCTCGGGAATGATGATGTCGAGCGTCTGGCCCAGTGCCTCGTGCCGAGCCCAGCCGAACATCGTCGTCGCCGCCTCGTTCCACTCGACGATCTCTCCGTCGGCGTTCGCGATGATGACGGCATCGGCCAGTTCGCGAACCAGGCGAGCAAGAGTTGCGTCGTCGACTGCGGCGTCGGTGCCTCGATCCAGGGCCATGCGGGGTCTCCTCTTCCCGTGCGGAACGCTCTGCGTCGCTTCTATCGCCAACGTAGCCTTTCCCTAGGTGGCGGGTCGCTCGACTGCTCGCGGGATCGAGGGAGCAGTGGCGCCGAAACTTGACCCGTGCGGTCGGGTTTGCTCTAGTGAGGTTCTGCATCTCTTTAGAAGGAGCGATTTCATGGCTATCCAACTGGGCGACACCGCACCCGACTTCACGGCCGACTCGACCGACGGGACGATCGGTCTCCACGCCTACCTCGGTGATGGCTGGGGCATCTTGTTCTCCCATCCGGCGGACTTCACCCCGGTGTGCACGACCGAGCTCGGAGCGTTCGCGAACCGTAAGGATGAGTTCACCAAGCGCAACACGAAGCTGGTCGGCGTGAGTGTCGACGACGTCGACTCGCACAACGCGTGGTCCAAGGACATCGAGAGCACGCAGGGGTCGGCCTTGAACTATCCGCTGGTCGGTGACGAGGACCGGACGGTTGCGTCGTTGTACGGCATGATCCACCCGAAGGCTCTCGCCACAGCCACCGTCCGGACGGTGTTCGTGATCGCCCCGGACAAGACGGTGCGTCTGACACTGACCTATCCGGCCTCCGTCGGTCGGAACATCGATGAGATCCTCCGGGTGCTCGATGCCCTGCAGTTGTCGTCCGAGTTCCCGGTCTCAACGCCCGTTGACTGGACCGACGGCGCGGATGTCATCGTGTCGCCGTCGTTGAGCGACGACGAGGCCGGGGAGAAGTTCCCTGCCGGTGTCACGGCGCACACGTCGTACCTCCGGACAACCCCCCAACCTGTGCGGTGACAGCGACACTGGACCCCAGCGGGCACAGGCTTGTCACGCCGCTGACCGAGCTGCTCGGGATCGATCACCCGATCCTGTTGGCACCGATGGGCGGTGCTGCCGGCGGGCGGTTGGCGGCCGCGGTCTCGACGGCCGGCGGCATGGGGATCGTGGGTGGCGGCTACGGCGATCCGGCTTGGCTCGAGGCCGAACTCGACTTGGTGGGAGACGCTCGCGTCGGCATCGGGTTCATCACGTTCGCGCTCGAGCAGCGCAGCGCCGCCCTGGACGTTGCCATGCAGGCGTCGCCTGCACTGGTTCAACTCTCCTTCGGTGATCCCCGACCGTTTGCCGATCAAGTGCACGCTGGCGGAGCTCTGCTCGTCTGTCAGGTCCAGTCGAGCAGCGAGCTCGAGCTGGCGGTAGAGGCGGGCGCGGACGTCATCGTCGCTCAGGGGCGAGACGCCGGCGGGCATGGCCGTCCGGACCGCGGGACCGTCGCTCTGGTCCCCTCCGTTGTGGATCGAGTGGCGCCGCTTCCGGTTGTCGCAGCCGGCGGCATCGCCGATGGTCGCGGCTTGGCGGCGATGCTCGCGCTCGGTGCGGGCGGTGTCGTGATGGGCACGCGTCTGCTGGCCACGAGCGAGGCGATCTCAACTCCGGTCGAGTTGGCGGCCCTTGTCGCCAACGGTGCCCAAGAAACGGTGCGCACCGAAGCCTTCGACGTGGTCCGCGGCCCGGCATGGCCGTCAGGCCACGATGCGCGCGCTTTGCGCAACGACCTGGTCGACGCGTTCGACGACGAGGTCGACTCGTACGAGCTGCGCGACCGATTCAAAGGCGCTGCGGCCGATGACTACTCGCTCCGCCCTGTCTGGGCGGGGGAGGGGTTGGACTTGGTCACCAGCATCGAAACCGCCCGGGATGTGATTGAGGCGACGGTCGCCCGAGCCGTTGGTGTTCTGAAGGGTCTCGCCAGCAGCGCTGACTCGCTCGACGGTCAGTGACTGGTGCCGGTCTTTGTTTCGCCAGCTGCTTCCTCGGCCGCCGCTTTGATTCCCCCGAGCACGCCGCCGACCATCGCCCCGAATCCAGCGCCACCGAACGGGCCGGCAAGAGCTGCCGCCCCGATGACTGTCCGGTCGAGGTCTTGCAGCACGGCGAGCGCAACGAAACCGAGCCCGACACTGACCAGCCCTATCGCTGCTCCGATCAGGGCCCACCGGCCCGTTGGCGGTTCGAACAAGTTTTCGTGTTCCATTGTAGAATTATAGGTTAGAGCGTTAGAGGCGCCAAGGATTGCTGCACGCCTCCGGCGGGCTGTCCTGGGCCCGGCATGGTGGACTCCGAACTTTTGGGCGTTCCAATCGACCTCGCGGCCGTACTCGCTGCAGAAGCGGTTCGGTGCGCGTCTGGGTCCTCGGGAGGTCAGGACCCGGTGGGAACGATCGGTGGCGGCCCGATCGCGCGGTGGCAGCGAGCAGTCGGTCTCGGCGTTCGATCAGCCAGTCAATCGCTCGGGCACGTTCTGTTTGTTCACTGATGTCGACGCTCAGTTCGTCACGGAGCATGGCGCTTTGACGGCCGGCTTGGATGTCTGCGACAAGGTCTGGTCCGTACGCGGATCGGATGGTGGTGTTGTGGAGGTAGTGGTCGACGAGCTCGTCGCGCCGAACGGTGCTCCGTACGAGTAGGGAGATCCGGACCTTGTTCCGGTAGACCCGCACTTCGATGGCTGCGCCTTTGGCGCCGACCCCGATCGTGATCGTTTCTCGGTTCTGTGTGGTGCGGGCTTCCCCGGTCGCTGCGTTCCATTCGTGCCACAACGGCCACACCCAGCGCTTCCCGAACCCGGACGCCCTGGACGCGTGTCCGCACGTCCGGGACAGGGGGGGCGACCACCAGACCGCATGCGTACCCTTCACCGTGGCCGGTAACAGCGTTGGCGTGTTGCACGTCACCACACCCGGCCCGCTGCCGGCGCCGACCCTCACCCACATCGAGCTGATCGCCCGGAAGACCGGCGAGCGGGTCGGCGTGGCCAGAGCCTTCGCCAAGAGCGAGGACCAGGCACGCACCGACCCGCTGACGGGCCTCCTGAACCGGCGCAGCCTCGAGGAGCGGGCCCGCGAGTTCGTCGAGTCCCGCCGGCCCTACGCCGTGGTGTTCGCCGACCTCGACCACTTCAAGACCCTCAACGACGTCCACGGCCACGAGGTCGGAGACCGGGCGCTGCGCCTGTTCTCCCGGTGCCTGCGCGAGGCCGTCCGGCCCACCGACGTGGCCGCCCGGTACGGCGGCGAGGAGTTCGTCGTCGTGCTGCCAGACTGCGACTCCGAAGGCGCCACCGCCGTCATCAACCGGTTGCGGCAGGCCGTGGACGAGCGGCTGAACAGCGGCACGGTGCCCCGCTTCACGGCGAGCTTCGGCATCACCGAAGCTGTCGGAGGTCCGTTGGCGGCGACGATCGCCCAAGCTGACACCGCGCTCGTGGCCGCCAAGCGCGGCGGTCGGAACCAGTCCGTGCTGTGGACCCCGGCGCTCGGCATCGTCCAGGAGCATCGGGAACCGGAGAGCGGCCCCGAGTCCAGCGAAGAGCTCGACGGGCCTGCGGAGCTCAGCCACTCGGGCGGCTCGACCCTCGAGGACGACCGCCGTCCACTGGGTTCCTCGGCCAGGCCTTCTGGCGTCGTCGGCCGTCCGCTGCCGGCATCGAATCGGGACTGAGGGCGTCTGGAGGGCGGCGGTGTGCAGGTGCCCGCAGGCCTCGTTCGAGCTACGGCGCCGTGGAGAGGGCCTCGACGAGGTCGCCGACTTGGTCCTTCGGGTAGTTCGTGGCGATGTCGCCTCGGCTGAGCATCCGGTGGCAGTGACGATCACCGGCCCCCACCAGAGCGGCAAGCCGACGCTGGCATCGGCCGGACCGGTCAGCTACTGAACGACTCGGCGCTCGCCGGAGATGTCGGCGTGTCGCAGCCGACGGCGAAGGCGTGGCTGCGCGTGCTCGAGCCCACATACGTGACCTTCCGCATCCCGCGTTCCACGCCAACATCCGCAAGCGGTTGGTCAAGCAGCCCAAGCTCCGCTTCATCGGCAGCGGCCTCGCCGGTTGGCTCCCGGGCATCCGCTCGCCCACCCAGCTCCCGCCCCATCCCCTACGGGGAAGCGGTCTTCGAGCGCTGGGTCGCCTCCGGCATCTTCGAATATCGCCGCAACGCCGGCGAGTCCGTGGGTCTTTCGCACGACCGAGACCGGCACGGCGCCGAGATGGATCTCGTCGTCGACCGGCTCGATGGACTGGTCCTCGTCGAGGTCGAGGCAGCGACAACCATCCGTTCGTCCCTGTGCTCGTCGGCGGTTCGGGTCGCCGGCGAGCTCTCCGATCAACCAGGTCCAGATCGTCGTCGTGTACGGCGGAGAGGAGCTCCAGCGCCGCAAGCGGGTGACGCTGCTGCCGTGGACCCACACCGGTGAGTTCCACTGGGTCTGACCTGTGCGCTGTTCCCCGTAGGCCGTCGATAGGCAGCCAGCGACCGGGACCCGGGATGATCGACCGTGACGTGACGAGGCGAGAGGTGTCTGCTCCCGAGCCTGGTTGCCCCGTTTTCCTGGTGGACGGGTGACGTGGAGCCGGTTCAGAAGGCAGGTGCGCTCTTGATCGTGCAGGCTGACGTCTGCACCGCCCCACCCGCGTGCATGAGCACATCGTGGCGCCCACACCACCGGCTGCAGGGGGCGGTGCTTGATCCACCTCGGTGGGGGACGCACCATGGTGGGGATGCCCCTGACCGACCTCACGCCGATGGAGCAGTCGATCCTGGACTTCGAGCGGGCCTGGTGGCAGTCACCGGGACCCAAGGGCGATGCGATACGTGCCCAGCTCCAGATCTCCCCGTCGGCGTACTACCGGAGGCTCGACACCTTGATCGACCATCCCGACGCCATGGATCTGGACCCGCTCCTGATCCGACGTCTGCGCCGGGCCCGGGCCGATCGCCGTCGACGCCGCCACGTCGGTCCGACCCGCCGCCGGAGGCTCCGATGAGCGAACAGTCCGAGCAGCCGCGGCGACGCCGACGGCAGCCCCAGCCCCCCTCGGCCGCACCCGGCCACGGATCCGTCGCACGCGGCGCCATCCTCGTGGCCGTCGCGGTGGTGATCGGCGTCCTGCTACTGCGGGACGACGACAGCAGCACCACCCAGGTGGCGGTGGGTTCCGACACGGCCACCGACGTCGACGAGGGCGTGACGCCGGCCGACGGTGACGACGGGGACGCCACGGCATCGACAACGACGACCACGCAGGCCCCGCGGGACCCCGCCGAGGTGAAGGTCCTGGTGGCCAACGGCTCCGGCGTCAACGGCGCCGCCGGTGGCACCACCGACGCCCTCGAGGCACTCGGCTACGTCACCGGGACCCCGGCCAACGCCGATCGGGTCCAGGCCACGATCGTGTACTACACCACGGGCTTCCAGGCCGAGGCCGAGGCGCTGGCCGCCGCCATCGGTGCGACGCCGGAGTCGGTCACGCCGATGCCGGCCGTGGCGCCGGTCGACGACCTGCAGCTGGCCAACGTGCTCGTGCACCTCGGCCCCGACCTCGTGCCGACCGGCTAGGGCGAGCTCGCCGCTTCCGTGTTGCGCCCGAGGCGGCGGGTGCGGGTCACGATCCGGTAGTCGATGTCGCCGCGCAGCGGCTCGGCGTCGACGCCGGCCGGCGGTTCGGCGATGACCTCCACGTCGCCCTCGGTCACCGTGCGGTCCCGCCGCAGGGCACCGTCGGCGAGGTCGTACGCCGTCTCCGACGACGTGCGCTGCGTGCCGACGAGGCGTACGCGGCCGTCGACCGTGTCGAGGATCGTGCGCACCGGTACGTCGAGCTCGACGACCGCCACCGCGACCTCTCGGCCACCCTCGACGCCGAGGGAGTCGATGCGGCCCCGGCCCTGGACGAGCACCGGTCGGGACAGGCCGCCGAGGCTCACCTCCCGCAGGATCTCCCAGCGATCGCCCGGCTCGAGGGGTCCGGTGGGCGGGCTGCCGATGTCGGCTGGCAGGTCCATGGCGACGTCGAGCCCGAGCGCCTCGGCCGGGACCCCTTCGACGAGGTCGATGGCGGTGAGCCGGCTGGCCCGGTCGAGGCGGACGTCGATCGTGCGGGGTGCGGCGTCGTCGCGCTGCAGGGCGATGCGGACCAGCACCTCGTCGTCGGCGACGGCCTGCACGGTCTGGGTGGCGTCCAGTGTGGCCGTGTCGGACTCGTCGGCGGTGACCCCGTCCACCGTGCGCACGACCTGGGTCTCCACGTCGGCCTGGAAGCGGTAGACGTCGCCGACCTCGGGCTCGAAGCGGACCGCGACGGTGTGCTCCTCGCAGCCGGCCAGCGACAGCGTGGCGACGAGGGCCGCGACGGGCAGGAGGGCGAGGCGGGGCGGGGCCACGGCCGAAGTGTGACAGAGCAGCCCGGGTACGGTCGGCACGTGCCAGACGCCATCGACGTCCCGATCTCCGGCCCCGCCGCGGAGGAGCAGCTGCGTGCACTGGTGGGGGCCGACCCGTCCCGCACCGCCCTGTTCTTCGACTTCGACGGCACGCTCGCGCCCATCGTGGACGATCCCTCGGCAGCTGTCGCGGTGCCGGGCGCCGTCGAGCTGCTCGAGCGCCTGGCGCGGCGCTACCGCCGGGTCGCCGTCGTCAGCGGCCGTCCTCGTGCCTTCCTGGTCGAGCACCTCGGCTCCGGCGTCGACCTCTCCGGGGTCTATGGCCTCGAGACCCGGGTGGCCGGTGCCGTGCAGGACCACGAGGACGTCGATCGGTGGCGTGCCGTCGTGGCCGATGCGGTCGCCGGCGGCGCAGCCCTGCCGGCGGGGGTCCGGGTCGAGTCCAAGGGCTTGTCGCTCACGGTGCACTACCGCGAGGTGCCCGAAGCCGAGGGCGAGGTCCTGGCCTGGGCGGACCGCGTCGGTCGCGAGACCGGCCTCGAGGTGCGGGCGGCCAAGCGGTCGGCGGAGCTGCACCCGCCGCTCGCCGTCGACAAGGGCACCACGGTGCTGGCCCTGAGCGAGGGGTGCGACGTGGTCGCCTACCTGGGCGACGACCTCGGCGACCTGCCTGCGTTCGCCGCGCTCGACCAGCTCGCCGCCGCCGGGGTCACGACCTGCAAGGTGGCCATCGCCTCCGACGAGCTGCACGACGACGTGGCCGCGGCCGCCGACGTCCTGCTCGAGGGACCCCACGCCGTGCTCGCCGCGCTCGAGCCCCTGGCCTGACGTGCGCGTCGTCGCCGCGCCCGACAAGTTCCGCGGCACCGCGTCCGCCGCCGACGTCGCCGCGGCGGTCGGTCGCGCCGCCGCAGCTGCGGGCTGGCACTGCGACGAGGTGCCGGTGGCCGATGGCGGCGACGGCCTCCTCGACGTGCTGGGCGGACCCAACCGCACGTCCGTGGTCACCGGCCCCAACGGCGACCCGGTGGAGGCCGGTTGGCGCTACGACCGGGGCACCGCAGTCATCGAGATGGCTCGCGCCTCGGGACTGCTGCTCGCCGGCGGGCCCGAGGGCAACGACCCCATTGCCGCCGACACCCACGGCACCGGTGAGCTGATCCAGATCGCGGTGGAGACCGGTGCGAGCCGGATCATCGTGGGGCTGGGCGGCTCGGCCACCACCGACGGCGGCCTCGGTGCGCTCCGGGCGCTGTACCCCCACCAGCGGCTCCGCGCCGTCGAGCTGCTCGTGGCCTGCGACGTGCGCACCCCGTTCCTCGACGCCGCCGACGTGTTCGGGCCGCAGAAGGGCGCCAGCCGGGCCCAGGTACGGCTGCTCGCCAACCGGCTGCGTCGCCTCGCCGATGTGTACCGGGAGGACCACGGGGTCGACGTCACGACCATCCCCGGCGCCGGCGCCGCGGGGGGCCTGGCCGGCGGTCTCGCCGCCATCGGCGCGAAGCTGCTCGACGGGTTCGCGCTCGTGGCGGAGGAGCTCGAGCTGGATCAGGCCGTCGAGGGCGCCGACCTCGTCGTCACGGGCGAGGGGTTCCTCGACGACGCCTCCTTCGAGGGCAAGGTCGTCGGCGGGGTCGCCGAGATGGCCGCGTCGCTCGGCGTGCCGACCGTGGCGGTCGTGGGCGAGGAGGTCCACGACGACGCCGTGCACGATGCGGCCCGGGCCGCGGGGATCACCGAGGTGGTGTCGCTGGTCGAGCGCTTCGGCCGGGAGCGGGCGATGACCGACACGGTGGCCTGCATCGAAGCTGCTGCCGCCGAGTTGCTGGCCGACCGGGGCTGATCCTCCTCAGTCGCCGCGGCCAGCGACCACGGCCCACACGACGGCCGCGAGCACGGCGACGACGAGCAGGGTGCGCAGCACGGCGAGGATCGTGCCGACGACCCACCCGATGACCGTGAGGGCCACGAAGAGCACCACGCCGGCGACCACGATCCGGGGCACGAGCCCGGCCCTCCACGACGGCGGTTCGGTGCGGTCGTCCATGGGCCGAGGGTACGTGGCGGCAGCGGCGCGCGCCGGGGGACACGGGCGGCGAGGGAGGGTCCGGTACCGTGCGGCGCGATGTGGGAGCGCTTCGCCGTCGCCGGCCGTGTGGCCTGGTCGCTCCTCGGGGTGGCCGCCGCCCTCGCGCTCCTCTTCTGGGTGGCGTGGCAGTTCCGGGTGGTGTTCCCGCCGCTCGTGCTGGCCGGCGCCATCGTCTTCCTGCTCAACCCGATCGTCACCGGGCTGCACCGGCGCGGGTTCCACCGGGCCGCCGGCACCGGTCTCAGCTACGTCATGTTCGTCGCCGTCCTGGTGCTGCTCGGGTTCCTCGTGGCGCCGCTGGTGAGCACCCAGGCCGACGAGCTGGCCGAGCAGTGGCCCGAGCTGCGGGCGGACATGGAGACGTGGCTCGACGACCTCTCCCAGGACTCCAAGGACGGGAACTGGGTGGTCGAGATCCCGAACGTCGACGAGCTGCGGGACCAGTTCGGCAACGGGGGCGACACGGCCCGCAACGACGAGTTCGACCGCATCGTGCAGCGGGCGGCCGACGCCCTCGAGGAGGACGACCGGCCCGTGCTCGCCGCCGACCTCGACCGGGTCGCAGCCGACGCCCGCCAGCAGTTCCCCGAGGAGGGCGGGATCGGCGAGCAGCTGTCGCGCGTCCGGGAGATCGGCAGCCGGATCTTCGAGATCGGCCTCATCTTCATCCTCGGCCCGATCATCGCCTTCTACCTGCTCGTCGATCTCCCCCACATCGGTGCGGTCAGCCGTCGCCTGGTGCCAAAGGGCGCGGAGGACCAGGTCTTCCACGTCGCCCACCGCCTCAACGTCGCCATCGGTGGCTTCTTCCGCGGTCAGCTGGCCGTGGCCATCATCGTCGGCGTGATGGTGAGCGTGGGCCTGGCCATCATCGACCTGCCGTTCTGGCTCATCGTCGGCATGATCGCCGGCGGGTTCAACCTGGTGCCGCTGATCGGCCCGTGGGTGGGCGGGGTGCCGGGCGTCATCATCGCCCTCACCACCCGGGACCTCGGCACGGCGCTGTGGGTGGTGGCGATCATGGCCATCGCCCAGCAGATCGACAACCACTTCATCAGCCCGCTCGTGATGCAGCGCACCGTGAGCCTGCACCCCTCCGTGGTGATGCTGGCGCTGCTCGCCGGCGGGAGCCTCGGCGGGTTCTTCGGCCTGATCCTCGCCGTCCCGATCACCGCCACGGTCAAGGTCGTGGTCGGCCATCTGTGGGCCGTGTACGTCCTGGAGATCCCCGTCGCCGACGTCATCGCCCAGGACACCGGTCCGCCGATCGGGGGTCACGGCCCCCTCGAGCCGCTCGACGACTACATCAACGACGAGATCGCCGCCGCGCCCCAGGTGGACCGCGACGACGTGCCCGAGAAGGCGGCCGACGAGGTGCCCGTGCCCGACGCAGGCGATCCGGGCGCGTAGGGCACGTCCCCGCGCCTCGGTCTGGCGGCGTCACGCCGTCGGGCAGTGCTCCCGGGTCACCTCGCCTGTCGGCTCAGCGCGGGCGGCGCAGGTAGCTCTCCAGCTCCACCAGCGGCGGCAGCTCGTCGTGCGCCAGCGCCAGCGGCGGCAGTCCGGGTCGGCGGAGGGTGAGGTGGTCGTCGGCCGTGGGCACCCCGGCCCGCACCAGCGTGGCCCGGAGCACCTCGGCGGCCTGCGGACCGAGCTGGCCGATGGTCCGGTTGCGGTGGCGCCGCACGCCGAGGTCCACCTCGGCCAGGCCCGCCGTGCCGACCGAGCGGTGGGCGTCGATGAGCAGGGCGATGTCGACGCCGTACCCCTGGACGAAGGGCAGTCCCTCCAGCAGCTCCCGCCGGCCGCCGTACTCGCCGGCGAGCGGTTGGGCCACGACGGTCAGCTCGGGGAACAGCATGGCGAGCGCCGGCCGTGCCACCAGCTCGGTGACCCGGCCGCCGCCCTCACCCTCGACCAGGGGCCGGTCGTAGGCGCCCTTCACGAACGACACCTCGGGGTGCTCGACCAGGGTGCCGACCAGCGCGGTGGCGAAGTGGGAGCTGAACCCGGTGATGTCGGCGTCGACCCACACCACCAGGTCACTGGTCGTCTCGTGCAACGACCGCCACAGGGCGGCTCCCTTCCCGGCGCCGGTCACCTCCGGGAGCGTGGTGCGGGCGTCGACCACGGTGGCGCCGGCGTCCCGTGCCACCCGTGCGGTGTCGTCGTCGGAGTGGTCGTCGACGACGACGAGCTCGTCCACGAGCGCCACGTGCTCCTGCAGGTCCCGGCGCAACGTCTCGACGATGGTGCCGACGGTGGCCTCCTCGTCACGTGCGGGCAGGCACACCGCCACGGTGCGTCCGTCCTTGGCCGCGGCCACCGCGGCCGGATCGAAGTCGCCGTGGGCAGTGCGGAGCAGGGTCGCCACCCGGGCAGTGTCACCGCCGGCTGCCGGCATCGCCAACCGGCGGCACACGGGGGAATGCCCCGAGGGGGCGGTTCGTTACCATCGGTGCCGGCCGATCCGGCCGCGACACCCCGAGCACCGAGGAAGCCCTGAACATGACCGCCACCGTCCGCATCCCCACCACGCTCCGCCCCATGGCCGGCGGCAAGTCCGAGGTCGAGGTCGAGGGCGCCACCGTCGGTGAGGTGCTCAAGGCCCTCGACGCCGCGCACCCCGGCTTCGCCGACCGCCTGCTCGACGACGACGGCAACCTGCGCAAGTTCGTCAACGTGTTCGTCGCCGACGACGACGTGCGCTTCATGGACGGCCTCGAGACCCCGGTGCCCGACGGCGAGACCGTTGCCATCATCCCGGCCGTGGCCGGCGGGTGAGCGCTAGCACTCCGGTGTTGCGACTGCTAACCGGACGTGCTTGGCTGTTAGCAGTCTCTGTCTAGGACTGCTAACCGCCGAAGAAAGAAGGTCGACACATGGCCAAGATGATCGCGTTCGACAGCGAAGCCCGCCGCTCGCTCGAGGCCGGCATGAACAAGCTCGCCGACGCTGTCCGAGTCACGCTCGGCCCGAAGGGCCGCAACGTCGTGCTGGACAAGAAGTGGGGCGCCCCCACCATCACCAACGACGGCGTCTCCATCGCCAAGGAGATCGACCTCGAGGACCCGTACGAGCGCATCGGCGCCGAGCTGGTCAAGGAGGTCGCCAAGAAGACCGACGACGTCGCCGGTGACGGCACCACCACCGCCACCGTCCTCGCCTGGTCGATGGTCCGCGAGGGCCTGCGCAACGTGGCCGCCGGCGCCAACCCGATGTCCCTCAAGAAGGGGATCGAGCAGGCCGTCGAGACGGCCGTCACGGCGATCAAGGACATGGCCGTCGAGGTCGAGGGCAAGGGCCAGATCGCCCAGGTCGCCTCCATCTCCTCAGCCGACGAGGAGATCGGCACCATGATCTCCGAGGCCATCGACAAGGTCGGCAAGGACGGCGTCATCACCGTCGAGGAGAGCCAGACCTTCGGCATGGACATGGACCTCGTCGAGGGCATGCGCTTCGACAAGGGCTACATCTCCCCGTACTTCGTGACCGACCAGGAGCGCATGGAGGCCGTCCTCGACGATCCCTACGTCCTGCTCGTCTCCTCGAAGATCTCCGCCGTGCGTGATCTGCTGCCGGTGCTCGAGAAGGTCATGCAGTCCGGCAAGCCGCTCGCCATCGTGGCCGAGGACATCGAGGGCGAGGCCCTCGCCACCCTCGTCGTCAACAAGATCCGCGGCACCTTCAAGGCCGTCGCCGTCAAGGCCCCCGGCTTCGGCGAGCGCCGCAAGGCGATGCTGCAGGACATGGCCATCCTCACCGGTGGCCAGGTCATCTCCGAGGAGATCGGCCTCAAGCTGGAGAACACCACCCTCGACCTGCTCGGCACGGCGGCGAAGATCGTCGTCACCAAGGACGAGACCACGATCGTGGACGGTGGCGGCACCGACGCCGACCTCCAGGGCCGGATCAGCCAGATCAAGGCCGAGATCGAGAACACCGACTCCGACTACGACCGCGAGAAGCTCCAGGAGCGCCTGGCCAAGCTGTCGGGCGGTGTCGCCGTCCTCAAGGTCGGCGCGGCCACCGAGGTCGAGCTCAAGGAGAAGAAGCACCGCATCGAGGACGCGGTGAGCACCACCAAGGCCGCCATCGAGGAGGGTGTGGTCGCCGGTGGCGGCGCCACCCTGCTGCGGGCCAAGGCCAAGGTCGACGCCCTCGTGGGCGACCTCGTCGGCGACGAGGCCACCGGCGCCAAGATCGTGGCCCACGCGCTCCAGGAGCCGCTGAAGCAGATCGCCCGCAACGCCGGCCTCGAGGGCGGCGTCGTGGTCGACCGGGTGCTGGCCATGTCCGGTGCGTCCGAGGGTCTCAACGCGGCCACCGGCAACTACGAGGACCTCACCAAGGCGGGCATCATCGACGCCGCCAAGGTGACCCGGTCGGCGCTGCAGAACGCAGCCTCGATCGCGGCCCTGTTCCTCACCACCGAGGCCGTGATCGCCGACCAGCCCGAGAAGGGCGCCGGCGGCGGCATGCCCGGAGGCATGGACGACTTCTAGGTCTGTCCGGACCGGCTCCGGCCGGACCAGCCAACCTCACCGGAACGGGCGCCCTGCGGGGCGCCCGTCCCGCGTACGGTCGGGGCATGACGACCACGCGCATCGTCCTCGTCCGCCACGGCGAGGCCCAGTCCCACGTCGAGGGCGTCGTCGGCGGCCGCCAGGGATGCACCGGCCTGTCCGACCTGGGGCGCCGCCAGGCCGAGGCGCTCCGGGACCGCTGGGCCCGCACCGGCGAGGTCGGCGAGGTCCACGCGCTCTACGCATCGACCCTGCCCCGCGCATCGCAGACGGCGGCCATCGTGGCTCCGTCCGTCGGTGACCCGGAGGTGGTGGAGGTGGAGGACCTCCGGGAGTTCGACATCGGCCCGGAGGGCGACGGTCTGGCCTGGGAGGAGCTCGAGCGGCGGTTCCCCACACCCGACGTGTGGACGCCGTTCCACCACCACGTGCCCGGTGCCGAGACCTGGGCCGGCTTCGCCGCCCGGGTGGGCGGGGCGCTCGACGCCATCGCCCGGGCCCACCAGGGCCAGACGGTGGTGGTCGCCTGCCACGGCGGGGTGGTCGAGCACAGCTTCACCGCCTTCCACGGTCGGGGCATGACCGGGTGGCTCGGCGCCGTGCTCATCCAGAACTGCGGCATCACCGAGTGGCAGCACCAGGAGCGACCCGACATGCCCTGGGTCAAGGAGCGCACGTGGTCGCTCGTCCGCCACAACGACCACTCCCACGTGCCCGCGACCTGACGGGCTGGGTGGTCGGCTCAGCCGGGGCCGTGAGGGGTCGGCGGCAGGTAGCGGGGGTCGATGTCGTCGGACGGCTCCGGCGGACGCATCGCCATGTCGATGGCCGACCACAGTGACTTGGAGATCGGGAAGAAGAACACCGGGAACAGCGCGGCCACGGCCACGGCGATGACCAGCAACGTCGTGACCGGTGGGTCGGGGTACGTCACCGCGAAGCCCACGCCGATCACGGCCACCAGCAGGGTGAAGCTGACGATCGTGTTGATGCCGAGCGAGCCGATCCACTGGTCCTCGACGCGGGTGGTGGGGTAGTTGCACCGGGGGCAGCGCTCCACCTGGCGGAACCAGCCCTGGAAGATCTTCCCGCCGCCGCAGAGCGGACAGCGCCGCCGGAGACCCCGCATCACGACGCGGGTGTGGGTCAGGGGAGGGAGCTGGTCCACCGGGACATCATCGCAGTGGCCTGCGCTCGCCACCCGATCGGCGCGGCGCCGAGCGGGGCGGTGCCGAGGCCGTCGGCGGTGGCCGCCCGGCCGACCGCATGGACCCGTCGGAGCGCCACCGTGGACACCGCGGCCAGGAGGAGGCCGAGCACGGCGAGCTGGCCGATCCGGGCTGCGGGGACGGCATCGCCCGGGGTCAGCCAGCGGGGGGTCACGACGCCCAGGGCGCGCACGCGGGCTGGGGGAGTGGCCCCCTCGGTGACGGTCGCGCCGGCGGTCAGCAGCTGGTCCTCGGCGACCGGCGCGGGTGGGGGCGGCGGCGCCTCACCGGCGACGGTGGCGCGCACGGCGAAGAAGGTCGATCGCAGCCCGAGCCGCCGGCGGAAGACCTGCGGGTCGACCGGTCGCTCCCCGGCGTCGCCCACGATGGTCATGGCAACGGCGCGACCCGAGGGGCCGGTGGCGTCGACCCGGACGTCGGTGATCGTGCCCGGGTAGCCGAGGCGGGCGGCGACGTCGGTGAGGGCGACCTCGAGGTTCCACGGCCGGATGTCGTCGGTGGGCTCGGGGCGGGCCGGGAGGTACGCGATGTCGTACCCGGACCCGAAGCCCTCCTGGATGGTGGCGGAGTGGCCGCCGGCCGATGCCGAGTAGAAGGTCGCGGCCAGGTTCCCGCCGTGGGTCAGCACCCAGCCCCGGGTGGCGGCGACGGCGGCGTCCTGGCCGGCCGTCTCGCGGGCGACGCCGGCGTACACCTGGCACGACTCGGAGTCGCAGATCTCGCCGGCGCCGGCCATCGCCCGGAGAGCGTAGGTCCGTGCCGCCACGGTCTGGGCCTGCACCGCGGCCGGCGGCCACGTGCCCGGCACCTCCGCCATGCCGCGCAGGTAGTCCTCGATGTCCACGTGGTTGCGGACCCGAACGGCGCCCGGACCGCCGGCGACCTCGAACAGGCCCCGATAGGTGCGGCCGCGGTCGACGGAGTGGACGGTGCCGCCCTGGGCCGGGACGGCCCAGATGGGGGTGGGCGAGCGTGGCGCCTGGGGGTCGCCGGGGGGCGGTGAGCCGGGGGCGGGCGCTGGCTGGGGCGCCGGCTCGGGCGCCGGCTGAGCAGGGCCGCACACCATGCAGGACTCGGGTGCCGGCTCGGGCTCGGGATCGGGCTCCGGTTCCGGCTCGGCCGGCGCCGGCGTGGGGGGACAGAACAGGACGCAGTCATCCGACTCCTGGAACATCTGGGCGTTGCCACCGTCCAGGGCACGGACCCCGCCGCGTTCGACGCGCCAGCCGCTGCCGTCGTGGTGGACGGCGACGACCTCGCCGGGGCCGAGGGGGATCGGGAAGCCCGCCGCCTGCGGTCCGCTGCGCGCCGAGCGCAGCTCGCCGCCGGCGGGCAGCGCCAGGGTCACCCGGCCGCCGCTGGCGATGCCGACGACCACCTCGCCGCCGGCCGACGCGATCTGCGTGCCGGGGTAGTAGTGATCGAGGATCGAGGTGGCGTCCGAGCCCTGCGCGGCCATGGACCGGGCGCCCCACTGCGACAGGCCCACCCCGTGGCCGTGGCCCTTGCCGTCGAGCCGGAGGACGGGGACGCCGTCGGCCGGGACGCGCGGCGCGGCCACGGCGGCCGGCACGCCGAGCAGCGTGGCCAGCATCGCCAGCAGCACCGCCACGAGGGCGGTGCGGCACCGTCGGTGCGGTGAGCGGTTCGAGCGCGCGGCTCCGAGCGGTTCGTGGTGCATGGTTCCTGTGTTCCCCGGAGGTTGTTCGTCCCCTGGGCCGGACCCTCCTGCCCCCGTGCCGGGAGCGGCAGCCGCTCGGACCGGACGCTCCTACGCTGGGACGGTGACCCGGGGCCGCACCAACCGCCTGCTGACCACGTGGGTCGGCCCTGACGGCCGGGCCCGCGGCCCCGACGAGGTCGCGGTCGAGGAGCCGCTGGAGATCCGCCTCGACGGCCACCTCGTCGGCACCACCATGCGCACCCCGGGGCACGACTTCGAGCTCGCCGTCGGGTTCTGCCACACCGAGGGCCTGCTCGCCGGTGCCCCGGTCCGGTCGGCGAAGTACTGCCGGGGTGATGGGCCGGGCGCCGTGGTGGAGTCCGAGTTCAACGTGGTCACGGTCAGCACCGGCGGACGGGCGCCGGTCCCCGAGCCCCGGCTCGGCGTCACGACCAGCGCGTGCGGCATGTGCGGCACCACCGCGATCGACGAGCTGCGCGACCGGATCCACCCGCTCCCCGTCGGCGAGCCGATCCCTGACGACGTCCTGCTCTCGGCGCCCGCCCGCCTCCTCGGCGACACGCCCATCTTCGCCGCGACCGGTGCGGTGCACGCCGCCGCCCTGTTCACGCCGGTCGGCGAGGCCGTGGTGGTCCGGGAGGACGTCGGTCGTCACAACGCCCTCGACAAGGTGGTGGGGCACGAGCTCCTGGCCGGCACGCTGCCCCGGCACGGGTTCGGCGTGGCCGTGAGCGGTCGGGTCGGGTTCGAGATCGTGCAGAAGGCGTGGGCGGCCGGCATCACCACCGTCGTTGCGAAGGGCGCGCCCACCTCGCTGGCGGTGGAGGCGGCGCGCATGGCCCGGATCACCCTCGTCGGCTGGGCCGGGGGTGCGGGGGGTCGGCTGTACGACTGATGTGGCGCCCTCGACGGAGGGTGCGCGTCCCGGACGCCGGTAGCGTCGATGCGTGACACGCCTCGGCTACCAGATCCCGAACTTCAGCTACCCCGACGACCACGGCGGACAGGTCGGCCCGGCGGGGGTGTTCGACGTCGTCCGCCAGCAGGCGGTGGAGGCCGATCGATCGGGCTTCGACACCGTCATGGTGATGGACCACTTCTACCAGCTGCCCGGGCTCGGCGACCCGAGCGAGTACATGCTCGAGTGCTACGCGCTGCTGGCCGCCCTCGCCCAGCACACCGAGACCGTCCGGCTCTCGGCGCTGGTCACCGGGAACACGTACCGGAACCCCACGCTGCTGGCCAAGACGCTGGCCACCCTCGACGTGGTGAGCGGTGGCCGGGCCCAGCTCGGGATCGGCGCCGGCTGGTTCGAGCTCGAGCACGACTCGCTCGGCTTCGAGTTCGGCACCTTCAGCGACCGGTTCGAGAAGCTCGAGGAGGCCCTGCAGATCATCGGTCCGATGCTGCGCGGCGAGCGGCCCACCTTCGACGGCGAGCACTACCGGGTGCGCGACGCCATGTGCGAGCCGCCGCCCGTGCGGCCGATCCCCATCATGATCGGCGGTTCCGGCGAGAAGAAGACGCTGCGCATGGTCGCCGAGTACGCAGATGAGTCGAACCTGATCTGCGGCCCCGAGGACCTGCCCCGCAAGCTCGATGCGCTGGCCCAGCACTGCGAGCGCCTCGGGCGTGACCGCAGCGAGATCACGGTGTCGTGGCAGCGCAGTGCCTGCATCGCCCCCACGCACGAGCAGGCTGTCGCCGAGGCCGACGCCCTGCTCGCCCGGCGCGGGGTCGACACCTCGTCGATGGGCGACGAGGATGCGGCCCGGGCCCGGGCGATGTTCGCCCTCGGCACCCCCGACGAGGTCGGCGAGCAGTTCTCCGAGTGGATGACCCTCGGGATCGACGGGTTCACGGTGAACTCGGTCGCCAACGGCCACCTCCCGGGCCGGGTGTCACTGCTCGGTGAGACGTTGGCGAAGGTGGTCGGTCCCTAACGTGGCACCCATGTCCGAGGACGCTGTCTCGACCGCCCACGATCCCTCCTCTCCGGCCGAGGGCCAGGCGGTGCTCCACCTGTTCTTCGCGGTCGGACCGCTCGCCGATGCCGACGAGGTCCGGGCGGCGGTCGCCGCCGCCGAGGCCGACGGGTACCAGGTCGTGCCGGTCGCCGTTCTCGGCCACAAGGCCGACCTCGGGTTCATGGCGCTCGGCCCCGACCAGTGGCGGCTGCGCCGGCTCCAGACCGACCTGGTCGCCGCTGGCCTCGAGCTGGTCGACAGCTACGTGAGCCTCACCGAGATCTCCGAGTACGCCCAGGGCGTCCCCGACCAGATGAAGCAGGCCCGGCTGTTCCCGCAGCTTCCGCCGGACGGCAAGCCGGCGTTCTGCTTCTACCCCATGTCGAAGCGCCGCACGGTCGAGGGCAACTGGTACACGCTGCCCTACGAGGAGCGCATGGAGCTGATGATGGAGCACGGCAAGTCGGGGCGGAACTTCGCCGGCCGTGTGCTCCAGGTCGTCACCGGGTCCACCGGCGTGGACGACTTCGAATGGGGTGTCACCCTCTTCGCCCAGCGCCCCGACGACCTCAAGGAGGTCGTGTACACGATGCGCTACGACCGGGCATCGGCCATCTACGGCGAGTTCGGCGTGTTCATCACCGGCATGGCGGGTTCGCTCGACGAGGTGCTGGATGCGGTGGGTCTGCGCTGAGACCCTCGCCGCGGCCCGTTCACGCAACGTTCACCCATTGCTGTCCGTGCCGGAACGCAGCGGCGATTGGGTGTCGGCATGGAGCGTGCGCTGATGGATGAGACCGCAGACGAAGCCGTCCCCGGCGAGACCCGTCGACACCTCGTCGTCACGCTCCAGATCCCCGACCGCCCCGGCGCGCTCGGCTCCGTGGCATCGCGCATCGGGGCGCTCGGCGCCGACATCACCGACGTGCGGGTGTCGTCCCGGCGGGCGGGCATCGCCGAGGACGTCTTCCACATCGACCTGCCCGGTGTCGAGGGGGTCGACACCGTCGGCCTGCTGCTCGCCGAGATCGGGCACGTGGACGGGGTGGTGGCGCCCTCGGTGGGCTATCCGCCGCCCGGTTGCTGCGGGTGAGGGGCCCCCGCCTCGCGGCATGAGGCCCAGGGCCGGGACGAAACGGGACCATCCGGACGGCGGGCGAACCAACCCGGCCAGGCGGGCCGCACCGGAGTACCCGGTTCCGTACACTCCGTCCGCCGTGCCTGCCCGCTTCGTCAGATCCGTGCTGTTGCTCCTGCTCGGGGCGTGCGTGTCGATGCTGTCGGTCGCCCCGGCCGGGGCCCAGGAGGACGACGGCGCGGACACCGGTGCTGCGGAGTCCGTCACCGGCACGCTGCGGGCGGAGCCGGAGGAGGACGACGGCGAGGACGTCCTCGTCAGCGGCGCTGCGATCACCGTGCGCACCGCCGACGGCGAAGAGATCGACGAGGTGGAGACCGACGACCAGGGCACGTGGTCCGTCGAGCTGCCGGGTCCCGGTACCTATCTCGTCTCCATCGACCCCGACTCGCTGCCCGACGACGTGGAGCTGCGCGACGAGGACAGGGCCGAGCTGTCGGTGAACGTCCGCCCGGGGCAGACCCGCCCGGTCATCTTCGCCCTGGGCGAGGATCCCCGCGACGTCGGTACCCGGTTCGACCAGTTCCTCCAGCTCTGCGTGGAGGGCATCAAGTTCGGTCTGATCATCGCGATGGCGGCCATCGGCCTGTCCCTGATCTTCGGCACCACGGGACTGGTGAACTTCGCCCACGGCGAGCTCGTCACGTTCGGCGCGCTGGCCGCCTACTTCTTCAACCGCACGATCGGCATGCACCTGGTCTGGGCCACGCTGCTCGCCATGTGCGTGTCCGGCGTGGTCGGCGGCCTGGTCGACACCGGCGTGTGGCGCCCGCTGCGGCGCCGCAAGACCGGCCTCATCGCCATGATGGTCGTGTCGATCGGCCTCTCGATCGGTATCCGCTACATCTACCTGTACCAGTTCGGCGGACGGACCCGGCCGTACTCGGACTACAACCTGCAGCGGGCCGTCGACATCGGCCCCATCTCCATCGCCCCCAAGGACCTGTGGGTCATCGCCCTGTCGATCATCGTCCTCGTGGGCGTGGGCCTGGCCTTGCAGTTCACCCGCATCGGCAAGGCCATGCGGGCCGTGGCGGACAACCCCGACCTGGCCGAGAGCTCGGGCATCGACGTCGATCGGGTGATCCTGGTCGTCTGGGTCGCCGGCAGCGCGCTGGCCTGCCTCGGCGGTGTCTTCTTCGGCCTCGGCGAGCAGGTCAGCTGGCAGTTCGGCTTCCAGCTCCTGCTGCTGATGTTCGCCGGCGTGACCCTCGGCGGCCTCGGCACGGCCTACGGCGCCCTGCTCGGCTCGTTCGTGATCGGGCTCTTCGTCCAGGTGTCCACCCTGTGGGTGTCCACCGAGCTGAAGAACGTGGGCGCCTTCGCCATCCTCATCCTGATCCTGCTGGTCCGACCGCAGGGCATCCTCGGCCGTGCGGAGCGGGTCGGATGACCGCCGCACCCCACCGGAAGGAGCGCCCGTGGACTGGGAGCTGATCTTCGAGACCACCATCCGGGCGGCGTTCACCAAGGACGCCATCGTCTACGCCCTCGCCGGCATCGGGCTGAACATCCACTTCGGCTACACGGGCCTGCTGAACTTCGGCCAGGCCGGCTTCGTCGCCCTCGGCGCCTACGGCACGGCCGTCACGGTCGAGTACTTCGAGCAGTCGATGTGGCTGGGGTTCTTCGCCGGGTTGTTGGCGGCAGCAGTGTTCGCCCTGCTGCTGGGCGTGCCGACGTTGCGGCTGCGGGGCGACTACCTCGCCATCGTCACCATCGCCGCCGCCGAGTCGGTCCGGCTCATCCTGCGCTCGACCACCTTCACGCCGATCTTCGGTGGGTCCTCGGGCATCAACAACTTCGCCGGCGCCTTCTACGACATCAACCCGTACTCACCGGGTCGCTACGGGTTCGGACCCCTGCGGTTCCGGCACACCGAGATCTGGCCCATGACCGTGGGCTGGGGGCTGGTGATCCTCACCGCCGTGCTGGTCTTCCTGCTCATGCGCAGCCCGTGGGGCCGCGTGCTCAAGTCCATCCGCGAGGACGAGGACGCAGCCGTCAGCCTCGGGAAGAACGTCTTCTCCTACAAGATGCAGGCGCTCGTCCTCGGCGGCGTCATCGGCGCCTTGGGCGGCTTCATCAACGCCGTGGCCACCCAGTCGGTGCAGCCCGACAACTACGGCACCCCGCTCACGTTCTTCATCCTCACCGCGCTGCTCCTCGGTGGTGCGGCCCGGGTCATCGGTCCGATCATCGGCGCCATGGCGTTCTGGATGGTCCTGACCTTCACGGACTCGTTCCTGCGCCAGGCGTCGGCGACCGATCTGATCCCGGACGCCATCATGACCGGCACCCAGGTCGGTGCCGTGCGCTTCATGCTCGTCGGCGTGCTGCTCTGCGCCCTGATCGTCTTCCGCCCCCAGGGCATCTTCGGCGACCGCAGGGAGATCGAGCTCGATGCCCGCTGACCTCCAGCCCACGCCGTCCGGCTCCGCCCTCGTCGGGCTCGACGAAGCCCCCGGCGTCCCCAAGCCCGACCCGATCCTCGTCGCCGACGGGGTGACCCGCCGCTTCGGCGGCCTCACCGCCGTCGACGTCGACCACGTCGAGTTCCAGCGCGGCACCATCACCGCGCTCATCGGCCCCAACGGTGCCGGCAAGACCACCTTCTTCAACCTCCTCACCGGGTTCGACGAGCCGAACTCCGGGACGTGGCGGTTCAACGGCGAGGAGCTCGCCAACGTCGCTGCCCACAAGGTCGCCCGGCGGGGGATGATCCGCACCTTCCAGCTCACCAAGTCGCTGGCGAAGATGACGGTCATCGACAACATGAAGCTCGGCGCCATCGACCAGCGGGGCGAGCGCTTCTTCCCCTCGATGCTCCCGATGCTGTGGCGCAAGCAGGAGCAGGAGATCGAGGCCCGCGCCGACGAGCTGCTGGTGCGCTTCAAGATGGACCACATGCGTGGCGAGTTCGCCGGCTCCCTGTCCGGCGGCCAGCGCAAGCTGCTCGAGATGGCCCGCGCCCTCATGGCCGGCCCCGAGCTGGTCATGCTCGACGAGCCCATGGCCGGCGTGAACCCGGCGCTCACCCAGTCGCTGCTCGGCCACGTCAAGGACCTCCGGGCCGAGGGGATGACCGTGATCTTCGTCGAGCACGACATGGACGTGGTGTTCGACATCTCCGACTGGGTCGTCGTGATGGCCGAGGGCCGGATCATCGCCGAGGGCCCCCCTGCGGCCATCGGCGCCAACCAGCAGGTCATCGACGCCTACCTCGGCAGCCACCACGACAACGACCTCAGCGACTGGCAGGAGGAGGAGATCGTGAAGGCGACCACCGGCGCAGACCACGACGTCATCGCGACCGACCTCCACCGCGGCAACGAGGCCGACGAGGCCGACGAGGCCGACGACGAGGACCGGTCATGAGCCTGCTCTCCGCCGACTCGGTCGTCGCCGGCTACGTGCCCGGTGTCGACATCCTCACCGGCTGCGACCTGCACCTCGAGGACGGCGAGCTGATCGGCATCATCGGCCCCAACGGTGCCGGCAAGTCCACGCTGCTCAAGTCCCTCTTCGGACTGATCCCCATCCGCAGCGGCACGGTGATCCTGCGGGGCAACGACATCACGGGCCTGAAGGCCTCCAAGCTGGTGGCTCAGGGCGTCGGGTACGTCCCCCAGACCAACAACGTCTTCCCGTCGCTCACCGTCGAGGAGAACCTCGAGATGGGCGTCTACCTCGAGCCCAAGCGCGTCCACGACCGCTTCGAGTTCGTCTTCGACCTCTTCCCCCGCCTGTTCGAGCGCCGCAAGCAACGGGCCGGCTCGCTGTCGGGCGGCGAGCGCCAGATGGTGGCCTCCGGCCGAGCCCTCATGTCCGACCCGTCGGTGCTGCTCCTCGACGAGCCCTCGGCCGGCCTGTCGCCGCTGTTCCAGGACGAGGTCTTCGTGCGCTGCAAGCGCATCCAGGCCGCCGGCGTGTCGATCATCATGGTCGAGCAGAACGCCCGTCGCTGCCTGCAGATCTGCGACCGGGCCTATGTGCTCGACCAGGGCCGGAACGCCTACACCGGCACCGGCCGGGAGCTCCTGAACGACCCCAAGGTCATCGAGCTCTACCTCGGCACCCTCGCCCGGGCGAGATAGCCCGGTACGCGAAAGGCCCCGGCATCGCTGCCGGGGCCCCTCGTGCGTCGGTCGGCGGCTGGCTCAGCCCGCCGTCACGGGATCACTTCCCGGCGTCGAAGTTCTCGCCGAGGGCGTTGCCCATGTTGCCGTCCACGCCGTAGACGGCCTTGTCCTGGGGACCGATGCCCTGCTCGACCATCAGCGAGATGATGCGGCTGGACTCGTCGAAGCCGATCACCACGATGGCCTCGGGGTCGGCCGTGGCGATCTGGCCGACCTCGACGTCGAAGGTCTGGGCGGCGGGGTCGTAGATGACCGTCTCGACGACCTCGGCGCCACCCTCGGTGAGGGCTGCGGTGAGGTCGTCGGCCAGGCCGGTGCCGTAGTCGTCGTCCAGCGCCAGGATGCCCACGGTGGTGTGGCCGTCCTGGAGGATGACGTCGGCCAGGGTGCTGCCCTGGAGGATGTCCGACGGGGCGTTGCGGAAGTACAGGCCCTTGTCGGCGTACGTGCTGAACGCCTTGGAGGTGTTGGCCGGGGAGAACATGACCACGCCGGCACCGGTGATCTTGTCGATCACGGTGAGGCTCACCGAGGACGACGCCGCGCCCACGATGAGGTCGACGTTCTCCGAGAGGAGGCGGTCGACGGTCGTGTTGGCCAGGTCGGTGGTGGTGTCACCGGAGTCGCCCTGGGACAGCTCGGCCGGGACGCCGAGGACGCCACCTGCCTCGTTGATCTCGGAGATGGCCAGCTCGGCGCCGGCGAACTCGGGCGGGCCGAGGAAGGAGAGGGAGCCGGTCTCCGGGAGGAGGGTGCCGACCTTGAAGACGCCGTCGCCCTGGCGGCTGCCCTCGACGGGGACCTCGGCGACGTCGGCCTCGGCCGGGGCGTTCGCGGTCACGAACTCGGTGGCGTCTTCGTCGATGCGGTTGTCCGGACCGAACTGGAGCACCCCGTAGCTGGCCACGGTGGGCTCGCCGTTGCCGGAGAACTCGAGCGGCCCGGAGACGCCGTCGTAGTCGATGTCGGTGCCCGCCTTGACCAACTCGAGGCAACCCGCGTAGTCGGTGCACTTCTCGCCACCACGGGTCACGCCGTTGATCTCCGACGCGTACTCGATGCCGTCGCTGCCGGCGACCTCAACGGCCAGCGCCGACACGATGATCGCGTCGTAGGTCTCGGGGCCGTAGTTGAAGTCGACGAGCTCCGGATCGATCTCCATGAGGCGTTCACGGAAGCTCTCGTCGAGGTCGACGAGCGGCGTGGTGCCCTTCATGCCGGCCAGCTCACCGTCGCCCTCGCCACCCTCGGTGTCCGACTCCGTCGCACTGTCGGTCTCGGTCTCGGTCGCCTCGTCGTCGCCGGTGTCCGTGGCCGTGTCGTCATCGTCGCCACAGGCGGCGGCGATGAGGGACAGGGACAGGAACAAGGCGGCGAGCAGGCGGAACTTGCCTGGCTTGCGCATGTGATCGGTTTCCTTTGTGTTCACCAACAGGGGAGGCAGAGAGTACCGGTCCTGGCCTGAGCGTGGGGCCGACGCGGGTGAACGCCCGGTTTCCGGCTCAGCCCCGGGCGCGCCGCGTCCCCAGCCTCGTGAGGTGGCCGCCGGCATCGAACGCGACCTCGGTGAGCCCGGCCTCGGTGCGGTTGCCGTCGTCCCCGAGCGCGAGCCGACCGGTCTGGCCGACGTAGGAGACGTCGGTGCCGCCAGCGATGAGCTCGAGGCACGGGCGGGGGCGGTGGCATGTCGTGCCGCCCGACGTCACCTCGGCCATGGCGCCGGCGATGGCGTCGCCGCCGTCGGAGCCGGCGGTCGCAGCGGCGAGGGCGGCCGCCACGGTGGCGTCGTAGGACTCGGCGCCGAGGTCGAGCGCAGCCGCCCCGGCGTCAGCCAGCGACGGCGAGTGCTGGCGGAGCCGATCGGTGAAGGAGGCGCCGGGGCGGTCCACGGGCAGCAGGCCGCGGAAGCAGGCCAGCACCTCCTCGTCGGCCACCAGGTCGGCGAGGCGCTCCCCGAGGTTGCCGTCGGTCCCGTAGACGGCACGGTCCCGGGGTCCGTCGCCCCCCTCCACGAGCGCGTCGAGCACCAGCGCCGTCTCGGCCAGCCCGACCAGCACGATGGCGTCGGCCGGCCCGGAGACCCGGTCGGCCACCGCGTCGCCGAGGTCGGGGTCGCTCGGGTCGTAGTCGACGCGGGCCACGACCGACGCGCCGCCCTCCTCGAGCCGAGCGGTCAGCGCGTCGGCCACCGCTCGGCCGTGGTCGTCGGCGCGGGCGGCGATCGCCACCGTCTCGTGCCCGTCGGACAGGGCCAGGGTGCCGAGGGCCCGGCCCTGCAGCGCCTCGGTCGGGCCGGTGCGGAAGAGCCGGCCGGTGCGGTCGAGCGCATCGAGGCCAGACGAGGCGCTGGCCGGGGAGACCAGCACGGCATCGGCGGCGACCACCGCGTCGAGCACGTTCGCCGCCGCCCCCGACGAGAGCGGGCCCACGATCACGTCGGCGCCGTCGGCGAGCAGCCGGGCCACCTCGGCGCCGGCGGTGCCGGGAACGCCCTCGGCGGAGTCCCCGTGCCGGAGCCCGACCGGCTGCCCGAGCACCCCGCCCGCCGCGGCGAGGTCGGCCACGGCGAGCTCGACCCCCGCCAGCGCCGCCGGCCCGAGGAAGGCGAGATCGCCGGTGCGGGGCAGGAGGGTGCCGACGTCGAGGGCGCCGTCGCGCCCGCTGGGGCCGCTCGGCCGGGGATCGACCGGGGCGGGCGCCACCGTGGCCGCTGACCGGGGGACGGTGGACCCGTCCGGGCACCGCACCGCCGCAGCGCCAGCGGTGGTGGTCGCCGCCCGCTCGCCGTCACCTCCGCCGCTGCTGCAGGCGGCGACCAGCGACGCAGCGGCGAGCAGGGCGGCGCCGGCTCGGCGGGGACGGTGGCGGCGGGTCGGGGCGATGGCCGTCGAGGCTACGACCACGGCGTGGGAAGGAGCGGGGCGGCATCGAGCAGACTCGGAGGCGATGCCCAGGATCGACACCGCCCCGCCCCCGTGGGACCGCCGAGATGGGTGACCTCGCCGCTCTCCGGGCCCACCTGGCCGAGCTGGGCGAGGTCGTCGTCGCATTCTCGGGCGGGGCCGACTCCGCCCTGCTGGCATGGGTCGCCCACGACACGCTGGGTCCCGAGCGGGCCACCGCGGTCACCGCCGTGTCGCCGTCGCTGGCCGGCCTGGAGCACGACGACTGTCGGGCGCTGGCTGGCGAGTGGGGCCTCACGTGGCGGGAGGTGGAGACCGACGAGATGACCAACGCGGCCTACCAGCGCAACGACGTCGACCGGTGCTTCTGGTGCAAGGACGCCCTGATGGACGCGGTGGAGCCCATCGTCGCCACGGCCGGCGCCGCCGTCGCGCTCGGCGTCAACCTCGACGATCTGGACGACCACCGTCCCGGACAGGAGGCGGCGCGCGCTCGCGGGGCGGTGTTCCCGCTCGTCGAGGCGGGGTTCACGAAGGACGACGTGCGGGTGGTCTCCCGGGAGCTCGGCCTACGCACCTGGGACAAACCGGCCGCGCCCTGCCTGGCCTCCCGCCTGCCCTACGGCGTGCCGGTGACCCTCGGTCGGCTGCGCTCCGTCGAGCGGGCCGAGGCCGCGCTGCGGGCGATGGGGTTCGCCGAGCTGCGGGTCCGCCACCACGACGAGCTGGCGCGGATCGAGGTGCCGGTCGACCGGCTGGCTGAGGTGGTGGCCGCCCGGGACGCGGTGGTCGAGGCCGTGCGGGCGGCCGGCTACCGGTGGGTGGCGCTGGACCTGGCCGGGCTCCGGTCGGGGAACCTCAACCCGCCGTCCTGAGCCTGCGGCGCTCAGGCGAGCGTGATCTCGCCGGCCGTCCACATCGGGAAGGCCAGGTGCTTCACGTCGAGGTGCTCGACGATCCGGCCCGCCTCGGCGAACTCGGCGTAGCACCGGTCGGCGACCGCCTTGCCCACCATGAACACGAAGTCGGCCCACGGGAGCAGCACCGGACCGTCGTCGACGTCGCCGTCGCGGATGACGGCGTCGATCTCGAGCGTCGGGCGGGACGGGTTCGACGGGTCGAGGCAGGCCGAGTGGTACACGACGTGCTCGAAGACCGACATGGCGCGGATCCTCACCGGGCCTCCATCACCAGCCGAGGGTGCCGGGAGCACCCTTCGACGGCTCGACGCGTGGCGGACGCACATCCGTAGGTTGGCCCACATGGCCCCCGATGCCAACCCCCCCGTCGCCGCGGAGGACGAAGCCCGCCTGGCCGCCATCGCGGCCGACCTCGCCGACCGGGTGCAGGCGGCGGTCCCCGGCTGGATCGAGCGGCTGGTGTTGGATCGCGTCCGCGCCTGGAGCGGGCACGTGAGCGCGGAGGTGGCCGCCGAGGCGCTCGTGGCGGCGGAGTCGGCCCGCCTCGAGGTGGTGCCTCGCGTGCGGGCGCTGCTGTCGACCGACATCGACGAGCAGCGGACCAACCCCCTCGATCTGCTGCGGGGCGCCACCCGCCACGCCCACGACGCGCTGGCCCGGATCGGCGTGCCCAGCGTCGTGCGCGACGACTTCTCCCAGCGGTCCTTCCCCGGCGACAGCTACGACCTGGTGCCGGCCACCTGGGCCGACGTGGACCCCGACCTGCACGAGATCGGCCTGACGTGGGGCGCGGCGAAGGCCTACGTGCACAAGGCCCGCCGGCGGGCGGAGGGCCGGTCGTGAACGGACCGGACGCCGGGGGCACGCCCGTGCCGGATGCGCCCGACCGCCGCCCGGCCGGCCACGTCGATCGGGTGGCCCTGTTCGTCACCTGTGTCGGCGAGCTGGTCGACCCTGACGTGCCGGTCGCCACGGTGCGGGTGCTCCGGGCTGCCGGGTGCAGCGTCGAGGTGCCCGAAGGCCAGACGTGCTGCGGGCAGCCGGCGTGGAACTCCGGGTTCACGGCGGACGCCGCACGGGTGGCGGCGACCACGCTCGACGCCCTCGAGGGAGCGCTCGCCGGCGGCGCCGACGCCGTGGTCGTGCCGGCCGGCTCCTGCGCCACCATGGTCCGGGTCTACTGGCCCCAGCTGTTCTCGCTGGCCGGTGACCAGGCGGCGTCGGACCGGGCCCGGGCACTGGGGCAGCAGGTGTGGGAGCTCACCGAGCTCCTCGACGCGCTGCCCGACCACCAGCTGGAGCTGGGGGCGGTGGAGCCGTGCCGGATCGCGTACCACCGGTCGTGCCACATGCTCAGGGAGCTGCACGTCGCCGACCAGCCGGAGTCGCTGCTGGGGCGGGTCGAGGGCTGCGAGCAGCTCCCGTGGACGGCGTCCGAGCAGTGCTGCGGGTTCGGGGGCACGTTCAGCGTGAAGCTCCCCGAGGCGTCGGTCGCCATGGCCGACGAGAAGCTCGACGTCCTGCCCGAGGGCACCGAGGTCATCGTCGGCGCCGACGCCTCGTGCCTCATGCAGCTCCGTGCTCGGGCCGAGGCGCGGGGCCTGCCCGTCACGACCCGTCACGTCGCGCAGGTCCTCGAGCAGGCGGTCGTGGTCGGGGGCGGGGCCCGATGAGCAACGACTGGCCGCTGCGCACCTCGACGCTGCGGGAGCGCACCGCGACCGCCGTCGCCGACCCGGTGCTACGGGCCAACGTGGGCGCCGCCACCGACCGGTTCCGGGACAAGCGCAGCTCGGCGCTGGCGCGGGTCCACGACCCCGACGCGCTCCGATCCGCGGCCCGCGGCGTCCGCGGGGAGATCCTCTCGAGCTGGGCCGAGACCCTCGAGCTGCTGGCCGACAACGTGCAGGCCAACGGCGGCCACGTGTGCTGGGCGCCGACCGGTGCCGACGCCAACGCGTACATCGCCGGCGTGGCCCGGCGCATCGGGGGCCGCACCGTCGTGAAGTCCAAGTCGATGGCCACCGAGGAGACGGGCCTGAACGAGGCGCTCGCCGCGGTGGGGTGCGACACGGTGGAGACCGACCTCGGCGAGTGGATCATCCAGCTCGCCGGCGAGCACCCCAGCCACATCATCGCCCCCGCCGTGCACAAGAACCGCGACCAGGTGGCCGACACCTTCCAGTCGCAGGCCGGCATGGTCGACCGCGTCACCGAGCCGACCGAGCTGGTCGCCTTCGCCCGCCGCGAGCTGCGCCGCCGGTTCCTCGAGGCCGACCTCGGCATCACCGGCGCCAACCTCGGCGTGGCCGAGACGGGCAGCGTCGTGCTGGTGACCAACGAGGGCAACGCCCGGATGGTCACGTCGATGCCACGGGTGCACATCGCGGTCATGGGCGCGGAGCGCATCGCCCGGACGTGGGACCAGGCCGACCTGGTGCTCGGTCTCCTCGCCAAGTCGGGCACGGGACAGCCGCTGTCGTCGTACACCACCGTGCTGAGCGGCCCCCGGGCCCCGGGCGAGGCCGACGGGCCCGACGAGTTCCACCTGGTCATCCTCGACAACGGCCGCTCCGACATCGCCGGCACCGAGTTCGCCGAGATGCTGAACTGCATCCGCTGCGGGTCGTGCCTCAACGTGTGCCCCGTGTACCACCAGACCGGCGGGCACGCCTACGGCTGGGTGTACTCGGGCCCGATGGGTGCGGTGCTCACCCCGCTGCTCGCGTCGCAGCAGACCCACCACTCTCCCGGCGCCGACCACGCCGCCGGCGAGGTGGCCAACGCATCCTCGCTCTGCGGCGCCTGCATGGAGGCCTGCCCGGTCGAGATCCCGCTGCAGGACCTCCTGCTCGGGCTGCGCCGACGCAACGCCGAGCACGCCGGCCTCGCCGAGCGCACCATGTGGCGTGCCTGGTCGGCGGCGTGGTCCCGGCCCGGCCCGTACGCCGCGTCGGCGACGTTGGCCACCAGGGCGCGCCGGGTCGGTCCGATCCTCGGGCGCCTCCCCGGCGGTCGCCGCTGGACCGACGGGCGAGCACTGCCCGACCTGCCGGCCCGCACCTTCCGCCAGCGCTGGGACGCCGGCGATGTCTGACGCGACGGTCACCGAGCACGGCGACCGCACGGCGTTCCTCGACCGCGTCCGGTCCCGCCAGGGACCGCCGCCCAGCGACGTGCCGCACCCACCTCCGCCACCCCCCGAGGTGGTGCCCGAGGTGCGCTACCGCACGCTGGACGACGTCGACCCGCACGACCCCTCGGCGCTGCTGCCCGTGTTCGTGGCCGCGGTCCGGGCGGCCGAGGCCACCATCGACGTCGTCGACGGCGGCCCGTCCACCGACCTGCTCGCCCGCTTCGTCGCCCGGCACGGGATCTCGTCCGCCGTCACCAGCGCCGAGCCGGAGGCCATCGCCCTGGGCCAGGCCCTGGCCGCCGCCGGGGTTGCCGTGGCCCCCTACGACCGCCGGTCGGCCGCGGTGGCCGACCTCGCCGTGACCTCGGCGACCCAGGCCATCGCCGCCACCGGGAGCCTCGTCGTGGACTCGCGCTCGGCCGGCAGCCGGGCGGTGAGCCTGCTGCCCCGCATCCACCTGTGCGTGGTGCCCCTCGACCGCTTGGTCGCCACCCACGCCGATGTCCTGCGCCCCCAACGCCGGCCCATGCCGTCGGCCCGGATCCTCATCACCGGCCCGTCACGCACCGGAGACATCGAGCAGCGCCTCACCCTCGGCGCCCACGGACCGGTCGCCCTCCACGTCATCGTCACCCGCTGAACCCACGCCCTTCCGAACTCGCAGTGCTGTGGTAGCACCACCTCTCCGGAACTGGCAGTGCTGCTGTAGCACCACCTCTCCGGAACTGGCAGTGCTGCCGGAGCACCGGCCGGTCGGGGTCATGTGCCGCAGGGACGTCGACCGTCGACGCACCTCGGCGCTGTGCGCAGCCGACCTTCAGTCGTCGTGGTGCTCCGGAGGGTCCTCTCCGTCGTCGCCCCCGTCCGCCCGTGGCTCGTCGTCCTCGACCAGGTGGGCCCAGCACGCCGGGTCGCCGCCCTCGACGACCGGCTCCGGGTCCTCGCCGGCCCGCATCAGACCCGGAACGCTTCGCCGTCGAAGCGGTCGAGGACGGCGAACGACTCGACGGGGTCGCGGCGAAGCTTGGTGACGACCTCCTCCGGGTGGCCGAGCGCGATGAGCGAGGCGACGGCGTGGGTGTCGGGGATCCCCAGCAGCTCGGCCACGGCGGCCTCCTCCCGGCAGATGGCGGTGGTCATCACGCCGCCGAGGCCCTCGTCGCGCGCCTTGAGCATGATGTTGTGGCAGAAGGGATAGATCGACCCGCCACCGACGATGGACTGGCGGGGCAGTCCGTGGTCCAGGACGGCGAGGGCGTCGAGTGCCACGCAGACGACGAGCACCACGGGGTGCGTGTCGAGCTCGTCGGCGAACCGGTTCGGTGCCGGCGTCGCCCGGGCCTCGTCGAGGTCGACCCACGGCTGGGAGAAGCGCGTGTCGCCGGGCTGGAACGCGACCTTGCCGATCCTCACGTGGGCCCAGTACTCCCGCCAGCTGGCCTGGTACAGCTCGCGCAGCCGGGTGCGAGTGCCCGCGTCCTTCACGACCACCACGTGCCAGCCCTGCCGGTTGCCACCCGAGGGGGCGAAGCGGGCGTGGTCGAGGATGCGGTGGAGCACCTCGTCGGGGACGGCCTCGTCGGTGAAGGTCCGGGTGGCGGGCGTGGTGCGCATGACCTCGGCGAGCTCCATGGGCCCACGATGCCAGGTGCCGACCGGCTGCTACCCCAGCACTGCCAGCTCGGGAGCGGTCTGCTACAGGGGAACTGCCAGTTCGGGACGGGGGGAGGAGGGCTACTCCTCGGGGCGGTCGAAGCGCTGCCAGCCGGTGCCGGTGATCTGACGCGGCTCGAAGAACAGGCAGTGCTCCGGGCAGGCGAAGGGCATCTCCTCGTTGACGCCGAGGCGGCATCGCTGGAGCACGTCACCCGTCGCCGTCGACCTCGTCGAGTAGTGCCGGCAGTCCTCTCGTACGCCCACGGGGCCAGTGTCGCACGCGAGGTGCGCAACTACCCTCCCGCCCCATGGCCGAACGACTCGTGGTGATCGGCGGTGACGCCGCCGGCATGGCCGCTGCGTCGCAGGCCCGGAGGCAGCAGCCCTACATGGAGATCGTCGCCCTCGAGCGCGGCCGTTGGACCAGCTACTCGGCGTGCGGCATCCCCTACCTGGTCGCCGGTGACGTCGGATCGCAGGAGGACCTGGTCGTGCGAACCCCCGAGGAGTTCCGCGACCGCCAGCGCATCGACGTTCGCATGGGCCACGAGGCCGTCGGCGTCGACCTCGAAGCCGGCAAGGTCGAGGTGCGCGACCACGGCCGCGGTCGCACGCTGCAGCTCGGCTTCGACCTGCTCCACATCGCCACCGGCGCTCGGCCGATCCGCCCCGACCTCCCCGGCATCGACAGCCCGTTCGTCCACGGCGTGCAGACCCTCGACGACGGTGTCCACCTGCTGGCCCACGCCGAGCGCGACCGGTGTGAATCCGTCGTCGTGGTCGGCGGCGGCTACATCGGCATCGAGATGGCCGAGGCGTTCCTGCGACGCGGGATGAAGGTCACGCTGATCGAGGCCGGCCAGCAGGTCATGCGCACGATGGACCCGGACATGGCGGCACCGATCGCCAGCGCCCTGCGCCAGCTCGGCATCGACGTCCGGCTCGGGGTGCAGGCGCTCGGCTTCGGGGACGGTGCCGTGGAGACCGACGCCGGGCCGCTCCGCGCCGATCTCGTCGTGCTCGGGCTCGGCGTCGCGCCCAACACCGGCCTGGCCGCCGACGCCGGCATCACCACCGGCGTGCGCGGGGCCATCCGGGTGAACCGCCGCCAGCAGACCTCAGCACCCGGGGTCTACGCCGCCGGCGACTGCGCCGAGTCCTACCACCGGGTCACCCAGCGCCAGGTGCACGTCGCGCTCGGCACGGTGGCCAACAAGCAGGGGCGCGTGGCCGGCATCAACCTCGCCGGGGGGTACGCGACCTTCCCCGGCGTCATCGGCACCGCCATCACCAAGGTCTGCGCCTACGAGGTGGCCCGCACCGGCGTGAACGAGCAGGAGGCCGAACGGGCCGGGTTCGAGTGGGAGTCGGTGAAGATCGACTCCACCACCCGTGCCGGCTACTTCCCCGGGACCAAGCCCATCACCGTCAAGCTGCTGGCCGAGCGAGACACGCGCCGGGTGCTCGGGGCGCAGATCGTGGGCGAGGAGGGTGCCGCCAAGCGCATCGACGTGCTGGCCACGGCCATCACGGCCGAGATGACCGTCGACGACGTCATCGACCTCGACCTCGCCTATGCCCCGCCGTTCTCCGGCGTCTGGGACGCCGTGCACATCGCGGCCCGGAAGGGTGCAGAGGCCCTCGACCGGGCCGCCGCCGCCCGGTTGCGCTGAGCGACGGCCGGGCCGGGTACGGCATCGCGTGTGACCTCCGACCCGACGCCTTCCGTCCCGACCGACCGGTCGGTAGGGTGATCTCCATGCCGTTGACCGATGCAGCGCTCACCGAAGACCTCGCTCCCGTGGTGGCCGGCCTCGTGGACCGGCACCTGGCCAACTCCAAGGAGTGGTTCCCGCACCGGATCGTGCCGTGGAGCCGGGGCGAGGACCTCGGTAAGGACTGGCAGTGGGACCCGAACGAGACCCAGCTGTCCCCGGAGGTGCGGTCGGCGCTCATCGTCGACCTGCTCACCGAGGACAACCTGCCCTACTACTTCGAGACGATCTACAACCTGTTCGGCAAGTTCGAGCCGTGGGGCACATGGGCCAAGCGCTGGACCGCCGAGGAGGGTCGCCACGCGATCATCATCCGCGACTACCTGTCCGTGACCCGGGCCGTCGACCTCGACGAGCTCGAGCGTGGCCGCATGGCGCAGGTCTCCCAGGGCGAGGTGCCCCACCCGGAGACGGTCTGCGACGGCTTGGCCTACGTGACGATGCAGGAGCTGGCCACCAAGATCAGCCACCGCAACACCGGGCGCCTGCTCGAGGACAAGGTCGGCTACCAGGTCATGGCCACCGTCGCCGGCGACGAGCAGCTGCACCACGTCTTCTACCGCGACGCCGCCACCGCCGCCCTCGAGCTGGATCCCGACGGCATGGTGCTCGCCATCGACCGCCAGGCCCGCAACTTCGCCATGCCGGGCACCGGCATCCCCGACTTCGCCGGCCACGCGAAGCGCATCGCCGACGCCGGCATCTACGACTTCCGCATCCACCACGACCAGATCCTCAAGCCGATGGTCGTCGACCAGTGGAAGCTGCCCGACCTCGAGGGCCTGTCGCCCGAGGCCGACGCGGCGCGCGAGAAGGTGCTGAAGCACCTCGACCGCGTCGACAAGGCCGCTACCCGCCTCACTGCCCGTCGGGAGCGCCACGCCGCCGAGGACGATCGCGCCGCCGCGCTCGCCTCCGCCTGAACCAGACCTGAACGCCCGCAGATCCAGCCGCCGAGACCGCACCTAGGCTCGGCCGATGGACCTCGGCCGTGACGAGCTCGCCGCCGACCGCACGCTGGTCGGGCGGTCGCTGTGCGAGGCATACGCGGACCGGGCCGACGCCTTCCTCTGCGAGCTGTTCGAGGCCGCCACCGACCGCGTCACGGGCATCAGCATCGTCGCCCTCGGTGGGTATGGCCGCCGCGAGCTGAGCCTCCAGTCCGACCTCGACGTCCTGCTCCTCCACGACGGCTACCGCGACATCGGTCCCGTGGCGGATGCCATCTGGTACCCGGTGTGGGACCAGGGCGTGAAGCTGGGCCACGCCGTGCGCACGGTGAAGGAGGCGCTGGCGCTGGCCGTCGACGACCTGGACTCGGCCACCGCCATGCTCCAGGCCCGCCACGTCGCCGGCGACCGGGCGCTCACCGCCGCCCTGGTGGACGAGGTCGCCGGACTGTGGCGGTCCAAGGCGAGCCGGTTCCTCCCGCAGCTGGCCGACCGGGTCGCCGAGCGCCACCAACGGGCGGGCGAGATCGCGTTCCTCCTCGAGCCTGACCTGAAGGAGGGGCGTGGCGGGCTGCGCGACGTGCAGTCGCTGCTGTGGGCCAGCCGGGCGCGGGAGATGATCTGGGAGGGTGACGACGCTGCGCTCCAGGACGCCTACGACCAGCTGCTGGCGGCGCGGGTCGAGCTGCACCGCCGCACCGGACGGATGGGGGACGTGTTGGTGCTCGAGGAGCAGGACGGCGTGGCCGCCGCCCTCGGCGCCACCGACGCCGACGCCCTCATGCGGTCGCTGGCCGACGCCGCCCGGGTCATCTCGTTCCGGTCCGACGACACCTGGCGCCGCGTCGGCGCGTCGATGCGACGCGGCATCGGCCGCTTCGCCCGGCGCGACCGCACGATCGCACCGGGCGTGATCCTGCGAGATGGCGAGGTGCACCTCGTCGGCGACGTCGACACGTCGGATCCCGTGCTGCCGCTGCGCACGTCCGCCATCGCGGCGGCGGAGGAGGTCCCGGTGCACCGAGCGGTGCTCGACCTGCTCGAGGCGTGCCCGCCGCTGCCCACGCCGTGGCCGGACGCGGCCCGGGACCAGCTGGTCCACCTGCTCGGCACCGGCCACCCGGCCATCGCCCACCTCGAATCGCTCGACCAGCACGGCCTGCTGGTCAAGGTGCTGCCGGAGTGGGAGGCGGTGCGCTCGAAGCCGCAGCGGAACGCCTACCACACGTTCACCGTCGACCGTCACCTGTGCGAGGCGGCGGCCAACGCCGCCGATCTGGCCGGCCGGGTCCGTCGACCCGACCTGCTCGTCGTCGGCACGTGGCTCCACGACATCGGCAAGGGGTTCCCGGGTGACCACACCGTCGTCGGCATGGAGCTCGTCGCCGACATCGGCACCCGGATGGGCTTCTCGCCCGACGACGTGGCGCTGCTGGTCGCCATGGTCGAGCACCACCTGCTCCTCCCGGACGTGGCCACCCGCCGGGACCTCGACGATCCGGAGGTCATCGAGTGGGTGGCGGAGACCGTCGGCACCACGCTGCTGCTCGAGCTGCTGCACGGCCTCACCGAAGCCGACTCCCAGGCCACCGGGCCGGCGGCCTGGGGGCCGTGGAAGCGCGAGCTGGTCGACGTGCTGGTGCGCCGGGTCGACCACGTGCTGACCGGCGGCGAGGTCGACGACGTGACCGACACCTTCCCCGACGACGAGCAGCGGGCGCTGGTGATGGCCGGCACCCGCGTCGTGCGCGGGGTCGGGGACACCCTCACCGTCGTCGACGTCGATCGTCCCGGCCTGTTCTCCCGGGTCACCGGCACGCTGGCCCTCCACGGCCTCGACGTGCTCGACGCCAACATCGTCACGTTCGAGGGCCGGGCCCTGGAGGTGATCAGGGTCCAGTCGTCGTTCGGACCCACCTTCGTGTGGGACAAGGTCCTGCCCGACCTCGAGCGGGCCCTCGACGGTCGGCTCGCCCTGCGGGCCCGCCTGGCCGAGCGGGCTGCGACGTACCGGCGGACGACGCCCGCCGGGGTGCAGGCCCAGCCCAAGGTGGAGTTCCACCTCGACGCCTCCAGCCGGGCGACCGTGGTGGAGGTGCACGCACCGGACTCGGTCGGGGTGCTGCACCGGATCACGTCGGCGATCGCCGAGTTCCACCTCGACATCGTGCGGGCTCGCGTGCAGACGCTGCTCGACGAGGTGGTCGACTCCTTCTACGTCGAGGCGGCCGGCGGCGGGAAGGTCCCCGAGGACGTGCTGCCGGAGCTGCGGCGAGCGATCCTCCACGCGGTCGAACCGCCCCGCTGACCGACGCCCGCGGCCTCGGAGCGCCGTGGGTAGCGTCGGCCCATGGTGGACCCTCGACGAGCAGCGGCCGGCGACCCCGATCACGGGCCGACCCGCCAGGACCTGCTGCGCTGGGCCGAGTCGCTCGCCGGCATCGCCAAGACCGGGCTGGGCTTCACCGACAGCCTGTACGAGCGCGAGCGCTTCGAGGAGGTGCTGGCCATCGCCTCCGACATCCGGGTGGCCGCCGGCACCGACTTCGACGGCGAGCACTACGTGACCGAGTGGCTCAAGGGCGTCAGCGACGGCGTCCCCGGCTACCAGACGCCCAAGGTGGCGATCGGCGCCGTGGTCCACAACGACGCCGGGGAGGTCCTGCTCGTCCAGCGGGCCGACTCCGGCGTCTGGCTCTACCCGACCGGGTGGGCCGACATCGGCTACTCGCCCGCCGAGGTCGCGGTGAAGGAGGTCAAGGAGGAGACCGGCATCGACTGCGAGGTCGAGCGCCTCCTGATGGTGCTCGACGGCCTGCGGCTCGGCTTCACCACCGTGCCGCTGTACTCCATCGTGTTCCTCTGCCGAGCCACCGGCGGTGACCTGGCCGCCCACCCGCTCGAGACCCGGGACGTCGGCTTCTTCGCCGAGGATGCCCTCCCGACGCCGCTCGCCGGCCACGACCACTGGGGCGGGCCGGTCTTCGCCGCCATCCGGGGTGAGGACGTGCCGGTGCACTTCGACGACGTCCGCCCCGAGACCTGGCGGAGCTGATCGTCCCGGTGCGCGGTCTGAGGCGAGGCAGCGCGCTGCTGCTCGCAGCGGTGCTGGCCGTTGCGTGCGCCGACGGCTCGGACGAACCACCCGAGCGGGCCGCCGTCCCGAGCACCAGCGCACCGGCATCGACCTCCACCCCGGCCGAGCCCCCCACGACCGCGCCTCCCGACACGGTTCCCACCGCCGTCACCACCGACACCTGCCCGGAGCCGCCGCCCCGCCCGGCGCCCGACCCGGACCGCCCGACCTACGAGGTCACCATGAGGGCAGACCCCGACACGGGCGTGGTGGAGGGCAGCCAGCTGGTGCGCTTCGTGCCGGACCTCCCCGTCGACCGCGTGGTCATGCGCCTCTGGGCCAACGGACCGCGGCCCGCTTCGGTCGGGACGGCCATCGAGCTCGGCACCGTGGAGCTCGACGGGCGCCCGGCACCGGTGACCCGACCCGATCCCACCACCGCCGTGGTCGAGCTCGGGCGCTGGGCGGCGCCCGGCGAGGCCATCGCGCTGCGCGTGCCGTGGCGGCTCACCGTGGGCGGCCCCGTGAACGACCGGATCTCCCGGCAGGCCGGCTCGCTGCGGCTCGGCTCCTTCCTCCCCCTGCTCGCATGGGAGCCAGGCGTGGGCTGGTCGGTCGATCCGCCGACGTCGGGCTTCGCCGAGTCGACGTCGTCGCCCACCGCTCGCTGGTCGCTGGCGGTCGACGCACCCGACGGCTTCGACGTCGTGGCCACCGGCACCGAGGTCGAGGCCGGCCGTTGGGAGGTCGACGCGGCCCGTGACGTGGCGGTGAGCGTCGGCCGCTTCACGGTCACGACCGCCACGGCCATGGCGCCGGGCCCGGTCGAGGTGGTCGTCGCCGTCCACGACGGGATCGACGACGGCGCCGCCTACGCGGGCCGGATCGTCGCTGCCCTCGAGTCCTTCGCCGCCTGGTACGGGGCCTACCCGTGGCCCGCCTACCGGCTCTCGATCACCCCGGAGCTGTCAGGTGGCATCGAGTTCCCCATGCACGTGATGCAAGGTCCGGGCACCTCGGGGCGGACCACGCCGCACGAGGTGGCCCACATGTGGTTCTACGGCCTGGTCGGCAACGTCCAGGGACGCGACCCTTGGCTCGACGAGGGCCTCGCCACGTGGGCCGAGGGCCGTGTCGAGGGCACGCTGGCCGACATGGCCGCCCGGTCGATCCCCGGCGACGGCCGGGGCCGCGCTGACCAGCCCATGTCGTACTGGGAGACCCGGGCCGCCAGCTACTACCGCAGCGTGTACGTGCAGCCCGCCGCTGCGCTCCACCGCCTCGACGCCCAGCTCGTCGACTGCGCGCTCGCCCACTACGTGGCGGCCAATGGATGGAGCATCGCGACGCCGGCGGACCTCTGGCGGTCGCTCGACGCGACCTTCGCCGACTGGCGCCCGGCGCTCGCCCCTGCCGGCCTGGCCCCGGGTTGAGCCGTCCGGGTTCCGGGGCGGTGACGTTGCGTCGGCGCAACCTCGTGCGCCCGGAACCGCTGAGGAGGACCATGGCCGGCGCCGGCGCCGGCTGAACGTCGCGGCCGGTCAGGCGTCGTCGAAGCGCTTCTCGAGGGTGAGCGTCGACCACCAGCGGCCCAGCTTCCAGCCGCACTCGTCCTCGACGCCGACGTCGCGGAAGCCGAGCCGGTGGTGGAGGGCGATGGATGCCTCGTTCGGGATGGTGACCACGGCGTAGGCCCGGTGCGTGCCGGCCGCGGCGAGCTCGTCCAGCAGGGCGCCGTAGAGCCGTGGGCCCAGGCCCTGCCCCGTGCGCCGGCCGTCGAGGACGATCGAGGTCTCCATCGACCGCTCGTAGGCGACCTTGGGCCGGTACCACGACGAGTATGCGACGCCGACGACCTCGCCCTCCTCTTCGGCCACCAGCACCACCAGGCGAGGATGGCCCTGGTGATCCTCCCACCAGCGGAGCCGGCGCTCGCGGGGCCACGGTTCGACGTCGAAGCTGACCGCCGAGCCCACGATGTACTGGTCGTAGATGCGGGTGATGGCGTCGAGGTCCTCGGCGGTCGCCCGGCGGATCCCGGGCTCAGTCACCGTGCTCGCGCAGGAACCGCTCGACCTCTTCCACCAGCTCACCGGGCTCGGGCACGGTGAGCTGCTCGTCGTGGCTCTGCTCGAGGGAGGCGACGTAGGCCTGGGTCTCGTCGTCGTCGTCGACGAGCTCGTCGATCTGACGCTCGTAGGAGGCGGAGGCGATCTCGAGGTCGGTGGTGACGATGCCCTCACCGAGCAGCTCGGCCGTCTTCTCGACCAGCGCGAGGGTGGCCTTGGGCGACGGCGCGCCCGGCACGTAGGTGGGAACGGTCGCCCACAGCGAGGCCGACTCGACTCCGGCCGTGTGGCACCGGTCGTGGAGCACACCCAGGATCCCGGTGGGCCCCTGGTACTCGGAGGGCGAGAGGCCGAGCCGGGTGACCACGGACTCGTCGTAGGCGGTGCCGACCACGTTGACCGGCCTCGAGTGCGGCACCTCGGCCAGCAGCGCGCCGAGCGTGACGACCATGGAGGCGTCGAAGGCCTTGGCCACCTCGAGCACCAGGTCGGCGAAGGTGCGCCACCGGAGCTGGGGTTCGACCCCGTGGAGCAGGATCAGGTCCCGTCCCGATCCGGGCAGCGACGTGGCGCTGAACTCGTTCGATGGCCAATCGACGACCCGGCGGGTGTCCTCGATGCGCACCTTGGGGCGGGTCGAGGTGAAGTCGTAGAACAGCTCGGGATCGATGTCGGCGAAGGGCGTCGCATCCCAGCGGTCGGCGAACCACCGCACCGCCGAGGAGGCGGCGTCGCCGGCGTCGCTCCAGCCCTCGAACGCGGCGACCACGATGGGCCGCTCCAGCTCGGGTCGGAAGTGCCAGCGGAGGAGTTCCACCCGGTCGAGGTTACCGGCGTGACGCGGGCCCCCCGAGCGGGGTGGAGGCCTAACGTCGCCCCGTGGCCGCCCGGATCGTCGTCGTGGACAACGACCCGGACGCGCTCGAGCTGGTGGTCCTCGACCTCACCCTGGAGGGCTTGGAGATCGTCGGCACCGCCCTTGGTGGTGCCGACGCCATGAGGCTGGTGGCAGACCTCGAGCCCGATGTCCTGGTCGTCGACCACCGGATGCCGCCCGGTCCCGACGGCATCGACGTGGCGGCGGCGGTGCGCCGGGGCCATCCCGGCACGGCCGTCATCCTCTACAGCAACCACCAGTCGTCCGAGCTGCTCGCCCGGGCGCAGCAGCTGGGGGTCCGGTTCGTCCCGAAGGGGAACCTGCGCACGCTTCGCCGAGCGGTGGCCGGAGGCTGACGGTCAGCTGCCGGCGAGCTCGACCACGGCGGCGGGCAGCTCCATGAACAGGTCCTTGCGCAGGTACCGCATGCCGAGCCGGTCGGCGGTCTCGGTGATCTCCGACGTCAGGTAGGCCGAGAAGAGCAGCACCTTGGCATCGGGGTCCTCCTCGAGGATCGTCGTGCCCGCCTCGAGCCCGGTGAGGCCCGGCATCCGGTAGTCGAGGACGCACACGTCGGGCCGGGTGGAGCGGAACGCGTCGAGCGCGGCGTTGCCGTCCTCGGCCTCGGCCACGACGTCGAGCCGGGCGTCGCCCCCGAGCGTGGCGCGCACGAGCAGCCGCATGTCGAAGTTGTCGTCAGCGATCATCACCCGGACCGTGTCCTGCAGGGCCATCATCGGTTCCATCCCGGATCGACACGCCCCTCGGGGGCCGCTCGTCGACACCATACGTGGCACGCTGGGGGCCGGGGCCAGCAGCGAGCAATTTCGTCCGTCGCGACGAGATGACGGGGAGGTCGGGTGGACGCAGTCGGTGCCGAGGCGCACGGCGCGCCGGTCCGCACCAGCGTGCCGTTCCTGGCGGTGCTGGGCCTCGTCGCCCTCGGCGCATGCGTGCTCGTCGCCGTCACCACGCTGACCGATCGGCGCATCGACGTCGAACGCCAGACCGCGCGGGCCGCCGCCGAGCACCAAGGCGGTGTGCTGGGTCTTGCGCTGCGCGACGTCGAAGCCAGCGTCGACCACCTCGACCCCGCCGCCTGCAGCGGCACCGGTCCCGACGGGACCGTGACCAGCTTCGGCGCCGTCACGCCGAGGGCCGTGGCGGCGCCGGGCACGACCTTGTGGTGCGTCCCGGCGGGGTCGACCTCCGTCGAGGGCATCCCCGTCGATCTCGCCGATCCCGGCGTGCAGGTGGCCCTGGCCCAGTCCCGCGACCTCGGCAGGGCGGTCCTCAGCGCCCCCTCGGCGGATGCGGCGCCAGTGGTGGCGGGCCCCATCTACACCGTGCGCGGGGCAGCGTCGCTGCTGCCCTCCACCCGGCAGGTCGAGGCGCGCCGAGCCGAGCTGGCCGGTCACGTCGTGGCCGTGGTCGACGTCGCCGCCCTGCTCGACGAGGAGCGGAGCTGGCTGGTGACCGATGGGGCGACCGTGCTGGCCCGCACGGGCGAGGGTGGCGACAGGACCGAGACCGTCCACGCCGACGCACTCGACCGGCGCTGGACGGTGTCCACCGTGGTGCCCGGTCTCGGATGGTGGCGACCGTCGGTGGTGGCCGTGGCAGGGCTCGGCCTCGTCGGGGCGGTGGCGCTGGGCCTCGCCGACCGGCAGCGGCGCAAGGCGGCGGACGCGGACCTCGACTCGATGCGCCGAGCCGAGCGCCGCGCCGCGGCCATCCGCACCCTCACCGGCATCGTCCAGAACAGCCAGGACCTCGATCTCATCCTTCCGGCCCTGGCCGTGCAGCTGAGCGACGAGCTGGGCCTCGACGGGCTCTCGCTCGCCGTGGCGGGGGCGGACGGGAGGGAACGGGCCATCTTCACCCACGGGATCCGGCCCGATCCCGCGGTGCGCCCCGGCGAGGGCACGGCCGACGTCTCGGCGGGCAGCACGGTCGCCGTCGACCTGCACCGGGGCGCCCGCTCCATCGCCGTGCTGCGCGCCGTGGCCGGCCGGCGGATGGACGGTGAGGAGCTCGAGCTGCTCGAGGTGGCCGGGGAGATGATCACCTCGACGATCGTCTCCGGTCGCAGCCTCGAACAGCAGCAGGAGGCCGTGGCCCGACTCGAGGCGCTCGACGAGCTCAAGACCACCTTCCTCGGCGTCGCGTCGCACGAGCTGCGCACGCCGGCCACCGCCATCTCGGGCCTCGCCTCGCTCCTGGCCAGCCGCTGGGACGCGCTCCGCGAGGAGGACCGGCGGGCCTTCGCCACCCGGATCGCCACCAACGCTGACGCCCTCAACGCCCTGGTGCAGGACCTGCTCGACTTCGCCCGCCTCGAGCGCGGCGACCTCCGTCTCGCCCTGGCCCCGGTCGACCTCGACCTCACCGTGGAACGGGTGCTCGCCCGGCTCGACAGCGTGTGGGGATCCCACAGCGTGCTGCGCTCGGTGGAGCCGGGCGTGCAGGTCCTCGGTGACGTCAACGCGATCGAGCGGATCCTCACCAACCTGGTCTCGAACGCGGTGAAGTTCTCCCCGGCCGACGCCGACGTGCAGGTGCTGGTCGAGTCCCGTGACGGCCGGGCCCGGCTGGTCGTGGACGACTCCGGGCCGGGCGTGCCGCCGGAGGAGCGCGAGAAGATCTTCGTGCGGTTCTTCCGCGGGACCGGCGACGAGGTCGTGCGGACGCGAGGCGTCGGCATCGGCCTCTCGGTCGTACAGGACTTCGTCGCGCAGATGGGCGGCTCGGTCCATGTGGAGGACAGCCCCGCGGGTGGGGCCCGGTTCGTGGTCGAGCTCGATGTGCTCGACCGCTCGATGGCCGAGGAGCGAGATGCTGCGACGACGTGAGCGGCTGCTGCCGGCGGCAGCGTTCCTGGCGCTGGCCGCGGTCGGCGTCCTGGTCCTGGTGCTGCTCACCACCGCGGTCGAGAACGGGCGCCAGGCGCTCGAGGAGTCGGTGTTCGCCGAGGTCCAGGCCAACGCCAACAGCCAGGACGCGGGCGTCGCCGCGCAGCTGGGCACCTTCACCTCGCTGCTGGGCGACCTGACCGAGGGGTTCGAGTTCGACTTCACCGTGGGCAGCGCATCCGATCTGGAGGGGCTCGGCGACCTGGTGCGGCTGGTCGAGCGCTCGTCGGACTTCCGCACCGGCTTCTACCTGACCGATGCCAGCGGGGTGGTCACGCAGGGGTTCCGGGTGCGGGACGGCGCCCTCGGCGAGCGGCTGGCCCGAGCCGGCGCGTCCGAGCTCCTCGCCGACATGCGTGCCACGCGGCTGCCGGCAGGTGCGCTGCCCGTCGGCCCCGGCATCACCACGGACCTGCCCAACACCGCGATCATGGTCGCGATCCGGGGCGCGGCGGACGAGCTGCGAGGCACCTTCGTGCTCGAGTCGGAGGTGTCGGCCAACACGCAGTTCAGCAGGGAGGTCGCCGAGCTCGGCAGGGGCGAGACCGGGGAGGTGATCGTGTTCGACCTCGGCGGCAGCGTCATCGCCGCCACCAACCCGTCGCTCATCGCTCAGCCGCTGGCCGATCCCGCCTTCCTCGACCTGCCTCCGGGGGTCCACCGCCGCAACGGCGAGGTGCAGGTCATCGACGACGTTCCGACCGCGGGGTGGCGCATCGCGTTCACCCAGGACAGCGAGGAGTTCGACGAAGGGCTCGCCGGACCGCTCCAGCAGGTCGGGATCGTGATCGTCGTCGTCTTCCTGGGCATCGGCGTCCTGAGCTTCCTGGCCCTGGCCCGCCGGCTGCAGGCCGCTCGGGAGGAGCAGGAGCGCCTCCAGCGGCTCAGCGAGACCCAGGAGGAGTTCATCAGCATCGTGTCCCACGAGCTGCGGACCCCGGTGGCCGGCGTGCTCGGGTTCCTGCAGACGACCATGGACCACTGGACGTCGATGACCGACACCGAACGGTTCAACGCCGTGCGCCGCTCGGCCAGCAATGCTCGACGCCTGCAGGGCCTCACCCGGGACGTGCTGGACTCCCAGGCCGTGGAGTCGGGGCGGATGTCCTACGCCATGGGCGACGCCGATCTCGCCGAGGAGGTGCGCGTGGCGGTCGAGGCGGCGTCCGCGATGTACCCCCGGCTCACCATCGTCGCGGAGCTCGACGCCGAGCGCGTGCCCGTGGTGGTCGACGTCGACCGGATCCAGCAGGTCCTCACGAACCTGCTCGACAACGCCGCCAAGTCGTCGCCGCCGGACGGGACGGTGACGGTCCGGTTGTGGGAGGAAGGCGAGCAGGTCATGGTCTCGGTCATCGACCAGGGGCCCGGCCTGTCGGCCGAGCTGGCGGACCGCGTGTTCGACAAGTTCGTGCGGGGCCGCGAGTCGAACGTCAGCGGCACGGGGCTGGGCCTGTACATCGCCCGCCAGATCCTCGACGCCCACGACGGTGAGATCCACGTCGAGACCGGCACATCCGGCGGGGCGACCTTCACCTTCTCCCTGCCGGCCGCCCCCGTGGCCCGCCGCTAGTTTCGCCCGGGTGTTCATCGAGATCGTCGCCGAGGTCACCGACGAGCTGGTGGCCGCCTTCGCCCGGCTGATCCCCCAGCTGTCCCGTTCCAGCCCGCCCCCCGGGCGCGACGAGCTGGTCGACATCGTCACCTCCCCGGCCTGCGACCTGTTTCTGGCCACCGACGACGACGGCACCATCCTCGGCACCGCCACCCTCGTGACCTTCCCCATCCCGACGGGGCGACGGGCGTGGATCGAGGACGTCGTCGTCGACGACGCGGCGCGGGGCCTCGGCGTGGGCGGGGCGCTCACCCAGGCCATGGTCGATCGGGCCGAGGAGCTGGGCTGCACCACCGTCGACCTGACGTCGCGGCCGTCCCGCGAGGCCGCGAACCGTCTCTACCAGCGTGAGGGTTTCGAGCGCCGCGACACCAACGTCTACCGGCGAACCCTGTCGCCGTGAGCCACCAGGCCGACGGCCTGCTCCGCACCGATCGGCGCTATCCGCTGGAGGATCCGCCCTGCGCCGTGTGGGCCGCGCTGGAGTCGGTGCAGGACTACCCCCGCTGGTGGCCGTGGCTGCGCCGCTTCGACGCCCGAGCCCTGTCCGCCGGGGAGCGGTGGCGGGCACGTATCCGGGTGCCGATGCCGTGGTCCCTGCGGTTCGAGCTGGAGCTGCTCGACGTCGACGCACCGACCATGGTCCGCGCTGCCGTCTCCGGCGACATCGAGGGGACCGCGACCGTGAGCGTGGCCCCGGACGGGACGGGGTCCACGATCCGCCTCGTGTCCGCCCTCGCGCCCCGGCACCGGCTGCTCGCCGCGGTCAACCAGGTGGTGCCGAGCGTGTCGCGCCGGCTCCACGACCACGTGGTCGACACGGCGTTCGCCCAGTTCGCCGATCGGGACCGACCGGGAGGTGGGGCGGCGGACCGGTAGGGTGCGATCACAGAAGGGGAGTATCCCCGGTGCGCGCACCGTCGCTGTCTCGTCACTACGGCTTCGGCCCGGGACTGCGGCCCACCCACGTGGGCGGGAGAGACCTTCGGAGCACGCACCCGTCGTCGATTCCGAGGTAGCCCCCGTTGCGCGAGATCACCGAGACCACCTTCGTCCGCGAGGTCGCCTCGACGTTCCACGACCGCCCGATCGAGGAGGTGCTGCAGTCGCTCCACGTCGAGCCGGCGCGGGGCCTGGAGACGGCGGAGGTGGAGCGTCGCCGGGCCCGGCACGGACGCAACGAGCTGGACGAGGCGCCCCGCGATCCGGCGTGGCGGCGGCTGGCCCGCCAGTTCAAGGACCTGCTGATCCTGATCCTGCTGGCCGCGGCGGTGGTCAGCTTCCTCGTCTCCGGTGAGCTGAAGACGCCGATCGTGGTGCTCGTCGTCGTGCTGCTGAACGCCGTGATCGGCTTCGTCCAGGAGAACCGGGCCGAGGCATCGCTCGACGCGCTCCGCAAGATGCTGGTCCTGGAGGTGCGGGTCCGTCGGGACGGGGCGCTGCGCACCGTCCCCGCCGCCGACCTCGTCCCCGGCGACGTGGTGGCCGTCGAGGCCGGAGACCGCATCCCGGCCGACGGCCGCGTGATCGAAGCCGTGCAGCTCGAGGTGGAGGAGGCCGCCCTGACCGGGGAGAGCCTCCCCGTCGCCAAGACGCCCCAGGCGGTCGCCGGCACCGATGTGCCCGTGGCCGACCGCACGTCGATGGTGCACATGCAGACGACGGTCACCCGGGGCCGCGGCGAGCTGGTCGTCACCGGTACCGGCATGGGCACCGAGATCGGCCGCATCGCCGGCCTCCTCCGCGAGGCGGCGCCGGAGAAGACCCCGCTGCAGCGCCAGCTCGATCACCTCGCCCACAGCCTCGCCAGGCTGGCCGGCGTCATCGTCGGACTGGTGTTCGTCATCGGGCTCCTCCGTGGCGAGGACGTGTCCGACCTGCTCCTCACCGCCGTGGCCCTCGCCGTCGCGTCGATCCCCGAGGGCCTCCCCGCGGTGACGGCCGTGACCCTGGCCATCGGCGTGTCGAAGATGGCCAAGGAGCACGCCATCGTGAAGCGGCTGGCCAGCGTGGAGACGCTCGGCGCGACCACGGTCATCTGCAGCGACAAGACCGGCACCCTCACGCTGAACCAGATGACGGCAGAGGAGGTGGTCGTGGCCGGCCGGCGCCTGGCCGTGACCGGCGACGGGTACGCGCCCACGGGCGAGATCGACGGCGCCGACGAGCTGCCGGTCGACCTGGTCGAGGTCTTGGCTCCGATGGCCCTGTGCAGCGATGCCACGGTGCGCCACGACCCCGACGACGGCGTGTGGCGCCTGGTGGGCGACCCCACCGAGGGCGCGCTGGTCGTGCTCGCCGGGAAGGGTGGCGTCGACCCGGTGGTGTGGCGGAGCGAGCAGCCGAGGGTCGGTGAGGTGCCCTTCGACTCCGCCCACAAGCTGATGGCCACGCTCCACCGCGCCGAGGACGGCGGCTTGCGCATGTACGCCAAGGGCGCGCCCGACGCCATCCTCGATCGGTCACGGTCGGTGCTCGGCTACGACGGCGATCTGGTCCCGGTCGACCGGCTGCGAGGCGAGCTCGAGGAGCACAACTCCCGGCTGGCGGCGAGCGGCATGCGGGTGCTCGCCGTGGCGCGGCGGGACCTGACCGAGCAGCAGTGGGAGGACGACGACGACCTCGACGCGGTCGACGGCCTCACGCTCCTGGCCCTGGTCGGCATCGTCGACCCGCCCCGCGAGGAGGCGCGCGCCGCCATCGACGAGGCCGAGGGTGCCGGCATCGCGGTGAAGATGATCACCGGCGACCACGCCACCACGGCCCGGGCGATCGGCGAAGCGCTCAACCTCGGCGAGGAGGGCGAGCACGTGGTGGCCGTCACCGGGCGGGACCTCGACGCCATGAGCGACGAGGAGCTGCAGGAGCGCATCGACGGCATCTCGGTCTTCGCCCGCGTGTCGCCCGAGCACAAGCTCCGTCTGGTGTCGGCGCTGCAGAAGCGGGGCCACGTGGTGGCCATGACCGGCGACGGCGTGAACGACGCCCCCGCGCTGCGCCGGGCCGACATGGGCATCGCCATGGGCATCACCGGGACGGAGGTGACGAAGGAGGCGGCCACGATGGTCCTGGCCGACGACAACTTCGCCACGATCGTCGAGGCGGTCCGTCGCGGCCGCACGATCTACGACAACATCGTCAAGTTCGTCCGCTTCCAGCTGAGCACGACGCTGGGCTTCGCCACGATCTTCCTGGCCGCGTCGATCTTCGGCATCGCCAGTGGCAAGCCGTTCACGGCCATCGCCATCCTCTGGGTCAACATCATCATGGACGGGCCCCCGGCCATGGCGCTCGGGCTCGACCCGGTGGACGAACGGGTGATGGGGCGCACGCCACGGCCCCCGTCCGAGCCGATCCTCACCCGTCCCCGGTGGGCGGCCATCATCCAGGCCGCCGTCGTCATGGCGGCCGGCACGCTGGCCGTCCTGGCCCTGGCGCCCGGCGCGGAGCCCGAGGCCGGGGTCGCCACGGTGGCCGGCACCATGGCGTTCAACACCTTCGTCCTGTTCCAGTTCTTCAACATCCTCAACGTCCGCAGCGACCACCAGACGGTGTTCCGGGCGGCCACGTTCCGGAACGGGAAGCTCTGGACGGCACTGGCGGTCGTCCTGGTCCTGCAGGTCTGCGTCACGCACCTGGGCCCGATGCAGGACCTGTTCGACACCACGTCCATCACTGCCGCGCAGTGGCTCGTCTGCATCGGCGTGGCATCGACGGTGCTGGTGAGCGAGGAGCTGCGCAAGGCGGTTCGGCGGTCGCTCACCGGCGAACCCGCCGTCTGACGCGGGCGCGTCAGCCCCACGAGGCGGGCTGGCCGGCGACGAGCTCCTCGATGCTGCTCGCGACGTCCGCGACACCGGGCATGCCGTGGATCTCGCGGGCCAGCGCCGCGGCCGCCTCCCGGGGGCCGGGTGCTCCCAGGACGTGGCCGATCGCACCGCCCAGCATCGACCCGTCGGCGTCCGCAACGTCCAGCGCCACGCCGGCCCCCACGCGAGCGACGTTGGCGGCGTTGGCGAACTGGTCTGCACCCTGCGGGATGCACACGACGGGGACGGCGTGGGCGAGCGCGGCGAGCACCGTCCCGGAGCCGCCGTGGCAGATCACGGTGGCGCAGTGCGGCAGCAGCTCGGCCTGGACGACGAAGGGTTCGACCCGCACGTTGGCGGGGGTGGGGCCGATCGACGACGGGTCGCGGCCCCGCCCGATGGTGACCACGACGTGCTCGGCGAGGCTCGCCGCGGCCAGCACGGTGGCCCGGAGCAGGTCGACGTCGTGGTTGAACAGTGTCCCGAACGTCACGTAGACGGTGGTGCCCGACGCCGGGCGCCCCTCGGCCGGCCGGCTGCCCTGCACCTGGGGCACGTGCGTCGACCTCGTCGTCGCCAACGAGGGTGGGTAGATGTCGACGTACAGGCCCCGGTAGCTGCCGGCGTAGCGGTCGGGGGCGACACCGGCACCCCGCCACATCGTCGCCAGCACGTCCCCGGCGACCTGGACCGCCACCTCGGGGACGAGCTGTCCGAACCCGTGGCACACGGACGGGATGCCGGCGGATGCGGCGGCCAACGGCGCCACGAGCTCTGCGGCGTCGTGGACGACGACGTCAGGTGCCCAGCCGTCCACGGCGGACCGCACGGGCTCGAGCATGGACGGCGCGGCGATCTCGGCGAAGACCTTCGGGAACGCCCAGACCTGCCAGTCGACCCGCGGTCCGGGGGGCGGTTCGGGGTACCGGCGGGCCAGCTCGGCCTGCCGCTCGGCCTCGGGCATGCCGGCGGTCTGCACCGGGATCCCTCGCGCTTCGATCTCCTCGGCCGCGGCCTGCCCGCCCAGCCAGCGCACCTCGTGTCCCCGCGCCCGCAGCTCGCCCGCCACGGGCAGCAGGGGCAGCACGTGCCCGAGCCCCGGCGTCGACGTGACCAGCACCTTCATCGTCGGCCTCCGCCCGTCGGTGCGGACGTCACCCCGTCACCCCGTCGGCTTGCCGGCGTCCTTCCAGGCCTTGATGCCGCCGTCGAGATGGGCCACGTTCGCATAGCCCATCTGCTGGAGGGTCTGCGCGGCCAGGGCGGATCGGCCGCCGCTCGCGCAGTGGAGGATGACGCGCTTCGAGGGATCGAGGGGCGCCTGGTGGTACGGGCTCGACGTGTCGGCGCGGAACTCGAGCATCCCCCTCGGCACGTGCACGGACCCGGGGATGCAGCCGTCGGCATCGAGCTCTGGCGCGTCGCGGATGTCCACGAGCACGGCGTCACCGCCCTGCAGCTCCCGCTCGACCGCATCCGGGTCGAGGTTCTCCACGTTCGCCTTCGCCTCGGCGACGAGATCAGCAGCCTTCTTCATCGTTCCTCCTCGGTGGGGTTTCCGGGTCGACTATCCGCCTCCAGGGCGGGCGTGACAAGCCCGGCGCATCACACCCAGTCGAGGGGTGCCACCGTGTCGACGGCGAGCAGGTCCTCGAGCAACGTCAGCACCCGCAGGGTCACGACGTCGCCGAACCGGGGGCCGACCACCTGGAGGCCGATGGGCATCCCGTCGCTGGTGTGCCCGACGCAGACCGACCCGGCCGGGCTCCCGGTGAGGTTGAACGGGTACGTGAAGGACACCCACGACACCGAGGGCTCACCGTCGATGGTGCCCTGCTCCCCGAACCGGCCGGTCTGGCCGGCGACGGTGGGGCACAGCAGCACGGCGCCGTGGTGGAGGACCTCGACCAGGCGGTGGTTCAGACGATGGCCGGCGTCCATGGCCTGGAGCACGTCCACGCCGCTCTGCCCGGAGACGAGGTCGAACATCGTGCGCAGGCCCGGCGTGATGCGCTCCCAGTCGGGCATGCCACGCCGGTCGGCCACGGAGCGCAGGATGGCCGAGTACGCGACCGCCGCCCAGACGAAGGCAGGGTCCTCGTCGAACACGCCGTCCACCTCGACGACCTCGGTGCCCTCGGCGGCGAGCCGGTCGACGGCAGCGCGGCACGCCGTTGCCACCTCGGCGTCGACCTTGCCGTAGCCCAGCGTCGGCGACCACACGACCTGGCGTGGCGGAAGGACGTCCTCCACCTGGGACCGCCACGACGGGCCGTGGTGCGGGGGCAGGGTGTGCAGGTCGGTCGGCTCGAACCCGACGACAGCGTCCAGCGCGACGGCGACATCGCGCGCCGTCCGGGCCATCGGCCCCTTGCACGAGAGGTGCATCCAGCGGGGCGGGGTCGGCCCGCCGCCCGGCACGCGCCCGAGGGACGTCTTGAGCCCGGTGAGGCCGTGCACGGCGCTCGGGATGCGGATGGAGCCCCCGCCGTCCGACCCGGTGGCGAGCGGCACCATGCCGGCGGCGATGGCGGCACCCGAGCCGCCCGAGGAGCCGCCGGCGCTTCGCTCCGGGTTCCAGGGGTTCACCGTGGACGGGAACACCTCGTTCGACGTGTCGGCCTGCCAGCCGAACTCCGGGGTGTTGGTCTTGCCGATCACGATGCAACCGGCGGCGCGCAGGCGAGCGACGTGCTCGGAGTCCCGCGCCGCCGGCGGGTCGCCCGCGTGGAGGGCCGAGCCGTACGACGTGGTGAAGCCGATGGCATCCTCGACGTCCTTCACGGCCAGCGGCACGCCGGCGAGCGGACCGACGTCCTCGCCGGCGGCGATGCGGCGGTCGATCTCGTCGGCCTCGGCCAGCGCCCGCTCGGCGTCGACGGCGACGAAGGCATGCACCGTCGGGTCCAGCCGGTCGATGGCGGCGAGGGAGCGCTCGATCTGCTGTCGCGCACCCACCTCCCGGCTGCCCACCTCGGCCACCACCTGCTCGACGGTCGTCCCCCGGAACCCTGCGTCGGTCATGCCCGGACGGTACCTGCGGTCGTCCCGCAGGTGCCGGGCGGGCCGGGTCCCATGGCATGCTCCGGCATGACCGAGTGGCGCATCCGTCCCCGCACTCCCGTCGACGACGACCGGGTGCGCGCGATCAACGCCGGCAACGTCCCCCACGTCGGTCCCCTCGACGCGGACCGCCTCTCCCTCTTCGCTGCGACGGCGCCGCACTTCGACGTGGTGGAGGTCGACGGCGAGGTCGTCGGGATCTTCGTGGGGCTCGTCGAGGGATCGACCTACGCCAGCCCCAACTACCGCTGGTTCGCCGGCCGGCACGACCGCTTCGCCTACGTCGACCGCATCGCCCTCGAGCCGGCGGTCCGCGGGCTCGGCGTGGCCGATGAGCTCTACGGGCGCTTCGAGCGCTGGGCGTCGGAGACCGGGCGCCCCTTGGTGTGCGCCGAGGTGAACGTCGAGCCGCCCAACCCCCGGTCGATGCGCTTCCACGAGCGGCGGGGCTACGTGGCGGTCGCCGAGGTGGCGCCCGGCGGCACCGACGGGCGCGTCGCCATGATGGAGCTGGCGCTCGGCCCCTGACTGGGGAATCCGGGCGGTGACCCGTGAGAATGGCCCGATGGAGCACGTCGACATCGCCGTGATCGGTGGGGGTCCCGCCGGTGCGGCGGCCGCCATCCGGGCCGCACGGGCCGGAGCCAAGGTCGTCGTGTTCGAGAAGGGCCCGCACGGGCGGGACAAGGTCTGCGGAGACGGCCTCACGCCGCGGGCGGTCGGCGCCCTCCAGGAGCTGCAGATCGCCTACGGGGACGAGGCCCACCGGATCGACGGGCTGCGGATGATCGCCGGCCGGCAGCGCCGCCAGCTCCCGTGGCCGGCGCATGGACGCTTCCCGTCCCACGGTGCCGTCTGGCCCCGCAAGCGGCTCGACGCCCACCTGGCCGACGCGGCCGAGAAGGCCGGCGCCGAGCTGGTGTACGACACCGAGGCGCTCCCGATCGTGGACGGCAACGTCGTCCGAGGCGTCACGGCAGGCGGGCGCACCGTCCAGGCCGACCTCACCGTCGTCGCCGCCGGCGCCCAGGGCCGGGCGGCCCGGATGCTCGGTGCCGAGCGCGACCCCGACGAGCCGTTCGGCCTCGCCATCCGTGCCTACGTGGAGTCGCCCCGCCACGCCGACCGCCACCTCGAGGCCTGCCTGACGCTGCGGGACCGGAACGGCACCGCCGTGCCGGGCTACGGCTGGATGTTCCCGTGCGGCGACGGGACGGTGAACATCGGCGTGGGTGCGCTCAGCACCATGAAGCGCTTCTCCGACCTCAACCTCAACACGCTGCTCGACGACTACCGGGCGCTGGTCCGTGACGACTGGGACGTGGGGGACTACCTCCAGCGTCCCCGAGCCTGGCGCCTGCCGATGTCGTCGGTGAAGCGCCACGGACCCGGCTGGGTCGCCATCGGTGACGCCGCCGGCCTCGTGAACCCGATGAACGGCGAAGGCATCGACTACGGCCTCGAGTCGGGGATGCTGGCCGCCGACCTGTTCCTCGAGAGCCCCTCGACCGCGCCGGCCCGCTACGACATCGAGATCGGCGAGCGGTTCGACGCGTTCTTGCGCACCGGCCGCCGCTTCTCGTTCCTCATCGGTCACCCGTGGATCCTGCGCAACGGCCTCCGGGTCGCCGTCGGCACGCAGAAGATCGCGGACATCACGCTGGCGGTCATGGGGAACCTGGTCGACAACGAGACCCCGGGCGCCGCCGGTCGGGTGCTGCGCCTGGCCGACCGCACCCTGGCGGCCGCCGACCCCCTCCTCCGCCGCACCCGCGCCGCCAGCTGAGGCGCCCGAGCTGCAACAGCACAACTGCCAGTTCGGAGAGGGTGGCCCGCGGGACACCCGTCCTAAACTGGCAGTGCGGGCGTAGCACCAGGGGTCTCGCCGTCGGCTGGCACGATGGCGGCGTGCCGAGCATCCGACGCCTGCTGATCGCCAACCGCGGGGAGATCGCGGTCCGCATCGCCCGCACCGCGAGGGCCGAGGGCATCGAGACGATCGTGGCCCACGCCGAGGACGAGGCCGACGCCCCCTTCGTGCGTGCCGGTGACGGCGCCCAGGCACTGCCCGGCACGGGCCCAGCCGCGCACCTGTCGGTCGACGGCGTCGTGGCGGCCGCGCTGGCCGCCGGCTGCGACGCCATCCACCCCGGCTACGGGTTCCTCAGCGAGAACCCGGAGCTGGCCCGGGCGTGCCGGGACGCCGGACTGACCTTCGTCGGACCGGGCGTGAGCCAGCTGGAGACGTTCGGCGACAAGCTGCGGGGGCGGGCCGCAGCCGAGGCCGCCGGCGTGCCCGTGCTGGCCGCCACCCCAGGCGCCACCGATCTGGCCGGGGCCGAGGCCTTCTTCGACCGGCACGGTCCCCTCATGGTCAAGGCGGTCGCCGGCGGCGGCGGGCGCGGCATGCGGGTCGTGACCGACCGGAGCCGGCTCGCCGATGCGATGTCGGCCTGCGCCCGGGAGGCGGCAGCGGCATTCGGCGACGACGCCGTCTACGTGGAAGAGCTGCTCACCGGCGCCCGGCACGTCGAGGTGCAGATCGTCGGCGACGGCCAGCGGGTCGAGCACCTGCACGAGCGGGACTGCACCCTCCAGCGACGCCGGCAGAAGGTCGTCGAGACGGCGCCGGCGTGGGACCTGCCGCGACAGGTGCGGGTGCAGTTGCAGGACGCCGCGGTGCGCCTCGGTGAGCACGTGGACTACGACTCGCTGGGCACGGTGGAGTTCCTCGTGGCCGGTGACCGCATCGCGTTCATCGAGTGCAACGCCCGCCTCCAGGTGGAGCACACGGTGACCGAGGCCATCACCGGGCTCGACCTGGTGCAGATCCAGCTGGCCTTGGCCGGCGGCGCCTCGCTCGGCACGCTCGGGCTGTTCTCGGCGCCACCGGCGTCGGGTGTGGCCCTCCAGGCCCGCGTGCTCATGGAGTCCGTGGGCCCCGACGGCGAGGCGATCCCGGCCGGCGGGACCATCACCGCGTTCGCGGCGCCGGCCGGCGTGCGCATCGACACCTTCGCCGCCGACCCGGCCGGGCTCGTGGGCTACACCACGAGCCCCCACTACGACCCGCTCCTGGCCAAGGTGATCGTCTCCGGTGACGACCCGGAGTCGCTCCTCGCCGCGGCAGCCACCGCGCTCGACAGCCTCGAGATCGCCGGCGTGGGGACGAACGTGCCCCTGCTGGCCTCTCTCCTCAGGGACCCCGCCGTCCGGGCCGGCGACATCGACACCACGTGGCTCGAGGCGAACGCCGCCCGCCTGGCCGGCTGGGGGTCGGCGCCGGCCCGCACCGCGGGCACCGTCGTCGACCGCACCGACCCGCTGGCCGTCCTCGAGCTCGGTCGCACCGGTGCGACGCGATCCCGTCCACAACCGGAGCGGGCCGACGGGTTGGTGGGCGTGCCGGCGCCGATGCAGGGCACGGTGGGCTCCATCGCGGTGGCCGTGGGGGACGAGGTCGCGGCCGGTGCGACGGTGGCGGTGCTGGAGGCGATGAAGATGGAGCACGTCATCGCCGCGCCGCGCAGCGGCGTCGTGCGGAGCATCGGCGTGTCGGTGGGCGATGCGGTGTTCGCCGGCCACGAGCTGGTGGTGCTCGTGCCGGCCGAGGTGGCGGCCACGGCGGGGCTCGCCGAAGCCGACGTGGACCTCGACGAGATCCGACCCGACCTCGCCGAGGTGATCGAGCGCCACGCTCACGGCCTGGACGAGAACCGGCCCGACGCCGTCGAGCGTCGCCGCAAGCTCGGCAAGCGGACGGCGCGGGAGAACGTCGCCGACCTCATCGACCAGGGATCCCTCATCGAGTACGGCCCGCTGGTCGTGGCGGCCCAGAAGAAGCGGCGCAGCATCGAGGACCTGCGCGAAAAGACGCCGGGCGACGGCCTCGTCGGAGGGGTGGCCACGGTCGGCGGGCACGCCGTCGCCGTCGCGTCGTACGACTACACGGTGCTGGCCGGCACGCAGGGACTCAACAACCACCGCAAGAAGGACCGGCTCTTCGAGATCGCCGAGCACAACCGCCTCCCGGTCGTGTTCTTCACCGAGGGCGGCGGCGGGCGTCCCGGCGACACCGACGGCACCGGCATCGCCGGCCTGGACACGCTGGCCTTCCACTACTTCGGGCGCCTGTCCGGGCTGGTGCCGCTGGTGGGCATCGCCAGTGGGCGCTGCTTCGCCGGCAACGCGGCCATCCTCGGTTGCTGCGACGTGGTGATCGCCACACGCGACTCCAACATCGGCATGGGGGGTCCGGCGATGATCGAGGGCGGCGGCCTCGGGGTGTACCGGCCCGAGGACATCGGTCCCCTCGAGGACCAGATCGCCTCCGGCGTCGTCGACGTCGCCGTGGATGACGAGGCCGAGGCGGTCGCCGTCGCCAAGCAGTACCTGTCGTACTTCACCGAGCCGGACCTGGGCGTGTGGGACTGCGCCGACCAGCGCTGGTTGCGCCGCGCCGTCCCCGAGAACCGCCTGCGCGTCTACGAGGTGCGCGGCGTCATCGAGACCCTGTTCGACGCCGGATCGGTGCTGGAGCTGCGCCGGGGCTTCGGGCTCGGGATGGTCACCGCCCTGGCCCGCATCGAGGGCCGCGCCGTCGGCGTGATCGCCAACGACCCGGCGCACCTGGCCGGCGCCATCGACAGCGACGCAGCCGACAAGGCCGCCCGCTTCATGCAGCTGTGCGACGCCCACGACCTGCCCATCGTGTTCCTGTGCGACACGCCCGGGATCATGGTCGGACCGGAGGCGGAGCGCACCGGGCTGGTACGCCACGCCAGCCGCCTGTTCGTCACCGCCGGCGGCCTGACCGTGCCGTACATGACGGTGGTGCTGCGCAAGGGCTACGGCCTCGGCGCCCAGGCCATGGCCGGCGGCTCGTTCCATGCGCCGCTCTTCGTGGTGGGCTGGCCGACCAGCGAGTTCGGCGGCATGGGCCTCGAGGGTGCGGTGAAGCTCGGCTACCGCAACGAGCTCGCCGCCATCGAAGACCCCGAGGAGCGACGCCGCACGTTCGACGAGATGGTCGAGCGCATGTACGAGGTGGGCAAGGGGACGTCGATGGCGGCGGCGTTCGAGATCGACGACGTGATCGATCCGGTGGACACCCGTCGGTGGATCACGACCGGCCTGGCGGCCGCACCACCGCCGGCACCCCGCACCGGCAAGAAGCGCCCGCACGTCGACACCTGGTGAGCAGTGACGGCTTCGACGCCGTGACGCGATCGGGCTCGCCGGTCAGGACGTCTCGGTGCCGAGGTGGTGCGCCGGGTTGCGGGTCACGTGGTCGACCACCGGCACGCGCTCGTAGGCCTCGAAGCCGACGGGGAGCCAGACGTCGCCCATCGTCGACAGGTACACGACCTCCCACTGGTGGTAGCCGCGGAAGGCGTTGGGGTCCTCGGCCATGACGGACGCGTAGTGCTTGACGCCCCGCACGTACCGGTCGCTGTGGTTGTAGTTCCACAGGGCGTTGTCGATGTCGCCCCGCCCGCCGCCGTTGTACGCCAGGTACCGGGCGGCGCCCATGATGGCGTCGCGGGGATCGTCGATGTTCCCGCCGTCGCCGAACGCAGCCCAGGTCGCCGGCATGAACTGCATCGGCCCCTGCGCACCGGCGACCGAGGTGCCGCGGATGCGCCCCATGCCGGTCTCGACGAGGTTCACCGCGGCGAGGACCTCCCACGGGACGCCGAAGGCGGCCTGGCCCTCCTGGTAGTAGGCCAGCAGCTCGTCGGCCGGCGGCGGCTCGACGATGCGCCAGGCCGGGAGGGCGTCGGACAGGGTGCGGTGCATGCTCCGGAACTCGCGGCGTGCGGCCAGGTTGGCGGTGGCGGCCCGGCGGTACGGCTCGGGGAGCAGTCCGACCACCTCCGGCTCCCAGTCGGGCACCCGGGCGAGCTGGCGGTACAGCACCTGCTGCTCGAACGCCGCCCGGTCCAGCACCTCGGGTGCGCTGGAGGGGTCGCGGACGGCGGCCTCGGCTCGGCCCAGGCGGTCGGCCATCTCGGCCGGCGTGGCCGCGGGATCCGGGGTCGGATCGGGCGCCGTCGGCGTGGTCGGTGGTGGCGCCGTCGTGGTCGATTCCGGTGCGGCGCTGGTGGTGGGCTCGATCGGCTCGGTCACCTCGGTGGCGGCGTCGCTGCTGCGCTCGACGGTGGTTCCGTCGCTTCCGCATGCAGCCACCACGAGGCCCGCCGCCGCGAGCCCCAGCAGGCGTCGTCGTCGCATCGACTCCACGGTAGGGGTGGTGGTGGCCAGTTCCTCGTCGGCCGCCGGACTCAGACCCGGATGGCCAGCATGGCGGTGTCGTCGTGGACGCCCGCCCCGAGCATGGCCTCGGCCAGCCCGTCGAGGATCTCGTGCACCGTCCCGTGGAGCGCGGACGCCACGTCCCGGAGCCGTTCGAGGCCGACCTCGATGCTCTCGCCCCGCCGCTCGTACAGGCCGTCGGTGAACAGCACCACGACGCTGCCGGGCGGGATGGTGGTGCGCTTCACCGGGTACGACGGGTCGTCCAGGAAGCCGATGGGCGGCCCGGGCGCCACCCGGAGGAAGCGGGTCTCGTCGGGGCTGATGAGCAGCGGTGCGGGGTGTCCGGCACTGGCGAAGGAGATGGTGCGGGCCGCCGGGTCGATGTTCCCGCACAGCATGGTGACGAAGTCGCCGCGGATGTGCTCGAGCCCGTTCACGGCCTGCAGGATCGCCGCTGGGTCGGTGTCCTGGCCGGCGAGGGCGTGCGTGGCGTAGCGCATGGCCGCCATGACGGCTGCGGCCTTCACGCCGCGCCCCACCACGTCGCCCACGACGACGGTGAAGGTGCCGTCGGCGTCGTCGATGACGTCGTACCAGTCGCCGCCGATCTCGGCGCCCTCCGCGCCGGGGAAGTAGCGGGCCGCCACCTCGACGCCCTGCAGGCGGTCGAGGTGGGTGGGCAGGAGGCTGTGCTGCAGGGTGTGCGCGATGGCGTGCTCGCGCTGGTACATCGCGTGCAGCTCGTCGGTGAAGGTCTCGGCGTCGAGCCGGCGGCGGTGGAGGCTCTCGACCAGCACGGCGGCGATGCCACCGGACAGCAGTCCGGCGACGGCGGCCAGCCACGGCAGGACGGCGAGGAGACCGCCCCCCAGGGTCTCGGCCGGCGTGACGACGAAGTGCAGCTCGGTGTCGCCGAAGGGCACGGTGCGGCTCGTCCGCCGGCCGTCGATGGGCAGGTCCGGCGTGGTCGAGGTCAGCAGGTCCTCGTCGTCCTCGTCGGTCCCGAGGTAGATCGCGAGGTCGATGCCCTCGAACGCCTCGCCGTCGCGCTCCTCGCTGATGCGGGGGTTCGTCAGACGGGCCTCGGCCATGACGGCGAGGTCGGTCTCCTCGACCGGCGTGGTGTACACGATGCGCCGGTCCTCGCCGTCGAGGAAGCCGGCGACGTGGATGGTCCCCGGGTCGGACCCGCCCTCGTCGAGCACCCGCCGCCGCGCGTCCCGATCGAGCACCGACGGATCACCGAGCTCGACGATGGGCTGGACACCGTCCCGGCGCAGCACGGTCAGGGAGGTGAAGGCGTCCTCGCCGATGTCCCCGTCGAGCTCGACGCGCATGGCCTCGGGGTCACCGTCGAGCAGCTCCACCACCCGGGCCACCTGGGCGACGTTGGTCAGGATGCGGGGGACCGCGGCCTGCAGGACGGCCGTGGCCTCCTCGGCCTGTTGCGCGAGGAGCCGTGCCTCGTTGGCCTCGTGGGCGCGCTGAGCCGCATAGCTGAGGCCTGCCGTGAGGAACAGGGAGAGCGCGACCACCACGATGGTGGCGCGGCCGATGCGCGGTGGGCCGGTTGGCACGGCGGGAAGGTACTCCGGGTCTTCGGGAGGGATGAGGCGTCAGGACGCCGTCGTGAGCCGGCGCGAGCAGCGCACGGTGACGGTGCCTCCGGTGCTGTCGACCACGAGCGAGTCGGTGTAGGCCCGGACGATCATCAGGCCGCGACCGCCGCCCCGGAGCGGGTCGTCGAGGTCCCAGTGGCGGATGTCGGTGATCCCGTCGGGCACCCGGTTCGACACCTCGACGTTGATGACGTCCCCGTCGAGCTCGGCCCGCACCTCGGCGAACCCCTCGACGTGGTCGGCGCTCTCGATCGCGTTCGACGCGAGCTCGCTGACGACGACCGACATGTCCTCGAGGAGCTCGTCGTGGTCGGACAGCTCGGCCAGCCACGACACGAAGGCCTGGCGAGCCGCGCTGACGGATCCGGCACCGGTGCCCAACGTCCACGCGAACTCGCCGTGTCGTCGACCCGTCGCGCTCTCCTGGTGCACCGCTGCCTCCTCCCTGATCCCCGCAGATGTCGCCATCTCCGGGACCTGCGGCGTGGGCAGAAATGTACGGCATCGGCGGCCGCATCCGGGCACGGGGCGGAGGACGGCGGTCACCTGCCGTGGCGAAGCCTGGACGCGGACGGGCCCCGGTCGAGTCCGCGCCGTTGAGGAGCTCGACCGGGGCCGTCGTCTGCCGTCAGCCCGTCAGCACCGGCCAGGAGGAGCCGGTGCCGACATCACTGGAGGCGGGATCAGCTCTGGGTGTTCGCGTCTTCGCTCGGGGTGTCCTCGGTGTCGGACTGGCCGTTGCTGCGAGCGACCTCGGAGACGGCGGCGCCGTGGCCCGGCCCGGCCGGAGCGGTGCGGGCGGTGTCGGACACGTGCTGGCCGTGGTTCTCGGGGGCCGGCGCGTCGGCGTCGGTCTCGGTCTCGGTCTCGGTCTCGGTCTCGGTCTCGAGTTCGGTCTCGCTCTCGAGCTCGGTCTCGTCGTCGGCACCTTCCACCTCGTCGGCGGGCTCGAGCTGGAGATCCTCGCCGCTGGATGCGCGGGCGGCCTCGAGCGCCTCCTGCGCCTGTGTGGCGGCCTGGTCGGCCAGGCGGGGGGCGATCGGGGCGTCGGCCTCGCCGGTGCTCGGCTCGTGGGTCGCCTCGGAGAGCAGGTCGACCGGAGACGTGTCCGGTGCGTCGTTCTCGGTAGCGCCGGCGAGGCCGACGCCACCCAGGACGGTGGCGCCGGCGAGCACGCCGGCGGCGGTGATGTGGCGGATGCGGGGCATGGGGGTACCTCGTTCGCTGTCGTGGTTGGACATTGCGATCACATTACGAACCCATGACGGTCCCCGCAACACTGCTTCGCCGCCCCGTTCCGCTCGCCGTAGGGTCGGCCCCGTGATGGACCCCGATCTCCGTGCCGCCGCCGAAGCCGCCCGTGGCTTCATGCCTCCGGACGAAGGCATCGCCCTGCACGACGCTGCGGCGGCCGTCGAGGTCGACGGCCCGTTCCTCGAGATCGGCAGCTACTGCGGCAAGTCCGGCGTGTACCTCGGGGCGGCGGCCGCCACCCGGGGCACCGTGCTGTTCGCCGTGGACCACCACCGCGGGTCGGAGGAGAACCAGCCGGGGTGGGAGTTCCACGAACCCGACCTCGTCGACCCCGAGGTCGGACGCATCGACACCCTGCCCCGGTTCCGACGCACGATCGCCGATGCGGGCCTCGAGCCCCACGTCGTGGCCGTCGTCGGCGACTCCTCGACGGTTGCCCGGCACTGGTCGACTCCGCTCGCCTTCCTGTTCATCGACGGGGGCCACGGCCGCGAGCCAGCCCACGCCGACTACGACCGCTGGGTCCCGATGGTCCGCCCCGGCGGGACCCTCGCCATCCACGACGTGTTCCCCGACCCGGCCGACGGCGGCCAGCCCCCCTACGAGCTCTACCTCCGGGCGCTGTCCGACGGGTTCGAGCACGTGTCGACCACGGGCTCCCTCCGGGTCCTGCGCCGCACCGACTGACACCCCCCGGGTGTGGGGCGGGGCGGGTTCAGCGGGCGTCGGGTCGGTGCGGCGCCAGCACGGGCAGCACGTCGTCGTGGTCGACGAAGAGGGCCGCGCCCTGGGTGGCGCCGTGGAGGGCCTCGGCCGCGAGCAGCACGGCGGCGGCCGAGTAGGTCGAGGTCTCGTCGGCGGGGAAGTGGACCTGCTGGGGGTACACGATGCCGGTCCAGTAGCGGCCGTCGTCGAGGCGCTGGCTCTGGGCGTGGGCGAACAGCTCGAGCGCACGGTCCCGCATGCCCACCGACAGGTACGCCAGCGCGCACTCGCACGTCTC
>JBKHVG010000009.1:0-112507 GCA_046570205.1 Acidimicrobiia bacterium
ATCGTGGATCCGGCCGGCGAGAACTTGGCAGCGTTGGTCAGCAGGTTGACGAGGACGCGCGCGATGGCCGCCTCGTCGACCAGCACGAGCAGGTCGGGCTCGACGTCGACCTCGATCTCGTGGCGCTCCAGCGAGACGGCGACGTGGCGGAGGGCGTCGTCGACCAGCTCGGTCGGGTCGTGGGCCCGCAGCTCGATCCCCAGCTGGCCGCGCTCGAGGCGGGTGAAGTCGAGGAGGTCCTCGATGAGTCGGTCGAGGCGCAACCCGGCGCCGGCGATGCGCTGCACGAGCGCCAGGCGCTGGTCCGGCTCCGTCGCCTCCCAGTGGTCGACCAGCAGGTCGGCGAAGCCGCGGATGGCGGTGAGCGGGGTGCGCAGCTCGTGGGACACGGTGGACAGGAAGTCGGACCGCAGCCGGTCGACCTCCCGCAGGCGACGTGAGGCCTCGCGCTCGCGGTCGAAGGCCGCCATCTGCACGGCCTCCGCCCGCTTGCGCACGCTCACGTCTCGGATGGCCGCCGAGATGGTGACCCGGTCGCCGGTCTGCAGCGGGCTCAGCGAGATCTCGACCGGGAACTCGGTGCCGTCCTTGCGCAGCCCGTACAGGTCGAGACCGGCGCCCATCGGGCGGACCCGGGCCGCCCCCGCGTACGCGGCCCGGTGGCCGGGGTGGTGGGCGCGGAAGCGAGGCGGCACCAGCACCTCCACCGGTCGGCCGACCAGCTCACCGCGTCCGTAGCCGAACATCGCCTCGGTCTGGGAGTTGACCAGCTCGATCAGGCCGTCGGGGTCGACGATGACCATTGCGTCCGGCGCGGCGTCGACCAGGCCACGGAACCTCGCCTCGGCCGCCTTGCGCTCCGACACGTCGCGGATGGCGACCGACACCAACCTCCCGGCCTCGGTCTCGATCGAGGAGAGGGAGATCTCGGCCGGGAAGACGGAACCGTCCTTGCGCCGGGCGGCGAGGTCGAGGCCGAAGCCCATGGGGCGGGTGCGGGGCGCGGTCGAGTAGCCGGTGCGGTGGATCGGATGGATCCGGCGGTGCTCCTCGGGCACGAGCACCTCGACGGCCTGGCCCGTCAGCTCGGCGCGGTCGTAGCCGAACAGCACCTCGGCCTGGCCGTTCACCAGCTGGATGGTCCCCGTCGCGTCGACCACGACCATCGCGTCGGGCGCCGCCTCGAGCAAACCGCGGTGGAGCGACTCGCTGGCCTTGCGCTCCGTGACGTCACGAGCGATGGCCGACGCCGCCGTGATGTGGCCCCGGTCATCGCGGACCGGCGACATGGACAGCGACACGGTGACCTCGGTGCCGTCCTTGCGGCGACGCACCGTCTCGAAGTGCGGGGTGGGCTGACCGGCGGCGACCGCCTCCAGCGCATCGGCCACGTCGTCGAGGCGGTCGGGCGGCGCCAGGATCGACAGCGGTCGACCGAGGGCCTCGTCGGCGTGGAAGCCGAACAACGCCGTCGCCGCTCGGTTCCACGTCAGCACGGTGCCGTCGAGGGAGGTGGTCACGATGGCGTCGGCGGCGTGCTCGATCACGGCGGCGGCCCGGTCGGGCACCTCGCCGTCGTCGTGGAGCCGGTCGAGCACCTGACGCCGTCGCTCGCCGAGGTCGGGTCCCAGGGCGGTGACCGCGTCGCGCACCCGGCGGACCAGGTCGCTGCCGTCGAAGGGCTTGGTCAGGTAGTCGACGACGCCGGCCTCCCACGCGGCCCGCTCGTCGCTGGCGTGGCTGCGGGCCGTCACCATGATCACCGGGATCCCAGCGGTGGACGGGTCGGCACGCAGCTCGGCGAGGACGCCGATGCCGTCCCCGTCGGGCAGCATCCAGTCCAGCAGGATCACGTCCGGCGCCATCTCGACGGCCCGGGTCACCCCGGTGGCGGCGGTGCCGGCCTCGACCACGTCGTACCCGGCGTTCTCGAGCTGCAGGCGCGCCAGCAGGGAGACGTCCGGATCGTCGTCGATCACCAGCACCCGCAGATGGGCCACCACCACCGGTCCTTCCCTCATCCGCTGGAGCCTCCGAGTCTGGCTGGCTGCACGCCCCACCGCCGAGGCGGAGCCCCGACGCGCACGAGCACCCGCGCGTGGCGGGTGCTCGGTGCGAGACGGCGGGGCGTCAGACGATCTTGCCCTCGCCCTCCTGGTTGGCGCCACGCTCGGTGGACTCCTTGTACTCCTCCTCGATGTCGGGGGCGTTCTCGGCAGCCCGCTCGGCTGCTGCCTCCTCCTCCGGAGTGGGCTCCTGGAGCGTGCTCGGGTCGTTGTTGTCAGGCATGGGGCCTCCTGGTCGTGGGGGCGAGGTCTCCTCGCGCGGGCCCGGTCCCTACCCAGCACTGCCGTCGCCTTGTCCGCCCGCCAGCCCCGGCACGGCGCGTCGTCCCGTACCCTTGGCCGCACCGCCGGACCCGGGAGGGGCTCGTGCCCTCGTCGTCGCACCCATCTCTCCTCGTCGCCGCGGCCGCGTCCATCGCCGCCGGGGCCATCCACGCTGCAGCCGCCGGCTCCCACGCCGAGCTGGCCACGCTGTCGATGCTCTTCGCCGTCACCGCCGTGGTCCAGGTCGGCTGGGGCGCCGCCGCCCTGCTGCGGCCCGACCCCGCCGTGGTGGGGGCGGGTGTCGGCATCAACCTCGCCGGCTTCGGGGCCTGGGCCACCACCCGCACCGTCGGCGTCTCCTCCATCGAGGGCCTCGAGGCAGGGCAGGGCGTCGGATTCCAGGACGGCCTCGCCGCCCTCCTCGCCGCGATCGCCGTCGTCACCGCCGGGCTCTCCCTCACCGCGGTGTCCATGCCGCGCATCGCCCGGGCCGCCGTCCCCGCCATGGTGGCGGTCCTGGCCCTCGCCACGGTGCCGGCCATGGCCCAGCCCCACGACCACGACAGCCATGACCACGACGACGCCGACATCGCTCGCGCCACCAGCGAGGCGCCCCGGGCCACCGCCGCCGAGCTCGGCTACCCGGCGAGCTTCGTGGACTTCCTCGACGAGGCCGAGACCCCCGAGGGCCGGGCCCGCGCCGAAGAGCTCATCGTGGAGACCACCGAGGCCATGGCGGCGTTCCCCGACGAGGCCGCGGTGCAGGCGGCGGGGTTCACGTCCATCGGCGACGGCGCCACCGGCTGGGAGCACTACATCCACGTCGGACGGATCATCGACCCTCGGATCCTCGATCCCGGGGACATCGAGTCGATCGTGCTCAAGGTGAACCCCGACGGCACCAAGCAGGTCGCCTCCGCCATGTACCTCCTGCCCTTCGGCGCCACCATGGCCGACGCGCCCGACGTGGCCGGCGAGCTCACCCCGTGGCACGACCACCAGGACCTGTGCTGGGACGGCGCCACGGTGGTCGGTCGCACCGACGCAGCCGGCAACTGCGCTCGCGGCGAGTTCCGTGCCACGCAGCCGATGATGCACGTGTGGATGATCGAGCACGAGTGCGGGCCCTTCGCCGGCATCGAGGGCTCGCACGGGTCGGGCTGCGCCGACCACGGCCACTGAGATACCGGATCGATCGTGTGCGAGGCTCGGATCCGATGAGCACGGTCTCGAGCCCCTTCTTCACCGACGAGCACCTGGCGTACCGCGAGGTGGTCCGCTCCTTCACCGAGAAGGAGATCGCGCCCAACGTGCACGAGTGGGACCTCGCCGGCGAGGTGCCCCGCGACCTGTACGTCAAGGCCGGCTCGATCGGGCTCTTCGGCGACGGGTTCCAGGAGGAGTACGGCGGTCACGGCCAGCGCGACGCCCTCCTGCGCCTCGTCCTCATGGAGGAGCTGTGCCGGGCCGGCTCGGGCGGCGTCGTCGCCGCGCTGTTCTCCAACTACATCGGCCTCCCCCCGATCCAGCGCTTCGGGTCCGAGGAGATGAAGGCCCGGGTCATCGCGCCGTGCATGACGGGCCAGAAGATCGCCGCCCTCGCCATCACCGAGCCCTCTGGCGGCTCTGACGTGGCCCGGCTCCGCACCACCGCCCGACGGGAGGGCGACGAGTACGTGGTCAACGGGTCCAAGACCTTCATCACCTCGGGCATGCGGGCCGACTTCTTCGCCACCGCCGTACGCACCGGTGGCGAGGGGCCGGCTGGCATCTCGATGCTGCTGATCGAGGGCGACCGGCCGGGGGTCGACCGGACCAAGCTCGACAAGATGGGCTGGCTGGCATCGGACACCGCCACCCTCTACTTCGACGACGTGCGCGTCCCGGTGGAGAACCTCATCACCGAGGAGAACGCCGGCTTCTCCGCCATCGTCAACAACTTCAACGCCGAGCGCATCGACCTCGCCGTGCAGTCGACGGCGTTCAGCCGGGTGTGCTTCGACGAGGCCCTCGCCTGGGCTCGGGAGCGGGAGACGTTCGGGAAGCGCCTGGCCGACCACCAGGTGATCCGCCACAAGCTGGCCGAGATGGACCGGATGATCAACGCATCGAAGGCGTGGCTCGAGCTGCTGTCGTGGCGGCTGAACCAGGGCGACAACCCGGTGGCCGAGATCGCCGAGGCCAAGGTGAACGCGACGCTCTGCTTCGAGGCCTGCGCCCGGGAGGCGGCCCAGGTCCTCGGCGGCGCCAGCTACCTGCGGGGCGACACCGTCGAGCGGCTCTACCGCGAGGTGCGGGTCCAGGCCATCGGTGGCGGCTCCGAGGAGATCATGCGCGACCTCGCGTCCCGCCAGCTCGGCATCTGACCGCTACACCAGCACTGCCAGTTCCGAGAGGGTGGCACTGCCAGTTCCGGGAGGGTGGAACTGGCAGTTCCCCTGTAGCAACCAGGGTCAGCGGGCGACGGCGACCAGCGCGTCGAACGCCGCCCCGAGGTGGCGGTGCAGGCCCTCCGGGTCGTCGATCGCGCCGGCGTCCACCACCAGGCCCATGTCGAGGCTGCCGTTGTAGCTGAGCGTGGTCAGGTTGAACGCCGTGCCCGAGATCGGCCCCATCGGCAGCACCGCCTCGCATCGTGCGCCGGCGATGTAGAGCTCGACGGGAGCGGCCCGCACGTTGGACACGGTGAAGTCGACCGTGGCGGCGGCGTCCTTGGCGAACGAGGTGAGCACCGAGGTCGGCAGCAGGTTCACCACCATGGCCAGCTGGCCGACCAGATCCATGGACCCTCCGCCCTTCACGGCGGCGAGCGCCTCGTGGACGATGGCGACGGCCTCGAGGGGATCGCCGGGCAGCCGCAGGTCGACGGTGGTGATGGCGAAGGCGTTGCCGCCCGCCGTGCCGCCCCGCCGGGTGCTCACCGGCATGGCGGCGCGCAGGAGGTCGGGGTGGACGCCCCGCTCGTGGTGGTACGCGGCGGCGCCGGCCAGCGCGCCGGCGACGAACACGTCGTTGACGGTGGCGCCCAGGGCGCGCCCGGCGTCCTTCGCGTCGGCGAGGGGGACCTGGATGGCGCCGAACCAGCGCTTGAGCGTGCGGGGCTGCCAGATCGGTGATCCGACCGTGCTGCCCGCCGCGTGCGAGGGGCGCAGCGACCGGTCGATCTCCTTGACCGCCCTCCCGAGCCCCTGCACGGTGCCCACCGGGTTGCCCACCACCGAGCCGGCGACCCGTCGGGCCAGGCCGCCCATCCGGCGCACGTTGTGGCCCACGACCTCGAGGGCGCTGTCAACGAAGCCCTCGATCTCGACGGCGGGCGGCGGCACCTCCGGCGGGTCGGGATCGTCGGGGTCGCGCTCGAGGTCGACGAACTGCTCGGCCAGGCGCACCCCGCCCTCGCCGTCGGTGATGGTGTGGTGCATCTTCTGGAACAGCGCAGCCCGCCCGTCGGCCAAGCCCTCGATGACGACGAACTGCCAGAGGGGCCGAGTCCGGTCGAAGGGCTCGAGCAGCAAGCGGACGGCGAGGTCGTGCAGGTCGGCGTCGGTGCCCGGGGCGGGGACGCCGATGCGCCAGACGTGGCGGTCGAGGTCGAACTCGGGATCGTCGGCCCACATCGGCGGGCTCAACCGGCCGACGCTGGCGACGACGCGCTGACGCAGGCGGGGCACGGCGACGACGGCCCGGCCCAGGCGGGCCCGGAGGCGGTCGAGCGACGGCGGCCGGTCGAGGATCGTGATGGTCGCGAACCACGAGCTGAGGGCGGGGTCCTTCTCGAGGTTCCACATCAGCGCCTCGTTGTCGCTCATGTGCCGCTCGAACTGCTGCTCCCGGGGCCGCGCCATGCGCGGAGCGTATCCACGGGCCCGCGACGTGGGTCTGCGGTCAGCCTCCATCGGCCAGCGCATAGAGGGCGCCGTCGCGGCTGCCGACGTAGATCCGACCGCCCCACACCGCCGGCGACGCCTCGATGCAGCCTCCGAGCGACACCGACCAGAGCTCGGCCGGTTCGGTGCCGTCGGGGCGGAGGCCGAAGGCGTGCAGGTCGCCGGCGCAGTCACCCAGGAGGAGCACGCCGTCGACGACGGTGGGCGACGACCACAGCGGTCCGGGCAGCCGCTTGGTCCACAGCTCGGCACCGGTCTCGGCCGACACGGCGACCAGCCGGCCGCCGTTGGTGCCGACGTACACGACGCCGTCGACCACGGCGGGGGTGGTCCAGATGCCGCCGGGCCGGGTGCCGTCGTCGGACCACGACCACACGAGCGGATCCTCGCCGGCGGCCACGTCGGCGGACGGATCGAGCTTGACCAGCTGGCCGATGGCGTCGGCGCGCTCCCGGGTGGCGGCGCGTTCGTACTCGGCCGCCACGTACAGCATCCCGCCGGCGTCGGCGACGATCGAGGCGTCGGTGTCGTCGCCCATCCAGAACCGGAACGTCCGGATCGGCTCCACCCCGTCAGCCAGCCCGGCCACGTCGTAGCCCTGCACCAGACCGCCGGAGTTCGTGAAGTACACGGTGGTGCCCACCACGGTGGGCGAGACCTCGATCGAGACGGCCTCGTCGCCCAGCGCGTCCAGCAGGTCCTGGTCCCATCCGGCGACGTCGAACACCACCTCGGGGTCGACGGTGACCGAGCCGTCGGCGTCCTCGCCGCGGTTGAGCCGCAGGACCACGAAGCGGCTGTTCTCCCCGCCGACGAAGAGGTGGTCGTCGATGACGATGCCCGAGCTGTCCCAGTCGTCGTTCCACAGGATCGGGGCGAAGTCGTCGGCGTCCATGGACCACAGCTCGATGGCCTCGTCGCCCTCGATCGACAGGATGCGGTACCGGTCGTCGCGGGAGCCGGTGTAGACGAGCGGGTAGCCATCGGGATCGACGGTGACGGAACCCTTGATCAGATCGCCGGTGCGGAACGGGGGCAGCAGCTCCTCGCCGGTCTCGGCGTCCAGGAAGTGGACCGCTCCGTCGTATGCGCCGAAGACCAGCCAGGTCCGGGTGGTGCCGTCGCTCGCCGGCCGCTCGAAGACGGCGGGCTGGCCGGTCCAGCCCATCCCGCACCACACCTTGGTCTCCCCCAGGTTCGTGGACTCCCGGCACATGCCGCCCTCGGACGGGTGGCGGAACGACACCGTGGGATCGGAGGGAACGGGGCCGCGCCCGTGGAACGATCGCGTCGGATTGCCGCGGAAGGTCAACAGCCCCTCGACGCTCGCACCGGGGTACGGCTGACCGACGAGCGAGGGGTCGGACCAGCCGTCGTAGGCCGGCGTGGTGGTCGTGGTCGTGGCCTCCCCGGCGGACGAGGACGCCGCCGCACCGACCGGCCCCGCGTCGGGGTCACCCCGGTCGTCGATCCACCAGGTCGCGACGATCACCAGCACGCTGACCACCGCAACCGGCAGCAGCGGCAGGCGGCTGGGCACGGGGCCGAAGTGTACGACCGCATGGGCGTCACCTGAGCTTCATCGGCGCCGTGCGCGAGCCCCGGTAGCCTCCCCCCGTGCCGGAGACGCTGCGATACGTGTCGAGGGTGGCCCGCCTCCCGCTGCTGGACTCCGACGGGCAGAACTTCGGCCAGGTCCAGGACGTGGTCCTGGCGCCGGCGGGCCGCTCGGCACCTCGGGTGCTCGGGTTCGTGACGCTGGTCCATCGGCGTCGGATCTTCGTGAACGCGAACCGCATCGAGGACCTCGAGGCCACCGGCGTCCGGATGCGCACCGGCACGATCGACCTGCGGCCGTTCCGCAAGCGTGAGGCCGAGGTGCTCGCCCTCGAGGACCTCGTCGGCAGCGCCGTGGTGGTGGACGGCGTGGAGCAGTACGTGCGCGATGTCGGCCTCACCCCGTCGGAGGCACCGGGCTCGACCTGGGAGCTGGCCACGCTCGCCCTCGGTGGACGCGGTCCACTCGCCCGCCGGCGCACGCCCGTCATCGTCTCGTGGGAGGAGGGCCGGGCGCTGTTCGAGTTCGGCGCCGACGCCGCCGAGGTGGCCGAGATGCGCGACATGCGCCCGGCCGACGTGGCGAACCGCATCCGAGCCCTCCCGCTCGAGAAACGGCAGCGGCTGGCCGAGATCATGGAGGACGACCGCCTCGCCGACCTCCTCGAGGAGCTGCCCGAGGACGAGCAGATCCGCCTCATCAGCGGGCTCGACCTCGAGCGCGCCGCCGACATCCTCGAGGAGATGGACCCCGACGATGCCGCCGACCTCCTCGGCGAGATGTCGGCCGACGAGCGGTCCCGCCTGCTCGAGGCGATGGAGCCCGACGACGCCACCCACGTACGTCGGCTGCTCACCTACGAGTCGGCCACCGCCGGCGGCCTGATGACGCCCGAGCCGGTGATCATGGCGGCCGAGTCCACCGTGGCCGAGGCCCTGGCCATGCTGCGCGAGGCGGCGCTGCCCACGGCCCTCGCCGCCCAGGTGTTCGTGGTGAGCCCGCCGCTCTCGGTCCCCACCGGCCGCTTCCTCGGCACCATCGGCTTCCAGCGCCTGCTGCGACACCGACCCTCGGAGACCCTCGGCGACATCGTCCCGGACCGCTCCGAGTTCCTGAGCCCCGAGACCCCCGAGCTGCAGGTCGCCGGGCTCCTCGCCGCGTACGACATGGTGGCCGTGGCCGTGTGCGACTCGTCGCGCCACCTGGTTGGCGCGGTCACCATCGACGACGTCATGGACCACCTGCTGCCCGAGGGTTGGCGGCGGCTGCTGCCCCGCCACCGGCCGGGGGTCGGGTAGTGCCGCTGTTCCGACGGACCGACGACCTGGCCCGGCCGGCCCAGGCCGGCGTCATCGGCGTGCACTTCGACCCCGATGCGTTCGGGCGCTTCTCCGAGGGCATCGCCCGCTTCCTCGGCACCGGTCGCTTCCTCGCCGGCCAGACCGTCATCGTGGCGGCGTGGATCGTCTTCAACGTGGCGGCCGTGAAGTACCGGTGGGACCCGTACCCCTTCATCCTCCTGAACTTGGCCTTCTCGACCCAGGCCGCGTACGCCGCCCCGCTGATCCTCCTCGCCCAGAACCGCCAGGACGAGCGCGACCGCGCCCAGGCCGAGCAGGACCGCGAGGTCAACGCCCGCACCCAGGCCGAGGCCGAGTTCATGGCTCGCGAGCTGGCGTCGGTGCGCCTGTCGCTGGCCGACGTCGCCACCGTGGCCGAACTGCGGGACGCGGTCGGCGACCTCGGGCAGGCGCTGGCCCGGATCGAGGCCGCCCTCGACGCCCGGGGCGACGGCAGCCCGTGAGGCGAGCCCTCGTCGTGGCCGCCGGCCTCGTGCTGCTCACGGCCTGCAACCGATCGGACACCACGCTCGACCGGGCCGACGACGCCACCACGAGCACGACGTCCACCACGCCGGCCCGGGTCGAGGACCCGACGACCACGACGGTGCCGGTGGCGTCGGTGCCCGAGGTGTCGTGGTCTTCGTGCGGCACCGCCGAGTGCGCCACCGTGGTCGTGCCGCTCGACCACGACGAACCGGGCGGGCCCACCATCGACCTGTCCGTCGCGCGGCTGCCGGCCCGAGGCGACCGCATCGGCGCCCTGTTCGTGAACTTCGGCGGCCCGGGGAGCGGGGCGGTCGACGCCCTGCCGACCTTCCCCTTCCCCGACCAGGTGCGGGAGCGCTTCGACATCGTCGCCGTCGACCCGCGGGGCGTGGGTGGGTCGACACCCCTGGCCTGCGGGGTCGACCCGGCTGAGCTCTACGGGGTGGACCCGACGGTCGAGGACCAGGCCGACGCCGACGCGCTCGTCGACGTGAGCGAGGCCTACGCCGGGGACTGCGCCGCCGAGCGTGGATCCCTGCTGCCCCACGTCGGCACCCGCGACGTCGCCCGTGACTTCGACCTCGTGCGGGCCGGGATGGGCGACGACCGCATCGACTACCTCGGCTTCAGCTACGGCACGTCGATCGGCCAGGCCTACGCGGAGCTGTTCCCCGACCGCGTCCGCACGATGATCCTCGACGGCGTCGTCGACCCGGCCCCCACCGGCATCGACGTCGCCGTCCAGCAGGCCATGGGGTTCGAGACGGCCCTGGCCCGCTGGGCGGACGGGTGCGGCAACCGGTCGTCGTGCGACCTCGACGACCCCCTCGCCGCCATCGACCGGCTCCTGGCCGCCGCCGAGTCCGGCATCCCGGGCGGCGGGCGTGTCCTCGGCCCCGGCGAGGCCGCCATCGGACTGGCCATGCCGCTCTACAACGTCGGGCTGTGGTCCGCGCTCGACGGTGCCGTGACCTCCGCGCTCGCCGGCGACGGCACCGGGATGCTGGTGCTCGCCGACCAGTACCTGGCCCTCGTCGACTTCTCGGCGTACTACGCCGTGTCGTGCCTCGACAGCAGCTGGCCGACCGATCCGGGCGAGCACCTCGACGCCGCCGGCTCGGCCGCGACGCGCTCGCCGCGCTTCGGGGAGGCCATCGTCAACGACTACCTCCGGTGCGCGGTGTGGCCGACCGATGCCGATCCGCTCGGCCCCATCACGGCCGAGGGCACGCCGCCCATCCTGGTCGTGTCCACCACGGGCGACCCGGCCACGCCCTACGAGAACGGCGTCACCGTCGCGGACCGGCTGGCCGCCGGCGTGCTGCTCACCCACGAGGGCGATGGGCACACGATCGTGTTCCAGGGCGACGACTGCATCGATCGCGTCGCCGTCGCCTACCTGGTCGAGCAGACCGTCCCGGCCGACGGCACGCGCTGCTGAGCGGAGAATCGCTGCGGAAACCCATCGGGAACCGAGGGCTTCTCGCAGCGATTTTTCAGGGCAGGTGGCCGCCGGCCTCCCACCAGGCGGCGAGGTCGGCCATCGTCACGTCGCCGATGCTGCCGTCGGACACGGCGACGGAGCCGATGAGGGAGCCGGCCCGCGTCCACGTGAGCACGCTGCGGCCCTCGGCGTCGACGTGGCACAGGAGGGTGCCGGTCGAGGTGCCCTGCCGGTAGGGGGCGGCGCCGAACCACGGCGGGGGCAGCGCACCCGAGGGTCCCCGACCGGAGGGACGGCAGGCGTCGTCGGTCGTGTCACCCACCGTCGTGCTCGCCAGGCGGGCCCGCTCGGCGTCGATCCATCCGGTCATGGCGTCGGCATCGGCGAAGCGCACCCAGGAGACCTGCGTGGCCTCGCCGACGGCCGGCTGGCACGTCACCGCCACCACGCCGCCGGCGGACTCGGTGAGCCCGAGGTCGCGCTGGCACCGCGTGGTGAGCTCGTCGGGCAGCTGGTCGAGCAGGGCCTGCTCGGCGGCCAGCGGGAACTCGCCGTCGGTACGCCCGACCAGCCCCGACCACCAGGCGTACTGCTCGGGATAGGGGCCGAAGCCGCCGGCCACGCCGAGCACCGGCGTGGTGCCGTCGGTCCACGCGATGTCCACCCGGTCCTCGACCCGACGGCACGCCACCCGCCCACCGCCACGGTCGCCCCGGTAGCCGTGCACCACGCCGCCGCCGAGGGCGCAGTCACCCGGGGCGCCGGCGTCGAGCTCGAGGAGCGTGATGCTGTCGGCGAAGGCCTCGTCCCGCGCCGCCACGTCCGGGAACAGGGTGAAGGTCACCAGCTCGGGGGGCGACGGCCGGGGGCACTCGAGGCGCACGGTGCCGTCCGGCGCCGCCCCGTCGGGCCGGTCCGGAGGCGGAACGCAACCGTCGAGGTCTTCGGGGATCGACCCCCGGAGCTCGTCGAGCGTCGGTGCGCCGGAGGGGGCCGACTCGTCGGGCACCGTGTCGTCGGGCGCCTCGGCCAGGTCGGGATGCAGCTCGGCCTCGGAACCCACCGCCCACCAGGTCAGGCCGCCGACCGCCAGGACCGCCACCAGCAGCAACCCGCCGATGACCCACGGCGCCTTGGAGCGGGACCGCTCCTCCTCCCAGCCGTCCCACTCCACCTCGACCACGCCACGGAGGGGTCGGCCGCCGACGTCGTCCTCGTCGTTGGCCACGTCCCGTGTCTAGCCCGTGCCTAGCCCGCCATGCCCTCGGCCACGAGCGGTTCGAGCATCCAGTCGGGGTGGTCCGATTCGATCCGCTGCAGCCAGTACACCGACTCGAACAGGGCCAGCAGCGTGCCGTCGGAGCGCTCGAGCACCCGCACGCCGCTCATGCCACGCAGGTTCGCCATGGTCGCTTCGTCGGTGACCCGGGCGATGGAGTAGCGGGTCATGGAGATCTCGGCCGCCGAGCCGAACTCGTCGGCGAGGCGGGCCGACGCGACCTCGAACTGCATCTGGCCGACGGCGGCGAGCATGGGCTCCTGGTCGCCGAGCTCCCGGTCGCGCAGGACCTGCACCACGCCCTCCTCGTCGAGCTGGGCGATGCCCTTGCGGAACTGCTTGAACCGGCCGACGTCCTTGGGTCGAGCGATGGCGAACAGCTCGGGAGCGAAGGCGGGGATCCCGGGGAACTGGACCGGCTCGTCCAGGTAGAGGGTGTCGCCCACCCGGACCTCGGTCGCGTTGACGAGGCCGATGACGTCGCCGGGGAAGGCCTCGTCGAGGGTCTCGCGGTCCTGGCCGAACACCGAGTGGGCGTACTTGGTGCTGAACGGCTTGCCGGTGCGGGCGTGGGTGACGACCATGCCCCGCTCGAAACGGCCCGAGCACACGCGCACGAACGCGATGCGGTCGCGGTGGCTGGGGTCCATGTTGGCCTGGACCTTGAACGCGAAGCCGCTGAACGGGGCGGCCAGCTGGCGGCGCTCTCCCTGGGCGTCGGCGCGCGGCCGGGGCGACGGGGCGAGGTCGGCGACGGCGTCGAGCAGCAGCCGGACGCCGTAGTTGGTGAGCGCGGAGCCGAAGAAGACGGGCGTGGCCTCGGCCATCTCGAACAGCTCCTGGTCGAAGTCGGAGCCGACGGCCTCGAGCAGCTCGACCTGCTCCACCGCCGCCCGGTAGCTCTCGCCGTCGACCTCCTCGGCCGCCGCCGCGTCGAGGACCTCCTCCCCCGCCGCGGTGGCGCCCCGGGCCGTGCGGGAGAACCGGATGTAGTCCCCGCTGCGACGGTCGATCAGCCCGCGGAAGTCGCCGGCGATCCCGACCGGCCAGGTGATCGGCATGGTGGCCAGGCCGAGCGTCGACTCGATCTCGTCGGTGAGCTCCAGGGCCTCCTTGCCGGGGCGGTCCCACTTGTTGATGAACGTCAGCAACGGGATCCGGCGCTCCCGGCACACCTCGAACAGCTTGAGCGTCTGGGCTCGATGCCCGAGCTGGCGTCCAGGACCATGATGGCGGCGTCGGCCGCGGCGAGCACCCGGTAGGTGTCCTCGGAGAAGTCGCGGTGGCCGGGCGTGTCGAGCAGGTTGAGCACCCGCTGCCGGTACGGGAACTGCAGCACGGTGGACGTGATGGAGATGCCACGCTCCTGCTCCATCTCCATCCAGTCGGACCGGACCTTCCGCCGCTCGCCCCGGGCCTTGACCTGACCGGCATCCTGGACCGCGCCGCCGTAGAGCAGGAACTTCTCGGTGAGCGTCGTCTTGCCCGCGTCGGGGTGGCTGATGATGGCGAACGTGCGGCGGCGCTCGGCCTCGACGACGGGATCGGTCACGGGTCAAGTGAACCGGCCACCCTCTCGCGGGGCCAACTCCCGGCCAGGGCGATGCGGTGCCGAGTCACCTTGCGGATGCGCCGGCGGGTCGACCCGGGGATCGAGCCCACCCGGTAGCGGCCCCGGCCGACCCGGACGACCCGTCCCCGAGCGACCTCGGTCCGGAGCGCATCGGAGATCACCTTGCTCGGCCGCCCGGCGAGGCGGAACCCGCACCGCTCGATCGTGTCGACGAGCTCGCCCACCGTGCACGTCGCTCCTGCGGCCCCGGCGATCAGGTCGCACAGGACATACCGCAGCTCGACGTCCCCGAGCTCGCTCGGGTCCGACAGGAGGCGGCCCCGCCCATCACGGAAGCGGGCCGCAGGCACGTCATCGGTCATGACGCCATGCTCACCCGTGGCCCCCGACAAGAACCCCGGGTGCCGGCCGGCGGCCCGAGCCGAGCACCTCTCCTGCGCCACCTCGGAGCGACAACGCCGCACCCGGAGCGACCCGACGATTCGTCGACGATTCGTCGGCATCGCGTTGTCGCTGTGAGGTGGCGCTTCCGACGTCTCCGGGTCCGACGCCGAGCGGGCGACAGATCGCTGCGACAGCCGCCGGCGACCGGGACTGGGCATGGAGCGGTCATCATGGAGCGCATCGACTTCGACGGGATGCTGGCGACGACCAACGCGCTGCGGGAGCGCCTCGGTGACGTGCGGCTGCCCCTCGCCACCGAGCACGTGTCGAGCGCTCGTCAGACCGCGGCCCACGTGCAGCGCCAGCTGGACGACTACGTCATCCCCCGCCTCCGCGACATCGACGCCCCGGTGCTCGCCGTCGTGGGCGGCTCGACGGGCGCCGGGAAGTCGACGCTGGTGAACAGCGTCGTCGGGGCCGAGGTCACCGTGCCGGGCGTGCTGCGGCCCACCACCCGCTCGCCGGTCCTGATCCACCACCCCACCGCGTCACGGTGGTTCGAGGACGACCGGGTGCTCGGATCCTTCGCGCGGGTGCGGGGCACGCCGGGCCAGGCGGTGGAGGGACCGCACCAGCTGCAGCTCGTCGCGTCCGACGCCGTCCCCGAGGACCTGGCCCTGCTCGACGCCCCCGACATCGACTCGGTGCTGGACCGCAACCGTGAGATCGCCCAGCACCTCCTCGACGCCGCCGATCTGTGGGTCTTCGTGACCACGGCGGCTCGCTACGCCGACGCCGTGCCGTGGGACTTCCTTCGTACGGCGTCGCGCCGCGGGGTGGGCATCGGCCTGGTCCTGAACCGGGTGCCGCCCGGTGCGGGCGCCGAGATCGCACCTCACCTCTCCTCGATGCTGACCGACGAGGGCCTCGGCGAGGCGCCGCTGTTCGTGCTCGAGGAGCAACAGCTCGACGACGGCCGCCTCCCGGTCGCTGCGGTGCAGCCGCTGCGCGCCTGGCTCGACGACCTGGCCGCCGACCGGGAGGCCCGAGCCGACCTCGTCCGCCACAGCCTCGCCGGCGCGGTCGCCGACGTGTCGAGCCGGACCGAGGAGGTGGCGAGCGTCGTGGAGCAGCAGGTGGCCACCGCGGACCAGCTGGCCGGCATCGCCACGGGCGCCTTCACCGAAGCCCACCGTCGACTCGCCGACGACGTGCGCGACGGCACCGTCATGCGGGGCGAGGTCCTGGCCCGCTGGCAGGACCTGGTCGGTACCGGCGAGCTGCTGCGCGAGCTGCAGTCGCGCATCGGCCGCCTCCGCGACCGGGTGGCGGCCAGCGTCACCGGCCGGCCCCGCAACGTCGAGCGCTTCCAGGGCGCGGTGGAGAGCGGCGTGGAGACGCTGGTGCGGGAGCGGGTCGCCCAGGCCACCGACCGCGTCGTCGACGGCTGGCGAACCACGCCGGCCGGGGCCGCCCTCCTCGACGCCGGCGGCGGGGAGCTGCGCCGACCCTCCGCCGACCTCGGCGATCGGGCCGCCCGCCTGGTGCGCGACTGGCAGGGGGGCCTGCTCGACCTCCTCCGCGAGGAGGGGTCCGGCAAGCGGACCACCGCCAAGATCCTGTCCTACGGCCTGAACGGTGCGGCGCTGGTCCTGATGGTCGGCGTGTTCGCCCAGACCGGCGGCCTCACCGGCGCCGAGGTCGCCATCGCCGGTGGCAGCACCGCAGTGGGCTCGACGGTGCTCGAGGCCCTGCTCGGCGACCAGGCCGTCCGCCGCCTCACCGAGCGGGCCCGTGCTGACCTCGACCGGCGCACCGCTGCCCTCCTGGCCGAGGAGACCGAGCGCTACACCGCCCTGGTCGACGCCAACCGCCCCGACGCCGGCACGGCGCACGACCTGCGACGGCTCGCCGGCGACCTGCGCCGCGACCTCGGTGCCCGCACGGGGCGGCGCCGGTGAGCCGCCGGGACGAACGGCGCGCCGAGCGCGCCGACCGCGAGCTGCGCCAGCGCCTCGATGCCCTCGACGACATCCGCACCATCGCGGCCGCCGGTCCGGGCCGTCTCCCGCTCGAGCTCACCAACGACGTGGGCACCACCGTGGAGCGGGCCCAGACCCGACTGGGGCGGGGTGCCGACCGCACGGTCGTGGCGCTCGCCGGCGCCACGGGCAGCGGCAAGTCTTCGCTCTTCAACGCCCTGGTCGGCGAGGCCGTGTCGACCGTGGGCGTGCGCCGTCCCACCACCGCCACCGCGCAGGCGGCCGTGTTCGACGCCGACGGAGCGCTCGGGGAGGGCACATCCGACCTGCTCGACTGGCTCCAGGTCCCCCGCCGCCACGTCGTGTCGCCCGGGGTGTCGCCCGAGCTCCACGGCCTCGTGCTCCTCGATCTGCCCGACCACGACTCGGTCGAGGCCGGCCACCGGGCCGAGGTCGACCGCCTCGTCGAGGTCGTCGACGCCTTCGTCTGGGTGGTCGACCCGCAGAAGTACGCCGACGCCGCCCTCCACGAGCAGTACCTGCGGCGCTTCGCCGGTCACGCTGCCGTCACCATCGTCGTGCTGAACCAGGTGGACCTCGTGCCCGAGGGCGGCCGGCAGGGCGTGGTGGACGACCTGACGCGGCTCCTGCGCGACGACGGGCTCGACCGGGTCCGGGTGGTCACCACCTCGACCCGGACCGGCGACGGCATCGACGCCCTGCGCCGGGAGCTGGCCGCCCGCGCCGCCGAGCGCCGCGCCCTGGTCGCCCGGCTGGACGCTGACGTCGACTGGCTCGCCGACCGCCTCCACGGCGAGGTCGGCGATCAGGACCCGGAGCCGGCGAGCCGGGGCGCCCGCCGCTCCCTGGCCGCAGCCTTCGCCGAGGCCTCCGGCGCCGACGCGGTGGCCGATGCCGTGGGTGCCGCGCACCGGCGCCGCGCGGCGCAGGAGGTCGGCTGGCCACCCACCCGCTGGCTGGGCCGCCTGCGGCCCGATCCGCTCCGCCGACTGGGTCTGGACCGGCCGCCACCGGAGCCCGGCACCACCACCGTGGGGCGCACCTCGCGCCCGGCTCCCTCCACGGTCGCCGACGCCGCTCTCGGCCGCGCGCTGCGCGACTTCGTCGACGCCACAGCGACCGGGCTCCCGTCGGCGTGGCAGGAGCGGGTCGCCGGCGTGGCCGGGGCCCGTCGCGGCGACGTGGCCGACGCCCTCGACCGCCAGATCGGGTCCGCCCGCCTCCCCACGGAGCCGGCCGGGTGGTGGAAGGCCGTCTCCGGCCTGCAGTGGCTCCTCGCCGGGATCATGGCCATCGGGCTCGTCTGGCTGCTCCTGATCGGGGTCGTCGCCTGGTTCGGCCTGCCCGACCTCCATGCCCCCGAGATCGGCGAGGTCCCGTGGCCGACCGCGATGGCCATCGGCGGCGCACTCGCCGGGCTGTTGGTGAGCGTGCTGGCGCGCGCCCTGGTCGGCGTCGGCGCGCGCCGCCGTGCCGCCGCGGCGCGGCGCACCCTCACCGACTCGGTGTCCTCCACCGCCGACCACCTGGTGGCCGACCCGGTCGACGCCGAGCTGGCGGCCCTGGCCGAGCTGCGCACCGCCGTCAGACGGCTGCGGTAGCCCCGCTCAGAACGACAGCGGGGCCACGAAGAGCTTGCGCTCGCCGCAGGAGTAGTCGTGGCAGCCGCGCGGCCAGGCGTGGTAGCTGATCCACCACCGGCCGTCGGCACCCCGGGCCACCGTGCCCCCGCCCGGGCCGGCCACGTCGCCGTAGCTGGCCAGGATCCGGTGGGATTCGGGGCACGGTCCGAGGGGGCCGGCGCACACCGCGTACCCGGCGGCGTAGGAGTCGTTGCCGACGTAGTCGCCGCCGGTGTGGAACAGGTAGTGCACCCCGCCGCGCAGCACCATCTGCGGGTTGTCGAGCGTGGTCTGCCACGGGTAGCGCTGCGTGTCCTTGGCCATCACCTCGTGGTAGCTGCCGACCGGTCGGGTGCCGTCGGAGCCGAGCTGCACCGCCCACACCTTCGACACCGCGTGGTCGTCGGCGAGGGAGTCACCGTCGCGGTCCGGCATGCCGTCGTTGTTCTTGAAGTGCAGCCAGGCCCGACCGTCGGCGTCGACGAAGGGGTGCGGGTCGATCACACCACCGATGTGGTCCTGGCACACGATCGGCCCGGTGGCGGCTGTCTGGTCCTGGAAGGGGCCCGCCGGCGAGTCGGCGACCGCGACGCTCAGGCACCACTCGCCGCGGGACCTCGCCTCGGCGGCGTAGAACATGATGTACCGACCGCCGTACCGGTAGACGGCCGGTGCCCACTGGGTGTCGCGCGACTGCCAGTCGGGGTAGGACGGCAGCGCGGTGGAGCCGTACTCCTTGCCGGTGGTGGTGCGCCAACCGCCGTCGGGGCGGTCCGACACGAGCACGCCGATGTGGTTCCCCCACGTCGTGCCGGTCGTGTAGGCGTACCACTGGTGCCCGAAGCGCGCGATGTGGGGGTCCGGGCCGTCGTCGTCCCAGGTCGCGGTGGCGGGCGCGGCGCCCACCGTCGGCGCCCCGGGCTGGTTGCTGCCGGAGGGGCAGCGGGTCCGGTCCTCCACCGCCATGCCGACGGCCCGGTCGCCGCCGAGGATCACCAGGCGCGTGGCACCGAGGCGGGCGATCTCGGCCTCGACCGCAGGCGGGATGCAGTTGGGGCGCACGAGCAGGATCGGGCCGCCGGCCAGGGCGGCCACCGGACCGGCGGCGAGGGCGTCGGCCGCGGCCAGGCCGGTGGCCAGGTAGGCGACGGTGGCCCCGCCCGGGAACGCCCCCCGCGACACGGCGGCAGAGGTGCCGAAGCGGTTGTCGTCGGCGACCCGGGCCACGTTGCCGGCGAGGAGCCGCAGCTGGTCCTCCACCGCCGGGCTCACCGTCCCCGGCCCGCCGAGGATCACCACGTCGCGGACCTGGTTGTCGGCGATGTACCGGCCGGTGGGGTCCGGCAGCTGGTCACGGTTCACGAGCAGGAGCGGGGCGTCCTGGCGGACGGCGGCGGGCGCGCCGGCGAGCGCGTCGGGAAAGGTCTCCCCGCTCGCCACGTAGACGGTGGTGGGCGAGGCGAAGGCGTGCCGGGCGACCGCGGCCGCGGTGGCGAAGCGGTCGCTGCCCTCCACCCGGGTGACGGACCCGCTGGTCTTGGTCCGGAGCTGGCTGACCACGCCGTCGGGCACCGACCCGGCACCGCCCACCACCACGATCTCGGCGGGGCGGAGCCGGTCGAGCTCGGCCGAGGTGGCGGGCGGCAGGGACGTCGGCTGCGTCAGCAGGACCGGGCCACCCTCGACCCCGGCCGCCACGCCGGCGGCGAGCGCGTCGGGGAACTTGGCACCGGTGACCACGTACGCCACCGGTACCCCGGCCGCGAACCGCGACGCCGAGACCTTCGCTGCCGTCTGGTACCGGTCGGCGCCCGAGATCCGCTCGGGGTGGCCGGCCGAGGCGGCAGGTGCCTGGGCGACCGCCGTCGCCAGCAGGCCGGCGAGCAGGGTCAGGGACGCGAGGGCAGAGACGGTCCGGGGGGCACGGGTCACGGGAGATCAATCGGTCGCGATGAACACGGTCTTGAGCTCGGGCGGGAACCGCACCGGTCAGCTGGGTTGTCCGGCGTTGAGGGCGGCGCTGATCGGGCGGAGCGCCGCGAACGCGGCCTCGAACTGTGGCTGGTGCCGGGCGTAGACGGCGTGGTGCGCGGCGATCGGGTCCCGCCGCTCGCCGCTGCTGGACAGTCGCGACAGATCATCACGGTCGAGTGCGCCGTGGCGGTGCAGGGCGAGGAGGGCGGTGGCCCGGGCGATGGCGATCTCCGGGCGGTCGGGCACGAGCACGGGCCGGTCGAGCACGTCGGCCACGATCTGGGCCCACCCCGGTGACCGGGCCGCCCCACCGACGAACACGATCTCCTCGACCCGCTCGCCGGTGAGCGCCTCGACGTGCGGCAGCAGCCAGGCCAGGTTGTGCGCCACGCCCTCGCAGGTGGCCCGGACCAGTGCCTCCCGCCCGGTCTCGAGGCTCATGTTCACGTAACCGCCTCGCATGTTCGTGTCGTTCGCCGGCGCCATGGAGCCGCCCAGCCAGGGCAGGAACAGGACGCCTCCGCTGCCGGCCGGCACCCGGTGGAGCACCTCGTCGAGGGTGTCGAAGCCACCGGTGTGCACGACGTTGTCCAGCACGTGCTCGAGCGGCTTGCCGCCGAGACCGTTCTCGGCGAACACCAGGTAGCGATCGGTGAACGGCCCGGGGCAGGACAGCACCTCGTGGTCGAGGTCGACCTCCTTGGTGGCGATGGTGTCGACCAGCACGGTGGTGGTCCCGATGCTGAGCCCGGCTCGTCCCTTGCGTGACGCGTCGGTGGCGACGGAGCCGGCCTGGGTGTCGTTCACGCCGGCGTGGACGATCGCGGTCGCCGGGATCCCGAGGGCCTCGGCCACCTCGGGACGGACGACCCCGATCGGCTCGTCCATCGGCAGCAGCGGCGGGAGCCGGCTGGGGTCGACCCCGGACCAGCCGAGCAGGACCTCGTCGTACGTGGTCTGGCCGAGGGATCGGTTGTCCACCAGTTGGCTCATGAACTGCGTGGCCTGGTTGGCGGCCAACCGGCCGGTGAGCCGGGCGTTGATGTGGTCCATCGGCTCCAGGTAGGCCGCAGCGCGAGCGTGCGCGTCGGGGCAGTCGTGCTGGAGGTGGAGCACGTGGCCGAGGCTGAGGCCGCCGCCGACGGGCGGGACGCCGTGGCGCTCGATGAAGCCCAGGAAGGCGTCCTCGTGCTCGGCGAGGATGGCGTAGCTGCGCGCCGTGCCCCGCCGGTCGGACCAGAGCCGCATCGGCGCCACCGGCCGACCGTCGGCATCGACCGGGACGATCGAGGAGTACTGGCTGTCGACGCCGACGGCAACGATCTCGCTCGCCGGCTGCGGGGCGGCCGCCACGCACTCGCCCACCGCATCAACCACCGCCTGCCACTGGGCGTCCGCGTCGAGCTCGGCCCGATCGCCGTCGACGTCGGCGACCAGGTTGCGGCTCGCGGTGGCGCGCACGGTGCCGTCGGCCTCCACGATGGCGACCTTCACGTTGGTCGTGCCGACGTCGATGCCGAGTGCCGTGGTCACGTCAGCGGGGCAGGCCCTGGTGCTTGTCCATCATGTCGCTCATCACCTGGCGGATGAAGTCGTCGGCCTCGTCGGTCATGCCGCCGGCCACGCCGCCGTAGACAGCCGCCGACTTCGGCGTCTCGTCCTCGTGCTCGAGGGCGTAGGCGACGGCCTCGTCGAGGTCGGCGGCGAAGGCCTCGGCGACGCCGGGCTGGGTCTGGGGCCGGGTGACGGCCATGTGGATGGCGTTGGGGTACTGCTGGCCGTTGAACCGCCAGCCCCGCAACCGCATGAAGTCGTTGACGTGGTAGATGTCGAACTCGTCGCTGGTGAAGGCGAACAGGAACGTGGGGTCGCCCAGGATCCGCAGCTCGGGGTGGCTGCGCACGGCGTCCTGCATGGCCGCTGACGTCTCGAAGATCTGCTCGGCGTAGGCGAGGTAGCCGCGGCGGCCGAGGCTGACCATCGAGGCCCATGTGGCGGCGAGCAGGCCGCCGGAGCGGGATCCGTCCATGCCCGGCGAGCAGTACTTGCCGCCGGTCCAGTCGGTGCGGAAGAAGTACTGGCTGTTGCGCACCTCCTTGTCCCGGAACAGCAGCGTCGAGGTGCCCTTGAGGCCGTAGCCGTACTTGTGGGTGTCGGCCGAGATGGTGGTGACGCCGGGCAGCCGGAAGTCGAAGGTCGGTATCCGGTCGTACCCGAGCTCCTGGCCGAACGGCAGGATGAACCCACCCAGGCAGCCGTCGACGTGGAGGCCGACGCCCCGGTCGACGGCCAGGTCGGACAGCTCGGGGATGGGGTCGATGGTGCCGTAGCCGTAGTTGCAGGCCGACCCGATGATGGCGACGGTGTTCTCGTCGATCTGCTTGGCCACGACCTCGGGCCGAACCGTGGTCGTGTCCGGGTCCACCGGGACGTTGCGGACCTCGATGCCGAACAGGTGGCAGCCCTTGTCGAAGGCGGGGTGGCTGGTCTCCGGCTTGACGATGTTGGGGTTCGTGATGCCTCGCTCGGCCCGGGCGTGGTCCCGGTAGGCGAGCAGGGCGTGCATGATCGACCCGGAACCGCCGGAGGTGACCATCCCGGCGATGTCGTGACCCCGGTGGGCGGCCGCGTCGCCGTGCATGAGGTCGAGGGCCATGGCGATGACCTCGCCCTCGAAGCGGGTGGCGCTCGGGCACATGTCGCGCTGGAGGATGTTCATGTGGCCGAACAGGCCGAACACCTCGTTCATGAACGCGTAGTGGTCGTGGTCCCCGCAGTACATCGACCCCGAGCACTTGCCGGTCTCCCACGCCTCGTCCTCGGACGCGGCGAGGGACCGCAGCTCGTCGAGGATCTCGTCGCGGCTGCGGCCCTCGTCGGGCAGCGTCCGGTTGACCGGGAACCGGTCGGCGTAGGGGTACAGCGAGCTCATGCCCGCGGACCGTACCGGCGGGCCGGGAGCGGCTGCGCTCAGTACCGCAGGATGGCGCCGACGGCACCCTTCGGGCTGTTCGGCCCGTGCTCGGGGACGATCATCACGGTCGCCCCGCCGGCGAGCGCGGACTGGATGGCGGCGTCGGTGAGCCGGGCCTCCAGCACCTCCTCGAAGCCGAGGTCGGTGATGGCGGCTGCATCGCTGGCCAGCTGCATCGGGTCGTCAGCCGCCACGTGCACGCGCTGGTCGGAGTCGCCCGAGACGAGCAGGGTCTCCACCGCGCCCTGGCGCAGGGCAGCGAGCACGTCGTCGACCTCCTCGGCGAAGCCCTCGCCGCGCCCGCGGCTCTCGGCGAAGCGCTCGAGGACCTCGACCAGCTCACGGCCGACGCGGTCCTTGACCAGGGTCATGGCCCGCTCGAACACCACGGCGTCGGACGCGTCGTCGGTGGGCTGGTGGTCGTCGAGCACCAGGTGGTCGTGGAACCGCTCGGGGAGGTGCTCGGCGACGAGCTGCACGGCCCGTCCGTCGCCCGTGACCACGATGAGCTCGGCGTCGATGGCATCGGCCTCGGCGACGATGGCCTCGGCGATGTCCTTCGCGTTCTCGTCCCAGGTGTGCTCGGCGCGGTTCTGGAACCGGCGCTGGCTCCAGCCGCCCGCCTGCACCTTCTGGACATGCTCATCGTCGCCCGACACCTCCGTGTCGCGCTCGATCTGGCCGCGCTCGACCCGGGCGATGTGGGCGCCGACTCGGTCGCAGCGCACGACCACGTGGGGGCGGTTCACGAACCGGTCGCGCACGAAGGGCACGTAGCGGGGCAGGGCTTCGACCTGGACGACCTCGGCCTCGTCGTCGATGCCGACGAGCGTGGTGGTCACGAGGCCGCTGGCGTCGGCCACGATGCCGACTGCCTCGTCGCCGACCTGCGCCTGCACGGCGCCGGCGACACCCTCCACCACCCGGCCGGGGAGGCCAGCCTCCTCGAGCTGGCGGCGGATGTCCTTGGTGCGGATGTCGAGTCGGGCCTGCACGTCCCCCTCGAAGCCGGGACCGGCGGAGACGACGGTGGCGACCGGGCCTCCCCGACGCTCGAGCAACTCGGCGAGCAGGGGATCGGCGGTGGTGGTCGAGGACACGGGAGGGCTCCTTGGGACGGGGGTGGGGGCCGGCCGCTCCGTACCCCGCCCCCCGACCAGCCACCACCGGGTGTCAGAGGTAGCGGCCGAGGAAGTGCACCATCTCGCGGGCCGTGGCCCGCCCGAACAGCGGGTCGGCGTCGAACGCGTGGGGCTGCTCGGCGTACACGTGGATGTCCACCGGCACACCGTGGGCGTGGAGCGCCTCGTACATGCGGAAGCTGGCCGCGACCGGGACGACGCCGTCGCCGCTGCCGTGGATCAGCTTCGTGGGCGGGAACGTCGGCGAGGCCAGGAGCAGGGGGCTGACCTCCCGCTCGAGCTCGAGGGAGCCACCGTCGTCGGCGATGGCGATCAGGGGGATCGAGCCGTCGACGTGCTCGCCGAAGACGAGGTGGGTCGGGGGGTAGACGGCGATGCACGCCCCGACGCCGAGGGAGCCGTCAGCGGCGAGGAGGAGGGCCAAGTGGGCACCGGCGGAGTTGCCCTCGACGGCGATCCGGTCGGGATCGAGGCCGAGCTCGTCGGCCTGGTCGCGCATCCACGTCAGCGCGGCCCGCACGTCGTCGATCTGGGCCGGCCACGGCGATTCGGGCACCAGGCGGTACTCGGGCGCGACGCAGACGTAGCCCTCGCGGCTGATCAGGACGCCGTATCCACGCAGCTGGGTCCGATCGCCGTTGCGCCAGCCGCCACCGTGGATCAGCAGCACGCCGGGGAGGCGCTCGGCGACGCCCTCCGGGCGGTACACGTCGCAGCGCAGCTCCCGCCCGTCTCCGCCGGCGCGGCCGTAGACCACGCCGTCCTCGATCACCACCCGTGTCCCGGTCATGTCCGGAGTCTCCCACGGAGCGGCCCGCCGCCTCGCTCAGCGGGGCTTGGACTGCAGCACGCCGGCGGCTTCCAGCGCGTCGACCCGATCGTCGTCCCAACCGAGGAGCCCGGTGAGCACGGCACGGTTGTGCTCACCGAGCAGCGGCGCCGGCGCGTCGAGCTCCGGACGCTCGTCATCGAAGGCGAGCGGGAAGCCCGGGACGGTGACGGGGCCGGCCACGGGGTCGTCCACCGACCGGATCATCCCCCGCTCCACCAGGTGGGGCTGGTCGGCGAACTCCGCCGGCGACAGGACCTTCGAGCACGGCACCCGGTGGGCCTCCAGCGCGGCGATGACGGCGTCGTCGGTGTCGAAGCCGGCCATCCACGACTCGAGGATCGCGGTGAGCTCGTCGCGGTTGGCGAGGCGGCCGTCGTTGTTGCGGAACCGGTCGTCGTCGCCGTACTCGGGGTGGCCGATGGCGTCCCACAGGCCCTGGATCTGGCCCTGGGTGCAGAACACGACGATCCAGCCCTCGGGGCCCTGGAACGTCCCGCCCGGTGACGACGGCTGGTAGTGCCGGCCGGCTCGCATCGGCACGTACTCGCCGTCGGTGATGGAGGGCGCGTAGATCGATGTCTCGTGGAGGTGCACGAGGGAGTCCACCATCGACGCGTCGATGTGGGTGCCCCGCCCGGTCATCGTCCGTCGCAGCAGCGCCCACCCGATGGCGGCGAAGGCGTGGACGCCGGCGACCGTGTCGGCGATCCCGATGCCCACGAACGTGGGCGGGCCGTCGGGGTCGCCGGTCATGTGCATGACGCCGCCGTAGGCCTGGGCCACGAAGTCGAAGGCGGGCTTGTTGCGCAACGGGCCGGTCTGGCCGAAGCCCGAGATGGAGCACAGCACGAGGCCGGGGTTCGTGGCCGACAGCTGCTCGTAGCCCCAACCCTTGCGCTCCATCACGCCCGGACTGAAGTTCTCGACCACCACGTCGACGTGGTCGGCCAGCTCCCGCACGACGGCACGGCCCTCGTCGCTGGACAGGTCGAGGCAGATGCTCTGCTTGCCGCGATGCTGCTGGACGAAGAAGCCGGCCCGGCGGTTGCGCCGAGGGGTGAACGCCCGGCTCGGGTCGCCGTAGGGGGCGGCCTCGACCTTGACGACCTCGGCACCCATCTCGGCCAGGAGACGGGTGCACGCGGGACCGGCCAGGTACTGGCTGAGGTCGAGGACCCGGAGCGGGGCGGGAAGCACTGCTACTCCGGGGTGACGTAGGCCGACGTGATGCCGCCGTCGACGGTGAAGGTGGCACCGGTCATGTAGGACGAGTCGTCGGTGGCCAGGAACAGCGCGGCCTTGGCCATCTCCTCGGCCTCGCCGAAGCGACCCATGGGCACGTGCACCAGGCGGCGCTGCCGCTTCTCGTCGGTGTCGAGGAGGTCCGTGAGCAGCTGGGTCCGCAGCGGGCCCGGACACAGTGCGTTGACCCGGATCCCCTCGCGGGCGTGGAGGACGGCCAGCTCCCGGGTCATCGACAGCACCGCCCCCTTCGACGCCGTGTACGCCAGCTGCGGCGTGGCCGCACCCATCAGCGCCACGAAGGAGGCGGTGTTGATGATCGAGCCCCCGCCGGCATCGCGCATGGCCGGGATGCCGTACTTGCAGCCGAGCCACACGCCCTTGACGTTGATGGCCAGCGTCTCGTCCCACACCGCCTCGGTGGTGGTCTCGGCGTCGCCGTCGCCGGCGAGCATCACGCCGGCGTTGTTGAACAGCACGTCGAGCCGTCCGAACTCCTCCACCGTGCGGTCGACCATGCCCCGCACCTCCTCGTCGGAGGCGACGTCGACGGTGAGCGCCAGTCCCCGGCCTCCCGCCGCGGTGATCTCGTTCACCACCGCGTTGGCCCCGTGGTGGTCCCGGTCGACGCAGACGACGGTGGCCCCCTCGCTGGCGAAGAGCCGGGCCGCGTGGGCGCCGATGCCGCTCGCGGCGCCCGTGACGATCGCGACCTTCCACTGGAGCTTCATGGGCTCAGGATGCCACCCGCAGCGTGGACCGCCGGCCGCTCGGCAACGTCAGGTCCGCTCGAACAGCAGGGGTAGGACCAGCTCGGCCGAGTCCGGGCAGTGCCGGTGGTCGGCGAGGAACGCCGGGAGCGCCTGGAGGGGGACGGTGCGGACCTCGACCACCTCGCCGTCCGGGCAGGGGTAGGGCCCGTCGTGGACCGCCTCGTACACCCGGCCGTTCACCGGGGCGCCGTCACCTTCGTAGGTCCCGATGCCGAGCGGGCGCAGCGGCGCGTCGATGCCGGCCTCCTCGGCCAGCTCGCGCGCCGCGGCGTGGTCCCATCCCTCGCCGGCATCGAGCACCCCGCCGAAGCACAGGTCCCACGCGCCGGGGTGCACGTCCTTCCAGTCGGCTCGACGGTGCACGACGATGCTGTCGTCGGTGGTGCGCACCACCACGTACACCGCCCGGTGCCGGAGGGCCTCGGCCCGCATCCGGGCTCGGGTGGCGGTGCCGATCACCCGGTCGTCGGCATCGACCACGTCGACGAGCGCCTGGCCTGGATCATCCACGGACCGAGGCTACGTGCACTCGGGGTTCGGCCGGCGGGCCCGTCGGAGACCCCACCTCCCCGTTCGGACCCGCCGGTCGAGTGGTGCCGGTCAGGCGTGGTCGGCGCCCACCGGCCGGAGGCTGAGGCGCGTGGAGCCATCGGTCATCTCGAGCCAGCCCCGCCCCTCGGTGACCTCGATCATCGACATGCCGTCGGCCCACGTGTCGAGGGTGCCGGGGATGACGACGGCGAGGACGCCGCTGGTGGGACGAGCGCCGGTGATGGTGGCGGCGCGACCCGGGCCGGGCCCGTCGTGGAGGATCCCGTCGATGCGGACGGCGTCGGCGTCGCGGCTGGAGAAGAGCGCTTGGAACTGCACGGTACGACCTCGGTATGGACGGGCGGCCTGCGGGGGTGGCCGGTTCCTACCCCCCGCGACCGAGCCCCATGCGCGACCGAGGCCGGTGCCAGGCACCGACCTCGGGTCTCGATCTCCATGTGGGCCCTCGCCGGGCCGGCTTGCGGCGGCGGAGCCCCTCGGTGCTAGCGCTCTTCCTTGAAGATCACGTGCTTGCGGAGCACGGGGTCGTACTTCGAGAGCTCGATGCGCTCGCGGGTGTTGGTCTTGTTCTTCCGGGTCACGTAGGTGTAGCCGGTGCCCCCGGTGCTCTTGAGCTTGATGATGGGGCGCTTGTCGTTCTTGGGCATCAGAGCTTCACTCCCTTGCGGCGCATGTCGGCCAGGACGGCGTCGATGCCCTTCTTGTTGATCGTCTTGATGCCCTTGGCCGAGACCGTGAGCGTGACCCAGCGCTTCTCGGACTCGACCCAGAAGCGCTGCTTCTGGATGTTCGGCGTCCAGCGGCGGTTGCCACGACGGTGGGAGTGGGAGATGGTCTTGCCGAACGACGGCTTGCGACCGGTGACCTGGCAGATCTTCGACATGGTGCTTCCTTCGAGGGGCGCAGCACCGCCTCACGGACGTGAGCGCGGGCGCCGATACGAGCGACGGAACAGTCTCGCAGGCGCGTCAGCGAAACGACAACCCGGTGCCGACCGGGCCGGCGGGGCGACGAAACCACATCCATGTAATCACAGGTGTGGAAGATGCTGTGGAAAACCTAGAAGTCCTCGCCCCGGGGGCCGAACTCGTCCCAGTCCGCCGACCCGGCCGGCGGAGCCGCTGGGGCGGGCGCCGGTTCGGGCCCCGGGTGCGACGACGACGGGGCGTCGTGGTCGTGGTCGTGGTCCTGGTCGTGGTTCCGCCCGCGGAAGCCGGTGCCGGTCACCACCACCGCGGCCAGCCCGGTGGTGATGGGGACGGCGGCGACGAGGCCGACGCTGCCGACCAGGGTTCGGATGACCTCGACCGCCACGATCTCCGACGTCACCGACTCGGAGAAGCCGATCCCGATGCTGGAGTAGAAGAGCAGCAGCGGGAGCGCGGCGCCGGCGTAGGCGAGCACCAAGGTGTTCACCACGGAGGCGATGTGGTCCCGGCCGATGCGGACGCCGCTGGCGTACAGCTCCCGGATCCCGTAGCTGGGGTTGGCCTCGCGGAGGCGGGCGACGGCCGACACCTGCGTGACGGTGACGTCGTCGAGCACACCGAGGCTGCCGAGCACGATGCCGGCGAGCACCAACCCGCGGACGTCGACACCCTCGGCCGACACCAGCAGGAAGATCTGGTCCTCGGACGCGAGGCCGGTGATCTGGGCCGCGGAGGTGAACACGGCGGCCAGCAGCCCGGTGAGGGCGAGGGCCCCGAGGGTGCCCAGCAGCGCGACGGTGGTCGTGTCGTTGACCCCGTGGGACAGGTAGAGCGCGGCGATGGCGATGATCACCGACGAGACCAGCGCGATCCCGAGCGGCGGGTGGCCGTCGAGGAGCGCGGGGAACGCGTAGGCCAGCAACACGACGCCCGAGACGACCAGGCCGCCGAGCGCCCGCAGCCCCTGGAACCGGCCCATGGCGACGACCACGACCACGAAGATGACGGCCAGCACGAGCAGGGGCCGCGACCGCTGGTAGTCGGCGAAGGTGTGGGAGACCGAGCCGTCGGGCACCTCGTACTCGTTGACCACGATCCGGTCACCGACGTCGAACTCCGGGCTGCCCGCCTGCGGGTAGAGCTCGAAGCTGCCCGTGCTGCCGTCGTTGGGGCCGCTGGTGATGTCGAGCTGGATCTCGGTGCAGACGATCGGCGCCCCGGTGAGGTCGGTGCCGGCGCAGTCCACCTCGGCCGTGCCCGTGACCGTCGCCTCGACCCGCTGGCCCTGGCCGTCGACGGCCTCCGGGATGGCGATGCCCCCGTCGGGGCGCCAGATGAACAGCCCGATCGCCGTCAGCACGATGACCAGGAGCACGGCCACGCGGAGGAGGCGGGCCACCTCGGGCGCGGTCCCGAGGTCATGGGAGTGGTCGTGCACGTCCGCCATGGTCGCGGGTGCGGCGGACCCCGCCGCGGACCGTCAGGGATACGGTCTGGCCCGATGGAGCCGTCGACCCACCTCGAGCACCTGCAGGCCGACATCGAGCGGATCCGGGCCACGCCCCCCGACCGGCTCGACGAGGCGGTGGCGGCCTGCCCGGGCTGGTCTCTGGCCGACCTGTTCGCCCACCACGCCGGCGTCTTCCGCTTCGTGGTGGCCCAGCTGCGGGCCGAGCCGGGATCGGACCTCGTGCCCTTCGACCCGCCCGACGCCGGCGTACCGCCGCTCGAGATGTTCTCGGCCGCGGCCGACGAGCTGGTGGCCGCGCTCCACGAGACCGATCCCACCGAGCACCGCCCCAACTGGGCCGGAGCACCGACCGCGGCCTTCTGGTTCCGCCGGATGGCGCAGGAGACCGTGATCCACCGGGTCGACGCCCAGCTGGCCCACACCACGCCCGACCCGATCGACCCCGCGCTGGCGGTGGACGGGATCGACGAGCTGGCCGACGTCTTCCTGGCCCATGCCCGAGCCCGGGGCATCACGGGCGCCGGCGAGACCGTGCACCTCCACGCCACCGACGACGCCGTGTCGTCCGGCGCCGTGGCAGGCGGCGAGTGGACGTTCCGGTTCCACGACGCCGGCGTCGACGTCGAGCGGGGGCACGCCAAGGGGGACATGGCCGTGCGGGGCCCGGCCGGACAGCTGCTGCGGTTCGCGTGGAACCGCCAGGCGAGCGACCTCGCGTGCTTCGGGGCGCCGGACCCGATCGCGTTCTGGGCCCAGACGGTGCGGATCTAGGGCGGCCGAGGCGGTCGCTGCCATGCTCGGCCCATGACACCCCCTCCCGCCGATCCGGACCTGCTCGCCTGGGCGGTCGAGCTGACGAAGGAGGCGGGTCGCCGGACGCTGCGCCGGTTCCGCAGTGACGACCTGGCCATCGAGGCCAAGGGCGACGGCACACCGGTGACCGAGGCCGACAAGGACGCCGAGGCCTACATCCGCGCCGAGCTCGCTGCCGCTCACCCCGACGATGCCGTCCTGGGCGAGGAGGAGGGCGACCAGGCCGGGACGACCGGCCGTCGCTGGATCATCGACCCCATCGACGGCACCAAGGCGTTCATGCGGGGCGTGCCGCTGTACTCGAACCTGCTCGCCGTGGAGGACGAGCACGGGTGGGTCCTCGGCGTCATCAACCTGCCGGCGGCCGGCGAGTGCGTGTACGCCGGGCGGGGGCTGGGCGCCTTCCAGGACGACGTGCGGGGCGAGCGCCGCCCGGCCCGCGTCGGTGCCCGCTCGACGAGCCAGCCGTTCCTGACCGCGTCCGGCTTCACCCGCTGGGACGAGGACGCCCTGCTGCGGGTCAAGCGCGCCGGCTGGGGGCTGCGGACGTGGGGCGACGGGTTCGGCTACGCCATGGTCGCCACCGGCCGCATCGACGCCATGGTGGACCCGTCCGCCGCGCTCTGGGACATCGCCCCGATGCCGGTGATCCTGTCCGAGGCGGGCGGTCGGTTCAGCTCGTGGTCGGGCTCACCGGACCCCCGGGAGGGATCCGGCGTGGCCACCAACGGCGAGGGCCACGACGAGCTGCTGGCGCTCCTGCGCGGCGACGCCGTTCGTCGGCCCTGACCCGGTCCGGAACGTCTTCAGGCGACGCCGACGAAGACCGCGGCACGCACCCCGAACCCGGACAGCTCCTGGAGGAACGGCACCGGTTCGACCAGGCCGGCGAGGCCGGCTGCCCCCGGTTCGAAGCGGCCGGCGAGGGCCCAGCGCGCCGCGAGGCCGGCCACCGCACCGGCGGCCACGGCCGGGCGGTCGATGGCACCGGCGACCTCGTAGACCATCTCCCCGCCGCGGCGGCCGCGCACCTCGACCCGCACGGCGCCGATGCGCCCCTCGGGGTGGGGCCGGATGAGCATGGGGAACAGGGCGAGGAGGCGCTGACGGCGGTTGGCCGCCTGGCGGGCCGCGATGCGGGATGCGCCGGGGAAGGCGGGATGCAGGAGGAGGGCGTCGGGCAGCGCGGCGCGGTAGCAGTCGAGGGAGCCGACGGGATCGGGGAACACGCCGAGCTCCCGCCCCGAACCGCCCCGGCGGCGGACCCACTCGCCGTCGCGCCAGTCGACGGCCCGGGCGGCGAGGGCACGGTGGTGCTGGCGGGCGCAGGCCGGGCCACCCGTGCCGAACCGGGACACGTGGATCTCGTCCACCTGGTCGACCCAGCCGGCGAGGTGCCGGGCCAGCACGCAGCTCAGGCCGGGGGAGAAGCCGGCGCCGACCACGAGGCTCGCCCCGGCCGACCGGGCCCGGGCGTCGAGGGCCAGGAGCCCTTCCACGTCGGCCACCGCGTCGCTGGTCGAGACCACGTGGCTGCCGAGATCCAGCGCCCGGCGAGCGGCCTCGACGTGGGTCCCGGAGGGGCCGGCAAGGACCACGACGCCGACGCCGCGGTCGATGGGCTCGCCGATGCGGGCGGCGGCGCCGAGCGACCGCTGGAGCGCATCGGGCCGCTCCCCGGTGCCCCCGAGGACGACACCGTCGATCTCCTCGGCCGATGCCAGCTGACGGGCGGCCCGTGCGCCGGTGGCACCGACGCCGAGGACCCCGGCGGTGCGGGCCGACGCGCCGGACGGGTCGCTCACCGGAGGTCCGGGCCGCGCAGCTCCCGCCAGCCGCCCGTCTGGGGCGGCGTGCCGCCGGTGCCCCGGATGCGGAGGCCGGCGGCGATCATCGCGGCGACCCCCAGGGCGGCGATGGCACGGCGCAGCAGCGTCACGGTGGAGAGCCTCGTGGTTTCCGGGAGCAGGCGGACGCCGGGGCAGGCCTGGCGCGAGCTGTCAGGCGCAGCCGAGCAGCTCGAAGGAACCCGGAGGGTTCCCGTGGGGCTAACAAGAATCGAACTTGTGACCTCACCCTTATCAGGGGTGCGCTCTAACCGACTGAGCTATAGCCCCGGAGGAGGGGACAACATAGCAGCAGCGCCCGGGGCGCCGACCAAGCCAGCGGGGCCCGGAGGTCAACGCTCGGGGCCCGAGGTCGCCGGGTGCTCGGCGGTGCGGTCGGGGCGCCGGTCACCCTCGACGCCGTTGCGCTGGGTCGCCGGCGACGGTGCAGCGGGCGGGCCGGAGCGACGGCGGGCGGGAGCCACGATGAGGTCCTCGTCGATGACGGTGAGGCGGATGCCGCCGGTGAGGTCGCTGATGAGGTTGAACAGCAGGGCACCCAGGACGGCACCGAACACGGCCAGGGCGCTCAGCAGGAGCCCGGAGACCGCCGCGGCCCGGAAGACGATGTCGCCGATGACCTCGAAGCTGTCGTAGCCGCCGGCGTCCTCGAAGAACCCCTCGATGCCCTCGATGGTGCCCACGCGGTCGGCGGCCTGCCACAGGAGGAACCCGCTGATCATGGCGACGAGGTAGCCGCAGATCGCGAACACCGTGGCGACCTTGGCGACCGACCAGACGTCGAGGTGGCGGACGACCCGGTGGACCTTGCGGACCTTGCGCCCCCGACCGCGGCGGGAGCGGGCGGGGGCCGAACCGGCCCGCTGGGCGTCAGGCCCGACGGCATCCGCGGACGGCCGCATGCCTGTGGGGTCGGACGACATCGGAGCCAGTGTAGGGATGGCGTCGCGTCGACCAGACGCAGGGTCGGAACAGCCCCGGACGCGTACCGACCCGGTGGGCGCTCCCGCACACCCACCGGGTCGGCGACTGCGCTGCCCCGCCCAGCAGCGCTGCCCGCTCGCACGCCGGGGTCCCTCAACCCCGACGTCGCGGTCTGTTGCTCAGGCCTCGACCATCGCCGAGCGCATCCGGCGCCGGCCGCTGAGCTGGAGCCCGAAGCCGCTCAGCAGGAGGACGACTCCGGCGACGGCGAGGACCTTCGTGCCGTCGGCACCGGTGGCGGCGAGCGCCGTGATGCTGGCGGCGGTGTGGGTACCAGGGTCCAGGGCACCCACACCGGGCGTCGGGGTCCGGGTGGTGACAGCACCGAGGACCTCGTTCTGCTCCACCGCCGGCTTGGTGACGGTGTCGGTGGAGATGATGACCACCGGGCGGGGCTGCGCCGCCGGGATCGGCTGGACCGGGGTGGCCGGCGGGTTCTCGACAGGAACCTCCACGACCACCTCCGGATCGTCCAGCACGACCGGGTCGATGTCGATGTCCTCGACCTTCTCATCGACGATCACCGGGCACGTCGCGCCCTCGACCATCTCGGCATCGCCGTGGCCGAGGTGCTTCTCGAGCGCCTCGACGGCGATCTCGATCACCGATCCCTCGTGGCACACCTGGACCTTGTCGCCGCCGCCCGGGATGATCTCGCCAGGGCAGGTCAGCTCGTCGTCCTCGTTCAGCACCGGGTCTGCATGGTCCGCGGTCCGTTCGGACTGGAAGACCTCGTCCAGCTCCCCGTCGAGGCAGAGTTCGACGAGCTCATCGCCCTCGAGCGGCGAGTCGCCGGTCGGCGGGATGCAGGCCCCACGTGCCTCCTCCTCGTCCTCGGCGTGGGTGATCGACCCGTCGCCGTGCTTCGAGTGGCCCCCGAGCAGCCCGTCGTCGTCGACCTCGATCACCCTGCCGTTGTGGCAGATCTCGATGCGCTCGGCACCGGTCTCCTCGTTGTCGGCGTGTTCGTTCTTCGCATCCGGATGAGCCTCCGGCTTGTCCGCCAGAGCGGCGGGAGCGGCGACGGAGAGCACGAGGCTGATCACGCCGGTCGACACGAGGAGGTGACGGACACCCCAGGTGGTCTTGGACTGCATGTGAACTCCGTTCGGAAGCTGGCGACGGTCACACGAACTGCCCATCGCCTGGGTCAGAACGGACCGGTCTCGCCACTCGCTCCCCGCACGGCCGTTAGGCGGCCGAGTTCACCTCGAAGGGTGAGCCGTGCGGATCATCACGTTCCGTAGGATTCCGGCGTGTCAAACGCCGTGAGTGACAGTGTGCTCACTCTCTGCGTTCAGCACATGGGTCGGACGGCCCAATATCAGGAGTTCTTCACTTCCGCTGGTTCCGACTCGTGACGCGCCGTGCGGTCCGTCCCCTTCGCTCCCGGCGTGGTCCGGACGCGACAGAGCCGCCCGGCGGACCGGGCGGCTCTGTGGAGCTCTTGCTATGTGGTGCTGATCAGCGCACGCGGGCGGCGCTCAGCGCCTTGCTCTTGCGCTGGATGGCGAAGCCCAGGAGCACGAGGCCCAGGCCGAACGGCACCAGGTTCGTGCCGGCACCGGTGGCGGCCAGGGCAGCCGGGCTGCGGGTGACCTGCGAACCGAGCACCTGCGGGGCGCGGTTGCCGGTCGAAGCCCGGACGGCCTCGGGTCGGGCTGGGTTTGCCGGGACCACGGCAGGCAGCGCAACCGGGATCACCGGGGTCACGGTGCGCAGGACCTCGTCACCCTCGACGTCGGTGCCAGGGGTCTGCTCGACGCCGGGGGTGTCGCCCTCACCGAGCACGTCCTCGCCGTCCGTGTCGTTGTCGTTGTCGTTGTCGACCACGTTGTTGTCGTCGTCGTTGTCGATGGGGGTGGTGGCCTCGTCCTCGAGCTCACAGCCCTCGTCGACCATGTCCACCATGTCGAGGTTCGAACCCTCGAAGACGCCTTCGATGGCGGGGATGACATCGTCCTCATGGGCGCCGTGGCCCTCCTCCAGCGAGTTCACGCTGACGGTGATGACCACGTACGGGTTGGTCTCACTGCCCGTGGCGTGGCAGATGGTCACCTTCTCGGCGCCGTCCTCGTCGCCCTTGTCCTCGTCATCGTCGATGACGGCGACCGGCGGCGTCGAGCCGTTCTCCTCGGCCTCGCACTCAGCGTTGTCGCCGAAGAAGATCTCTTCCTCGGTGGTGCTGGACTTGGCCGTGGCCTTCACCGCGTCGGCGGGGATCTCGAAGGAGTTGTCGTAACCCGACAGGCCTTCGAGCTCGTCGAGCATGTCGCCGGCAGCGTCGAAGAACTTGACGTTCGACAGATCCTTCGAAGACAGCACCTCGAGGGAACCATCCACACACTCGACCTCGACCGTCGCCTCGGACTTCACGACCTCGGGCTCCACGACCTCGGGCTCCACGACCGGCTCCTGAGCGGGCGGGGTCGAGGCGCAGTCGACGGGCATGACCGTCTCGGTCGTGCCGGACTTGGCACTGACCTCGGTTGCGCCCGTGGCGTCGAAGGAGTTGGTCGAGGGGTTCTCGATCTCTTCGATGAGGCCGGTCTCGTCGTAGAGCTTGACGTTGGAGATGTCCTTGTCGCTCGTGACCGTGACGGTGCAACCGTTCGGGACGACGCTGAGCTCGGCGGCGCTGTTGCCCGGGGACTCGACGAGCTCGCCCTCGGTCGCGCCGGCGACGCCGGCGCTGGAGACGACGAGCGCGATCGCGCCGGTCATCAGGGCAGAGGTCTGCAGGAGTTTCTTGAACGGTGGTCGCATGGCTGGCTCCACTTGGGTCGGGCCGCAGGGGGGATTCGGCGGCGCTATGTGTGTGTGTGTCGGACAACCGCTTGCCGCCCCGCCCGCCGTGTTGCTCGGCGTTGGTCGCGAGACCGTGGGTGGATCACTCGGTGCGTCCCTGTCGCAGCGCTCTGTGTCCATGTACGAACGCGCTCGGAACCGGTTCGGGCACGAGCGGGCCACTTTCCGTGGCATTCAGTCGGCACTACCGGAGCTCACAGCAGTTCACCGCGCGGTCTGTTGCTGACGGCACGGAGCGCGCGGAAGGGCTCCCGGGGACCGTCAGATGGGCCGGGCTAGAATCACCTTGCTGTGATTTCCCGAGCGGTCACCCGTGTTCCCCGGCTCCCGCACCGGGAGCGAGGCCAGACATGGGGCCACACCGCTCGGCTGCGCCCTCCATCCAGTGCCAGGAGCCTTGCCCGTGTCTGATCAGAGTCCTCCGCCGCCCGGTGACGGCACGGCGACCGAGCACTTCGACATCGAGCCGATCCAGCTCCAGGACGAGATGGAGAACTCGTTCCTCGAGTACGCGATGTCGGTCATCATGCAGCGGGCCCTGCCCGATGCCCGCGACGGCCTGAAGCCCGTGCACCGCCGGATCCTCTGGGGCATGGAGGACATCGGCGCCCGCCCCGACCGCTCGCACATGAAGTGCGCCCGGGTCACCGGCCACGTGATGGGGCACTTCCACCCCCATGGCGACAGTGCCATCTACGACGCTCTCGTCCGCATGGCCCAGCCCTTCTCGCTGCGCCACCCCCTGGTGGACTTCCACGGCAACTACGGCAGCCCGGACTTCGGCCCCGCCGCCGCCCGCTACACCGAGTGCCGGCTCTCCAACCTGGCCATGCGCCTCCTCGACGGCATCAACGAGGAGACGGTCGACTTCAACGACACCTACAGCGGTGAGTTCACCGAGCCGTCGGTGCTGCCGGCCCGCTTCCCGAACCTGCTGGTGAACGGGTCCGAGGGCATCGCCGTCGGCATGGCCACCAAGATCCCGCCGCACAACCTGGGCGAGGTCATCGACGCCACCGTCCACCTCCTCGAGAACCCTGAAGCACAGGTCGAGGATCTGATGAAGTTCGTGAAGGCACCGGACTTCCCCACCGGGGCCCTGCTCATGGGACGTCAAGGTGTGATCGACGCCTACACGACCGGCAAGGGCACGGTGAAGCTGCGGGCCCGGGCCGAGATCGTCGAGGGTCGCCAGCGCGACATGATCGTGGTGTCGGAGATGCCGTACCAGACCTCCATCTCCGCCACCGCGGCCAAGATCAAGGAGCTGGTGAACGACAAGGTCATCGAGGGCATCGCCGACGTCAACGACGCCTCGGCCAAGGGCGAGACCAAGCTCGAGATCACCCTCAAGCGGGATGCGCCCGGCCTGGTGGTGCTGAACAACCTCTACAAGCACACACCGCTGCAGACCAGCTACTCGATCAACATGGTCGCCCTGGTCGACGGGGTCCCCCGGACCCTCAACCTGCTCCAGGCGCTCCAGTCCTACGTCGGCCACCAGATCGAGGTCATCACCCGGCGGTCCGAGTTCCGGCTCCGCAAGGCCCGTGACCGGGCCCACATCGTCGAAGGCCTGATCAAGGCGCTCGACATGATCGATGCGATCATCGCCGCCATCCGGGCCTCCGCCGACAAGCCGGCGGCCCGCGAGGCCCTCATGGGAGCGCCCTTCGAGTTCTCCGACGTGCAGGCCGAGCACATCCTCGACATGCAGCTGTCCCGCCTCACCCGGCTGGGCCGCGAGCAGCTCGAATCCGAGCTGGCCGAGCTGCGCGAGACCATCGCCGAGCTCGAGGCGATCCTCGCCGACGACGCCCGCCTCCGCCAGGTGATCAGGGACGAGCTCACCCAGATCCGGGCCGACTTCGCCACCGATCGCCGCTCCGAGATCACCCTCGACCCCGGCGACATCGACATCGAGGACCTCATCGACGACGAGGAGCTCGTCGTCACGTTGTCGCACCGCGGCTACATCAAGACGGTCGAGGCCGACAGCTTCCGCCGCCAGGGGCGCGGCGGCCGAGGCGTCGCCGGCGCCAAGCTGCGCGACGAGGACTACGTCACCAAGATCCTCACCACCACGGCCCACGCCTACCTGCTGTTCTTCTCCAACCGGGGCAAGGTCTTCCGTCTCAAGGCCCACGAGATCCCGAAGAAGGACCGCACGGCACGGGGCACCGCCATCGTGAACCTGCTGCAGCTCGAGCCCGACGAGCACATCCAGGCCATCATCGACACCCGCGACTACGAGACCCAGCCCTACCTGTTCTTCGCCACGAAGCAGGGGCAGGTCAAGAAGACCCGGTTCTCCGAGTACGACTCCTCGTTGCGCACCGGCCTCATCGCCATCAACCTGCGCGACGGCGACGAGCTCGTGAAGGTGCTGCCCACCAACGGCGAGTCCGACATCCTCATGGTGTCGAAGCGAGGCATGACGATCCGCTTCAACGAGGCCGAGGTGCGGTCGATGGGCCGGGCGGCCGCCGGCGTCCGGGGCATGAAGCTGAAGGACGACCAGGACGAGGTCGTGTCCTGCGACGTGGCTCGGGACGACACCGCCATCCTCATCGTCACCTCCGCCGGCTACGGCAAGCGTACCCAGCTCGACAAGTTCAACACGCAGGGTCGAGGTGGCCAGGGCGTGCGGGGCATCAAGATCACCGCCCGCAAGGGTGAGGTGGTCGCCGCCTTCATGGTCGGCATCGACGACGAGATCTTCGTGATCGCCTCCACCGGCACGACCATCCGGATGGAGGTGCGTGGCATCTCGTCCCAGGGTCGTGACGCCACGGGGGTGAAGGTCATGGACGTCTCCGACGACGTCCACGTGGCTGCCGTGGCCCCGGTACTGTTCTCCGAGGACAGCGAGGACTGACGTTCCGCACCCGGTGAGCCGTGCGGGGCACCCACACCGGTCCGCAGCACCCGACTTCCCCCAGCAACACCACCGCTGGAGGTCGTCATGTCCGTCAACAACCGCTCCGATCGGGGCCAGGCCACGCCGCTGTGGGCCGTGGTCCTCCTCCTCGCCGGCCTGCTCCTGATCCCCACCGGGATGCTGGTGCGGGCCACGGTCGAGCGGGCCGAAGCCCGAGCCGCCGCCGATGCGGCCGCGCTGGCCGGCGCGCTCGAGGACGAGGCCGCGGCCCGGTCCGTCGCCGACGCCAACGGCGCCCGGCTCACCCGCTACGAGGAGCGCGGCGACCTGGTCGAGGTCACCGTCGTCGTCGGCGAACGCCGAGCCACGGCTCGGGCCGAGCGGGCCGTCCGGTTCGTGCCGCCCGGGCAGTCGAGATGACCCAGGACCATGGCGCACCTACGTCATGACGAGCATCCTCACCTGATGCTGGGACCGGTGCGTCGAGCGAGCGGGCGGTCGCTGCGCATGCACAGCCTGATCCTGCTCGGGATGCTCCCGCCCGTGCTGGGTCTCGCCTTCCTGGCCGGCTCGTCGGTGGCGGCCCGGCAGTCCGAGCGGGACCTCTCCGAGCAGCTGCGCGACGCCGCGCTGGCCATGCAGCCCGGTGTCGAGTTCCGCGCCGGGGTCGCCACGGAGGAGGTCGGCTCCACCGTGCTCGGATTGGCCCACGACTTGGGGGTCGACCCCGATGACACCGACCAGATCGACGGTCCCCAGCTGCGGCGCGACCTCGCCGCGAGCCGCGCCACGGTCGACGCCGGCCGACGGAAGCGCACCACGCCAGACGTGGAGGCCGAGCTCGACCGGCTCGACGGTCTGCGTGAGGAGCTCGATGCAGGCCGGGCCGGCAACCGCCTGGTCTCCGAGATCTTCGCCGATCTCAATGCTTCGCTCGCCCGCCAATGGGACGCCGACCTCGCCGAGATCGAGCACATCGCAGACGAACAGCCGCTCGGCGGAGAGCTCCGGGCGCGCCTGCGCACGCTGCGCTACTCGACGGAGGCGTTCACGCTCGGTGGTCCGCGTGTGAACCTGGCGCTCGACATCCTCCTCGATGCCGCCACACCGGAGCGCACCGAGCGGTTGATCGCCCTCCACGAGCGGTTCCACCGCAGCGTGGAGCAGGCCGCACCCCCGACGGGCACGGCATCGGCCCGTGCATGGGCCGCCTTCGCGGCGGACGGAGCGGCCCGGCGCACCGAAGCCATCCTCGACACCGCCGTGGCCGTGGGCCTCGGCCAGCTGCCCGAGAGGGATGACCTCCAGCTCGGGCTCGTGGCGTCCGGGCTCGCCGACGGCCAACGCTGGGGAGTGCTGCTGACCGACGTCGTGGGCGCCGCGACGCGCGACCTGTCGGCGGCGGCCGATCGGAACGCTGATGATGCCGCCGAGCGGCTCCAGCAGGAGATCCTGCTGACGGCTGGCCTCATCGTCGTGTCGGGCCTGGTCGGTCTGGTGACGGCCCGCTCGCTGACCCGCCCGGCGCGCGATCTGCAGCGGGCCGCGCAGCGGGTCGGTGCCGGTGACTTCGAGGCCGAACCGATCCCGATGCGGGGCCCCGCCGAGATGCGGGAGACCGTCATCGCGTTCAACGACATGGCCGCCACGCTCGCCGCCGTCGAGGACCAGGCCGTGGCGCTCGCCGACGACCCCACCTCAGACGTGCTCAACGACCCGCTCCCCGGCCGGACCGGCCACGCGCTGCAGCAGGCCATCGACCAGCTGCGCCAGTCGGTGCACCAGGCCGAGGACCACCGGGCCGAGCTGCTCGAGCTCGCCACGCACGACGGCCTCACCGGCCTGCTGAACCGTGCCGCCGCCTTCACCGCCATCCAGCAGGACCTGTCCCGGGCCCGCCGCGACGGCACCCAGCTGCTCGCGTTCTACGTCGACCTCGACGGCCTGAAAACCCTGAACGACACCTACGGCCACGACGTGGGCGACGACGCCATCGCCCGCACCGCCGACGCCCTGCGCCAGACCACCCGCGTCAGCGACATCGTGGCCCGACTCGGTGGCGACGAGTTCATGGTGGTCGGACGCGTGCCCGAGGGCGGTCGGGACGAGATCGCCGCCTTCGCCGAACGCATCCGGGCCGCCGTGGCCCTCCAGTCGGTGCCGGTTCGCGCCGGGCACTCCGTCCCGCTGCGGTGTAGCGTCGGGATCGCGCTGTCCGGCGCGGGCACCGAGTCGGCCGAGGCCCTGATCGGAGCGTCGGACCAGGCCCTCTACCGGGCCAAGCACAGCGGGCGGGACCAGGTGGCCTGGGTGCACGGCGGGCGGCACGGGGAGGGCTAGTTCGCTAGATGTCGACGAACTTGACGTCCTTGGCGTTGGTGACGATGAAGTCCTTGCGGGCCGCGACGTCGTCGCCCATGAGCACGGACATGACCTCGTCGGCCAGCGCCGCCTGTTCCACCGTGACCTGGAGCAGCGTGCGGCTCTCCGGGTTCATGGTCGTGACCTCGAGCTCGGAGGCGTCCATCTCACCGAGGCCCTTGAGGCGCTGGAAGTCCTTCTTGTGGTTCGGGTGCTCGGCCAGGAACGCCCGCTGGGCCCGATCGTCCTTGAGGTAGATCTTCGACTTGCCGACCTGCGTGGAGTACAGCGGCGGCTGGGCGATGTAGATGCAGCCCGACTCGACCAGGGGCTTCATCTGGCGGAAGAAGAACGTGAGCAGCAGGGTGCGGATGTGGGAGCCGTCGACGTCGGCGTCGCACATGGCGATGATCTTGTCGTAGCGCCGCTTGTCGACGTCGAACTCCTCGCCCACCCCGGCGCCGATGGCCGAGATCAGGGCCTGGATCTCGGTGTTCTTGAGCATCTTGTCGATGCGGGCCCGCTCGACGTTGAGGATCTTGCCCCGGATGGGCAGGATCGCCTGGGTCCGGGGATCGCGGGCCGACACGGCCGAGCCGCCGGCGGAGTCCCCCTCGACGATGAACAGTTCACGCTCGGAGCGATCCTTGGCCGAGCAGTCCTTGAGCTTGTCGGGCATGCCGGCGCCGTCGAGGAGGGTCTTGGAGCGGATGGCGTTGCGTGCGTTCTTGGCCGCCTCACGGGCCTGGGCCGCCGAGTACGCCTTCTTGATGACCTTGTTGCCCTCGGTGGGGTTCTCCTCGAACCACTGGGCCAGGTACTCGTTGGTCACCTTGGTCACCAGCGAGCGCATGGACGTGTTGCCCAGCTTGGCCTTGGTCTGGCCTTCGAACTGCGGCTCCTGCAGGCGGACCGACACCACCGCGGTGAGCCCCTCCCGGACGTCGTCGCCGGTGAGGACCAGGTCCTTCACGTTCCCGGGCCGGTTGTCCTTGGCGTAGTTGTTGACCACGCGGGTCAGGGCCGTCTTGAAGCCCTCCTCGTGGGTGCCGCCCTCGATGGTGGAGATGCCGTTGGCGAAGCTGTGGATGCCGTCGCGGTTGTACCCGGTGTTCCACTGGAAGGCGACCTCGACCTCCTGGGTGCCGTCGTCCTCCCGGCCCTCGAAGTAGCCGACCTTGGACCAGAGCGCTTCCTTGGTCTTGTTGATGTGGCGGACGAAGTCGCTGATGCCGCCGGCGTACTTGAACGTGACCCGCTCGTTGTCCGCGCCCTCGCGCTGGTCCTGGAAGCGGATCTCGAGGCCCTTGTTGAGGAAGGCCATCATCTGGAGCCGCTCGAGGATGGTGCGCGAGGTGAACTCGGTGGTCTCGAAGATGGTGCCGTCCGGCCAGAACGTGACCGAGGTGCCGGTGCGGTCCCGGGGGGCATCGCCGGTGACCTGCAGCTCGCCCTGCGGCTTGCCGCCGTCGGCGAACTCCATGACGTGGTGCTTGCCGTCGCGGTCCACCTCGACGATGACCTTGCGGGACAGCGCGTTCACCACCGAGACGCCCACCCCGTGGAGGCCGCCGGACACCTTGTAGCCCTCGCCGTCGAACTTGCCGCCGCCGTGCAGCTTGGTGAGGGCGATCTCGACACCCGTCATCCCCTGCTGCTTGTTCAGGTCGGTCGGGATGCCGCGGCCGTCGTCGACGACCCGGCACGCCCCGTCGGGCAGGATCGTCACGTCGATGCGGCTGCAGTAGCCGGCCATCGCCTCGTCGACGGAGTTGTCGACGACCTCCCACACGCAGTGGTGCAGCCCGTTGGGGCCGGTCGAGCCGATGTACATGCCGGGACGCTTCCGGACGGCCTCCAGGCCCTCGAGGACCCGCATGTTGTTGGCGCCGTACGACGTCGTCTCAGCTGCCACAGACGCTCCTCAGGGACAGGGTCACAGTGGTGCCATCCTACCTGCCAGCCCCTGGCGCTCCGGCCATCTCGGGCCTGCTCAGGGGCGTCGCGGACGGCGCCCGGGACGGGCGACGCGGACCTCCACGGCGGTGACGCGACCGGGCCCGAGCAGCTCGCCGAGCCGGGCCACGAGGTCCTGCTCGAGCCACCGGACGTGGCTCACCACGGCCGGGTCGTCGGCCTCCAGGACGAGGGTGGCGTGCTCGAGCGACACGGGTCGGGTGCGGGTGGCGAGGACGCCGCCCACCACGTCGCCCCACCGCCCGAAGACCAGCTCGACGGCGTCGGTGCCGGGCGCCCCCATCCCGCGCACCACCCGGTCGAGCAGGGACGCCAGCTCGCTCGGCGGGGCCGCGGTGAGCGCCACCTGCAGCTCGTCCAGCTCGTCGTCCCGGTCCACCGGCCGAGTGTGGCACTCCCCTGCCGACAGCGGGATCAGGCGTCGGGGGCCACGTCCCCCTCGGCGACGCGGAGCACCAGCTCGGGCTCGGTCTGGCGGGGCAGGGGGCCGGCGGTGGTGAGCAGCGTCTGGCCCGGCGGCAGGTGGGCCAGGAGCGCCTCGGTCCGGCCGTCGTCGAGCTCGGACAGGACGTCATCGAGGAGCAGGAGCGGGCTCTCGCCGCTGACCTCGGCGATGGCCCGGTGCACGGCGAGGCGCATGGCGAGGGCGAGGGACCGCTGCTCGCCCTGACTGGCGTGGGTCCGGGCCGGCAGGTCGTCGAGGTGGAACAGGATCTCGTCGCGGTGGGGCCCCACCGTGGTCACGCCCCGGCGGAGGTCCTGGTCGCGGGCCCCGGACAGCGCATCGGCGAGACCGGTCGTGCGCCACGGCGCGTCGTAGGTGGCGGCCACGGGCAGCGGGACCCCGGCCAGGTCCCGGTAGGCCCGGGTCAGGCGGGGCACCAGGTCGGTGAGGGCCTTGGCCCGCCGATCGGCCAGCGCCTCGCCCGCCCGGGCCAGCCGGTCGTCCCACACGTCGAGGGTGAGGGCGGCCGCCTCGTCGAGGCGGCCTCGGCTCTGCTTGAGGAGGGCGTTGCGCTGCTTGAGGATGCGCTCGACGTCGCTGCGCACCTCGTCGGTGCGGGGGTCGAGCCCGGCAGCGGCCTCGTCCAGCCAGCGGCGCCGATCGCCGGGCCCGCCCTTGACCAGCACCAGGTCGTCAGGGCTGAACACCGTGACCGTCAGCGCCTCGAGCAGGTCGCGGCGGCGCTTCACCGGCTGGCGGTTGACCTGCATCCGACTGCGGCCCCGGGCGGCGATCTCGGCCTCGACGAGCACCTCACGCGAGCCACGCAGCGCGTCACCCCGCACGACGGCCCGGTCGGCCCCGGTGCGCACCATCGACTCGGTGGTCGCACCCCGCAGGGACGAGCCGGCCAGGTAGGCCACCGCCTCGAGCAGGTTCGTCTTGCCCTGCCCGTTGCGGCCGATGATGGCCGTGGTGCCCGGGGGCAGCTCGACATCCGCGGTGGCGTAGCTGCGGTAGTCGGTGAGCCAGAGGCGGCGGAGGTGGAGGGCCAGGGCTGCTACTGCACCCGCACCGGCATCAGCAGGTACAGGTAGTCGTCCGACGCCGGGGTGCGGACCACGGCCGGCTTCAACGAGTCCATCGTGGAGAGCGTGATCTCGTCACCCGAGGCGGCCTCGATGCCGGCCAGCAGGTAGTCGGGGTTGAACGCCACGGTCAGGTCCTCGCCCTGGTAGGTGGCATCCAGGCTCTCGGAGCCCTCGCCCACGTCCTGGGTGACCGCCTTCAGCTCGAGGCCGTCGCTCGACATGATCAGCCGGACGGGCGTGGCGTCGCGGGCGAGCAGCTTCACCCGGCGCAGCGCTTCGATGAGGGGATCGCGGGGCACGGTGAGCAGGTTGGGCTGGTTCTGGGGGATGAGCCCCTGGTAGTTCGGGTAGTCGCCCTCGATCAGCCGGGTGGTGAGCACGATGCCCCCCGTGTCGCTGCTGGTGGAGAAGCTGGCGTCTCGCTCACCGAGGCGGAGGGTGAGCTCGCCACCATCGCCGAGGGCCCGGCTGAGCTCGGCCAGGGCCCGGGACGGGACCAGCACCTGCTTGCCCGACGACAGCACGCTGACGCCCGGCAGATCGCGCACGGCGAGCCGGTAGCTGTCGGTGGCCACGAGGCGCAGGCCGGCGTCCTCGGCCGCCAACAGCACGCCGGTGAGGATCGGGCGGTTGTCGTCACCGCTGGCGGCCGGAAGGACCTGGCGCAGCGCGCCGGTGAGCGCCTCGGCGTCGAAGCGGACCTCGTCGCCCTCGACCTCGGCGACGCGGGGGAACTCGTCGGCGGGCAGCGTCTTCAGCGAGAACTCGGAGCGGCCCGATGCGATCCGGGCGTCGTCATCCCCGGTCTCGAGCTCGACCGCGCCCGGCTCCAGGGCCTTGACGATGTCGTTCACGAGTCGGCTCGGGACCACGGCCACCCCGTCGACCAGCCCGGCGACGGCCACGTGGACCGAGACCGTGAGCTCGAGGTCGGATCCGGTGATGGTGAGCCGGTCCCCGGCGAGCTCCAGGCGCACCCCGGACAGCACGGGGAGGGTGCCACGGCTGGCGACCGCACGTCCGGCCGTGGCCAGCGCCTCGGCGAGCACGTCTCGTTCACATCGCAGCTTCATGAGGGGTGTGCGCTCCTTGCGTCGCCAGCAGCCGTCCGGTCGAGCCGAGCCGGTCTTCCCGTCTTCCCACGGTGATGTTGTTCGGAGTCAGGGGGAGGTGGTGGGGGTTGTGGATTGTGGATACTGCCCCATCCGGGCAGGTCAGCGGGGTGATCGTCATCCCGGTGACGTCCCCAGCTCGCCCCGACGGGTCGGCTCCCGGCCACCTGGAGGACACCTGCGTCCCCATCCGGACCCACGAACCCCCACTGTGTGCACAGCAACGTCCACTGGTGGTGGCATCGCCCTGTGGACGGGACGTCCGCATCCGGGCGGTGCGTCCCCATGCCGTCCCGTGCGCGTCCCCGGCCCGTCCCCACGGCGGACCGGCGCCGACCCACAAGTTGTCCACAGGCCGGGCCCGTCATCCCTCGGCCTTCAACCGCTGGATGAGCTCCTGGACCTGCTGGAACACCTGGCGGCGCTCCTTCATCTGGGTCTTGATGCGGTCGACGGCGTGGATCACGGTGGTGTGGTCGCGACCGCCGAACTCCTTGGCGATGTTGGGGAAGCTCAGGTCGGTGAGCTCGCGGAACAGGTACATGCCCACGTGGCGGGCCGTGGTGAGCGGCCGGGTGCGGGAGCGCCCGATGAGCTCCTCGACGGTGTAGCCGAAGTACTCCGCCGTGGTGCCGAGGATCGTCTCGGGCGTGATGGGGCGGGCCTCGCGCTCGGCCACCAGATCGGCGAGGATCTCGGTGGCCTTGTCGGTGGTGAGCTCCTCCCGGTTGAGCGACGCCCAGGCGGTGAGCCGGGTGAGCGCGCCCTCGAGGGCCCGGATGTTGTTGTCGTTGATGTTCTCGGCGATGAAGGCCAGGACGTCGTCGGGCACCGGGGACACCTCGTCCTCGGCCTTCTTGCGCAGGATGGCCAGGCGGGTCTCCACGTCCGGCGGCTGGATGTCGGTGAGCAGCCCCATGACGAAGCGGGTGCGCAGCCGGTCCTCGAGGGTGGGGATGGCGTCGGGCGGCCGATCCGAGCTGAGGACGATCTGGCGGTTCGACTGGTGGAGGTGGTTGAAGGTGTGGAAGAACTCCTCCTGGGTCTCCTTCTTGCCCTCGAAGAACTGGATGTCGTCCACCAGCAGCACATCGATGTCGCGGAACCGGCGCTTGAAGGCCTCGTTCGTCCCCTGCCGGATCGAGTCGACGAACTCGGACAGGAACTGCTCGGAGGTGACGTAGCGGACCCGGTACGTCCGGTAGTTCTCCAGCACGTAGTTGCCGATGGCCTGGAGGAGATGGGTCTTGCCCAGCCCGGCGTCGCCGTAGATGAACAGCGGGTTGTACGACCGGGCGGGCGTCTCGGCCACCCGCAGTGAGGCGGCGTGGGCGAAGCGGTTCGAGTTGCCGGTGACGAAGGCGTCGAAGGTGTACTTGTCGTTCAGGGTGGAGCGACCCTCGGACGACTCGGGCGAGTAGGCCGAGATGCGGCTCGGCGCCCGGGCGGTGGCGGGCGATCCGTCGGCGCCATCGGCGCCGGTCCGGATGTCGGCCAGCTCGTCGAAGAGCGGCAGCTCCTGAGGTACGGCGGGGCGGGCCTCGAGCGAGACGGCCACGTCGAGGCCCATCTCGGACAGGTTCGCCCGCAGCAGGGACAGGTAGCGCTCCTGCACCCGGTCACGCACGACGGTGGACGGGAAGCCGAGCACGAGGCGGGAGCCGTCGTAGCTGAGCGGTTCGACGTGCTGGAACGACGAGCTCCACACGACGCCCGAAACCTGTTCGCGGAGCAGGGCTGCGCAGCCCTTCCATACGGTCTCGGCGTCGTTCATGGACGAACCGCCTTCCGCTGTCCGATGCCAGGTATCCACAACTCGGTCCACATGATGTGGAAAAGAAAAAGACGACGACCGGGGCTCCGGGCGACGTCCGGGGTGCGCAACGGGTTCCGGCCCGGGGCGTCGCCCCTGGTGGGTGTTTCCCGCCGTGGTTTCGCAACGTAGCAGCAACCAGATCGCCGGGTGCAAGGGGCTGGTGGGAGGATCTCGCGGATGGCCCATGTGACCGATGTCGCTCACCCGATCGGCCTGGTCCGACGCCCCGGTTGGTCGGGACGGGGGGCCCTGGGTAGCGTGGCGGGTTGGTCCGGCGCGCTGTCGCGCCCACCGCCAGGCGAACATCCACCGCGAACGCCGCCCCACCGTGGGCTGCCGCCCGCGGCGCCGGCGGTCGCAGTCGAGGAGGAACCAGTGAAGCGCACCTACCAGCCCAAGAAACAGCGTCGTGCCCGCCGCCACGGCTTCCGTCACCGCATGGCGACCCGTGCCGGTCGTGCCGTGGTGCGCAACCGGCGCCAGAAGGGCCGCGCCAAGCTCTCGGCCTGACCGGTGTGGTCGTACCGGTCCGCTCCCGTGAGGACTTCGCCGCCCTGTCGCGGTCTCGTACCCGCGGGCGGTCCGGTCCGGTCTGGGTCGTCCACGCGGCCGCGGCCGACGACGACGAGCGGGTGGCCCGCGTCGCCTACGCCGTGTCCAAGAAGGTCGGCGGCGCCGTCGTGCGCAACCGCATCCGTCGCCGCCTGCGCCCGCTGATGGACCAGCTCGACCGCGACCAGGGACTCGTGCCCGGCAGCTACCTCGTGGGCGTCCGGCCCGACGTCGTGGGGATCCCGGTCGGCGAGCTGCGCCGGCACCTGCTGGCCGCGGTTCGCTCGAGCACGGGGGCCCGCACCCGGTGACCCGCGTCCTCGACCGGCTGATCTGGCTCTACCAGCGGGCCACCGAGGGCCGGGTGTCGCCCTGCCGCTACGTCCCCTCCTGCTCCACCTACGCCCGCGAGGCGCTCGCCCACCACGGTGCCGTCCGTGGCTCCTGGCTGAGCGTCCGCCGCCTCGTCCGTTGCGCCCCCTGGGGCGGCCACGGCTACGACCCGGTGCCCGGCGTCCCCGAGCCCGCCTCCAACTTTCCCCGATAGGACGAACGTATGTTCGACGCAGTCTTCGAGTTCGCCGCCGGCATCCTCGACTTCTTCTACCGGCTGGTGCCCAACTACGCCGTCGTCATCGTCCTGCTGACGTTGCTGGTGATGGTCATCACGACCCCGCTCACGCTCAAGGGCACGCGGTCGATGATCAAGATGCAGCTCCTGCAGCCCGAGCTGAAGAAGATCCAGGAGAAGCACAAGGGCGGCGACCGCAACGAGATGAACCAGGAGCTGATGGCCTTCTACCAGGAGAACCAGCTCAACCCGCTGGGTGGCTGCTTCCCCCTCCTGGTCCAGGCGCCGGTCTTCCTGCTGCTGTTCCGCCTGATCCAGGGCCTCACCCGCTACGGCGACGACGGCACCTTCGACCCCAAGTACCTCGATCCGGGCAGCCGGCTGTACGAGTCCCTCGACGACAAGACGGAGATGTTCGCCTTCGGCCTGGACCTCTCGGAATCGACCACCGACGCCCTGGGCCAGTCGATCCTCCACGGGCTGCCGTACCTCATCCTCATCCTGATCATGATCGGTGCTCAGTACCTCCAGCAGAAGCAGGTGTCGGCACGCGGGTCGAGCGCGGCGGCGATGCCCCAGCAGCAGATGCTGCTCAAGGTGATGCCCGCCTTCTTCGGCGTGATCTCCATCGGCTTCCCCGCCGCCCTCGTCGTGTACTGGGTGACGTCGAGCGTCTACCGCATCGGCCTGCAGGGCTACATCACCAAGTCGCTGTACGGCGGCGACGACTCCCCCGGTGCCCAGGCCCGGAAGGCGGCCGACGAGGCGCGGGCGATGAAGGAGAAGGGCAAGGACAAGGACAAGCCGTCCGGGGGGAACGGGCGGTCGACGGCGGTGAAGCCGGCGGCGGGTGACGCCGAGGGGTCGGGCCCGGGCCCCATCGCAGGGAACGGCCGGTACCAGCCGGCGTCCAAGAAGAAGAAGCGGAAGAAGAGGTAGCTGCCGGGTGCAGTGGGTCGTCACCACTGGCCGAACCGTGGAGGAAGCCCGGGAGCGAGCGCTCGATGCGCTCGGGATCGACGACAGCGACCTCGAGGTCGAGGTCCTCGCCGAACCCCGCTCCCGCCTGTTCGGGCTGCGCCGGACCGACGCGCGCGTCCGGGCACGCGTCCGGCCCACCCGCCCGCGTCCCAAGGTCGACCGGCGCAACCGCCGCAAGGGCGCCGGCTCCGGCGGGCGTCGCCGGCGGGCACCGCGCGAGGACGTCCAGGACCGCGCGACGGCGAATGGAGGGGCCGCTCCGGAGCGGACCGCCGCCGAGGGCACGGGCGGTGGTGGGCGCAACCGTCGCCGGAACCGGTCGGCGCGCGAGCGGAGCGACGCCGAGGCGACGACCCCTGACGACGCCACCCCGTCCGGCCCAAGCGACACGCCCGGGCTCGCCGAGGCCCCGGTGGCCGAGGGGGCCCGCGCCCCGGTCGACCAGCCAGCCCCCACCCCACCTCGTCCCGAGGTCCAGACCGACGACAGCGAACCCCTCACGGGGACGACAGGAGAGAGCATGAGCGACATCACCCTCGACGAGCAGGAGCCGAGCGCCCTCGGCTTCGTGCAGGGTCTCGTGGACGCCTTCGGCGTCGACGCCGACGTCCAGGCCACCAGCGAGGACGACGAGCACCTCGAGATCGCTGTCACCGGCGATGACCTCGGCCTCCTCGTCGGTCCCCGCGGGGCCACCCTGAACGCCATCCAGGAGCTCACCCGCACCGCAGTCGCCCAGCAGCACTCGGGTCGACTGCAGGGTCGCCTGCGGGTCGACGTCGCCGGCTACCGCGCTCGCCGCAAGGAGGCACTGGAGCGCTTCGCGGCCCAGCAGGCCGAGCGGGTTCGGGAGACCGGCACGGCCGTGGCCCTCGAGCCGATGTCGCCGCCCGACCGCAAGATCGTCCATGACGCTGTCAACGAGATCGACGGCGTCCGCACGACCAGCGAGGGCGAGGACCGTCGCCGCCACGTGGTGATCCTGCCCGACTGAGGTCGGCCACGACGGTGGTCACCTGGCCGATGCGCGATCCCCTCCTGACGACCGAAGACGCCACCCGGGAGTTCCGGGTGAGCGCGAAGACGATCCGTCGCCGGCTGACGTCCGGTGAGATCGGGGGCGCAGACAAGCGACCCGGCCACCGGCGGCCGGAATGGGTGATCCCCCGGGAGTCGCTTGCGGCGGCGGGTTCGGCCGCGCTCGTCGGCGTCGATCGTCGGATCGCCCTCCCCGGTGTACCCGACGACGCCGGGGGTGCCGCACCGACCGACCCCGACGAGCCCGACGCCGCGCAACCGTCAGCCGGCCCGCCGGGCGACATCCCCCAGCCGACCGAGCCCACGCGAGGTGGTACGCGGGCTGGTCCCGACGCGGCCGTGGCGGACGCAGGTGCGCCCACGGCGACCCAGACCCAGGACACCGACCTCCTCCACACCGGACAGACCCTGACGCAGCCAGCCCTCGTGCCGTGAAAGCGGAGGAACGGGACACAGGGACCGGCGGTTGGCGGGCGATCCTGGTGGATCGCTGGCGCATCGCCCAGGATCGCTCGGTCGTCGGGCCCGGGGATCCGACGGAGCACCTACGACACGCCGAGGCGATGGCCGCCGTCTTGACGCCCCCCGCTCTCGCCATCGACCTCGGGTCAGGTGCGGGGATTCCCGGTCTCGCGCTGGCCGGCATCTGGCCCGGCTCCCGGTGGATCTTGGTCGACGCCGCTCGACGGCGGGTCCGCCTGCTGGAGGAGAGCATCGAGGCCCTGGGCTGGGGTGACCGGGTGACGGCGGTCCACGCTCGGGCCGAAGATCTTGGGCGGAGCGACTACCGGAGCTCGGCAGACCTCGTGACCTCGAGGCTGTTCGGTCCACCGGCCGTGGTGGCTGAATGTGGAGCCCCCTTCCTGCGGCCCGGTGGTGTGCTCGCCGTGACCGAGCCACCGGGGATCTCCGGAGATCGATGGGACTCGGCCGGCCTGCGACTCCTGGGCCTCACCGTCCTTGGATTGCGGGGGAACGTCCAAGTCCTGGAGGCGGACGGCACCCTCTCGGCCACCTATCCCCGCCGTGCTGGCATCCCGATGAAACGCCCGCTGTTCTGACGTTTCACGTGGAACGTGTTGGGGGAGTGGTGGAATGTTTCACGTGGAACCAGCGGCGGTGCTGTCCTGAAGGCCGCGGGCCGCGCCTAATACGGCGGGATGTTCCACGTGGAACCTTCGAGCGGTCCTTGACCCGGCACTGTTCGCCCAAGCACCATGGGTCAGTGTCAGATCCCGAGTCGCTGTCCGCACGCACGGAAGACATCTTCGAGCGGTTGCGGCGGGGAGACGGCGACCAGGATCCGGAAGGCTCGGAAACGCCGGTCCCGGCGAGCGAAGACCGACGGCTCCCCGAGAGCGAGGACCGTGACGGCCGGGACCCGTTGCGGAACGACGGTGGCTCCGGTCCGGAACGGGCGTCGGTGGATCCCCACTCCGACGCTTCGGCCGCCGCATCGGCCCCGGCTGGCGATGGGCTCCCGGCCAGCTCGCCACCGGTGCCCCGACGCGTCCAGATGCCGGCCGAGGCCCGCATCGAAGGGGGTGGACTTCCCGGACGGGATCTGCTGCCGCCCATCCAGGAGCCGGCGACGCCGGTGAGCGCGGCGCCAGCCGAGCGCCGCGACGCCGCCGGAAACGCCTTGCCTCGGATCATGGCGGTGGCCAACCAGAAGGGCGGTGTGGGCAAGACGACCACGACCGTGAACCTGGGGGCTGCACTCGCGGAGGCGGGCTACCGCACCCTGGTCGTCGACCTCGACCCCCAGGGCAACGCCAGCACGGGACTCGGCATCAACATCCGGGACCTGCAGCTGTCGATGTACGACGTGATCATCCATGAAGCTCCGATCGACGACACGATCGAAGCGACAGCGATGAAGAACCTCTTCGTGGCGCCGTCCAGTCTCGACCTCGCCGGCGCCGAGATCGAGCTGGTGCCGGCGTTCTCCCGGGAGATGCGCCTGCGCAATGCACTGCAGTCGGTCGCCGACGACTACGACTACATGCTCATCGACTGCCCGCCGTCCCTCGGTCTGCTGACCGTGAACGGCCTGGCGGCGGCCCAAGAGGTCTTGGTGCCGATCCAGTGCGAGTACTACGCGCTCGAGGGCTTGGGTCAGCTGCTGCGCAACGTCTCGCTCGTGCAGCGCAACCTCAACCAGTCGCTGGTCGTCTCCACCTTCGTGTGCGTGATGTACGACGCTCGGACGAAACTGGCCGACCAGGTCGTGGCCGAGGTGCGTGACCACTTCGGCGACAAGGTGTGCCGCATCGTCATCCCGCGCACCGTCCGCCTGTCGGAGGCGCCGTCGTACGGCCAGCCGATCCTGGCATTCGATCCACGCTCGAGAGGGGCGATCGCCTACCGGGAGCTGGCTCGAGAGGTCAGCGGTGGAGCGCTGTCGGGTGTCTGACCATGAACCTCGATCTCTGGCACCAGGGGGAGCGATGAACCGCAAGTCAGGTCTCGGACGAGGGCTCGGTGCACTGATCCCGGCCGAGTACAGCGAGGAGGGTCCCGGGGAGGGCATGCGCGGTGCCTTCGAGGTGCCGATCGCCGCAGTGCGTCCCAACCCCCGCCAGCCCCGGGCCCACTTCGACGAGGAATCCTTGGCCGGGCTGACGGCCTCGATCGCCGAGATCGGCGTGCTCCAGCCCGTGCTGGTCCGGGAGGTGGGCGACGGGGACTACGAGCTCATCGCCGGGGAGCGCCGGTGGCGTGCCTCGAAGCGGGCCGGCCTCCAGACGATCCCGGTGGTGGTCCGCGAAGCCGACACCGATGCGGCCCTGCTCGAGCAGGCGCTGGTCGAGAACCTCCACCGCGCCGACCTCAACGCGATGGAGGAGGCCGCGGCTTACCAGCAGCTGGTCGAGGACTTCGGGCTGACGCAGGACGCGGTGGCCAAGCGGGTGGGAAAGAGCCGGGCGGCGGTGAGCAACACCCTCCGTCTGTTCCAGCTGCCGCCCGCCATCCAGGGTCTCGTCGCCGAAGGCCAGCTGACTGCTGGCCACGCACGTGCGTTGCTCGGTACGCCCGACCGCGCGTACCAGACCGCGCTCGCCCAGCGCATCGTCCGAGACGGCCTGTCGGTCCGAGACACCGAGGAAGCGGTCAGGCTGCGCTCGGGCGGCTCCCCGGCATCCGGCCCCACCGACGAGCCGGATTCGCCGGAGAAGCCAGCACAGCGGGAGCGCCCGGCGACAGACCCGGCGTTCCTGGAGCTGGAGTCACTGCTCGGCGACCACCTCGACACCCGGGTCAGCATCGCCGGGGGTGGCTCCGGGCGAGGCCGGCTCACGATCGACTTCGCCGACCTGGCCGACCTCGAGCGGATCTACCGGCGGATGGTCGGCGCCTGAGGCTCGACATGATGTTCGGGCCCAAGGGTCGAGTCCATGTGGATCAGTGTCCCCAGGTGTGGACCGCCTGTGGATATCTCGCTGTCGTGCCCCGTAGCGGGGGAGGCGGCTGCCTATAGGAACTCGGCGAGGTCCTCGAGCAGGGCACCCTTGCCCTTGGCACCGATCATCTTCTTGGCCGGCTGACCGTCCTTGAAGACGATGAGCGTGGGGATCGACATGACGTCGAAGCGGCGGGCGGTGTCCTGGTTCTCGTCGACGTTGAGCTTGACGACCTTGACCTTGCCGGCCTGCTCGGCGGCGATCTCGTCGAGCACCGGGGCGATCATCTTGCACGGGCCGCACCACTCGGCCCAGAAGTCGACGATGACGGCCTCGTCGGCGGAGCCGATGACCTCGTCGAACGTGGCGTCGGTGACGGTGGTTGCAGCCATGTCAGCACTTCCTTCGTGGGTGGGGGTTGCAGTGAGTGGAACCACCGACGGGGCGCTGGCATTCCAACCCCCGCGTGCGGCTACCAGTCGGTCTCGGTGCGGACCTGGTCGATGTCGTGGTGCGCCTCGAGCCACCGCTCGGCGTCGATGGCGGCCATGCAGCCCGACCCGGCGGCGGTGATGGCCTGCCGGTAGGTGTGGTCCTGGACGTCGCCGCACGCGAAGACGCCGTCGACGTCGGTGGCCGACTGCATCGCGGTGCCGGAGGCGCCGGTGACGAGGTAGCCGTTGTCCTCCATGGCCAGCTGACCCTTGAACAGGTCGGTGTTCGGGCGGTGGCCGATGGCGATGAACACGCCGCCGGCGAGGAGCTCGGAGTCCTCGCCGGTCTTGACGTTGCGCACCCGCAGGCCGCGGAGCTTGGCGCCGAGCGGGCCCTCGTCGAACAGGTACTCCTCGACCGTGGTGTCCCACAGGAAGTCGATCTTGGGGTTGTTGTGGGCCCGGTCCTGCATGATCTTCGAGGCGCGGAGCCGGTCACGACGGTGCACGATCGTGACCTTCGACGCGAACTTGGTGAGGAAGGTGGCCTCCTCGACGGCCGAGTCACCCCCGCCCACGACCACGATCTCCTGGTCGCGGAAGAAGAAGCCGTCGCAGGTGGCACAGGTCGACAACCCGTGGCCGATGAGCTCGTTCTCCCGGGGCAGCTCGAGCATGAGGGACTGGGCGCCCGTGGACACGATGATCGTCTTGGCCTGGTAGGTGGGCTGGGCGGCGTCGGGATCGCCGACCCACACGCTGAACGGCCGGGCGGAGAAGTCGACCTTGGTGACCTTCTCGGTGCGGATGTCGGCGCCGAAGCGCAGCGCCTGCTCGCGCATGTTCGACATCAGCTCGGGGCCCATCACCCCCTCGGGGAAGCCGGGGAAGTTCTCGACCTCGGTGGTGAGCATGAGCTGCCCGCCGGGCTGGTCGCTGGTGGAGGAGGGCTCGCCCTCGATGACCAACGGGTCCAGGCTGGCCCGGGCGGTGTAGATGGCGGCGGTGAGCCCGGCCGGGCCCGAGCCGATGATGATGACGTCTCGAACGTCGGTCACTTGTCGTTCCCCTTCATCTTGCGGCTGGTGAGCAGGCCACCGAGCACGAGCACCGCCCCGAGGATCGAGTGCGCGGCCCAGGTGTGCTCGTCGCCGAACACCGCGCTCGGCAGGTAGGCGTCGAGTAGCCGGAACGTCCCGATCAGGAACAGCACGAACGCCACCGTGCCGAGCAGGATGGCGAAGGCCCCGAACACCACGTAGCCCGAGAACTTGATGGCCGGTCCGGCCGTGCGGTCGCGCACCTTGCCGACCTGCTCGACGATCGCATCGGCCGCCTGGGCCGGCCAGTCGGGGGTGTCGGCGGCGGCCGGTGTGGGCGCAGACGACGCCGGTGAGGTCGAGGCCATGCCAGCACCCTACCGAGCGTCGATCCGGGACCTACCGTGTCACCCGTGGTGACCATCCGCGTCCTCGTGGCCATGTCGATCGGTGCCGTCGTCGCCGCGCTCGGAGCCCTGTTCCTCGGCGAGTACGAGTTCGACGAGACCCTCCCGATCGCGGCCGGCGTCCTGCTCGGGCTCGTGGTCGCCGAGATCGTGGTCTCCGTCGGCCGCCACCGCTCCTGGACGATGGCCGGCATCCTGGCCCTGCTGGTCGGGGTGTCGGTGCTGCTCGCCGGACACCTCGACGCCGGCGACGTCGAGCCCGTCCAGGCCGGCGCCTACGTGAGCGCCGGCCTCGGGGCCCTCGCCGCCGCGCTGCGCAGCGCACCGTGGGGGCGCACCGGACGCGAGCCCCGCACCGGCGCCTGAGCGCCGAGGGCTACAGCAGGCGGTCCAGCACCACCGAGCAGGTGGCGTCGTCGACCACGGACAGGCGTCGACCGTCGGCGGCGTCGTGCACCACCGCCGTGACCTCGTCCGAGCCGACCACCACCGGGCGCACGACCACGACGGCCGGCGGGTCGAGGCCGAGCACGGCGACCGCGCCGCAGGGATCGGACGGCTCGCCGGTGCGCTCCGCGTCGGCTTGTGCCGTGGTGGACAAGTCCTCGTCGGCGCCCTCGTCGGGCACACCGGACCCGGGTCGTGGGGCGAGCTCCTGGCGCAGGGCACTGGCGAGCTGTTCGTAGTCGACGAAGACGCCGCGGCCGGCGGTCGCGGACCCGGCGGATCCGGCGCCGGGTGCGCCTTCGGCCTCCATCGCGGCGCTGTCGTCCATGGTGTCGGCCCGGCGCTCCTCGGTGGCCCCCGAGCCGCCGCCGGTGTCGCCGGCGTCGGCCTCCTCGAGCGCCGCGGTGGCCGTGTCGTCGTCGTCGGCGCCTTGGCCGAGCAGGCTGATCGCCCCGATCAGCGCCACGACCACCAGGGCGGCGGCGACGGCTCCGAGCGGGATGCGCTGCCACCAGGCCGTGGCGCGGGCGGAGGGCGCCATGGGCACGACGGTGGCAGCGTCGTCGAAGGCGGCCATGGCCCGGGCGACCTGGTCCTCCAGCAGATCCGCCGGGGGTGGCGGCAGGTCACGGATGCGGGCCACCACGTCCTCGAACGCGGCCACGTGGGCGCCGACGGCCGCGTCCCCGACCCGCGCGCGCTCGTCGGCCCCGGCCTCGCCGTCGAGGTGGGCGCTGGCCAGCTCGACGTCGGGATCGACGGGGCCGGGATCGGCGGGGGTGGGGGAGTCGGTCATGGTCGGGTGCTTGGACGGTCGGTCGGGGCCGGCTGGTTCCCCGGCCCGAGCAGCTCGGCGAGCCGGGCCCGGGCCCGGGCGATGCGCGACCGCACGGTGCCGGCGGGGAGGTCCAGGATGGCGCCGATCTGCGCGTAGTCGTGCCCGCCCAGGTCGCGCAGCACGAGCGGCGCCCGGAACTCCTCGGGCAGCGCGGCGAGGGCGGCGTCGATCTCCATGCGCTGGGCCACCGCGTGGGCGAGCTCGACCCCGGGGTCGGGCGTGGCCCGACCGTGCTCGGGGTCGTCGTCGGGCAGGGGGTCGGTCGCCCGGCGCTTGCGCCGGCGCAGCTCGTCCAGGCACGCGTTGGTGGCCACCCGGTGGGCCCACGTCGTGAACTGCGAGCGACCGTCGAACGTGCCGATCCGCCGCACGATGAGCAGCAGCGCCTCCTGCGTCGCGTCGGCCGCGTCCGCATCGTTGCCGGCCAGCCGACGGCACACGGCCCAGATCCGCTCGTGGTGCCGGCGCAGCAGGACGTCCATCGCCGAGCGGTCCCCGCCCTGGGCGGCGGCCACCAGCGCCTCGTCGGTCCGGGTGTCGCCAGCGATGCGCGGAGCGTACCGACCCCCGGGATCAGCGGCCCCGGACCACGGCCTCCTGCAGCTCGAAGATGACCCCGTCGCCGTTGCCGAGGTCGGTGATCCAGACCAGGACCTGGCTCCCGTCGGCCCCGAGCTCCACGGTGGTGTCGCCGGCAGCTGCACCGTCGACGGTGGCAACGGGAGCGCCCCACTCCGACAACGTCGACCCCGGCTCGGGTGCCACGTGGACGGTCGCCGACCACCCGCTGTCGGGCGAGGTCAGGACGATCGACTCGATGCGGGCGGCGTCCTGCAGGGACAGGACCAGTCCGACGCCGTCCTTCAGCCCACCCAGCTCCCGCGAGTTGTAGCGCTCGGTGCGCCACGCCGTCGCCGGATCGCCGTCGATGGCGAAGGGCGCCGCGTCGTCGTACTCGCTGCCGTCACCGTCGGGTTCGGGGTCGAACGGGGCCGCCGACGTGATGGCCAGCGGGCTCTGGCCGCCGCTGCCCTGGCTGCGAGGGTTGACCCGGTCGACCAGGTCGAACAGGTCGCGCCGGGCCTCGCTGCCGCCGATCAGCACCCAGGCGAGGCCGAGCGCCACCGCGACCAGCGTGACGAGCAGGGCCGGCACCAGCCACGAGCGCTCGGATCGGGCGAACGACGGCTGGGCCTCGACCGCGGTCAGGTCCGTGGCGACGACAGGGGCGAGCGGCTGGTCGTCGATGGGGCAGGACTGCAGGTCGGCCCACAGGGCCGACGCCGAGGGGTGGCGGTCGTCGGCGTCGGTGGCGAGGGCCCTCATGACGATCTCGTCCAACCGGGGCGGGACCGTGCGCAGCACCGTGCGGGGGCGTGGCGGCGGGCCGTGCAGTCGGGCGGTGGCCACGGCGAGGTCGTTGTCACCGGCGAAGGGGGGCCGCCCGCAGAGCATCTCGTACAGCACGGCGCCGACGGCGTACACGTCGGTGCGGGCGTCGATCTCGCCGCCGGACACCTGCTCGGGCGCGAGGTACTTGGCGGTGCCGACCATGCGGCCGATGGCGGTGAGGTCGGGCAGGTCCTCCTCGCCGCCCCGGGCCGCCTTCGCGATGCCGAAGTCGGCCACCTTGAGCTGTCCGCTGGAGGAGAGCAGGACGTTGGCCGGCTTCACGTCGCGGTGGACGATGCCCGCCTTGTGGGCGACGTCGAGGGCCTGGCAGATCGACGAGGCGATGGAGACGGCCTCGGCGGGGGGGAGGAACGACCGCGAGTCGAGCTCGTCGCGCAGGGTCCGGCCGTCGACCAGCTCCATGACGATCGCCTCGGGATCGTCGGACGTGTCGTAGATGGCGACGATGGAGGGGTGGGCGAGCCGGGCGGCGGCCACCGCCTCGCGCCGGAACCGGGCGACGAACTCGGGGTCGGCGGCGAGGTGGGCGTGCAGCACCTTGACCGCCACCGGGCGGGTCAGCACGGTGTCGGTGGCCCGCCACACGGTGGCCATGCCGCCCGAGGCGATGGGGGCCTCGAGCCGGTACCGGCCGCCGATGGTGGTGCCGTGCTCGAGGGCCCCGCCGCTCGGCGTCATCGTCGGCGGCGTGGGTTCCGACACCGCCTCGACGCTACCTGCCGGCGTCGACCCAGCAGGCGCCCACGACCCGTGGGCCGCCGTGGGAACCGATGACCGCACCGATGTGCCCGAGCCGGTACTCGTAGCCGTCCTCGTCCAGCAGCGCGGTCATCACGCCCACGTCGGGCGCCATGCCGTGCATGATCGCCAGGTGCTCGACCGTGCCGGCGGCCCGCACCTTCTCGCGCAGGGCCTCGAGGGACTTCTTGCGGGTGCGGTGCTTGCCGGCCTCCTCGACCACCCCGGTGGAGATGTCGATCATCGGCTTGATCGACAGCAGGGAGCCGAGCATGGCCTGGGCGCCGCCGATGCGACCCCCCTTCTTCAGGTTCTCCAGGGTGTCGAGGCAGCCGAAGACGTGGGTGCGGGTGCGCAGGTCCTCGACGAGGGCGACGACCTCGTCGGCCGACGCACCGTCGGCGGCCCGCTGGGCGGCCAGCAGCACCTGGGTGCCCAGGCCCGCCGTGATCGACTTGGAGTCCACGACCCGCACGTCGACGTCGTCACCGATGGCTCGGGCGGCGTTCTCGGCCGCCGCCATGGTGGCGGAGAGGTCGGAGGAGATGTTGATGCAGACCACGGACGACGCGCCGGCGTCGGCCTGGCGGCGGAAGGCGGCCTCGAACTTGCCGGGCGAGGGGGCGGCGGTCTCGGGCAGCTCGCTGCGCTGGTCCATCTTGGCGTAGAAGTCCTCGGCCGACAGCTCGGACCGGTCCTCGAACTCGTCGCTGCCGAAGCGGATCGACAGCGGCACCACCTCGATGCCGAGGGCGCTGGCCTCCTCGTCGGTCAGGTCGCAGGCGCTGTCGGTGACGATGCGGACGCCAGCCATGGTGCTCTCCGGAGGTGCTCGTCGGTCGGGGACCCAGGGGACGCGAACCCCCCGGTTCGGGGAGTGTCTAGCCCATCGACCCCTCGACCGGCCCCGGGTCCCGCGGTGCGCCACGGCGGGTCCGCCGCCAGCTGCGGACCCACCACACGACGAGGACGACGAGCGCGCCGAGCGACAGCAGCAGCCCCACCCCGCTGATCGCGGTGGAGCGGACGTTGAGCTGGCGGCCGTCCAGCCGGATGCTGCCGTCGGGCGTCCAGAGGGCGACCGACACGGGCACGGAGCCGGTGGCCAGCGCCTCGACCGGCACGTCGACGCGCAGGGCGTCCCCGGCCTCGACGGTGACGGGCAGATCCTCGCCGTCGGGGAACCGGAGCCGGTCGCTGGTCGTGCGGATGACGACGTCGACGGGGAACGGGTTGGCGTTCTCGACCGTCACGGGCAGGGTCCCCCGGCGCGAGGTGAGGTTGAGGTTGCGCTCCCCGCTCAGGCGGACGCTGCCGAAGGCGCTGCCGAGCACCTCCTCGGCCGTGTCCATGGCCGCGTCCCGGCGGGGGGCGGGGGTGGTGGTGGCGAGCGCCGTGGCCACCTGGAGTCGCATGTCGTCGGCGCGGGACGACTGCGGTCCGATCAGCGCCTGGTACGAGTCGAGCTGGCCGGCGATGGCGAGGACCCGGTCGGCGATGTCACCGACGTCGGGCCCGGCCGCGCCGGTGCGCTCGACCGGGTCCGACCCCTCCGCCACGAGGGTGCCGACCAGCTCCAGGCCGCCGGCGCGCACGGGGGCGGCGGGGTCGTCGAGCAGGGCGAGCAGGCCGGCGAGGACCGAGTCGGCGTCCAGCTGGCCCGGGCGGACCAGGACCACCGGCCGCTCCTCGTCCTCGTCCTCGTCCTCGTCGTCCTCGTCGTCCTCGTCGGGGGCGGGGGTGACCGCGGAGAGGAGGAGGCGGGCCAGGGCGACGTGGGCCGCGTCGGGGTCGTCCCCGGCGCCCTCGGCGAGCGCCTCGGACAGGGTCGGGTCGACGACCATGCCGGCGAGCGCGCCCGCCCCCTCGACCGGCCGGGGCCCGGCCTCCACCAGCGCGTCGGGGTCCTCGTCGCCGTCGTCGCCCCCGGCGGTCCCGTCCACCACGACCGAGTCGAACCCGAGGCCGGCGAGCAGGCGGGCGCCCTCGGGCCCGAGCTCGGCGGTGCCCGTCCACGGCCCGCGAGCCGGCTCCGCCCCGAGTCGGTCGGCGAGCAGGGCGTCGCCCCGGTCGACCAGCGGCCCGACCACGCCGCCCAGGCCCTCGTCGACCAGGGACCCCACCGGCACCGGCAGGTAGGGGACCGAGAGCAGGTCCAGCTCGGCCAGCTGGGCCAGCAGCTCGGCCGCGGCGGGCTCGGCCAGGGTCCCCAGGGCGTCGACCGTGTCCGGCAGGGCGGCGACCGAGAGGCCGAGGTCGGGGTGAGCCGCGAGCAGGTCGCCCACCCGAGCGATGCGCCGCAGCTCCCCCGCCTCGATCGACCGGGTGCCGTCGGGCTGGAGCGAGGGGGCGGCGGCGACGTCGAGCAGCACCGCGAGGTCCGGAGCCTCCCATTCCCGATCCTCGTCACCGAGGCGGACCAGCGGCGTGCGGATCTGATCGAGCACGTCGCCGCCGGGACCGAGCAGGGAGATCACCACGGGGTGCACGCCGGGCTCCACGATCTGGACCGTGGAGCCGTCGACGGGTTCGGCCGACACCGGCACCCCGACCACCTGGCTGCCGCCCGGTCCTGCGGCCAGGAACCCGACGCCGAGCGGGGCGCTGCGTGAGAGGCGCACACCGACGTCCTCGGTGGCGGAGTCCTCGAGCTCCTCGACCGAGTCCAACGCCGAGAACACCTCCACCTGCACCGTGGCCCCGGCCAGGTCGCCGGAAGTGGTCACGAGGAAGGTGGCCTCGTCCTCGGGCGCCACCCAGGGCGGCCGGTCGACCAGCTCGATCGAGGCACTCGGCTCCGCCTGCGCAGGCGCGGCCGGGGCGGGCGAGGCGATGGCCAGGACCAGGGCGGCGACGGGGACCAGGGCGGACCAGGCCCGGCGCCGGCGGGTCACGGCACCGGCCCGGGGTCGGGCGCGGCGGGTGCCGGGTGCGAGGCCATGGTCAGCTCGAGGACGGCGAGGCCATCGGTGCGCCGCCGGAACCCGAGCCGCTCGTACAGCGACATGGCGCGCTCGTTGCCGATCTGGGTGTTCACCAGCGCCTCCCGGACGCGCCACCGGCGCAGCCACCACAGGCCGTCGACCACCAGCGCCGATCCGAGGCCCGTGCCCTGCCGGGCGGGGTCGACGGCCAGGCGCTGCAGGTAGCCCCGGTCCCCGGCCCGGCCGGTGAGCGCGTAGCCGCCACCGGCCCGCTCCATCCGGAAGCGGGTCGACGGCGTGGCCCGCACCGCGTCCTCGAGGGCGTCGGCGTCGAGGCGCCAGAACGGATCGAATGCGGCGCGGTCCACCTCCAGCACCCGCGCCCGGTGGCGCCGCTGCACCCGGCGGAGGTGGTGGCGGTGCTCGGGAGCACGGCGGTCGGGCAGGTCGAGCAGGTCGTGGGTCAGCAGGTGCAGCTCCTCGCGCACCGAGAAGCCGGCGTCCACGTAGGGACGCCACTCGCCGCGGGGCAGCGCGGGCGTGACGACCTCGTCGTAGCCCCGGTGACGGGCCCGCTCCACGGCCAGCAGCACCAGCCCGGGCGTCACGACGGCGCCGGCTGGCACCGCCGACACCTCGGCCGTGTCGCTGCGCCCGCGCCACGGACGGACCCGCAGCCGCACGCCGCGCCCGGTCACCGTGTCGGTGGCCGTCATCGTCGGCGGCACCGCCCCGGTCGGGGCGCGTCGGGACCGAACCGGTCCGGTGAGGTCCTGGGCGCGGCCAGCGGCATGCGTTGGGCACGATACGACCGGGACCGGGACCGGAGCAGACGGCGCCGCCCCGACGGGAGGTCGTCACCGCCGATCCGGGCAGACTGTGCCGATGGCCACGCTGCTCTACACCGACCCCCGGTTCGGTGAGCACGACACGACGCCCGGTCACCCCGAGCGGCCCGAGCGCATGGATGCCGTGGCCCGAGGCGTCGAGGCATCGATCGTCGTCGACGACCTCGTCCGCCACACCTCCCGCCCGGCCACGGTGGACGAGCTGGCCCTGGTGCACGACCGGTCCTACCTCGACGCCCTCGAGCGGTTCTGCTCCAGCGGTGGCGGCAACCTCGACCCCGACACGGTCGCCCTGCGCGGCTCCTGGGACGTGGCCCTGCTGGCCGCCGGCGCCGGCCTCGACGCCGTGGCCCGCCTGCGCGCCGGCGAGGCCGACAGCGCGTTCCTGGCCGTCCGCCCGCCCGGGCACCACGCCACGCCGTCGCGGGCCATGGGCTTCTGCCTGCTCAACAACGTCGCCGTCGCCGCCGCCGCACTGGCCGACGCCGGTGAGCGGGTGCTGATCGTCGACATCGACGCCCACCACGGCAACGGCACGCAGGACGCCTTCTGGGACGACCCCCGGGTCACCTACGTGTCCCTGCACGAGCACCCGATGTACCCGGGCACCGGCATGGTGCGCGAGACCGGCGGCCCCAACGCGCCGGGCACCACCATCAACGTCCCCGTCCCGGCCGCGACGTCCGGTGACGTCTACCGCCGGGCCGTCGACGAGATCGTGGTGCCCGTGGCCGAGCGCACGGCCGCCACCTGGCTCCTGCTGTCCACCGGCTTCGACGCCCACCGGGACGACCCGCTCACCGACCTCGGCCTCACCAGCGGCGACTACTGGGACCTCACCACCCGCATCCTGGACCTGGTGCCGGCGGGGCGGCGGGTCGCCTTCCTCGAGGGCGGCTACGACCTCGGGGCCATCACCACGTCCACCGCCGCCACCCTCGCCGCCCTCGCCGGCGTGGAGCACCGTCCCGAGCCGGTCACCAGCGGCCCGTCCGACGCCCTCGGCCACCAGGCCGTCGGGGCCGCTCGCCGCATCCACCAGCTGGCGTAGCGTCGCCGGACGGTGGCCACAGGCATGAGCGACACCGAACACGGAGCCGACGTCGACCACGTCGCGCTGCTCCGCGCCCTCGTCGAGCGCGGCGCCTCCGATCTGCACTGCAAGGCGGGGAGCACGCCGGCCATCCGGGTCGCCGGCAGCCTGCTGCGGGCCACGGACGACCCCGTCCTCGGCCGCGCCTTCACCCCCGAGTCCGTCGCCGTGCTGGCCCAGGCGCTGCTGACCACCGACCAGCAGCAGGCCCTGCTCCGGGACGGCTCGGTGGTGGCCACCCACGCCGCGCCCGGGGTCGGCCGCTTCCGCGTCGCCGTGTTCCGCCAGCGGGGCTCGGTGGCCGTCGTGGTCCACGCCGTGCCCCAGGACGTGCGTCCCCTCGACGAGCTCGGCCTGCCGGCGTCGGTGACGTCGCTGGCATCGGGCGAGCGGGGCCTCGTGCTCGTGGCCAGCCCGGTCGGCAACGGCGCCACCACCACGCTGGCCGCCATGGTCGACCACGTCAACCGGACCCGTGCCTGCCACGTGGTGACCGTCGAGGACCCTGCCGAGGTGCTCCACCGCGACGACCGCAGCCTCATCAGCCAGCTCGAGGTCCCCACCGACGTGGCCGGCCTCGCCGAGGGCGTGCGGTCGGCCTCCCGGCTCGACGCCGACGTGGTGACGATCTCCGACATCGCCGACCGCGAGGTCGCCCTCGCCGCCCTCGACGCCGTCGCGCGCGGCCGCCTCGTGCTGGCGACCATCGGCGGCAACACCGTCCGGGCGGTGATCGACGGCTTCCTCGAGCTGTTCACCTTCGAGGAGCGCCCCAACGTGCGCCAGACCCTGGCCCGATCCCTCGCCGGCGTCATCGTGCAGCGCCTGCTCACCGGCACCGACGGCCGCCTCGTCCCCGTGGCCGAGGTGCTGGTCGGGACCCCCAAGATCCAGGCCGTGCTGGCCGAGGAGGCCCGGATGTCCGAGCTGGGCGCCCTCCTGGCCGACGGCGTCTTCCACGGCATGCAGACCATGGACCAGTCCCTGCGCGACCAGGTCCGGGCCGGCCGGATCAGCGAGGGCGCCGCCCTCGCCGCGGCCACCGATCCCGAAGAGCTGCGCATCGAGCTGCTCCGCTCCTGAGCCGCGCACGACCGCCCGGGCCATGCCCGGGCGCCCGTACCGGCAGCGCGTAGGGTCGGCCCGATGGAGTTCGCCGTGTGGCCGGGCACGCAGCAACCCTGGCCCGACATCCTCGAGGTGGCGCGGCACGCCGAGCTCTCCGGGTGGGACCGCGTCTACGTGGCCGACCACTTCATGAGCAACGACGACGAGGCCGCCGGCCCCATGCTCGAGTGCTGGGCCGTGGTCACCGCCTTGGCGGCCGCCGTCCCCCGGCTGGGCATCGGCACGCTCGTGTGCGGCAACACCTACCGCCACCCCGCCGTTCTGGCCAACCAGGCGGCCACCGCCGACGTCGTGTCCGGCGGGCGCATCATCCTCGGCCTCGGCGCCGGCTGGCAGCAGAACGAGCACGACCGCTACGGCATCGAGCTGTACGGCACCAAGGAGCGCCTCGACCGCTTCGCCGAGGCCTGCGCCATCGTCCGCAGCCTCACCACCCGGGAGCGTACGACGTTCCACGGGGAGCACTACCGGCTCACCGATGCCCCCATGGAGCCCAAACCGATCGGCCCGCTGCCCCTCCTCGTCGGCGGCGGGGGCGAGAAGCGCACCCTGCGCATCGCCGCCGAGCATGCCCAGGAGTGGAACGTGTGGAGCACCCCGCAGGTGTTCGCCCACAAGTCGGCCGTCCTGGACCGTCACTGCCACGACATCGGGCGCGACCCGGCCGAGATCCGCCGCTCCACCCAGGCCCTCCTGTTCCTCTCCGAGGACGAGTCGTACCTGACCCGCATCCGGGAGGGCGACGTCGGCCGGGCCAGCATCGTCGGCACCCCCTCGGAGGTGGTCGACATCATCGGCCACTACCGCGACGCCGGTGTCGACGAGCTGATCGTCCCCGACTTCACCCTCGGCGCCGGCACCCGGCGCCGGGACACCCTCGACCTGTTCAAGGAACAGGTCGCCGTCCACTTCTGAGTGCAACACCACCACTGCCAGTTGCGCTCTTGTGGAACTGGCAGTCGTGGTGTCGCACCGGGAAGCGAATCCTGGGCTCCGGACCCCCGCCGGTACCGTTGGTCCGGTGATCCCCGAGCGATTCGCGCCCGTGCTCGCCGACGTCGCGCCCCTGGCGCAGGCGTTCGACGACGCCGGCCACCGCCTCTATCTGGTGGGCGGCGTCGTGCGCGACCTCCTGCTGGGCCAGGACCGCCCGGTCGACTACGACCTCACCACCGACGCCACCCCCGACCGCATCGAAGAGATCCTCGGGGGGTTCGACCGGGCCCAGGCCCTGTGGACCCAGGGCAAGCGCTTCGGCACCATCGGGGCCAAGGTGCGGGTGGGCGACGGAGCCGACCAGCGGGTGGTCGACCACGAGATCACCACCCACCGGGCCGAGGCCTACGTGCCCGAGTCCCGCAAGCCCGACGTCAGCTTCGCCACCGAGATCGAGGCCGACCTCTCCCGCCGGGACTTCACGATCAACGCCATGGCGCTGTCGCTGCCCGACGCCCGCCTGGTCGACCCCTTCGGCGGCACCGCCGACCTGGCCGCCAAGGTGCTCCGCACCCCGCTGTCGGCCGAGGAGTCCTTCTCCGACGACCCGCTGCGCATGCTGCGGGCCGCCCGGTTCCTGACCCGCTACGAGCTCAAGCCCGACGACGAGCTGGTCGAGGCGGTGGAGGCGATGGGGGAGCGGATCGGGATCGTGTCGGCCGAGCGGATCCGCACCGAGCTCGACCGGCTCATGGTGCTGGACGACCCCTCGCCTGGGCTGTGGTTCCTGGTCGACACGGGCCTGTCCGAGCACTTCCTGCCCGAGCTGACCGCCATGCGCCTCGAGCAGGACCCGATCCACCACCACAAGGACGTGCTCGCCCACACCATCGCCGTGGTGCGCAAGACCTCGCCCGACCTCGTGCTGCGCCTCGCTGCGCTGTTCCACGACATCGGCAAGCCCGGCACCCGGGACTTCGGCCCCAAGGGCGTCACCTTCCACCACCACGAGGTGGTCGGGGCCCGCATGACGCGCAAGCGCATGAAGGAGCTCAAGTACCCCAACGAGATCCGCGACGACGTGTCCCAGCTGGTGTTCCTGCACCTGCGCTTCCACGGGTACGGCGACGAGGCCTGGACCGACGCGGCCGTGCGTCGCTACGTGCGCGACGCCGGTCCGCTGCTCGACAAGCTCAACGAGCTCACCCGCTGCGACTGCACCACCCGCAACCGGCGCAAGGCCGAGATGCTGGCCCGGCGCATGGACGCCCTCGAGGAGCGCATCGCCGCCCTGCGCGAGCAGGAGGCCATCGACGCCATCCGGCCCGACCTCGACGGCCAGGCGGTCATGGAGCTGCTCGACGTCCCGCCCGGTCCGGTGGTGGGCCAGGCACTGAAGATGCTGCTCGAGGCCCGCATGGAGGAGGGACCCCTCGGCGAGGACGACGCCCGCAGCCGCGTCCTGGCCTGGTGGCACGAGCGCCAGCCGCCTGCGTAGGAGACTGGCCCCATGGCCTGGACCCCGTTCACCGTCGCCGCACCCACGGGTGCCGACCTCCCCGACGACGTCGTGACCTACGGGCCCGACATCCCGGGCGAGCCCTCGCTGCGCCTCCTCGGCGACCTCTCGGGCAAGCGGGTGCTCGACCTCGGCTGCGGGGCGGGCAGCAACGCCATCGCCATGGCCCGGGCCGGGGCCCGGGTGATCGCCGTCGACGAGGATCCCGACCAGATCGGTGCGGCCCGCCGGGCCATCGACGCCGCCGACGTCAAGGTCGAGCTGCACCAGGCGCCGCTGGCCGAGCTGGCGTTCCTGCGGGCCGAGACCATCGATGCCGCCATCTCGGTGCACTCGCTCGTCCGGGTGGCCGACGTCGGCCGGGTGTTCCGCCAGCTCCACCGGGTCCTGCGCCAGGAGCACAGCTTCGTGCTCAGCGTGCCCCACCCCACCTTCGCCCTCCTCGACCCCGACGGTCCCGATCCGTTGCAGATCCGCCGGTCCGCCTTCGAGGAGCAGCCCTACAGCCCGGACGACCCCCGCCACGGCAGCCACGTCCGCTCCACCGGGACGCTCTTCACCGAGCTCGGCCGGGCCGGGTTCCGCGTCGACCACGTGCTCGAACCGGCCCCCAGCGGACCCTCCGGCGGCCCGCACTGGACCGGGGCGATGGCGAAGGTGCCGGCCACCCTCGTGCTCCGTGCCCGCAAGGAAGGGATCTAGGTAGCCTCCTCCGGGTGCCGTTCCACCCCGGGAACCTCGCCACGGGCGCCGGCGTCGCCCGGCCGGCCGGCGTCGTCGACCACCGCATCGCCCGCAACGCGCTCGTCGCCGAGTACCGCCGGGGCCGGCTGGCCCAGCACGAGGTCTGCGACGCGCACCCCGAGCTGCGCCGAGCCGCCGAGCACATCAGCCGCAAGACCACCGAGATCTGTCCCATCTGCGAGGACCGGTTCCTCGTGCTCGTGACCTACGCGTTCGGCCCCCACCTGCCGAAGTCGGGATACGCCATCGAGGACCGCGCCGACATGGACAAGGTCCGCCGGACCACCACCGAATGCACGTGCTACGTCATCGAGGTCTGCGGCGGCTGCGGCTGGAACCACCTCCTGCAGACCTTCCCCGTCGAGGGCTCGCGGGGCACGTGACCACGGCCGGTCCCGGGGTGGCCCCGGCCCGCCCCGCGCTGCAACCGCCGTCCGCCACCACCGTGGCGGTCGCCGCCGCGGTGGCCGCGGCCGTGCTGGCCGGCACGTCCACCGGGTCCATGGTCATCGCCGCCCTGCTCCTCGGCGTGGCCGCCGCCGACCGTCGCTCGGCCGGCGCCGCCCTGCTGGCCGTGGCCGCCACGGCCATCCGGTTCCGCACCGCCACCTTCGACGACCTGGCCGGCATCCAGAGCGTGCTCGGGCCGGCCGGCACCGTCGGACCGGCCACGGCGGCCGCCTCGGCGTGGGCCGGCGCCGCGGCCGTCGTGCTCGCCGCCCGACCGCCCGCACCATCCCCGGTCCCGCCTGCCGCCGACCGCTCGACCGAGCTGCTCCGCCTCCTGCCGGCGGGGGCGGTGGCGGCGGCCGCCGGCCTGCTCGCCGCGGCCGTCGTGGCCGGACCGGGCCCGAGCGACCTCGCCGTCCGTGTCGGCGCCTCCGTCGTCGGCGTCGGCGTCGCCTTCGCCTTCGGGGTCGCCGCCCGCCGCCCGCCACTCGGACGGGTCGCGCCCTGGATCGCCCTGGCCGCTGGTGCGGTCGCGGTCGTCCTCGCCGGCTGGCCGTCGTGACCGCGCTGCTCCTCGCGCTGCTGGCCGTCCCGGTGGTCGGCGCCGCCGTCGCCTACGTGGTGCCCGACCTGGCGGCGCGGACGTGCCAGCTGGTGGCGGCCGCGGCGGCGGTGGGCTGGGCGGTGCTCGCCGCCCAGGACGACCCCGCCACGTGGGGCGACCTGGTCACCGATCCGCTGCTCGCCGCGGCCGCCGCCGGCACCGCGCTGCTGGTCGTGGCCACCCGACCGCACTCCGCCATGGCGGCGGGCGCCGCGCTGCTCACCCTCACCGTCCTCCCGGCCGCCGCCGCCATCGACCCCGACCGGCTGCCCGACCGGCGCCTGGCGGCAGGCATCGTGGTCGTCGCCCTGCTGGCCGCCGTCCGCCTGTGGTCGGAGCGGGCGCCGCGCCTGGGCCAGGTGCTCGCCGTGCTGGCCGGCGTGGTGATCGCCACCGGGCTGATCGGCACCGATGCCGGTGAGGCCGTGGCCCTCGCGGTGTCCGGCACCACCGTCGCCGTCGTGGCGGCCGCGGTCTGGGGGGCACCGGGACGCCTGCTCGTGCCGGCCGGGCTGCTCGCCGTGTCCCGGGCCGCGCCGCTGCGCGAGGCCACCGACGGCGTCGACGGCTCGCTGCTGGTCGTGGCCGTGCTGGTGGCCGTGGCTGCCGTCGTCCTCCACGCCGTCCGCGCCCGTCCGGTCACCGAGCGGCTGCCGCTGGCCGCCGTGGTCGTGGCCGCCGCCCTCCTGGCCGGCGACGTGGTCGAGCTCCGCCAGGCCGGCGCCCTGCTCGGTGCCGGCGCCGTCCTCGCCCTGGTCGGCCGCCACCCGGTGGCGCTGGCCGCCCTGGTCCCCGGCGCCACCGCGGCCATCGAGTCGCTCGGCCTGGCCGGCGGGGCCGAGCACGCGGCCGTCGGCGTGGCCGCGGTCGCCGTGCTCGCCGCGGCCAGCAGCGGGCCGCTCCGCCCCGTGGCCGGCCCGGCCCGGCCCGGTCCGGTGGCTGCGTTCGCCGTGGCGTTCGCCGTCGTGCCGCTGTGGGGGTGGGCCGGCGTGGACCTCGAGGGCCACCGCACTGCGCTCGCCGTGACCGCCGCCGTCGCCCTCCCCGTGCTGCTCCTCGGGCTCCCGGCGCGCCGGGAACTGACCCCGCGCGGCGGTACCATCGTGCGTCGCCCGTCCTCGGGTCCCACCCATGGCACCGCCCGCCTCCCCGAGCCCCTCTCGGAAGCCGGCCAAGGGCAAGCCGGCGCCACCGCGCCGTAGCTTCCTCTGGCGGTTCCGCCGCAGCCTCTTCCTCGGCGCGCTCCTCTTCGTCGGCAGCATCGCCGGCGCCGGGTTCGTCCTCGCCCAGGTCGACGTCCCCGACCCCGACCCGCTGCTGCAGTCCACGTTCGTGTGCGCCGCCGACGTCGTCGAGGGCTGCGGCGCCGACAACGCCATGGCCAAGCTCTCCGGCGAAGAGGACCGGGTCTCGGTCCCCCTCCGCGAGATGCCCCAGATCTTCATCGACGCGGTCCTCGCCGCCGAGGACCGCCAGTTCTTCTCCCACTCCGGCATCGACCCGATGGGCATCGCCCGGGCCATCTACCGGGACGTCAAGGGCGACGGCGTGCAGCAGGGCGGGTCCACCATCACCCAGCAGTACGCGAAGAACGCGTTCTTGTCCTCCGAGCGCACCATCACCCGCAAGCTCAAGGAGGCCGTCCTCGCCGTCAAGCTCGAGAGCGACCTGTCCAAGCAGGAGATCCTCGAGCGGTACCTGAACACCGTGTACTTCGGGCGGGGGGCGTACGGCGCCGAGGCCGCCTCACGGGCCTACTTCGGTGTGTCGATCCGCAGTGTGAACCTCCCCCAGGCCGCCTACCTGGCCGGTCTGGTCCGCTCACCGGAGACGGCCGACGCCACCAGCCAGCCCGAGCGGGCCCAGTTCCGCCGTGACTCCGTCCTCGACGGCATGGTGCGCACCTCGGCCATCACCTCGGCCGAGCGCGACGAGGCCGCCGCCGTCCCCATCGGCGACATGGTCCAGCCGCGCGCGCCTCGGGACGGGGTGTCCATGGTGAAGGGGGCCGACGTCGGGGCCACCTACTACGTCGAGTACGTCCGCCGGCTCCTGTACGAGGAGTACGGCGCCGAGGTCGTCAACGGCGGCGGCCTGCGCGTCTACACCGCGCTCGACCTCGGACTCCAGGGCGAAGCCCACCGCGCCGTGTGGGAGACCCTCGACCAGCCCGATGACCCGGCCGGCGCGCTCGTCTCCATCGACGACGTCGGCCGGGTGGTGGCCATGGTGGGCGGCCGCGACTTCGACGCCTCCGAGGTGAACCTCGCCCTCGGCGCCGCCGCCGGCGGCTCGGGTCGCCAGCCCGGCTCGTCGTTCAAGCCCATCGTGCTGGCCACCGCCCTCGAGCGCGGCATCTCGCTGAACTCCCGCTTCGTCAACGAGTACGAGCGGACGTTCCCCGACGCCAACGCCGGCGAGGACTGGGAGGTCACCAACTACGCCCGTGGCGAGGAGGAGGTGATCGACCTGGTGGAGGCCACCACGGTGTCCTCCAACACCGTCTACGCCGACCTCATGCTCGAGGTCGGCCCGGCCAACGTGGTCGAGACGGCCCGCAAGCTGGGTGTGAGCAGCGAGGTGCCGGCGGTGAACTCGCTGGTGCTCGGCTCCGGGGAGGTGTCCGTGCTCGACATGGCCAGCGCCTACTCCACCTTCGCCCGCGACGGTGAGGCCATCGAGCCCATCATCATCACCAAGGTCGAGCAGATCGTCGACGGCGAGGTGAAGGTGCTGTCCACCAACACCGCCGCCCCGGACCGGGCCGTCTCCGAGACCACGGCGGCCCAGGTCTCGTGGGCGCTGCGCCAGGTCGTGCTCGGCGGCACCGGCACCGGGGCGGACCCGGGCTTCCCGGTGGCCGGCAAGACCGGCACGACCCAGGACTACCGGGACGCCTGGTTCGTGGGCTACACGCCCGAGCTGACCACCGCGGTGTGGATGGGCTACCCCGACGTCGACGAGCAGGGCCAGCCCCGCTTCATGACCGACGTGCGGGGGCGAGACGTCACCGGCGGTTCGTTCCCGGCCCAGATCTGGAAGCGGTTCATGCAGGCGGCGGTGGCCGGCGAGGACCACGGCGACTTCCCGAAGCCCAGCTTCACCGGCGAGGCGCTCGGCGCCGACCTCACCACCACCACCGAAACCCCCACCACGGTGCCGTACTGCGACGACGACGAGACGCCGGCCGAGGACGACTGCCGGGCGACCACCACGACGACATCGGACGACACCACCACCACCGAGCCCGGTGACGACGAGGGCGAGGACGGCTCGACCACCACGACCCAACCCCGCACCACCACCACAACCACGCCGCCCAGCACCACGACCACGGCGGCGCCCACCACCACCGCGCCGGCGACGACCACCACCAGCCGCCCCGGCAGCGGGGTCATCGGCGGGTAGGCGCCTCCGGGGTCAGACCTCCTGGTGCGGGTAGTGCGCCCGGCAGGCGTAGCACCACCGCTCGGTGCCCGCCTGCGGCTCGGCCTTGCCCTCGGTGTCCCAGTCCTCCGGGGTGACGTACACCCGACGGACCTCGGTCACGTCCTCGTCGCTGCCGCAGCTGTCGCAGGTCCCGGTGGCCATGGCCGGCACGCTACCGCCGGGCGACCGCCGCCCCATCGGGCGGGATCGACGCCGGCGGGGGTGGCCAGCTCCCCGCCGGCGTCGTACACTGCGTCGTACCGCCGGCAGGCACCCAGCCGCTGGACGGGACAGTGAGGAGAACCACATGCGCAGGTCCTGGAACGCGCCCGCCATCCGTGCCGTCAAGACGACGGACGGCTCCGAGGCCGAACCCCTCGTCATGGTCACCGCCTACGACGCCCCCGGCGCCAAGATGGCCCACGCCGCCGGGGTCGACCTGATCCTGGTCGGCGACTCCCTCGCCATGGTGGTGCTGGGCTACGACGACACGCTCTCGGTCACCGTCGACGACATCGCCCACCACACCGCGGCCGTGGCCCGGGGCCTCAAGGCCTCCACCGCCGAAGCTCGTCTGCCCATGGTCGTGGCCGACCTGCCGTGGATGAGCTACCACACGGACACCCACGACGCCGTCCGCAACGCCGCCGCCCTCATCCGGGCCGGCGCCCACTCCGTGAAGCTGGAGGGCGGCCGCAAGCGCCTGGCGGTGGTCGAGGCGATCCTCGACGCCGAGATCCCCGTCATGGGCCACATCGGGCTCACGCCGCAGTCCGTCCACGCCATGGGCGGCTTCAAGGTCCAGGGCAAGCAGCACGACGCCGCCCTCGCCCTGGTGGCCGACGCCAAGGCCCTGGCCGCCGCCGGTTGCTTCGCCATCGTCCTCGAGGGCGTGCCCGACGCCGTGGCCCGCATGGTCACCGACGCCGTCGACGTGCCCACCATCGGCATCGGTGCCGGTCGGGACTGCGACGGCCAGGTGCTCGTGTACCACGACGTCCTCGGCATCGAGGACCGCATGGCCCCCAAGTTCGTGCGCCGCTACGCCGACGTCGGCTCCACCTCCGTGGAGGCGCTGTCGGCCTTCGCCGCCGACGTCCGCTCGGGCGCCTTCCCGAGCGACGACGAGAGCTACCACCTCTCGGTCGAGGCCGCCGAGACGCTCGGCCTCTACGGGAGCTGACGACGCAGTCGGACTGAGCCGCCGGACGTCACGGCCCGCTCCCGTTCTGGGCCGCGGTCCGCGCTTCCACCCCGTGCTCCGCGTCCCGGAACCGAGAACCTCGCGGTTCTGGGCCGCGGTCCGCGCTTCCAGCCCGTGCTCCGCGTCCCGGAACCACCGTCGTCGACGGTTCCGCCGCTGATCGGGCGGTCCGGCCACACTGAAGAGGTGAGCGACCCCCTCCTCGACCCGCCGTCGTGGGCGCCGTCCTGGCTTCCGACCATCGACGACCTGCGAGGCGTCCGGGTGCTGCGCTGGCTCGTGACGGCCGTGTTCGTCGCCGGCGTGGCCGCCTGCGTCACCGAGGGCGCCGACTCGCCCGCCGACCCCGAGCTCGGAGCCCCGCTGACCGAGGCCGCCACCGAACCCGCCGCCGGCTCGCTCGCCGAGCAGTTCGGCACCGTCGCCGCCCGGCTGGTCGAGCTCTCCGGCCAGGTCGTCGAGCTGTGCCTCCTGCACGCCGACACGGCAGAGGAGCGGGGGAGGGGCCTCATGCAGGTCACCGACCTCGAGGGCCACGACGGGATGTTGTTCACCATGGACGGTCCGAGCGACGGGCCGTTCTACATGTACCGGACGCTGCTGCCCCTGACCATCTCCTGGTGGGACACCGACGGCGCCTTCGTGTCCCGGACCGACATGGTCCCCTGCGAGTCCGAGGATCCCGCCACCTGCGAGCGCTACCCGCCGGCGGCGCCGTACCGGTACGCCGTCGAGGTGACCCAGGGCGCACCGCTCGCCGCCGCCTTCGGCCCCGGGGCCCGGCTCGAGGTCGGCACCACCGCCTGCCCCGCCGCCTCCTGAGGCTCGCCGCCGCCCCGTCCCCGCGTTCCTGTCACCCCCCTCGGGGGATGCTGGTGGACGTGGATGTGCCCGCCACCAGCTCCGTCGATACGATGTGCCGTTCCCTTGTCCGTCCTGCTCCCGATCCTCGGGGGCTCCGGCCACGCCGGATCCACAGGAAGGTGTCCGTAGGCATGCGCGCCTATGAATTGATGGTCATCATCGATGGCGACCTCGACGCAGACCAGGCCCAGGCCCAGGTCAGCTCGATCGAAGGTCGCTGCAACGAAGCCGGCATGGTCGCTTCCACCGACTTCTGGGGTCGCCGTACGTTCGCGTACGAGATCAACCACAAGACCGAAGGGTCCTACGTGGTCTACGAGATCCTCGCCGAGCCGGGTGCGCTCGACGGCGTGGAGCGGTCCCTTCGACTCGCGGACGAGATCGTCCGCCACAAGCTGCTCCGCCTCCCGGACGCCGAGGCCGAGCGCCGCGGCCTCATGGGGTCGGCGGCTGCGGACCAGTAGGAGGCACCAATGGCCAACGGGAACACCATCACCATCATCGGGAACGTCACGCGCGACCCCGAGCTGCGCTACCTCACGAGCGGCACCGCCCTCGCCCAGCTGGGCGTGGCGGTCAACCGCCGTTACATGCAGAACAACGAGTGGCAGGAGGAGACCTCCTTCTTCGACGTCGTCTGCTGGCGAGACCTCGCCGACAACGTCTCGGAGTCCATCTCCAAGGGCGACCGCATCATCGTGACCGGCCGCCTCGAGCAGCGCTCGTGGGAGACCCAGGACGGCGACAAGCGGTCCAAGGTCGAGATCGTGGCCGACGAGGTCGGCCCCTCCCTGCGCTGGGCCACCGCCCGCATCGAGAAGATCCGCCGCGACGGCCCTGGCGGCGGCAACGCCGGTGGCGGCGGCGGCAACTACGAGCCGCCCCGCGACGAGCCCACTTCCTACGACGACGCCGAGGAGCCCTTCTGATGGCACGCCCCCGCCCCACCACGAAGAACAAGGACAACTCGCGGCGCTCCAAGAAGCGCACGAGCATCCTCATCCAGGAGAAGGTCTCCTACGTCGACTACAAGGACGTGAACCTGCTCCGCCGGTTCCAGTCCGACCGGGCCAAGATCCGGGCCCGTCGGGTCACCGGCAACGACACCCAGCAGCAGGCCGACATCGCCGCCGCCATCAAGAACGCACGGGAGATGGCGCTGCTGCCCTACACCAGCCGCGTCACCCAGCAGCGTGGCGGTGGCCGGGGCCGTGGCGACGACCGTCGTGGCCCCCGCCGCGACGAGCGCGACGACGACTACACGGACAACGTGGACGACACCACCGAGTCCGACGAGCTGACCTCCGAGGGCAGCGAGGACGAGGAGGTCGAGGCATGAGGGTGATCCTGCGCACCGACGTCGACATGGTCGGCAAGCGAGGCGACCTGGTCGACGTGAGCGACGGCCACGCCCGCAACCACCTCATCCCGAAGGGGCTCGCCATGCGGGCCACGGCCGATGCCGAGGCCCAGGCCGAGCAGATGCGCAAGGCCCGGGAGGTGCGCGACACCAAGGCCATCGAGGCCGCCCAGGAGGTCGCCACCGCGCTCGTGCCCCGCACCATCCACATCACGGCCAAGGCCGGCGAGACGGGCCAGCTCTTCGGGGCGGTCCACGAAGCCGAGATCTCCGAGGCCGTCAAGGCCCAGACCGAGATCGAGCTCGACAAGAAGATCATCATCATCGACGAGCCGATCAAGACGGTCGGCACGCACTACGTCATGGCGAAGCTGCACCAAGAGGTCCAGTTCCCCATCACGATCGAGGTCGAGGCGCTCTAGCGAGCGTCGGGCTGGGGTGCGGCCGGGGGGCCGCATCCCAGCGATCGACACGTCCACCTCGGGGGGTATGCCAGCGTCAGCACCTGTGCTTCGACGCGCCCGTTGAGCAGGACTTCTCCACAGAATCCACAGACCTATCCCCAGCAGACACCACTAGCGACCCACAGGGACATGGCGCGACGGTGAACGCCGCCCGATGCCCCGACGGAAGGTCCCCTCGTTGACCGACACCTCCACCCGCACCGAAGCCCCCCCGAGGGGCCAGGCTCCGTCCCGTGGCAACGGCGGCGGGCCTCGGCCGGGTGGTGCCGGGCGGGTCCCGCCGAGTGACCTCGTGGCCGAGCAGAACCTGCTCGGGGCGATGATGCTGTCCAAGGACGCCATCTCGGCCACGTCGTCGATGCTGCGCCCGGAGGACTTCTACAAGCCCGCCCACGCCCACATCTTCGACGCCATCCTCAGCCTCGACTCGGCCGGCGAGCCGGCCGACCCGGTCACGGTGGCCGACGAGCTGGCCCGGGCCGGTGTGCTGGAGGCCATCGGCGGTCGTGGGCTGCTGGCCGAGATCGTCTCCACCGCCCCGGCGGTGTCCAACGCCGCCCGCTACGCCCGGATCATCAGCGACCACGCCGTGCTCCGCAAGCTCATCGGCGTCGGCGGCGAGATCGCCGAGCTCGGCTACGACGTCCCCGACGACGTGGAGAAGGCGGTCGACCAGGCCGAGTCCCTCGTCTACGAGCTGGGCCAGCGCCGGGTCACCGACTCCATGGTGCCGATCGAGTCGCTGCTCGGGGACACCCTCGATCGCCTCGAGGCGCTGGTCGAGCGGGGCGACGCCATCACCGGCCTGCCCACCGGCTTCGTCGACCTCGACCGGCTGCTGTCGGGGCTCCAGCCCAACGCCCTCATCATCGTCGGCGCCCGTCCCGCCATGGGCAAGACCTCCTTCGCCCTGAACCTCACGGCCAACGCCGCGTTCCAGTCCCGTCGGCCGGTCCTGTTCTTCAGCCTCGAGATGGGCAACCTCGAGCTCACCCAGCGCCTCCTGTGCGCCGAGGCCCAGATCGACTCCACCAAGGTGCGCGACGGTCGCCTCCAGGATGCGGAGTGGGACCGCATCGCCCTCGGCGTGTCTCGCCTGGCCGAGGCCCGCCTGTACCTGGACGACAACCCCAACGTGTCGGTCATGGAGATCCGGGCCAAGGCCCGCCGGCTCAAGTCCCAGCTCGGCGACCTCGGCCTGGTGGTGATCGACTACCTCCAGCTCATGCAGGGCCGGGGCCGGGCCGAGTCCCGCCAGATCGAGGTCTCGGAGATGTCCCGTGGGCTCAAGATCCTCGCCCGCGAGCTCGAGTGTCCCGTCATCGCCCTGTCGCAGCTGTCCCGCACGCTCGAGTCCCGCCAGGACAAGCGCCCGATGCTGTCAGACCTGCGCGAGTCCGGTTCGCTCGAGCAGGACGCCGACGTCGTGATGTTCCTGTACCGCGACGAGGTCTACAACCCCGACTCGCCCGACCGGGGCATGGCCGAGGTCCTCATCTCCAAGCACCGCAACGGGCCCACGGGCAAGGTGAACCTGGCCTTCCGCAACCACCTGACCCGCTTCGACAACATGGCCCAGCTCTGAGGGCCAGCGCCCGCCGCATCCGGGTGCGGGACGCCGTGCACGCGCGGGAAGCGTGCACCGCGGCCCGGAACCCTGTCGCCCGCCGGCGTGTCCGGTCAACTACGGGCACGAGCCCGAGGACGTGGCGGCGGCCGTGCGCCGCTTCGCCGCCGCCGGCGCGGGCGGCATGGGCATCGAGGACTGGTCCGGCGACCCCGGGATCGGGCTCTACGACCGGGCCCTCGCCGTCGCCCGGATCGAGGCTGCCGTCGACGCTGCGAGGGCCCTGGAGCACCCCTTCGTCATCACCGGACGCACGGAGGTGCTGCTCTACGGCCTGGACGGCGGGCTCTCCGACACGCTGGCCGCGGTTGCACAGCCTTCGCCGAGGTCGGTGCGCACTGCCTCTACGCCCCCGGCACCCGGGACCTGCCGACGATCCGGACGGTCACCGAGGAGGCTGGCGGGCCGGTGAACGTCCTCATGCCGCTCCCCGAGGTCGACCCGCACGGTGCGCCCTCGTTCACCCTGGCCGACCTGACCGAGCTCGGCGTGCGTCGCGTCAGCCTCGGCGGTTCGCTCTACCGCGCCCAGGTCGTCCACGCCGCCGAGCGGGTGCGCGCCCTGCTCGCCGGCGGCGCCCAGCCGCCTCCGGCGTCCTGAACCCCTGCCCGTGGCCGCTCCCGCTCAACGAGCACGAGGCATCGACACCGGGAGTGCCGGGAGCTCTCCCGAGGTGCTCCCGATGAGCCCGAGCGTGGCGCGCAGGGCCCGAGCCAGGACGTCGAGGCGTTCGGGCACCAGGCCGTACAGCACGAAGTACCCGTCGCGGTGGCCGGTGACGAGGCCGGCCGCCTCGAGGATCTTGAGGTGCCGGGAGATCGCCGAATCGGACAGGCTCAGCAGCTGGGCCAGCTCCTTGGTGGAGCGGGGGTCCTCGGCCACGAGCCGGGTGATCTGCAGGCGGGTCTCGTCGCCGAGGGCGCGGTAGCCGGAGACCACCTCGTGGTCGCTGGCGTGGGGAACCTCGGGGGTGCGCAGGTCCCGCAAGGGGAAGATGATCGACGCCGGCCAGGGCTCGGCGACGTCGATGAGGACGCACGGCCACCCGTAGACGGTGGGGACGAACAGCAGGCCGCCCCGCTCGGCGACGTCGCAGGCCCCCTCCCATTCCTTCTCGACGACCACGGCGTTGCGCCCGGCATCCCACCGGCCCTCGGGCAGCAGCTCGTCGACGAGCCCGCTGAGACCGGACGTGACGAGCGCCCGGTACCCCGCCGTGGCGTCCGCTTCGATGCGGGGCAGGATGCGATGCCACTCGTCGTCGAAGGCGGCGTCCCAGTAGTCCTCGAGCAGCCGGGCGTAGCGGTCGAGCAGCGCTGCGGGGTCGTCGAAGGCCTGTCGGGCGAGCGCACGCACGTCCTCGTCCGGCGCAGCCTGCAGCACCTGGGCGCGGTAGTCAGGATCGTGGACGACGGCCGGGTCGGCGTGCCAGACGTCGCAGGCGATCCCGCCGTACGCGAACGAGAGCTCGTAGGCGACGGTCTCCTCCGGCACGGTGCGCATCGCCACCAGCTCATCGGCGAAGGAGGGGTGGCCGCCCCGCAGGGCCGCCTCGAAGATGCCGGGCACGAAGGTGCCGTGGAAGGGGCGGAAGAGCGACCGGATCTCGGTCTGCAGCGGCTCCGGCAAGTCGCGGCAGCGCCGGACCCACGGCAGGTGCAGCGGCGCCCGTCGGGGTTCGGCGACGACCCGCAGGGACAACGCCGCCTCGAACACCGGGGACCAGGCGAACTCCACCAGGTCGAGGGGTCGTCCCGACGGGAAGCTGAAGGTGACCGCCATCTAATCCTCATTTCCGTTTATCAGTTGATCCCATCACCGTACAGGAGGATGCTGGTGAAAGAGAAGGAGGTCGGTCGATGAACCACCACACGAATGAGCTGCTGGTCACCACGATCCTGGACGAGCGGCGTCGCCAGGCAACCCCGCGCCGGGAGGGCCCGACGCAGAGCGGCCATCTGGTCCGCCGCGTCGGCACCAGCCTGATCGCCCTCGGTACCGCGCTGACCGCGACCGGGCGCCGCCTCCAGGAGCCGGCGCCGAGCGTGTCGTGCCCGACCTGCTGACGGAGCCCGCAACGCGCGCCGCCGGGGCGCCGGCCACCCCGGTCAGCCTCCGGTGGTCGGCGTGGCGCAGGCCTCGATCTGGGGGAGGATGGCGTCGGCGGCCTGCTGGTCGGCCGGGTCGATGATGAGCCGGGCGAAGACGGCGGCGACGTCGTCGTTGGTGATCTCGGCCCGGACGCAGTCCTCGAAGCCCTCGGGCGCACCCTGGCCGATCGATTCGGCGAGCATGCGGATGAGGTCGTAGTCGCAGTCGTCGAAGCTGGTCACCAGCTCATCGGCGACCGCCTCCTCGTCCAGGTCGAGCCCGAGGTCGTCGGGCCCCTCGGCCTCGCCCAGGCTCTCGGGTGTGAGGCCGGCCTCGTTCAGGGCATCTGCGCCACCGATGGCCTCGACGAAGCCCTCCGACACGCAGGAGATCTGCTCCTCGGTGCCGGGGAACGCACCGCCCGTCTGCAGCTCGGTGGCCACCACGGCGGCGTAGTCCTCGGTGCTGTAGGAGTCGTCCGAGTCGGGCTCCGACTCCCCGTCGGATTCGGTCTCCGACACAGCGTCCTCGACGGCGTCGTCGCCGGCGCTGCTGTCGTCGCCGCCGCAGGCACCGAGCAGGAGGCCCAGCACGGCCAGGAGGGTGAGCACGCGCGTCACGAGAGGTTCCTCGATTCAGGGGTCGGGGGAGGGGAGCGGGGCGATCCCGCCCCTCCACCATGCCCGACGGGCGGCGTCGCCGCCGAGCGTCAGCTCGCCAGCGAGGCGGGACGCGGGGCCGCGGCCGGGGCCGGGTTGGAGAACACCATGACCCCGTCGGTGACGTCGCTGCGCTTCAGCGTCCGGTAGTCGCGCAGGTAGCTCTGGTGGACCTGCCACGGCATGCGGGACCCCTGCTTGGGGAACCGGTCGACGGCGCGCTGGACGTACCCCGATGACAGGTCGAGGAACTGGGACGGCTCCACCGTGGCATCGGCGTTCACCGGTGTGGCCTGGCGCTGACCCGTGTCACGCATGTGGTTGAGCATGCGGACCACGTAGTCGCAGATCAGGTCGCACTTCAGGGTCCACGAGGCGTTCGTGTACCCGAAGGCCAGGGCCAGGTTCGGCACCCCTTCGAGCATCATGCCCTTGTAGGTGAGCCTGCTCCCGACGTCGACGGGTTCACCGTCCACGCTGGCCTCGATGCCACCGATGAAGAGCAGCTCCAGGCCGGTGGCGGTGACGATGATGTCGGCCGCCAGCTCCCGGCCGGACTGCAGGCGGATGCCGGTCTCGGTGAAGGTGTCGATGTGGTCGGTGACCACCGATGCGCTGCCGTCGCGGATGGCGCGGAAGAGGTCGCCGTCGGGGACGAGGCAGATGCGCTGGTCCCACGGGTCGTAGCTGGGCGTGAAGTGGGTGCCGATGTCGTAGCCGTCGGGCAGCATGCCCTCGAGCCGCTTGAGCAGGAGCTTCTTCACCATCCCCGGGAAGCGCTGGCTGAGCTGGAAGAAGCCCAGGGCGCCGAGGGCGTTGATCCACTTGATGACCGGACCCGACACTGACGACGGCAGGGCGCGCTGGAGCAGGCCGGCGAGGGGGTTCTTTGCCGGCATGGCCACCACGTAGGAGGGCGAACGCTGCAGCATGGTGACGTGGGCGGCGCCCGACCCGTCGCCGGGGTCGGCCATGGACGGCACCAGGGTCACGGCCGTGGCCCCGCTCCCGATGACCACGACCTGCTTGCCGGCGTAGTCGAGGTCGGCGGGCCAGTGCTGCGGGTGGATGATGGTGCCGGCGAAGTCGTCCATGCCGGGGAACTCGGGCTGGTAGCCCTTGTCGTAGCGGTAGTAGCCGCTGCAGGAGAAGATGAACCCGGCGGTCAGCTCCACCCGCTCCGGGGCCGCGTCCGGCCGGGACGGGTCGCTGCGCTCGGCGGTGATGTGCCAGCGGGCGTCGTCGCTCGACCAGTCGGCGGCGACGACCCGGTGGTTGAAGCGGATCTTGGTGTCGATCCCACCGAGGCGGGCCGTCTCCCGGATGTACTCGAGGATGGAGGGGCCGTCGGCGATGGACTGGTCGCTGCTCCACGGCCGGAACGAGTACCCGAGCGTGTACATGTCCGAGTCGGAGCGGACGCCGGGGTAGCGGAACAGGTCCCACGTGCCTCCGATGGCGTCACGGGCCTCGAAGATGGCGTAGGTGGCCCACGGGCACTCGGTCTGCAGGTGGTGCCCGGCGCCGATGCCGGACAGGCCGGCGCCGACGACCAAGACGTCGAGGTGCTCGGTGCTCACGTGGTTGACCTCCGTCAGGTTACTCAGGGTAGGTCGCCACCGTAACGCACCGGCTCGCGGCCCGTCACATGGTGATCGGTCACCGTCACCGATCGGACACCGTCACCGCCGGACGAACGTGGCCCACTCCTCGAGCGGCATCCGCTCGCTGCGCAGCCGGTTCACCGGCGCATCGGGGTCGGCGTGGCCGACGGCGATGCCGCAGAAGAGCATCTCGTCCTCCGGCGCCCCGACGTACTCGGCCACGGTCCGGGACCACGTGGCCCACGCCTCCTGCGGGCACGTGTCGATGCCCCGCTCGGTGCACAGCAGCATGAAGGTCTGGAGGAACATCCCGAGGTCGGCCCACTGCGGGGGACCCATCTTGCGGTCGATGAAGCAGAACACCCCCACCGGAGCGTCGAAGAACCGGTAGTTCCGGGCCAGGTGCCCGAAGCGCCCGGCCTTGTCCTCGCGGGGGATGCCGAGCGTCGCGTACATCTGCTCGCCGAGCTGGTAGCGGTTGGTGCGGTACGGCTCCCACAACGCGGGTGGGTAGATGTCGTAGCCCGGCACCTCCATCTCCCGCCCGGCGAGGTGCTGGAGGAAGTAGGGCATCGTGCCGGCGCCGATGACGTAGATCCGCCACGGCTGCACGTTGCCCCCCGACGGCGCCCGCGCCGCCAGCTCGAGCAGCTCGGCGATCGTCGCGTCGTCGACGGGCGTGTCGAGGAAGGCCCGCGTCGACATCCGGCGCTGCACGGCTTCGGTGACGTCCATGGTGCTCACTTCCAGGCGGAGGGACGGGCACCAGAGGATGGCAGGCCAGGCCGCCGCCCGAACGCGGCCGTGCGCGATGGGCTTCCGCTAGGCCGGGTCGCGCAGCTCGGCGGCCAGCGCGGCGCAGGGATGGTCGGCGGGCGGCTCCCACGGGCGGAGGCCGGACGGCGTGGCGAGCAGGGGCGCCGGCCACAGCAGGCGGCTCTCGCCGGCGACGATCGCCTTGGTGCTGGTGAGGATGGTTCCGAGGAGCTCGTGGGCGGCGGGATCGACCACGACCAGCTCGCTCGGCATCGGAGCCAGCACCACGGCCTCGGCCAGCCCGCAGGCGGCGAGGAGGCGATCCGGTGCGGCCAGCCACGCCGGCGGGTGGTCGGCCGGGGCGGTGGGGACCCAGGCCGGCTGGCCCGGCCCGATCGGGTCGAGCCCGGGGTCCGTGCCGGCCAGGTGGGCGAGGGCTGCGGTGAGCACGTCGTCGGGCCCCACCTCCCACGACGCTGCGTCGGCGGCCCGGACGGGGACGCCGTCGACGTCGTCGAGGACCACCCGGGCTTCGAGCACGCCGGCGATCGGCCACGACAGCGCCGCCGGGTCCTCGCCGGCACGCCCGATCACGAGGCGGAGCCGGGGACGCACGGCGTCCCACCCGGTCTCCGGGCGCGGGGCCGGGGTCTCGTCCGGGGCGGGGGAGGCCACGGCCGGCTCGACGTCGGGCGCCACGTCCGGTGGCGTGGGGTCGAAGCCGTCGGGCACGTCCTGGCGCGGGCCCGTCGGCGGCGCGACCGCGCCGATCAGCGCGTCCATGATCTCGATGCGCTCGAAGCCGTTGGCCTTGGACCACCCGTCGCGGGCGGCGGCGAGGGACAGCGTGGAGGTGTAGGGGTTGTCGGTCCAGGCCACCTCGACGGTGTCGGCGTCGACGGCTTCGGCCCCCGCGACGCCCGGGATGACACGCAGGCGGGCGACGGCCTCCCAGGTCATCGCATCCGGACCCGGTGCCTTCTTGAACCGATCGAGCAGCCCCATGGTCCGGGACCGTAGCGACGACCGGCCGCCGCGGATCGGACCGTCCTCGAACTGTCAGCGGCGGGCGTAGGCGAGGTCGGTGATGGTGCGCCCCGCGGCGAGGCCCTTGGCCTCGTAGCCCTCGGTCGGTCGCCAGGCGGGCCGCTGCGCCGGACCACCGACGAGGTCGGGGTGGGCGTCGAGGACCTCCCGGGCGTGGCGGGCGTAGTCCTCGATGTCGGTGGCCACGAGGAGCCGACCGCCCGGGGCGAGCCGGTCGGCGAGGAGCTCGGCCACGTCGCCCCGGATGAACCGGCGCTTGCGGTGCCGGGCCTTGGGCCACGGGTCGGGGAAGAACACGTGCACCCCGGTGAGCGATGCCGGTCCCAGGTCGTGGTCGAGCACGTCCAGGGCGTCGGCGCGGGCGACGAACACGTTGGGCCGCGGCTCGTCGTCGAGGGCGAGGAGCAGGTGGGCGACGCCCGGTGTGTGCACGTCGGTGGCGAGCACGTCGATCCCGGGGTGCGCGGCGGCGAAGGCCAGCGCCGCCTGTCCGTGCCCGCAGCCCACCTCGAGCACCAGCGGACGGGCCGGGTCCCGACGGCCGAGGTCGTGGCGAGGACCCAGGTCGTGCAGCGCGGCGCGCATCACCTCGGTGACCCGTCCGTGCCGGGCGTGGAAGGTGCGGATGCGGGGGTGGCCGGTGTCGGGCACCGACCCATGGTCGCGCCCCCACCGGCCCGGGACCATGCCGCCGGAGCGGGGCCGGGGTGCGACCCTGCGTGGTCCTGTGTCGGTAGGATGACGGTTGCCGATCGGGCGGCGGTTCGACGCCAGAGGTCTGCCCATGGGGCTGCGACGACGCGACAACCCGATCCACACCGCCACGGCCGTGGTCCTGGTCGTCCTCGTCGCGCTCGGGCTGGCGCTGCCCGCCGGTGCCCAGATCGACCCCCTGGACGAGGCCCGCCGCGAGCGCGACGCCGTGCGGGACGAGCAGGACCGCCTGGCCGAGGAGCTCGACGTGCTGGGCGCGTCCGACGCCCAGATCGACGCCGCCCTCGACGAGCTGGACGCCGCGCTCGCCGCCCAGGAGGCGGTCCTGAAGGAGGCGCTGGCCGCCGCCGACGCTGCGGCCGTCGCCCAGCGCCGGGCCGAGACCGACCTGCGGACCGCCGAGCGCGACGTCGCCATCCTCGAGCAGGCCATCGTCGAGATGGCCGTGGCGTCCTACGTGCACCCGCCCACCGCCGACCTGGTCCAGAGCCTGCAGGCGCAGTCGCTCTCGGACGCCCTGATCCAGCAGATCTACCTCGACGCCCGGGCCCAGCGGGACCTCAGCCTGCTCGACCTGCTCGAGGAGGCCGAGCAGCTGGCCGAGGAGCGGTCGGCGGAGGTCACCGCCGCGGCGGCGGCGGCCGCCGAGGCCGTCCAGGCCGCCGACGCCGAGCTCCTCCGCCTCGATGACGAGCGCCAGCGCCAGGCCCGCTTCGCCGCCGACCTGCAGGGCCGCATCGACGGGGCGCTGGCCGAGGCCGCCGCCCTCGCCGACCTCGACGCCGAGCTGTCCGAGCGCATCGTCGCCGAGCAGGCCGCCCTCATCGCCCGCCTCCCCCCGCCGCCGGAACCCGACGTCCCCGAGGACCTCGCCGGGCCCGAGCTCGAGACCCCGGCGCCCACCGACCTCGCCGGCCCCACCATCACGGCGGCGCCGAGCCAGCCCTCGGACGCCCCGGCACCGACCACCCCCGACACCCGAGCACCGTCGAGCCCCACCACGACCCGGCCGCCCACCACCACCGTGCCGCGCCAGTCGACGCCGCCGCTGCGCACCGTCCAGGGCTTCACCGTGCACGCCGACATCGCCGACGACGTCGATGCCATGCTCACCGCGGCGGCCGCCGACGGGGTCCGCTTCGGGGGCAGCGCGTACCGGAGCACCCAGCGCCAGATCGAGCTCCGGATCGCCAACTGCGGCCCCACCGAGTACGACATCTGGTACCGGCCGGCCAGCTCCTGCTCCCCGCCCACCGCCGTTCCCGGCCGCTCGCTGCACGAGCAGGGCCGGGCCCTCGACCTGACCTACGACGGACGCCTCATCACCAGCCGGGCCAACCTCGGCTTCCAGTGGCTGGCGGCCAACGCCGCCTCCTACGGGCTGTTCAACCTGCCCAGCGAGCCCTGGCACTGGTCCACCACCGGCGGCTGAGCCACCCACCCGGCCACCCACCCCCTCTCCGGGGACTCAGAAGGCGCCGTGACGCCCCTCGCCGGCCGCGAAGCGGGCCGCACCCTCCTGGGTCTCGCCCGAGCGCACCGTGGCCAGGCCGAGCTCGGTCTCCTTGGCCAGCGCCTCCCACTCCGACAGCGACCACTGCTCGAGCGAGGACGCCCGGTCCGACCGCATGCAGCGCTGGGGGAAGGCGGCCAGCTGCTCGGCCAGGGCGAGGGCGCCGTCCAGGGCCGCGCCCGGTTCGGTCAGCCGGTTGACCAGACCCCACGACTCGGCCTCGGCGCCCTCGACCGGCCGGCCGGACAAGATCATGTCCATCGCCCGGCTCTGTCCGATCAGCCGAGGCAGGCGGACGGTGCCCCCGTCCACGAGGGGCACGCCCCAGCGGCGGCAGTAGACGCCGAACACCGCGTCGCTGGCCGCCACCCGCAGGTCGCACCACACGGCCAGCTCCAGCCCGCCGGCCACGGCGTGGCCCTCCACGGCGGCGATGACGGGCTTCGACAGGCGCAGCCGGGTCGGCCCCATCGGGCCCAGCGCCCCCGGGTCCGGGTCGCCGGGAGCCATCGCACCGATGTGGTTGCCGTCGCCGGTCGACACCGCCTTGAGGTCGGCACCGGCGCAGAACGTGCCGTGCGCGCCGGTCAGCACGGCGACCGAGGTGCCGTCGTCGGCGTCGAAGGCGAGGAAGGCCTCGTGCAGTGCCCGGGCGGTGGGGCCGTCGACGGCGTTGCGCACCGCAGGCCGGTCGATGGTGACCACGGTGGTGCTGCCCACCACCTCGACGCGGACGGTGCCCACGGTCAGCCCCGGGCCGAGGTGCGGGTCTTGCCCGGCCGGGCGTTCTTCTCGATGAACTCGATGACCTTGCCGGCCACGTCGATGCCGGTGGTCTGCTCGATGCCCTCGAGGCCGGGGGAGGAGTTGACCTCCATGACGACGGGTCCGTGGTTCGAACGGAGCAGGTCGACGCCGCAGACGTTCAGGCCCATGGTCTTGGCCGCCCGCACGGCGGTGGAGCGCTCCTCGGGCGTGAGCTTGATCTTCTCGGCGTAGCCGCCCTGGTGCAGGTTCGACCGGAACTCGCCCGGGGCGCCCTGTCGTCGCATCGAGGCCACGACCCGGCCGCCGATCACGAAGGCACGGATGTCGGCGCCCTTGGCCTCCTTGATGAACTCCTGCACGAGGATGTTCGCGTCGAGCTGGCGGAAGGCGGCGATGACCGACTCGGCCGCCTTCTTCGTCTCGGCCAGCACCACGCCGACCCCTTGGGTGCCCTCGATGAGCTTCACGATGAGCGGCGCCCCGCCCACCAGCTCGATGAGGCCGTCGATGTCCTTGGTGGAGTGGGCGATGCCGGTCACCGGCAGGCCGATGCCGTTGCGGGACAGCAGCTGCAGCGAGCGGAGCTTGTCCCGGGACCGGGAGATGCCCTGGCTCTCGTTGGTGGGAAAGACGCTCATCATCTCGAACTGCCGGACCACGGCCGTGCCGTAGAAGGTGTGGGACGCGCCGATGCGGGGGATGATGGCGTCGTACCCCTCGAGCTCCTGGCCGGCGTACCGGATGGCCGGCTTGTGCGACGTGATGTCCATCACGCAGCGCAGGTAGTCGATGACCCGGACCTCGTGACCACGCCCCTCGGCCGCCTCCTTGAGGCGCGTCGTGGAGTACAGGTTGGCGTTTCTGGACAGGAGTCCGATCTTCATAGAGTCGCCGACGCTACCCGGGTGGGGCGTGGCGGTCGCCGCCCAGGAGGTACGACGAACCCGGGTCCACCAGCAGGTGCCGGGCCATGGCGGTCCGGCCCAGCAGCATGCGGAACCCCATCTGGTCCCGCTTGGTGAGCGTGAGCTCGATGCCGTACCGCCGGGCGCCCAGGGCGAGGGTCGTTCGGACCACCGGGCGGAGCTCGACGTCGCCGTTGGACGACCGCACCTCCCGCTCCTCGACCAGCTTGGCCTCGGTCTGGATCACGTGGACGTCGTCGTGCTGGCGGGGGTGGACGGAGAAGCGCACCCAGTCGCCGCCGTCGCGCCCGAAGCGCTCGACGTCCCAGGCGTGCAGGGCCGAGGTCCGGGCGCCCGTGTCGACCTTGGCCTTGATCCAGCCCCCGTCGAGAAGCTCGGGCAGGTGGATCCACTCCCGCCAGCCGACGACGGTGCGGTTGGCGGGCGGCATCGGGTGGGCGTCCCGGTCGGTGACGTGGTGGTGGCCCATCGCGGGTCCCTGTGGTCGGAGGTGGGTCGGGCGAGTGTTCCACACCCTCTCTGGAACTGGCAGTGCTGATGGAGCACAGTGGCGGCATGTTCCTCGGAGAGGACCTCCTCGCCTACCTCGTGCTCGCCATCGGCGGCGCCATGGCCGTGGGCTCGATCCTGGCCCTGGTCCGGCCCCCGGAGCAGGTGAAGGACGGTGACCTGCCGGCGGCCCCGGTCGCCCGCAGCATCGCGTTCGCGGTCGTCGGCGCCGTGGGGGCGATCTGGGCCCTGGCCAGCCTGGTCGCCGGCTGAACCAGGCTCCTACGCCGCGGGCCCGGGCCGGGTCGCCTTGGACGGGTCCGACGCCGTGCGGTCCACCTTCAGCCCGAGCGACTGGAGCGTCTCGAGCGGACGGTTGTAGCCCCGCTCGAGGTGGTGGACGCCCTCGATCACCGAGGACCCGTGAGCCACCGCCGCCGCGATGACACCCGAGAAACCGGCCCGCAGGTCGGGGATCTCGACGTGGGCGCCGCGCAGCTCGGAGACCCCGCGCACCACGGCCGAGTGCACGGCGTTGCTGTCGTGGAAGCGGCAGGCCGGACCCCCGAGGCAGGTCTCGAACAGCTCGATCTCGCCGCCCATGGCCTGCACGACGGTGGCGGGGTAGCGGATGCGGTCCTCGAACACGGTCTCGTGCAGGACCGACATGCCCTCGGCCTGCGTCATCAGCACGAACAGCGGCGACTGCCAGTCGGTCATGAACCCCGGGTGGGTGTCGGTGTGGATGGCGACCGCCCGCAGACCGTTGGCCGCGTGGGCGCTGATCCAGTCGTCGTTGATCTCGATCTGTGCGCCCATGCGCTGCAGCGTGGAGATGGCGGTGACCATGCGCTCCTGGGCGCAGCCGGCGACCCGCACCTCGCCGCCGGTGACGAGCCCGGCGACCAGGTAGGAGAACGCCTCGAGGCGATCGCCCTGCAGCCGGGTGGTGGCGCCGTGCAGCTGCTCGACGCCGTCGACGACGAAGCGACGCCCAGGGGTGAGCTCGACCCGGGCGCCCATGCGCTGCAGGAACAGCGCCAGCTCGATGATCTCGGGCTCGGTCGCCGCGTTGTTGAGCACGGTGCGGCCCTCGGCCAGGGCCGCGGTGAGCAGCACGGTCTCGGTGGCGCCGACGGACGGGTACGGCAGCGTGATCTGGGTGCCGACGAGGCGGCCGGCCACCTTGGCCCGGACGCCGTCCTCGGTCTCGATGACCTCGGCGCCGAACGCCCGCAGCGCCTCGACGTGGAAGTCCACCGGCCGGGCGCCGATGCGGTCCCCGCCCACGACGGGCACGAAGGCCTCCTGGTGGAGGTGGAGCAGCGGGCCGAGCAGCAGGATCGGGATCCGGTTCAGCCCCGAGTAGCGCTGCGAGACCTCGGGGTCGATCTCGTGGCCGGGTGTGATCGTCACCGTGTCGTCGTCCAGCTCCACGCCGACGCCGAGCGATCGGAGCACATCGGTGGTGATGCCGACGTCACCGACCGCGGGGACGTTGTGGATCGTCGACGGCGAGCTGCCCATCACGGCGGCGACCATGTGCTTGGTGATGGCGTTCTTCGACCCGGCCACGCGGACCTCGCCGCGCAGCGGCCCCGACGGCTCGACCGCCCAGGCGGTGGCAGGGGCGTCCGGCGCGACGTCGGTCATGGGCCGAGTGTACGGGCGCCCACCTGCGCCCCTCCCGCCGCGGGGCGCTTGCGGCCGGGCCGGGCAGCGGACCTCGTCGCGGCGGCGGAGCGCCGTCAGCGGGCGGCGTCGAGGTCGGCGTTCATGGCGTCGAGCGCCTGGCGTGCCGCCGCCCCCACGTCGTCGGTGCCGGCGTGGCGCCAGGCGCCGGTGATGCCGCGGCTCGACGACACGAGCACGCCCCGCCCGTCGGGTCGTCGGCCGGCGACCGCGTCGGCGGCCGACCCGCCCTGGGCCCCGTAGCCGGGCACCAGGAAGATCGTGTCAGGCATGCGCGCCCGCAGGGCGACGGCGTGCTCCGGGTACGTCGCCCCCACCACGGCGCCGACGTCGCTGAGCCCCGACCGGCCCACCCGCTCGGCACCCCAGGCGGCGACGCGGTCGGCCATGCGATCCGCCACCGTGCCCCCCTCGGCCAGCTCCAGGTCCTGGAGCTCCCCGCTGCCCGGGTTGGACGTCTTGACCAGGACGAAGACGCCGCCACCGGCCGCCAGCACCGGCTCGACCCCGTCGGAGCCGAGGTAGCCGTTCACGGTCAGCCAGTCGGCGCCGATGCCGGCGCACCGACCGCCGTCGAGGTCGGGCGCACCGCCGAAGGCCATGTGCCCGTAGTGGGCGGCGGTCGAGCCGATGTCGCCCCGCTTGGCGTCGAGGATCACCGGGATCCCTGCCTCGACGGCGTGGCGCACCGTGTCCTCGAGCGCCCGCCAGCCGGCCAGGCCGTAGGCCTCGTAGCACGCCGCCTGCGGCTTCACCGCCGCGCACCGGTCCGTGATCGCGTCGATGATCCGCCGGTTCGCATCGATGAACGCCCCCGCCACCTCGCCCGCGGGCGAGCCCACACCGCGGTGCCGGTCGATCACCGCCGGCGGCAGGAGTTCGGGCCGGGGATCGAGCCCCACGCAGGCGATCGACCCCGTCCCAGCGATCCGGTCGTCGAGGGCGTCAGCGGCGTGCACGGCCGGCGACGGTACCGGCTACTCCCAGAGCCCGAAGTCGTCCTCGATGCGAGCCTCGGGCGAGTGCAGGGGGACGTTGATCCCGAAGTAGAAGCTGCCCGAGATCTCCGCTGTCTTCGTCACCACCATGCCGTCGATGTTGATCGCGTTGTCCCCGCCGCCGCTGCCCGTGAAGTTGTAGTGGGCGTTGGGCGCGTAGATCGTGCCGATGGCGAAGTCGTTCGTCCCGTTGAGGGTCGACTCCTCTGTGGACAGCTGGTAGAGGGAGATGCCGGCGTACGGACCGGTGGTCGGGGCAGGCAGGTAGACCTTCGATGACCCATTCACCCTCGCAGATGCGTTGGGGCCGAGGATAAACGTCACCCCGTCGTAGGTGCCGTCATCACAGACCGGCTCCCAGGCGTCGATGTCAGCGGGCACCGTTATTGCCGTCTCATCGCAGACAAGGGGCACGTTGCCGTTGACGGAGATGTCCTGCTCGAAGTAGTACTCCCCGGGCTTGAAGATGTACCCGTTCACGCCGCTGGTGTTGTTGAACGCACAGCCGTTCGGGTACCGCCCAGGCTCCAGTACCAGTGTCCCGGTTGCAGAGGAGCAGTCGTGGGTCAGGCTGATCGCGGGCAGGGGGTCCGGGGGCTGGATGTGGGCGAACGGATCGTCGAAGGGCGTGATGTTCTGGGTCGGCACCGTGCTGGTGCATGCGCTCGGCGGCTCGCAGGGCGCGAGGGCAGCGTGGCCGACGACGCCGATGTAGTCGGCATGCACCTCCCATGCCGTGCCGCTGGCGTCCAGAGCGTTCGTTGTGCAGTTGGAGTTCACCATCACGGCGCCGTTGGATGAGAGCACCGTCTCGGACGTGCCGGCGAACTCGAGGGCGTTGCACGTGGTGGGGTCGATCACCACGAGACCCATCGGGTACCCGCCGGTCGAGCTCACCCGCCGGCCGACGGCATCCCGACAGACCTTGGGGCTGGCGGCACCGATCGTGCTGGCGAAGAAGCTCGCTGTCGGTCGGCACACCCGGACCAGGACCAAGTTGTAGGCCGCCGGCGAGCCAGCGGGCGCTTCCAGATATGGCGTGGCGACGACCACGTCGGCGTCGCCGAGTGAGTAACAGGTCGAGTTGGTGGGGACCGTTCCGGTGCACGGCACCGCACCAGGGATCACGCTCTGACCAGTGATGTTGATGTTCACGTTCTTGGCGGCCTGCTGCTTCGCTCGATCAGCGGCCGTCGTGCTCGCCGAGGCGAGGGGCAGCTCACGTGCGCCCGCGAGTGACGCCGCATCGACCGCGCCCTGAACGTGCCGCGCCTCCTGGCGTGCGTTCCCCATGTCGACGACCAGTGCCGCCATGGCGAAGATGGTCAGGAACAGCGGGGCGACGAACACGAGGATCGCCCCCCGTTCGGCTCGGCGACGGCGCATCGTCAGCACCCCGACCAGTCGGATCCAGCAGGAGCGGGCTCTGAGAAGACAGGGAAGTCGGCGTGCTCCTCCACCTCGGCGATCGCGTCGGCGTCGGAAGGGTCCTCTCGGAGGTCGTCTTCCAGGCGCATCTCGATGGATGACTTCAAGGAGATGCCGTCGATCGCAGGGATCGCTCCGGTGAACGGACTCACGTTCCGCTGGGCGCAGATCGAGACGCTGCCATAGTTGCCGCTGCTTCCGGCGCCGGTCATGTCGTACTCGACCTGGACTCGCACGTCGTCACCGAGGCCGATTCGGTCCTTGGTCATGCAGATGACCTTCTTGACGTCGTCGGGGGCATCGATCGAGGTGCAACCCGTGTCGTCGCGGAACTGCTGCACCACCGCTTGACGGGCGCCGTCGCGGACCCCGTGCCGGATCGACTGATAGTCGTTCAACGCCATGCCGAACTCGATGATCCCGAAGAGGACCAGGAAGAGGACGGGTGCGATGAGCGCGAACTCGACGAGGGCGGCACCCCGCTGGCCGGACCTACGTCCGCTCCTGTTGCCCCGTAGGCCGCCCTTTCCTGCCTGCACGTCAGCTCCAATGCGAGTCTCGGCGGCCGTTCGGTCGCCAGGCACAACATCGGCGCAGAGCGCGCTCACCTGTAGCGCGAAGTCACCCCTCCGGCGGCGGCATCCCCTCGAGCTGCAGCTGGGCGCGATCGGCTTCCGTGGCGTACTCCACGGCCCGCGACGCCAGCGACCCGTGGACGACGAGCGACAGGCAGATCACGAAGATCGTGATGGCCCAGAGGCTCTCGATCTCGGCGAAGTCCTCGAGCGCACCGGCGTGGGCCAGGTAGTAGACGGAACCCACGCCCCGGATCCCGAAGGCGGCGGTGACGAACCGCTGCCGCTGGTCGAGGCCGGTGCCGAGCAGGCTCACGTAGCCGGTGATGGGCCGGATCAGGGCCACGATGGCGATGCCGACGAGAACCTCCGGCCACCCGAGCGGGGAGAGGGCTCCGCTGGCGATGGCCCCGCCCACGAGGATGAGGACCAGCGCGCTGCCGAGGTTCTCGACCGCCTCGGCGGCCGCGTGCAGGGCCTCGTGATGCTCGTGGTCGGGCTGGCGGTGGCGGAGCGTGACGGCGGCGACGAACACGGAGAGGAAGCCGTAGCCGTGGAGCAGCTCGGCGACCCCGTACACCGCAAGGGTCGCACCGACGACGGCGATGGCCTCGCTGCGGTTCCCCAGCCACGCGCAGTCGAAGCGGGTGAAGATGAGCCAGGCGAAGATCCGGCCGCACACCCAGCCGGCGGCGAGGCCGACGGCGAGCTTCACGAACACATCGTCGACGAGCCACCCGCCGAACCAGGCGCCGCCGGCGAGCATGGCGATGGCGGCGTTCACGAACGGGAAGGAGAGGGCGTCGTTGAGCCCGGCCTCGGCCGTCAACGCGATTGGGACCTCGCCGACGTCTCCTTCGTTGGGGCCGGCGACCTGGACGTCGGAGGCGAGCACGGGGTCGGTGGGGGCCAGTACGGCGCCGAGCAGGAGCGCCGCGGCCGGAGCCAGGCCGACGGCTGCCCACCCGAGGAACGCGGTGCCAGCGATGGTGAGCGGCATGCAGATGGCGAGCAGGCGCCAGGTGGGCGCCCAGGACCGCCAGCTCGGCGCCCGGTCGATCATGAGCCCGGCACCCGTGAGCGAGACGATCACTACGAGCTCGCTGAGACGTTCGGCGGTGACCGCGTCGCGCGTCGGGTCGATGTCGGGCAGCGTCGGCACGAGGCCGAACAGGACGAAGCCGGCGAACACCTGGATCGCCGGCAACGACACCGCCCTGCGGTGCAGGTGCCGGGGCAGCGTCACCGCGCCGATGACGCAGACGCCCAGCACGAGCAGGAAGATGTCGTAGCTCACCGGCCGTCGATACCCATCGACAGCGGCCTTCGGTCCCCGCCGGGAGCGCCGCCGGCAGTGGTGGCTGACCTGCCAGACCCAGGCCGGGTCTGGGCTCCTGCGATGGAGCGGGTGACGGGAATCGAACCCGCGTTCTCAGCTTGGGAAGCTGACGTTCTGCCATTGAACTACACCCGCAGGGCGAGGTTGCGGCCTCGTCCGAGGCGGCCACTCTAGGCAGTGAGCGCGCCGAGATCACCTCCGCTCGGGGCGCTTCGGGCGCTCCGGGCATCCCCGACGAACCAGCCCGGCTGCCGTACCGTGATCGACGTGGAACCGAGTCACGAGGGCACGATGACGGAGCGGGCCGGGCGAGGCGACGTGGAGATCGATCTCGCCGCCGACGCCGCCATCCGGGCCGCCCTCGACGACCTCGCCCGGGGCGACGTGAGCCAGCGCCTCGAGGCGGCCCAACGCCTCCGCCACGCGTCCGAAGCACTCGTGGCCGAGCTCGTCGCCGAGGCCCGCAAGAAGGGCGCCACCTGGTCCGACATCGGCGAGACCCTCGGGGTCTCCACCCAGGCAGCCCACCAGAAGTACCGCTGGGTCGCGGCCCGTCCCACCCAGTCCTGAGCCGGCGCCGGCGGCGAATAGCCTCCCGGCCGTGATCCTCTCCGACCGCACGATCCGCGAAGAGCTGGCCAACGGTCGCATCGTCATCGACCCGCTCGACGAGTCCTTCATCCAGCCGTCGTCGGTCGACCTCACGCTCGATCCCCGCTTCCTCGTGTTCCGGAACCACACGCGCGGGATGATCGACGTCAAGCAGGACGCCAGCGACCTCACCGAGATGGTCACCGTCGCGGACGACCAGCCCTTCGTCCTGCACCCGGGCGAGTTCGTGCTCGGCGCCACCCTCGAGCGCATCGGCGTCCCCGATGACCTCGTGGCCCGCCTCGACGGCAAGTCCAGCCTCGGTCGGCTCGGGCTCCTCATCCACTCCACCGCCGGCTTCATCGACCCGGGGTTCCTCGGCCAGATCACGCTCGAGCTGTCGAACGTGCACAACCTGCCGATCACGCTCTACCCGCGCATGAAGATCGGCCAGGTCAGCTTCCTGCGCATGACCACGGCCGCCGATGTGCCCTACGGGACGGGTGCGCTCAAGTCCAAGTACCACGGCCAGGACGGTCCGACGCCCAGCCAGTACTGGAAGAACTTCGAGGCCTGAGCCCGACGCAGCAGCGCCCGCCCGCTGGGCGCCAGTTCGTCGAGTTCGGTCAGGTTGCCGGGGCCAGGAGGGCGTCCACGGCAGCGACCAGGTCCCGGGCGTGCACCGGACGGGCGAGGTGCGCATCGGCGCCCGACGCCAGCAGGACCTCCCGGCTCCCCTCCGACTCGAGCACCAGCACCCGGCACGACGAGACACGGTCGTCGTCGTGGCTGCGGACGAGGTCGAGCAGCTGCAAGGCCGATCCCAGGCCGGCACGGGGCAGGTCCACCACGATGCAGCGGGGCAGCGTGTGCGCCGACTCCTCCAGGGCGGGGGTGACCTCGCTGGCCCGGACGGCGCGCAGGCCGTGCCGGACGAGCAGCCGCGACACGATCTCCACCCCGCCGGGCTGGTCGCCGACGACCAGCACCACCGGCGGCTGCCGGCGGTCTGCACTCGCGGTCGCCGAAGGCGACACGCTCAGTCGGTCATGGTGAGGGGCGAGCTCGCCTCACGGGCCTCGCCGGCCTCGATGGCCTCGAGCACGTGCATCGCGATGTCGGCGACCTTGGGGCCGTCGTCCTCGGTGCTCGTCGCCTTCACACCGTCGTCCATCATCACGTAGCAGAACGGACAGGCGGTGGCGATGCGGTCGGCGCCGGTGGCGACGAGCTCACGGGAGCGCTCGTCGTTCACCTTGGTGCCGAGAGACTCCTCCATCCACATGCGGGCACCGCCGGCGCCGCAGCACATGCCCTTGGTGCCGTTGCGGGGCGCTTCGACGATCTCGACGCCGCCCAGGGAGCCGATGACCTTGCGCGGGCTCATGTAGATGTCGTTGTGGCGGCCCAGGTAGCAGGAGTCGTGGTACACGATGCGCTCGTCGAGGAGGGCCCGGCTCATGTCGAGCTTGCCCTCGGCGATGAGGTTCTCCAGTAGCTGGGTGTGGTGGATGACCTCGTAGTGGCCGTCCAGCTGCGGGTACTCGTTGCCCAGCGTGTTGAAGCAGTGCGGGCACTGGGTCACGATCTTCTTGACGCCCATGGTGTTGAGCGTCTCGATGTTCTGCATCGCCAGCATCTGGTAGATGTACTCGTTGCCCGAGCGGCGGGCGGGGTCACCGGTGCACATCTCGTTGGCGCCGAGGATGGCGAAGTCCAGACCGGCCCGGCGCATGAGCTTGGCCATCGCCTCGGAGACCTTCTGGTTCTTGTCGTCGAAGGACCCGGCGCAGCCGACCCAGTACAGGTACTCGTGGTCGAACGCGTCGCCCGGCTCGACGATCTCGATGCCGTCGACCTTGGCCGACCAGTCGCCACGGGTGGCGTTGGACATGCCCCAGGGGTTCCCCTGGTTCTCCATGTTCATGTAGGCGCCACCGAGCTCGGTCGGGAAGTTCGACTCCATGAGCGACAGGTAGCGCCGCATGTCGAGGATCTTGTCGAGGATCTCGATGTTCACGGGGCAGATCTCGTCGCAGGCCTTGCACGACGTGCACGACCAGATCTCCTCGGGCGTGATGCGCTCGAAGAACGAGTTGGCCGACACCGTGATGTCGGGAACGGTGCCGAGCGGCGGGCTGACCTGCGGGGTGCCGGTGGCGGCCATGACCTCGCCCGACTTGAGCACGATCTCGCGGGGGTCCAGCGGCTTGCCGGTGGCGTGCGCCGGGCAGACGCTGGTGCAGCGCCCGCACATGGTGCAGGCGTCGAGGTCGACCAGCTGCTTCCACGTGAAGTCCTCGACCGTGGAGGCGCCGAAGCTCTCGAGCTCGGTCTCCATGAGGTTCGGCATGGCCTTCATGGCACCCTTGGGGCGCTCCCGATCGCGCAGGTACATGTTGATCGGGCTGGTGAACATGTGGCGCAGCATCGTGACCGGCAGGATCACGAGGAACACCAGGAACGACACGACGTGGGCGATCCACATGGCCTGGTGCCAGCCGTGGACGGCATCGAGGTTCTCCACCAGGCCCGACAGCGGGTACCCGATGAAGCTCCACTTCTCGAAGTCGGGCCGGCCGTCGACGGCGATGCGGAACATCTCGGCCAGGAAGCCGGTGAGGCCGATGGCGAAGAAGGTGCCGAGGATGACGGCGTGCTCGGGCTTGCTCTTCATCCGGATCCGGTACGGCTTCTGCACGTAGCGGCGGACGATGGCCCAGCAGACGCCGACCATGAACAGCAGGCCGGCGGCGTCGCCGACGGCGATGTAGGCGCGGTAGATGTCGCCGTGCAGGAACTTGGCGTCGTCGGGCAGCTGGTGGTTGACCTCGAGCACCGTCGTGACGGCCAGCAGGATCAGGAAGGGGAAGTAGATGAGGCTGTGCATGACCCCGGCGGCGGGATCGCGCAGCAGGGTCTGCATGTAGACGCCGGCCCGGAAGTCCTTCAGGCGCTGCTTGACGTTCTTGGTGGTGGTCCGCCGGTTCTCCGGTGCCCCCCGCTCCCAGTTCTTCATGCGCTGGCTGAACGCCACCGCGCCGTAGAGCAGGGTGATCGGGACGATCATGTAGAAGGCGGCCTTGAGCGGCGACGGGATGTTCCCGAACACCTCGCGCGTGACCTCGGACTCCCCGTGGAACTGGAACACCGTGGCGGCGATGCCCGAGACGACGGTGACGACCGCGATCAGCACACCGAGCCCGAGGGCCAGCTGGTGCGGCTTGATCCGACGTGGGGACTCGACGGTGGGTTCCATAGCGGGACGGAGGCTACTTCCGGTCACCGAGAGGGGGGAAAGCCCGAGCGCGCGTCGTCGGGGACGCGCACCCGGACGCCGAGGCTGCGGGCCATGCGGGCGGCCAGCGCCACGGCCTGCGCGGCGCTGATGGTGGCACCGGCGAGGGTGGCGACCGCGGTGACCGAGGAGACGTCCGCGCCGGTCAGGTCCACCCGCTCGCACCTGGCCCGCTCGAGCACCACGTCCTCGAGCGAGACCCCGGAGAGGGTGACGTCGTCGAGCTGCGCGGCCGTGGCGTCCAGGCCCTCGATCCGCCCGCCGAGGACGGCGACCCGGCGCACCCGGGCCAGGCGCCAGGAGGCCATGTCGAGCGCGCAGGCTCGCAGGCGGCTGCGCAGCAGGTCGAGCGTCCGGGCCTCCGGGAGCGCCAGGATCGCCCCGTCGGCCTCCAGGCCGTCGATGTCGGGGTACAGCTCGTCGAGGTCGGCGAGGTCGACCGCCACCACCGGCGCATCGGGGAGCACGGGTGGCTTCGGTGGCTTCGCTTCTTCCCCCGTGGCCGCCATGGACCGAACGTACGCCCTCGGCCCGAGCATCGGTCCGTTGCAGATCTATTCGACCGATTTCTGCCCGTCCGCGTGGCGTGCGGCCTCGGCACCGGTCACCATGGGGCGATGACGGAGCGACGGCCCGGGAGCGCACGCCGCGCCGCCGTGGTCGCGTCCCTCCTTCTGCTGTGCGGCATCGTGGTCGTCCCTGCCGTCGGGGCGGCGGCGCCCGAGTGGAACATCGATCGGGTCGGGGCGCCGGCGTCGGCTGCCGGCACCGTGATCGCCGTCGTCGACACCGGCGTCGACGCCGAGCACCCCGCCTTCCGCGGTCGGGTGCAGCCGGCCATCGACCTCGTCGGCGGCCCCGGTGGCGACCCGAACGGCCACGGGACCCACGTCGCCGGCGTGGCAGCGGGCGCCGACAACGGCTGCGGCAGCATCGGGGTGGCGCCCGACGCCACCATCTTGCCGGTCCGCGTCCTCGACGCGGACGGGGCGGGCCCGGTCAGCCTGGTCGCCGAGGGCATCCGCCGGGCGGCCGACCGCCGGGATGTCACCGTGATCAACCTGTCGCTGGGCACCGAGGTGCTCCTGCGCAACGTCTCCGGCTCCGAGCTGCAGGAGGCGATCCGCTACGCCTGGTCCAAGGGCAAGATCCCCGTCCTCGCCGCCGGCAACGACGGCGCCTTCGGTGGCTTGTTCGGCCCCGGCTACGGCGACCTGCCGGCCGTTGTCGTCACCGCCACCGACCGCGACGACCGGGCCGCGCCGTACGCGACATCGGTCGGATCCGCGATGTGGGGCGTGGCCGCCCCGGGCGGGGACGGGACCGGCGAGGAGGGCCGGGACGTCCTGTCCGCCTTCCCCGATCGCCGATGCGCCCTCCAGGCCGGCACCTCGATGTCCGCTCCCCACGTCTCCGGCGCCCTGGCCGCGCTGCGGGCCCGGGGGCTCTCACCCCAGCAGGCCGTCGACCGGCTGCTGTCCACGGCGCGTGACCTGGGCAGCTCCGGCACCTTCGGCCACGGCCTGATCGACATGCGCGCCGCTCTCGCCGTGCCGTCCGCCACCGTCTCGACGGCCGCTCCCGCGCCACCTGGGCCGGCGGCCACGGCGGCGGCCCCGCCCGGCGGTGGACCGGTCACGACCGGCGCTGGTCCGGGCTCCCCCACGGCACCCGCACCCGCTCCCGGCGACGCCGGCCCGTCCCCGGCTGCGGGACCCTCGGTCGCGCCCACCGAGCCCCCGCTCGGCGATGCCGCACCGGGCGAGGACCCCACGACCACGACCGACGGCGAGCCGCAGCCGGACCAGTCCGCGGCGCCGGTCGTCGTGGACGACATCGACGAAGACGACGACGGGGTGCCCGGCGCTCTCGTGGCCGTGGCGGTCGCCGCCGTCGCGGCGAGCGGCATCGGGGCCGGGGTCGTGGGCCGGAGCGTGGCGCGGCGACCCGGTCGCCCCTAGCGAGGTTCAGCTCAGCCGAAGGCCTTGGTGTCGAGCTCGCGGATGCGTTCGGCCATGGCCTTCAGGAGCTTGTGGGAGATCGACGGCACCTCGTCGAGGAGACCGGCGAACTCACGAGGACCGAGCACCAACGCCTCGACCGGACCCTGCGTGACGATGGTGGCGGTGCGAGGCCCCTTGTCGAGCAAGCCGAGCTCGCCGAGGATCGATCCCGGGCCGAGCTCGGCGACCTTGCGGTTGTTGCGCTTCACGACCACGGTGCCCTCCGTGACGATGAACGCCTCGCGAGCCGACTGATCTTGTTTGACCAGCTCGGTCCCGTCGGGGAACGACATCTCGGTGGTCGCCTTCGCGATCAGGCCGAGCTCCTTCTTGGAGCAGGCGTTGAACAGCGGCACCGCTGCAAGGTGGTCGGTCACGCTCGTCTTCGGCATGGACGGAGCATACGGAAATGCCGACGTCCGTGCCGGAAGAACTGCCGCCAGCGGTGACCTCGGCGAAACACGCGCGAAACGGGCCCTCCGTAGCGTCCGTCGACGATGCAGGACGTCACCATCGTCCGCTGGCCCGACGAGCGGAGCCTGCGGGAGGACCTGGCCAAGAGCGGGCGCGCCCGCCTCCTGCTCGTCGAGGCCGACGCCGCTCCTCCCATCGCCTCGGACCCCCTCGAGGACTGGGTCCGCACGCCCTGCGGCGAGCTCGACGTCCGGGCCCGGATGGAGGGTCTGCGCCTCCGGTTGGCCAAGACCCTCGAGCTGGTGCCCGAGCTCGATGCCGACGGGGTCATCCGCTACGGCGACCGCTGGGCGCCACTGCCGCCGGTCGAGGCCCGCCTCACCAGCGAGCTGGTCCGCCGCTTCGGGGCGGTGGTGAGCCGCGACGACCTGGCCGCCGCCGGCTGGCCGGGCGCCGCCCCGGGTCGCAACGCCCTCGACGTGCACATGCTCCGGCTCCGCCGCCGGCTGGAGCCCGTGCGCCTCGCCATCCGAACCGTCCGCTCGCGCGGCTACCTGCTCGAACCGGCCGCGGCCAGCACCGCCCTCTGAGCACGAAACACGCCGGTCACACAGCGTTGCCATCCGTGCAACGGCGAGGAGACCAGCGTGCAACGGGGGGTGCTTACGGTCAGTTCCGGGTCAGATCGCTGTCAGCCAGCCCCGCCCCCACCACCCCCAGCCATCGGAACAAGGAGACAGCTGTGAAGCGCAAGTTGCTCATCGGAGCAGGATTGGTGGGAGCCGCCCTGCTCCTCCTGGCCAACCCTGCTGCCGCCCAGGAGGCCGAGGAGGTCGCGCCGGCATCGCAGGTCGTGCTCGACAACATCTTCGTCTTCGTGTGCGGGATCCTGGTCTTCTTCATGCAGGCCGGGTTCGCCCTCGTCGAGGCCGGCCTCACGCGGGCCAAGAACGTGTCCAACATCATGATGAAGAACCTGATGGACGGCATGGCCGGGGTCCTGGCCTTCGCCCTCGTCGGCTACGGCATCGCCTTCAGCGGCGACGAGCTGCTCGGCGGCTGGTTCGGCTTCGGCTTCGGCATCCCGGGCATCGAGGACGCCGGCGCCGCTCAGGCACTGAACCTGTCGCCCGCCACCTTCTTCTTCTTCCAGGCCGCCTTCGCCGCTGCGTCCGCCACCATCGTCTCGGGAACCATGGCGGAGCGCACCAAGTTCAAGAGCTACTTCGTCTACAGCATCGTCATCACGGCGTTCATCTACCCGGTCGTCCTGCGCTGGACGTGGGGCGGCGGCTGGCTCTCCCAGCTCGACATCCCGTTCTCCGACTTCGCCGGCTCCACCATCGTGCACGCCACCGGCGGCTGGGCCGCCCTCGCCGGCGCCATCGTCCTCGGCCCCCGCATCGGCAAGTACGGCGCCGATGGCAAGCCCCGGGCGATCCCCGGCCACAACGTCCCGTTCGTGATCCTCGGCGCCATGATCCTGTTCGTCGGCTGGTTCGGCTTCAACCCCGGCTCCGAACTGGCCGCCGACAACCTCGTGCCCCAGCTGGCGGTCAAGACCCTGCTCGCCGCCTGCGCCGGCGCCTGCGTGGCGATGCTCGTGAACTGGCTGCGCGACGGCAAGCCCGACGTCACCATGGCCGCCAACGGCATGCTCGCCGGCCTGGTCTCGGTCACCGCCCCCGTGGGTGCCATCGAGACGTGGGCGGCGATCGTCATCGGGGCCGTGGGTGGTGTCCTCGTCGTGCTCGCCGTGGCGTTCTTCGACAACCGACGCATCGATGATCCGGTCGGTGCCGTGTCCGTCCACGCCATCTGCGGCACCTGGGGCACGCTCTCGATCGCCCTGTTCGCCCGCTACGACGACGCGTTCCTCGGTCGTGAGGATGCCGGCCTCTTCTACGGTGGCGGCATCGACCAGCTCTCCACCCAGGCCCTGTTCGTCGGCGTGCACTTCGTGTTCGTCTTCGGGTGTGCGTTCCTGCTCTTCCACGCCATCAAGGCGACCATCGGCCTGCGGGTCACCGAGGAAGAGGAGCTCGCCGGGCTCGACGTCGAGGAGCACGGTCACATGGGCTACGCCCCCGACACCGGCGGGTCCAGCTCGTTCGGCACCGCCAGCTCGTCCCACAAGCCCGTCTCTGTCTGAGTCGAACCAAGGAGCACAACGTGTTGCATCTCGTGACCGCGGTGATCAAGCCGCACAAGCTCGACGACGTGAAGGAGGCGCTCAAGGGCGTCGGCGTCCAGGGTATGACCGTCTCGGAGGTCAAGGGGTTCGGCCGCCAGGGCGGCCACACCGAGACCTACCGGGGCGCCGAGTACACCATCGACTTCGTCCCCAAGGTGAAGATCGAGATCGTGTGCGGGACCGAGGACGCCGAGAAGGTGGCCGATGCCATCGCCACGGCGGCCCAGACCGGCAAGATCGGTGACGGCAAGATCTGGATGACCACGGTCGACCGCCTCGCCCGGATCCGCACCGGCGAGATGGGCACCGACGCCGTCTAGCCCACCCGGGGTTTCGAAAATCGCTGCGAGAAGCCCTCGGGATCCGAGGGCTTCTCGCCGCGAGAACTGAGCTGTCGGACCTCGGGCGTACCGTCGCGGGTACTTCCCCCACGATGCGAGACGTGGGAGTGGACCGTGCCCGACATCGACAGGAGGCTGGCGCCGACGCTGGCCGCCCAGCAGAGCATTGTGACCCGTGGCCAGGTGCTGGCGGCGGGCGGATCGCAAGGGACCATCGACCGTCGCCTCGCCAGTGGGCGGTGGGAGGTCGCGGAGCGAGGCGTCTACGGACTCGTCGGCGTTCCCTGGTCGTGGCGCCGGTGCCTCGCCGCGGTGGTGCTGTCGTTGAGCGGCGCGCAGGCGTCGCATCGGGCGGCAGCGGTGCTGCTCGGCGCCCGCTGGGACGACCGAGCGGTGGCGCCGATCGAGCTGACGGTGCTGACCGGCCGGACGCCGGCCCGTTCGTTCGAGAGAACCCGTTCACGTGCGGGCGTCCCCGTCATCATCCATGAGTGCGTCGACCTCGATCTGTCGACGGCCCGGCTCGTCGACGGCATCCCGACGACCGGCCCGCTCCGTCTGGCGGTCGATCTGGGCAGCGTGGTGCCCTTCGACCAGTACCGACGTGCGATCGCGCTGCTACGACGGCACCACGGCGTGGACTGGCCGTCGCTCGACCGCATCTACCGGCGGCACTCGATCCAGGGACGCAACGGGTGCGGCGCCCTCCGTGACCTGCTCGACCTTCACTTCGGGGCCGAGGGTGCACCGGACGAGGTCATCGAAGCGCGCTGTGCCGATCTGCTGGTGGCGGCCGGCCTGCCGATGCCGGAGCATCAGTACGAGGTCGTGCGGCCAGATGGTCGGATCGCCCGGCTCGACCTCGCCTATCCGGAGCTGCGGATCGGCATCGAGACCGACGGCCGGGTCCACGGGGAGGAGGAGGTTCGCCAGGCCGACGCGCTGCGGCGCAACCAGCTGCAGCTGCTCGGCTGGACCGTCCTGCACTTCACCTGGGAGGACGTGGTCCACCGGCCCGAACAGGTCGCCCGCACCGTGCGGGCGGCGATCGAACGTGCCCTGGGCGCAGTCGCCTGAATCTGCCGGGCGGGAGCCCTCGGAAACCGAGGGCTTCTCGCAGCGATTTTCCCGAGGGCTACTCGCCGTCGCCGTCGCTGGAGACGGGGTCGCCGTGGGCGGCCTTGCCCTGCTCGGCCACGGCCCGGGCGGCGGCCTCGACCTCCTCGGGGTCGGCGAGGTAGCGCTCCACCACCGTCTTGTCCTCGAGGGGGCGGAAGTCGTCGCCCAGCTCGTAGACGAGCGGCTGCCCGGTGGGGATGTTCAGCGACGGGATCTCCTCGTCGCTGATGCCCTGCAGGTGCTTGACCAGCGCCCGGAGCGAGTTGCCGTGGGCGGCGACGAGCACCGTCTTGCCGGCGGCCAGGTCGGGGATGATCCCGTCGAACCAGTAGGGGAGCATCCGCTCGACGACGTCCTTCAGGCACTCGCTCGTCGGGCGCAGCTCGGGCGGGATGTGCTCGTACCGGGGGTCGTTGATCGGGTCGAACCGGTTGTCGGCGGTGATGGGGGGCGGCGGGATGTCGTAGCTGCGCCGCCAGATGTGGACCTGGTCCTCGCCGTACTCGGCGGTGGTCTGGGCCTTGTCCTTGCCGGTGAGGTCGCCGTAGTGGCGTTCGTTCAGGCGCCAGTGGCGGCGGACCGGCACCCACAGCCGGTCGCACGCCGCCAGCGCCAGGTTGGCGGTGGCGATGGCCCGGGTCTGCAACGAGGTGTGGGCCACGTCGGGGAGCAGCCCGTGCTCGAGCAGCAGCTCGCCGCCGGTGCGGGCCTCGAGCTCGCCGACGTCGGTCAGCTCGGCGTCCCACCAGCCGGTGAAGAGGTTGTCGAGGTTCCACTGGGACTGCCCGTGGCGGAGCAGGACGAGCGTGTGCGACATGGGCTCGGACCGTAGTTCGCGCTCGGCACGGCATGGACACGGACGGCGGCCGTACGATCGACCACAGGGAGAGGGAGGGCGAGATGCTCGAGATCGACGAGACCACCGACACCGGGCCCACCGCAGCGCGTCTGCGGTACCTGAGCGAGGGGGTGCCGCTGCGGCTGTCGGCCATGGGCGACAGCCTGGGCGGCTACGCCTGCACGGTCGTGGAGGCCGACGGCCACATGGTGTGGATCGACCTGCCCATCCGGCGCGACGGCATGTTGCACCTGGAGCGGGGCCAGCTCGTGTCGGTCCGCTTCGACCGTCCCGGTGACGCCGTCTACTCGTTCGACACGGTCGTCGCCGAGGTCCGCAACGACGACCACGCCCCCTTCGGGCTCGCCGCCCCGGTCACCATCGGTCGGCGCCCGCACCGCAACGACGCCCGGGTGCCGCTGGTGCTGGATGCCCACTTCGAGGCCGCCGGCGGGCCGAGTGGGATCGGCAAGGTGGTCGACCTGTCCGCCGGCGGGGTCGGACTCATCTGCGAAGAGGAGCTGCCCAGCGATGCCGTGCTCACGGTGCGGTGCGCCCTGCCCGGGCCCGACGGCGACGTCCCGATCGAGCAGCGGGCCACGGTCCGCACCGTGTCGATGTACGGCCGCACCCCGGGCGGCACCACGCTGCACCACTATGGAGTCGAGTTCACCGGCGGCGGCGACGAGCTGCGCGAGCAGATCCTCACGTCGGTCATCTGGAACCTGACGCACAACCCCAGCGTCCTGTAGCCGTGGCCGACCCGTCCGGGCCCAACCCGGACTGGCGGATCCTGCTGGCGATCACGGTCGTCGTGCTGGCCGTCGCGCTGCTCCTCGGGCTCGGCTGGCCATGACACAAGAGGTCATCGCCAGGGATCGATGACCTCCAGGCCCGGGAAGCGTTCGAAGTCCTTGCGGTCTCGCGTCACCACCGCCATGCCGTGCACGAGGGCGGTGCCGCCGATGAGCGCATCACGGAACGGGGCCGGGTCGGGGACGTGTAGGGAAGCCGCAGTGCGGGCGACCGCCTCGTCGACGGCGAGCATGCGATCACCGAACGCTGCGGTGACGCTCTGGTCGAGCCAGGCACGCAGCACGGCACCCTGCCGGGGATCGGACCGCTCCATCAGCAGCACGACGTGCTCGAGCTCGTGCAGCGTGATGGTCGAGATGAAGAGCCGGGCCGAGGGCACCTGCTCGGCCCACGCTGCGACGCCAGGGTTCGCCTTCCCGGACCGGACCTTGCGCAGCTCGGAGACCACGTTCGTGTCGAGCATGAACATCAGTCGAACGGGGCCGGCTCTGCGGGCTCGATGTTCTTCGGGATGGTGAGCTCGACGTCCTCGATGCCTGCGGGTTCGGCGAGCCGATCGAGGACACGGTGCTACCTTCTCGTCGTCAGTCGCGGGCGCCGGTGAGCTGCAGGCGTCGCAGACCGAACGTGGCCAGCACCAGGCACACGACGGTGATGATCCCGAGGCGGACCACGGCGTCCCAGCCCTCGGGGATGCCGCTGCGCTCGAGGTCGTGGAGGTCGCCCAGGCCGACGAAGACGGCCCGGCCCTGCCAGGTGGGAGAGACCTGGGCGATGCCGGACAGCGCGGCGCCGAGCAGTCGCTCCACGACGAAGACGATGGCGAGCGACCAGATGGCGGCCCGGCGGGTGAGGCACCCGATGAGCACGAAGAGCGCCACGTGGGCGGACGCTCCGGCGGCGGTGGCCACGGCGATGGGGGCGGCGAGCGACCCGGCGCCGGCGATGACCGCCGCCAGCGCAGCGCACGGCACGAGGGTGAGCAGGCACACGAGCCAGCCGCCGAACCAGCGGGCGACGGCCAGCTCCCAGAACCTCGTGGGGGTGAGCCAGGTGAAGCCGAGCGTGCCGGAGCGGACCTCGGCGCCGAGTACGGCGTCGCCGACGACGAGGGTGCCGAGGGGCATGGCCAGGCCGAAGATGCCGAGCGCGGCGACGTCGCCGAAGGCGTCGGTGGAGATGTCGTCGACCGCGCGGGAGAGCAGGCCGCTGGCCAGGATGACCGCGCACGGCAGGGCCAGCACGGCGAGGCGCTTCGGGGGCAGGCAGGCGCGGGGGACGTAGCCGACCAGGGCCGGGAGGCGGCGGGCGGCGGCGACGGCGGTCATCGGGTCAGCTCGGCGAAGACGGCTTCGAGGGAGGCGTCGAGGGCCCGGACCTCGCGCAGGCGGATGTGCATCTGTCGGGCCAGCCCGGGCAGGGCGAGGGCGAGCTCGCCGGCGTTGCTCGTCGCCACGGTCAGGCCGATGTCGCTCAGCTCCACCGCGACCACCGGTTCGAGGGCGAGCACGCCCCGGGCCAGCTCCCGGTCGTCGTCGGAGCGGAGCAGGACCCGTCGGGGGCGGTCGGCCATCTCCTCACGGATGGCGCGGTGGGTGCCGGCCGCGGCCAGGCGTCCGTGGACGACGACGATGACCCGGTCGGCGAGGCGCTCCACCTCGTGGAGGACGTGGCTGCTCACGATGACGGTCCGCCCCGACGCCCCCAGCCGCTGGAACAGCTCGATGAGCGCCACGCGCTGGACGGGGTCGGCGCCGTTGAGCGGCTCGTCGAGGACCAGGACCTCGGGGTCGGTCACGAGCGCTGCCGCCACCTTGGCCCGCTGGCGCATGCCCTTGGAGAACCCGCCGAGGCGACGGTCGGCCACGTCGGTGAGCGACACGTCGGCGATCGAGCGCTCCACCGCGGCGTCGATGTCGGCCACGCCGCCCAACGTGGCCTGGTAGCGGGCCAGCTGCCGAGGGGTGAGGGACTCGGGGACGGCGTCCTCCTCGGGCACGAGCGCGACCCGGGCGTGCACCTCGCGGTGGGTCCGTGGGTCGTGGCCGAGGACGGTGACCTGACCGCGCTTGGCCGGGATCAGCCCGCACACCGCCCGCATGAGCGTGGTCTTGCCCGCCCCGTTCGGGCCGAGCAGGCCGGTGACGCCGGGGCCGAAGGAGCACGACAGCTCGGACAGCGCCACCTTCTGGCCGAACCAGACCGACACGTCGTCGACCTCGACCGTGGCGTCGGGGACGAAGGCCGGGTCCGAGTGCCGTGTCGGAGCGACAGTCATGTCTCGACCCACCGGTAGCGGTAGAGGAGCGTGGCCAGGGACGAGCCGACGACGACCACGTACACGGCGACGGCGAGCGCCCCGCCGCCCGAGACGCCGGCCAGGTCCGACTCGGGCAGGATCTGGCCCTCGAAGATGAGGTCCCGGACCTGCAACGGGTTGTTCAGGAGGTTGATGGCCGCCCAGCCGGTGCCCGTCGAGCGGCCCTCGGTGAGCACGGCGGCCGTGATCGACGTGACCAGCAGGACGATGAGCAGGGCGGCGGCGGCCACGATGCGCCGGGTGGCGAAGGACGAGATCGCCACCGCGAGGGAGGCGTAGTAGAGGGCGAGGGCGGCGACGGCGAGGGGCACCTTCCACAGCACGTCGGCGTTGTCGGTCAGGTACTCGAGGGCGGCGTCGCTCACCAGCATCTGGCCGACGAAGAGGACGAACTGGGGCAGGAAGCCGAAGGCGAAGACGATGGCGGCCACGGCGCCGACCTTGGCCGCCACGTAGTCGCTGCCGGTGAGCGGTCGGGAGAACAGCAACGGCAGCACGCGGTTGCGCCGGTCCGGGCAGACGACGTCGGGTGCGGTCAGGCCGACGAACACGAGGAGGGCGGTGGAGACGCCGACGTACTCCCGGTACGTGATGATCTCGATCGTGTCGGTCAGCCGGTCGCGGGTGATGTAGGCGACGCCGACGTTGACGACGGCCGGCACGGTGGCGATGGCGAGCAGCACCCAGGGGAACAGCTTCTGGCGCCACGACCTGCGGATGCCCAGTGCCCGCCGCACCGACGCCCGGAACAGCGCCCGGCGCGCCGCCGCCCGGCCGCCGAGCTCGCCGTCGTAGGGGCGGTAGCCGCGGTCGTAGACCCGACCCGTCGCCGTCATGCACCGCCGCCGACGGCGTGGTCGGCGTGACCGGCGAGGAACACGTCGTCGAGGCTCGACCGCTGGCTGGTCAGGCCGTGGAGGGGCAGGCCAGCGTCGGCGACCGCGGCCACGATCTCATCGAGGTCGTCCTCGCCGGAGATGGCGACCTCCACCGTCCCGTCGGCCAGCAGGGTGATGTCGCGGCGGCCGAGTGCCGTGAGCAGCTCGGGCCCGCGTCCGCCGACGTCGACCCGGACGACGCCAGTCGTGTGCAGCAGGTCCTGCGTGCTCCCCGACGCGACCAGCCGCCCGGCGTCGAGCATGACCACGTGGTCGCACGTCGTCTGCACGTCGTCGAGCAGGTGCGTGGCCATGATCACCGAGATCCCGAACGTGCCGAGCCGCCGGACCAGCTCGAGCATCTCGTGCCGCCCCTGCGGATCGAGCCCGGCCGTCGGCTCGTCCAGCAGCACCAGCTTGGGGTCGGCCACCAGCGCCTGAGCCAGCTTCGCCCGCTGCCGCATGCCAGTGGAGAACCCCTCGATCGGCCGGAACCGCGCTTCGTCCAGGCCGACCAGGTCGAGCACATCGCTCGCCCGCTGCCGTGCCACTCGGGGCGGAAGGCCGGCGATCTCGCCGAGGGTGGCGACCACGTCAGCGGCGGACTGGTCCGTCGGCAGGCAGTCGTGCTCCGGCATGTACCCGACGATCGATCGGACGCCGATCGGGTCCTGGCCGACGTCGATCCCGTCGACGATGACCGTGCCGGAGTCGGGCTTCAGCAGCCCCAGCATGATCTTGAAGAGGGTGGTCTTGCCGGCGCCGTTGGCGCCGACCAGACCGGTGACGCCAGGGTCGAGTGTCGCCGTCAACTCATCGAGTGCATGGGTGGTTCCGAAACGCTTGATCAACACCTTGATCGCGACCGTGGCTGACGGCTGCCGGACCAGTGGAGGGCGAGCGTTCGTGCCCGGGGACACTCAGCGGATGAGCGAATAGCTGGCTTCGACCTCGAAGAGCACCGAGCGGTCGCTCGTGGGCGACATCGTGAAGACGACGCCACCGCTGAACGACATGGTGTTCGAGACGAACTGGGCGTTCCGCAGATCGACGTTCGAGCCACCCGACATCGCGAAGCGGGCGCGCCCCCCAAAGTACAGTCCCTGGAAGTCGTTCGCCCCACCGCCGCGGAACGTGTGGTCGTCGTCGCCCTCCGACCACAGACCGGGGTCTTCGAAGGGTCCGGCGCTGTCCGGGAACCCGGAGCTGGCTTCAGGAGCGCTCGAGATGATCGTGCCTGATTGGGCAATGTCGCTGTCAGTTCCTCCAAGGAACAGGGCGGTCCGATTCGACCGCACGGTGCCGGAACCATTGACGGTCAGATCGCCTCCCACGTATGCCCAAGCGGCGCGGGATGACGACTGGCTCTCGACGAAATCGGAACCGGCGGTCCAGCTCAGCGTGTTCAGGCACGTCGCTGGGTCGATGCGGACGCACGCCTGCAGTTCAAGCGTGCTCCCGTTCTGCACCGTCACGTTGCCTTCGAAAACCACATTTCCACCAGTGAAGGTCACCGATTCCCCAGCGTTGACTCGGAAGGTATTGCAGTCCACGTAGTAGTTCCCCGCCGGGTATACGCCAGTGTTGGCGTTGCACGCTCCGCCGGAGATAACGGTGAATGTGCTCGGGGCGGTCGCAGTGGCGTACGTCTTCAACTCGTCCACGTAGTCGGTGGCCGTCGTCGCCTCAGTGCACGTTGCGATGTCTTGTTCGAGGACGGTCCACCATGGCTCGTCGTCGTAGCTGGGTCCGGCACCCGTCGCCGGCTTGCAGTTGTATCGGTGATCGACCGCTTTGCGTGTGTAGGGCTCGGAGATCTGCGTCGCATCCGGCGTAATCGTGCCCTGCCCCTCGTCGCAGGCGAACTGGCTTGCGTCGGTTGCTGCCGAGCACGTGGGATCCACGAGCGTGGAGAGCACGTCGATCTGCCCGCAGGTGTTTCCGCCCGGTGGTACCGGGCACGGCCCCTGCGCCAGGATCTGGGCACCGTGGCCGTTGACCTCGCCGGGGTCCTTCAGCCCAGGGCAGTCACGGGCGTCGGAGTCGGACGCTGCGATACCGGGAAGAAGCGACTCGTTCTCCGGGGTGAGAGGGTTGTCGACGGGG
>JBKHVG010000010.1:0-111498 GCA_046570205.1 Acidimicrobiia bacterium
CGGGAGCATGGAGGACCCGGTGGAGTAGCCGTCATCGAGACGGACGAAGCCGAACTCGTCGCTGCTCCACAGCACGATCTCCTCCCCCATCCGCGACAGGTGGATGGCGATCATCGTGACGGCGAAGAGCGACTCGGCCACGAAGTCCCGGTCGCTCACCGCGTCGAGGCTGTTGTCGAACACGCCGGCGAAGCCGAGGTCCTCGGCCACCGACGGCGGGTCGAGCGGCAGGGACGATCCGGCGAGCGCGCCGGCGCCGAGGGGTGACACGTCGAGGCGGCGGCGGGCGTCGATCAGTCGGTCGACGTCGCGGGCCAGCGCCCAGGCGTGGGCGAGCAGGTGGTGGGCCAGCAGCACCGGCTGGGCCCGCTGCAGGTGCGTGTAGCCCGGGAGGTAGGCATCGCCGGCCGCCTCGGCGCGCTCGAGCAGCACCTGCTGGAGCGCCAGCACGTCGCCGGCCAGCGCCAGCAGCTCGCGCTTGCACCACAGGCGCAGGTCGGTGGCGACCTGGTCGTTGCGGCTGCGCCCGGTGTGGATCTTGGCGCCGGCGGAGCCGGCGAGCTCGGTGACCCGACGCTCGACCGCGGTGTGGATGTCCTCGTCGGACGCCACGAAGGCGAACGTGCCCCCGGCGAGCTCGGCCTCGACCCGGTCGAGCGCGTCCAGCACCGCGGTGACCTCGTCGTCGTCGAGGACGTCGGCCCGGCCGAGCCCCCGGACGTGGGCCCGGCTGCCGGCGATGTCGTCCGGGAACAGGCGCTGGTCGTAGGACAGGCTCACCGTGTAGGCGAGCAGGTCCTGTGCCGGGCCCGACTCGAAGCGGCCGTGCCACAGCGTGTGGCTGTCGCCGTCCTGGGTCATCGCTTCTGCGAGCCGGGGCCCTGGCGCTGGGACCAGGTCTCGATGCCCAGGCCCCACAGGCGCACGAAGCCGGCGGAGTCCTCGTGGCGGAAGGAGTCCTCGGCGTCGTAGGTGGCGAGGCCGTAGTCGTACAGGCTCGTGGCGGACCGTCGTCCCTCCACCTCGCAGGTGTTGGGCGCCAGGTGCAGGCGCACCTCGCCGGTCACGTGCTTCTGGGACTCGATGATGAACGCGTCGAGCGCCTCGCGCAGCGGCGAGAACCACAGGCCGTCGTAGACCAGCTCGGCGTAGCGGGACTCGAGCCGGTACTTCTCGCGCTGCAGGTCGCGCTCGAGGCAGATCGACTCCAGGTCGATGTGGGCCTTGATGAGCGCGAGCGAAGCCGGGCACTCGTAGGTCTCGCGGCTCTTGATGCCGACCCGGCGGTTCTCGACCATGTCGATGCGACCCCAGCCGTAGGAGCCGACGAGCGCATTCAGCTCGTGGATCACGTCGGCGGGCGACTTGGACTCACCGTCGATGCTGACCGGCATGCCCTGCTCGAAGCCGATGGTGACCGTTCGCTCGTCCGTGGCCGTCTGCTTCGTGAGCAGCCAGACGCCCTGGGGGGGCTTGGCCCACGGGTCCTCCATCTCGCCGCACTCGATGGCCCGACCCATCAGGTTGTCGTCGATGGAGTACACCTTCTCCTTCGTCGCCTGGATCGGGATGTCGTGGTCGTAGGCGTAGTAGATCGCCTCCTCCCGGGTCATCCCCCACGAGCGGACCGGCGCCATGATCTCGAGGTCGGGGGCCAGCGCCCGGGTGGAGACCTCGAAGCGGACCTGGTCGTTGCCCTTGCCAGTGCAGCCGTGGCCCACGGCGTCGGCCCCGTGCTCGCGGGCCGCGGCGACCAGGTGCTTCACGATGACGGGACGGGACAGCGCCGAGACCAGCGGGTAGCGGTTCTCGTACATGGCGTTGGCCCGCAGCGCCGGCATGCAGAAGTCCTGGGCGAACTCCTCGCGGGCGTCGACCACGATGGCCTCGACGGCACCGGCGGCCTTGGCCCGCTCGCGCACGACGTCCCAGTCCTCCGCGGCCTGGCCGACGTCGACGGCCATGGCGATGACCTCGACGCCCTCGTTCTCGATCAGCCAGCGGACGGCGACGGAGGTGTCGAGGCCGCCGCTGTAGGCGAGGACGACTCGCTTGGCCATGGTGGGGCTCCTTCTCGGGGTGGTGAGCCGCTACACAGCGACTGCCAGTTTCTACGGGTTGGGGGGGGTTGGGGCGCCGGCGTCAGAGGCCGGCGAGGTCGCTGATGCGGTGGGCGACCGAGCGCCCGGTGGCGGTCTCGGCCACGACGAGCAGCAGCGTGTCGTCGCCGGCGACCGTGCCGAGGACGTCGGCCAGGCCGGTGCGGTCGAGGGCGGACCCGACCACGTGCGCCGATCCCGGCGGTGTGCGGAGGACCACGATGTTGCGGGAGTGGGCGACCTCGACGACCCATTCGCTGCACACCCGCCGCAGGTGCTCCTCGGGTGCCACCGCATCCTTCGGCATGGCCGGCACGGCGTAGACGGTTTCGCCACCGGGGACCCGGACCTTGATGGCGCCGAGGTCCTCGAGGTCGCGGGACACCGTGGCCTGCGTGGCCACGACGCCGTCGGCGGCCAGCAGCTCGACCAGCTGCTCCTGGGTGGAGACGGCCTGGTCCTCGAGCAGCCGCTGGATGCGGTGCTGGCGCTGGGGCTTGGTCAGGCGGGGCGTCCGGGGGGTGCGCGCCGTCATCGGATGGCCTCGACCTCGACGAGCCACCGGAACAGCCCCACCATGGCGTGCATCCGGTTGTGGGCCTGGCGGAACATCCGCGACTGCGAGCCGTCGGCCACCGATGCGGCGACCTCCTCGCCCCGGTGCGCGGGCAGGCAGTGCATGAAGATCGCCCCCTCGCCGGCTGCGGTCATGACCCGGTCGTCGACCTGGAACCCCTCGAACGCCCGCCGGCGGGCCTCGGACTCGTCCTCCTGGCCCATGGAGGCCCACACGTCGGTGTGGACGGCGTCGGCGCCCTCGGCCGCCTCTGCCGGGTGTGTCGAGACGAACGGCGCCGTCTCGAGGCCGGCGGCTCGCAGCCGGTCGACGTCGACGCCGGACGGCCCGTACCCGACGGGAGAGGCGATGCGGACGTGCATGCCGCACATGGCGGCGCCGAGCGAGAGGCTCCGGGCCACGTTGTTGTAGTCACCCACCCAGCAGACCGTCCGCCCGGACAGGGAGCCGAGCTCCTCGCGCATGGTCCGCAGGTCGGCCAGCGCCTGGCACGGGTGCCCGAGGTCGGACAGCAGGTTGATGACCGGGATGGACGACGACGCGGCCAGCTCGTCGAGGACCCGATGGTCGAAGACGCGTGCGCCGAGCGCGGCGTGGAAGCCCGACAGCACCTGGGCGATGTCACCGGCCGGCTCCCGGTGGCCGATGCCGACCTCGGCGTCGGTGAACGTCAACGGGTGGCCGCCGAGCCGGGCCACCGCGACCTCCGAGGAGTGGCGCGTGCGCAGGCTCGGCTTCTCGAAGTACAGCCCCACGCTGCGCCCGGCGAGCTCCCCGGTGACCGCGGTGTCGGCGGCGACCGGCTCGTCGCACAGGTCGAGGACCCGGACGAGCTCGCCGGGTGACAGGTCGTCGATCTCGAGGAGGTGGCGGGTGGGGATCACGCCGCGCTCCCGTCCAGCACTGCGGCGATGGTGGCGACGGCCTCGTCGATCTCGGCATCGGCGACGGTGAGCGGCGGGGCCAGCCGCAGGGCGGTGGGCGTGACGCCGTTGACCACCAGGCCGGCATCGAGGAGCTCTCCGGCCACCACCTTGGCGTCGCGGCCGATGGCGTCGACGTCGAGCTCGGCGGCGAGGAGGAGCCCGAGGCCGCGCACCTCGGTGACGGCCGGGTGAGCCAGGAGTGCGTCACGGAGGCGACCGCCGGCCCGGGTCGCGAGAGCCGGGATGTCGAGGCGGCGCATCTCGGCCAGCACGGCGCGGGCCGCCGACGTGGCCAGGGGCTGGCCCCCGTAAGTCGTGGCGTGGTCGCCCGGCTCGAACGCGGCGGCGACCTCGACCTTGGCCGCGCACGCGCCGATGGGCATGCCGTTGCCGAGGGCCTTGGCCATGGTCACCACGTCGGGCTGCACGCCGAAGTGCTGGTAGCCGAACCACTCGCCCGTGCGGCCGAGGCCGGTCTGGACCTCGTCGACCATGAACAGGATCCCCCGCTCCCGGCACAGGCGCTCGACCCCCTGGAAGTACGCGGCGGTGGCCGGGTTCACCCCGCCCTCGCCCTGCACGGGCTCGAGGAGCACGGCGGCGACCGAGGCGTCGAGGGACTGCTCGAGGGCGTCGAGGTCGTTCCAGGGGACGTGGCGGAAGCCCTCGGGGAGCGGCTGGAACGCCTCCCACTTCTGGGGCTGACCGGTGGCGTGGAGGGTGGCCAGGGTGCGGCCGTGGAAGGACGAGAAGGCGCAGACCACGTCGTGGCGGCCCCGGCCGCCGAACTTGCGGGCCAGCTTGATGGCGGCCTCGTTCGACTCCGCTCCGGAGTTGCAGAAGAACGTCTGGTATCGGGACGCCCCGTCGTTGCCGTGGCGCAGCAGCTCGTCGAGGGTGCGGGCCACCTCCCAGCCGGGCTCGGTGCCGAACAGGTTCGAGACGTGGCAGAGCGTGCGGGCCTGCTCGGCGATCGCATCGGCGACCACCGGGTTGGCATGGCCGAGGGACACGACGGCGAGGCCGGACAGGAAGTCCAGGTACCGCCGGCCGTCACCGTCCCACAGCTCGGTCCCCTGGCCGCGCACGAAGCGGACCTGGGGCGGGCCGTAGGTCGGCATCAGCGGGCAGGCGTCGAGCCCGTCCGGCGCGCCCATGGCGGCGGCGTGGCGCTGCGGCAGGTCGGTCACGACGTTGCTCCCCTCTGGTCCCCGGTCTGGGGATGGCGGGTGATCATGGTGCCGACGCCCTCGTCGGAGAACAGCTCGAGCAGCACCACGTGCTCGAGCCGGCCGTCGAGCAGGTGGGCGGCGGGAACGCCGTGCTCCACGGCGGAGACGGCGGCGTCGATCTTCGGGATCATCCCGCCGGTGAGCTCGCCGTCGGCGATTCTGCGGCGCAGCTCCCCGACGCTGGTCTGGCTGATGAGCGAGGTCGGGTCGTCGACGTCCTCGAGCAGACCGGGCACGTCGGTGAGGTAGATGACCTTCTCGGCCTGCAGCGAGGCGGCCAGCGCGCCGGCGACGGTGTCGGCGTTGATGTTGTACGCCTGGCCCTCGGCGCTGCCGCCGATGGTGGACACCACCGGGATCAGCTCCTCGGCCAGCAGCCGGTGGAGGATGGCGGGGTTCACCGACTCGACGTCGCCGACGTAGCCGAGGTCGGGGTCCCGGGCCACGGAGGTGATCAGGCCGCCGTCCTCGCCGGAGAGCCCGACGGCGAGCGGGCCGTGGGTGTTGATGGCGCCCACGATGTCGCGGTTCACCTTGCCGACCAGCACCATCCGGGCGACGTCGAGCGTGTCGGCGTCGGTGACCCGCAGGCCGTCCTTGAACTCCGACTGCATGCCGAGCCGGGCCAGCAGCTCGCCGATCTGGGGGCCCCCGCCGTGGACGACGACGGGCCGGATGCCGACCGCGTGCAGCAGCACCATGTCGGCGGCGAAGGAGTCGGCGAGGGCCGGGTCGACCATGGCGTTGCCACCGAACTTGACGACCACGACCTGCTGGCGGAACCGCTGGATGTAGGGCAGCGCCTCGAGCAGGACGTTGACCTTGTGGACCGCACTCATGGCAGGAGCCCGGCGAGGGGCAGGCCCGTGGTCTCGGGCAGGCCGGCCAGCACGTTGGCGCACTGGATGGCCTGTCCGGAGGTGCCCTTGACCAGGTTGTCGATGGCGGAGATGACGAGCAGCCGCCCGGTGCGCTCGTCGTGGCGCACGGTGAGGTGGGCGCAGTTGGAGCCGGCCACCGCCTTGGTGGACGGGATCCGCTCGTCGACCACCACGAAGGGCTCACCGGCGTAGGTGTCGGCCAGGCACGACAGGAGGTCGGCCCGGGAGGCCCCGGCCGCGGGCGTGGCGTAGACGGTGGACAGGATCCCCCGCGTCATGGGCACGAGGTGCGGGGTGAACAGCACCTGGGCGCCCGTGGCCTGCTCGATCTCCGGGGTGTGCCGGTGGTCCAGGAGGCCGTAGGCGGTCATGTTCTCGGAGGCGGCGGCGAAGGTGGTGTGCGCCTTCGGTGGACGGCCGGCCCCGCTGAGGCCCGAGGCCGCGTCGACGATGGCGCCCGTGGTCTCCACCAGGCCGGCGCGGACGAAGGGGGCCAGGGCCAGGGCCGCGCCCGTCGGGTAGCAGCCGGCCACGGCCACCAGGTCGGCGCCGACGAGCTCGTGGCGGAACAGCTCGGGGATCCCGTAGGCGGCCTCGGCCAGCAGCTCGGGCGCCGGGTGCTCCTGGTCGTACCACTCCACGTAGAGCGCCGGGTCCTTCAGGCGGAAGTCGGCCGCCGCATCGACGATCCACCGCACCCGGCCCCGGAGCCGGGGCACGATGTCCTGGCTGAGGCCGTGTGGCAGGCCGAGGAACACGAGATCCAGGCCGTCGCAGTCGTCCACCGTGGCCGGCGTGAACCGGAGGTCCGGGTACGCGGCGGCCAGGTTCGGGTAGAGGTCGGCGACCAGCGCGCCGGCCTGGCTGTCGGCGCCCGCGAGGCGGACGTCGAGCTCCGGGTGCCCGGCCAGGAGCCGCAGGAGCTCGGACCCGGCGTAGCCGGAGGCCCCGAGGATGCCGACCGAGATCATCGGCAGAGCCTATCCGCCGCGCTGCATGAGTATGCAAACCTGTTCCGGGCGGCGTCGTGCCCACCACCCAGCGACCTCGTCGCCAGCGCTACGCCTCGCCGCGCAGGTGGGCGGGGAAGGCCGAGTGGACGGCGTCGATGATCGCCTGGCGGACCTCGCCCAGCTCGGTGTCGGTGAGGGTCCGGTCCCGGGCCTGGAGGCGGACCCGGTAGGTGAGCGAGCGGTGGCCCTCGCGCACGCCCTCGCCCCGGTAGGTGTCGAACAGCCGCACCCAGCCGAGGAGCCCGCCCGCGGCCCGCTCGATGGCGATCCCGACGTCGGTGGCCGAGGTGCCGTCGGCGACCTCGAAGGCCAGGTCGACGTCGGAGGAGGGGAAGCGGCTGACGGGCACGTAGGTCGGCGCCCCGTGGGGATGGGCGAGGAACCGGTCGACGTCGACCTCGAGCCACGCGACCCGGCCGGGAATGTCGAAGGCGGCCAGCACCTCGGGATCCACCTCCCCGACGACACCGACGGGTTCCCCGTCGACCCGGCACACGCCCGAGCGCGTCGGGTGCAGCCCCGGCATCTCGGCGTTGGCGACGTCGGCCCCGGGCACGGACAGCCCGTCGCAGACCGTGCGCCACGCCTCGACCGCCGCCGTGGCGTCGGCGCCGGCCACGATCACGGCGAACGCCTCCCGCTCGTCGGGCAGCTCGGCGGCCGGGTCCGCGGGCCGGCGGAAGACGTGGCCGACCTCGAACAGGGCGATGCCGTCGTTGCGGTGGCTGACGTTGTGGCGCACCGCCTTGAGCAGGCCGGGCAGCAACGACGTGCGCAGCACCGACTCCTCGGCCACGAGCGGGTTGGTGATGGTGATGCCGTCGCCCGGGAGCCCCGCTCGCTCCAGGTCGCCGGGCGCGAGGAAGGGCATGGGCGTGGCCTCGGCGCACCCGAGGCCGGTGAGCAGCGTGCGGAGACGGCGGCGTTCGAGCTGGCGGGGGGTGAGATGCCCGGAGAGGGAGGAGACCGGCATGGTCTTGCCGAGGCGGGCGTAGCCGTACATGCGCCCGACCTCCTCCACGACGTCGATCTCCTCGGCCGAGTCGAGACGGAAGGACGGGAGGGCGACCTGCATCGGCGCGTCGCCGGCACCGAGCTCGGTGGTGAAGCCGATGGGATCCAGCAGGTCCTTCATCTCCTGGGGCGACAGATCGGACCCGAGGATGGCGTTCACCCGGGCCGGTCGAACCGGGATGGGGTCGCGGTCGGGAAGGCGCCCGCGCCCGTCGGCGAGCCCGGCCGCCACCGAGGTGACGGCGCCGCCCAGGAGCTCCACGAAGCGGTCCTGCGCCAGCTCCATGCCCATCGGATCGACGCCGCGCTCGAACCGGGCCGAGGCCTCGGAGCGCAGGCCGAGGCGCCGCGCCGACTTGGCCACGGGCACCCGCTCGAACCACGCCATCTCCACGACCACGTCGGTGGTCGACTCCGAGATCTCCGTGTCGGCGCCCCCCATGATCCCGGCGATGCCGATGGGGGCATCGTCCGCGTCGCAGATGAGCAGGTCGGCGGGCGTGAGGGTGCGCTCGACGTCGTCGAGGGTGGTGATCCGCTCGCCGTCCCTGGCGACGCGGATGCGGAAGCCGGGACCGGCCAGGGTGGCCAGGTCGTAGGGGTGGGACGGCTGCCCGAGCTCGAGCATGACGTAGTTGGAGACGTCGACCACGTTGTTGATCGACCGCATGCCGAGGAGGGTCAGGCGGTTGGCGATGAGGGGGTCCGACGGGCCGACGGTCACGCCTCGCAGGACGCGGGCGGTGAAGCGGCCGCAGCGCTCGGGGTCGAGGATCTCGACGGTGACCAGCTCGGCGGCGCTCGTGCCATCGGTGGCGACGGTGGGCGATGGCAGCTCGAAGGGCAGGCGGAGGCGGGCGGCGAGGTCACGGGCGATGCCGGCCACCGACATGGCATCGGGCCGGTTGGGGTTGGTCTCGAGGTCGTAGAGGACGTCGGCCTCGATGCCGAGGGCCTCGGTGAGCGGCGTGCCCGGCTCGAGGTGGTCGGGGAGGATCAGGATGCCGTCGTGGCCGCCGGGGAGCCCGATCTCGTCCGGCGCGCACAGCATCCCGTTGGACCACTCGCCGCGCTTCTTGGCCCGCTTGATCTCGAATCCGGCGGGCATGGTGGTGCCCACGGTGGCGAGCGGCACCAGGTCGCCGGTCGCCATGTTGAACGCGCCGCAGCAGATCTGGAGGGGCTCACCGTCGCCGGCGTCCACGTCGACGATCTGCATGCGGTCGGCGTTCGGGTGGGACCGCAGCTCGAGCACCCGCGCCACCACGATGCCGTCGAGACCCTCGCCGATGCGGTCCATCGACTCGACGGGCGTCCCGAGGTCGCCGAGGATCAGGCCGAGCTCGTCGGGATCGACGTCGTCGGGGATGGGCGTGAAGTCGCGCAACCAGGAGAGGAGGACCTTCATCGGATGCTCCTAGAACTGCCGGAGGAAGCGGACGTCGTTGGTGATGAGCTCGCGGAGGTCGTCGACGCCGGCCTTGGTGACGGCCAGGCGCTCGATGCCGAACCCGAAGGCGAAGCCGGTGAACTCCTCCGGGTCGATGCCGCAGTTGCGCAGGACGTTCGGATGGACCATGCCGCACCCCCCGAGCTCGAGGAACGTGCCGTCGGGGCGGATGATGTCGAACTCGGCCGACGGCTCGGTGAAGGGGAAGTAGGCCGGGCGGAGCCGGGACGAGAAGTCGCCGCCGAAGTACGCCTTGGTGAACCGGTCGATCGTCCCGGCCAGATCGGTGAGCGTGATGCCGCGGTCGACGACCAGGCCCTCGATCTGGTGGAACACCGGCAGGTGGGTCGCATCCGCGGTGTCCTGGCGGAACGTGCGGCCCGGCATCACCGAGTAGATGGGCGGAGGCTGCTCCTGCATGACCCGCACCTGGACCGGAGAGGTGTGGGTGCGCAGCAGCGTGCGGCCGGGCTCGCCGAAGTCGACGTAGAGCGTGTCGTACATGTCCCGGGCCGGGTGGCCCTCGGGGAAGTTGAGCGCCTCGAAGTTGTAGAAGTCGGTCTCGACCTCGGGGCCCTCGGCCACGGTGAAGCCGAGGCCGACGAAGACGTCCTCGAGCTCCATGATCGCCTGGGTCACCAGGTGCAGGTGCCCGGCGCGCGAGCCGGCCATGACCTCGGTCAGGTCGAGGCGATCGGCCTGGAGGCGCTCGACCCGCTCCCCCCGTTCGAGGTCGCGCCGCCGGTCGTCGGCTGCGGCCTGGAGCTCGTCGATGGCATCGTTGACGGCCTGGCCGACGGACCTGCGCTCGTCGGGATCGAGGCGCCCGAGCTCGCGCTTGAAGCCCTTGAGCGACCCCTTCTTGCCCAGCGTGGAGCGGACGACCTCGTCGAGGGCCTCCACCGTGGTGGCCTCGGCGATGCGGGCGCGGGCCTCGTCGGCGATGCGGGCGAGATCGTCGATCATGGTCCGGGAACCCTGCCCGAACGGGGCGGCGGCTGGCAAAGGGCTTCGCGCCGCGGATCCCCCGGCGCCGTCGGACCCCAGCAGGACGCGATGGCCGGGTACCGACGTCCCCCGTCGGCGAGGAGTTCCTGTCAGACCCCCTTCGTACGATTCGTCCCATGACCGGATCGGCCACGTACTCCCGCAGCGAGGACGCCGCGTCGGCGGCGCGGGCTCGGCTGGACCGAGTAGCCGCCGCCGCATGCGCGACGGAGGCCGCCCAGCGGCAGCTGGTGGCCGAGCTCGTCGAGCTGTGGCCCACCTCGGCCTGGCTGGCCGCCGGAGCGACCTCCGCCAAGCGGTGGCTGCTCACGTACACCGGCTGCTCGGAGGTCGATGCCCATCGGCTGGCGCGTCTCGCCGGGATCTGCCACCGGCACCCGGAGCTCGGCGACGCGGTCCGCTCCGGTGCCGTCTCCGTGGCACGGGCTCACGTCCTGGGGAGTGCGGCGAACCCGGAGCGGGAGCCGTGGCTCGCCGACTCGCTGCCTGCGTTCCTGCGGCTCGCCGAGCGAGGGTGCGAGGACGCCGACTGGGCCGGCGCCGTGCGCCACTGGGCATCGCTCGTCGATCAGGAGCGCGACGTCCGCCGGATCCCGGCCCATTCGGTGGTCCTGAGCCAGCGGCTGTTCGGTGGCGGCGAGATCCACGGCGACCTCTCCCCCAACGCGTTCCTCAACGTCGCCACCGCCCTGGATGCCTGGACCGACGACCCCGACCCGCAGGACGCGCCCTACCAGCGCTCGCTCGGCGAGCGGCGGGCGGACGCCCTTGACGACCTGTGCCGCGCCAGCCTCGATCCGGACAGCACCCGCTTTGGCGCCACGGGAGCAGACGACTGGGAGGGCGACGACAGCGCGTGGGAGGACGTCGAGGCGGCGGACACCTTCGACGGCTTCTGGCCCACCGACGATCTCGACGAGCAGCTCGCCGCCGACGACCAGGTCGATCCACTCGTCCTGCTGCGCCGACGGCTGCGCAAGGCCGAGGCCCACCGTCGTCGCCGAGCCCGGCGACGCACCCGCTCGCGCTCAGGAGCGTGCGTCAACGTCCACATCGACCTGCGCACCCTCGCCGACCTGCGCACTGCCGACGACCTGGAGGAGCTGGTGCTGCGCGGCGACGGCTGGAACCTGACACGGGCCGCCGCCGAGCAGCTGCTGTGCGACTCGGCGCTTACCGCCGTGCTCTTCGACGGGAAGGGCACCCTGCTCGACGCCAACGACGCCGCCGAGCAGTGGTCCCGCAAGCAGCGTCGGGCCATCGCCGCCCGGGACGCCGGCTGCGTCTTCCCCGGTTGCGGCCGACCGCCCAGGCACTGCGACATCCACCACCTCCACCACCGCAGCTGCGGCGGGCCGACGCACACCGGCAACGCCGCGATGCTCTGCCGCTTCCACCACCGCCTGCTCCACCACCACGGCTGGCGCCTCTTGGTCGAGGAGGACAGGTGGGTGGCCATCGATGCGCACGGGACGCGATGGACCGGTCGACCGACCCCGGTCGCCAGCACGCGCGGCGATCCACCCTGAACCACGCGCGCCGCCAGCCCCGGCTGACCCGACCTGTCCCCCGGTCGGGTCACCGGCGCGCCGCCGTCCCGGCGCGCGAGCATCGGACCGTGTCCCGAGGAGGATGCAACCTGCGCGTGTCGGCAACGACCCTGTCCACGCCCGATGTGACGCGCCTCGCCGGCTGCTACGAGCGGTTGCTGGGCTGGGACCGCGTCGATCACTCAGCCGGCTGGATGCGGCTGCGGCCGCCGGCCGGCGGTCCCGGCCTCTCGTTCCACCACGACGAGCACTTCCGTCGGCCGGTGTGGCCGCCCGTCGAGGGCGAGCAGCAGGCGATGGCCCACCTCGACATCGCCACCGACGACCTCGACGGTGCTGTACGCCACTCCGTCGACCTCGGCGCCACCATCGCCGACCACCAGCCCCAGCAAGGTGTCCGCGTGCTGCTGGATCCGGACGGTCGACCGTTCTGCCTCTTCACCGGATCCGGACGCGGTGAGCACGACACGGTGGACTGGCACGGCGTGGGCGCCGACCGCCCGCGCTGAGGGAGCTCAGACCCCGCCGTGCAGCTGCTCGAACGCGTCGGTCGGGAGCGTGAAGGTGAAGGTCGCGCCCTGGCCGGGCTCCGACGTGGCGGTGAGCTCGCCGCCGTGGGCCTCGACCAGGCCCCGGCTGATCCACAACCCGAGGCCGGTGCCCGTGGGGCGGCCGTGGTCGCGGCGGAAGAACTTGGTGAACACGCGCGGCAGGTCCTCGGGCGGGATCCCGCCCCCGGTGTCCGCCACCGACACCCGGACGAAACCGCCCTCGACGGCACCGGTCACCACCATGCCCCGCAGGCTGCCGTACTTGGCAGCGTTCTCGACCAGGTTGGTGAGGACCTGCTCGAGCTTGTCGGGGTCGGCGTAGACCTCGGGAACCTCGGCGGGCACCCGCACGTCGCAGTCCAGGTCGGCGTAGGTGAGCCGGACCTTGTCGACCACGGAGGCCGCCAGCGTCGCCACGTCGACCAGCTGCCGGCGCAGCACCAGCCGACCGGTCTCCAGCCGGCTGATGTCGAGGAGCTCGGTGACCAGGCGGGTGACCCGGTCGGCGTCGTGGTGGACCTGGGCCAGCATCTCGCGCTTCTTGTCGTCCTCGATGCGGTCCCAGCGGTTGAGCAGCAGCGACACGTAGCCCTTCACCGACGTGAGCGGCGACCGCAGCTCGTGGGAGACGGTGGAGATGATGGCGATCCCCGACCGATCGCCCACCGGGCGGGCCGAGACGACGACGCCGTCGCCCGAACGGGCGCAGGTGATGGTGGCGGCCACGTCGCCTCCGTCGGCGTCGGTAAGGAGGACCTCCACCTCCTGGCCCGCAGCGGGCCACCCGTCGTCGAGCGGTTCGCCCATCGGGTCGCGCACGTCGAGGGAGGTGAGCGCCGGGGACCCGATGCGACCGTCGAGCGGCCCGAGGAGCCGGCCGGCGGCGGCGTTGCCGCCCACGAGGGCGCCGGCCGTGTCCACGGCGAGGACGGCGTCGGGCAGCAGGTCCCACACCGCCGACAGCTCGCTGGTCACCCGCCCGCCCCCGCCCGACGTTGTCGGGCCGCCTCGAAGGCCACGACGGTGCCGGTCATGGCCACGTTGAGCGACTCGACCCGGCCGGCCATCGGGATGCGCACGGTGACGTCGGCGGCGGCGACCACCTCGGCAGGCAGGCCGTGGGCCTCGTTGCCGAGGAGCACGGCCACGGATCCGGTGAGGTCTGCGTCGTCGAGGTCGACGGCGTCGTCCAGCGTGGTGGCCACCAGCGTCATGCCGGCGTCTCGCAGGCGGGCCAGGGCGTCCTCGACGCTCCCCGCTCGCACGACCGGCACCCGGAACAGCGAACCGGCGGACGCCCGGACGCACTTGGGGTTCCACAGGTCGACCGCATCGGCGCACGACACTACCGCCGAGGCCCCGCTCGCCTCGGCGGCGCGGAGCAGCGTCCCGGCGTTGCCGGGGTCGGCCACGCCGACCAGCACCAGGACCACACCGGCCAGCACCGCCGGCGGCGGATCGGCGGGCAGCCCGGCGAGCGCGGCGACGGGCTGGGGCGTGACCGGGGAGGTCGCCTTGGCCAGCGAGCCGGCCTCGACGAGGCGCACCGGGACACCGGCTCCCGCGGCGGCATCCAGCACCTCGGCGGGGGCGTCGGGCTCGGCGTACACCTCGACGACGTCGACCCCGGCGGCCAGCGCCTCGGTCACGAGGGTCGGCCCGTCGATCACGAACTGACCAGCCTCCAGACGCGCCCTACGGCGCCCCGAGAGGCGCCGTAGGTGCTGGAGTGCGCTCGACCGGGGGCCGAGCAGGTCCGTCACGGACCCGTCTTCAGGCTGCGCCCTCGGACTGGGCGGCACCGAGGGCCTGGTCGGCCACGGCCACGAGGGCGCCGAAGGCGGCGTCGTCGCGGACAGCCAGATCGGCCAGGTGCTTGCGGTCGACCTCGACCCCGGCTTCACGCAGCCCGGCGACGAAGCGCGAGTAGGTGGTGCCGTGGATGCGGCAGCCGGCATTGATGCGCTGGATCCAGAGCTTGCGCATCTCCCCCTTGCGGGCCCGACGGTCGCGGAACGCGTAGTCCATCGAGTGCATGACCTGCTCGTTCGCCGAGCGGAAGGTACGGCTCTTGTTGCCGTAGTAGCCCTTCGCCCGGCCGAGTACCTGCTTGCGACGCTTCTTGCTGTGGACGCCGCGCTTGACACGTGCCATGTCGATCTCCTCTCAGGTGTTCCGGGCTGGTTACTGGCCGAGCATGCGCTTGATGCGCTTCTCGTCGGCCTGGCTCACGAGCTCGTCGCCCTTGAGGCGGCGCAGGCGCTTCGAGGTGAAGCGCTCGTTGCCGTGGTGGCGGTTGGCCTGGCGGCGGCTGACCTTGCCGCTGCCGGTGATCTTGAACCGCTTGGCCGACGTGCGGTGGGTCTTCATCTTGGGCATGGCTCTTCCTTCGTCTTCGACGTGCGTCTGGTGGGCGGGGGCCGCCCGGCTTCAGTCGGACGTCTCGCTGGGGGCTTCGGCCTCGGCGTCGGCCGCGGCCTCCGCTTCGGCCTCCTTGACCGCTGCCTTGGCGGCGGCCTGGGCCTTCTTGTCCGGTCCGAGGACCATGGTCATCTGGCGACCCTCCTGGCGGGCGATGGTCTCCACCCGTCCGGCCTGGGCCGTGGCCTCGACCACGCGGTCGAGGATCTTGCGCCCCAGCTCCGGGTGGGTCATCTCCCGGCCTCGGAACATGAGCGTGATCTTGACCTTGTGACCCTCCTCGAGGAAGTGGATCACCTTCTTGGTCTTGGTCTCGAAGTCGCCCGGGCCGATCTTGGGCCGGTACTTCATCTCCTTGATCGAAGCACTGGAGCTCTTGCGACGAGATTCCTTGGCCCGTTGCGCAGCTTCGTACTTGTACTTCCCGTAGTCCATGATGCGACACACGGGTGGGTTGGCCTTGTCCGCCACCTCGACCAGGTCGAGGTCTTGGCTGCGGGCGATGGCCAGCGCCTCGGGCAGGGGCTTGATCCCGATCTGCTCACCGTCAGCACCCACGAGGCGGACCTCGCGGGCGCGGATGCGGTCGTTGATGCGGGGCTCGTCAGCAGCTATCGCCCATCACTCCTCGTCAAGTGTCCGTTCCTCCTGTGGTTCGGAACTTCGTTCGAATCACGAGAAAGCGGGACCATTGCCCGGAAGCGGTACCCCCACACGCGGGAGCGGACGTCGAAAGACGTCCGCCACACCTGGCGCCGGCGCCCGGAGGCGACGGGGGTGTTCCACGACCCGGGCGCACCAGCAGGTGGCCGGGTGGGGGGCGGGCCCCACTTGCTCGATCAGTTGTGCCCCCAATGTACCGGGAGATGGCATCGGATGGGCAAGTGCGCCAGGATCGACGGTCCCAGCCCGAGCCGATCGCCGCCTACGGCGGAGCAAGGAGATGCCCGTGTCGTCGCTGTGGACACCCGGGGGCGAGATCCCCGTCGAACGAGACGCCGGCCCGCCCACCGAGGCCGACCTGGAGGGCCAGGCGGCCGAGCTCCAGCGCTTCCTGCTGGAGGCACCGGCCGAGCAGATCGTGGCCGAGCACGCCATGGGCCTCTACGAGCTGGCCGTGCTCCACCTGTCCCAGCCCGAGCCCCGGCTGGCCGACGCCCGCCTCGCCATCGATGCGCTGGCCGCGCTCGTCGACGGCCTCGAGGGCCGTCTCGGCGACCTCGGCACCCAGCTGCGTTCTGCGCTCCCCCAGCTCCAGATGGCCTTCGTGCAGCTCGCCGATCGCGTCAGCGCTCCGGACACCAGCACGGAGCGTGGGGAGGGATAGGTTGGCGCCTCAGCGAGGGCGACGAGGGGAGGTGCGACGTGGCCGACGTGGAGACCCGGACGGCGCAGGTGACCCTGGCCGACCACCTCAACGACCTCGTCGCCGTGTTCGATGCGGACGGGCGCTGCCTGTTCCTCAACCGCACCGGTCGACGCCTGCTGCGCCTCGACTCGGATGGCCCGGTCACGGTCCGCCTCGGTGACCTGCCGGGCAGCGGCGACCGCGAGCGCTTCGCCAACGTGGTCTCCGCGGTCCGGGCGGGCGACACGTGGACCGGCTCGATGTCGATGGCGTCGCCGATCACGGGCGAGTTCCCCACCCGCTCGACCATCTGCCCGCTCACCCTCGACGACGGCACCCCGGGGTTCGGCTGGGTCGCCAAGGACACCACCACCGATCGCGACGTGATCCGGAGCCTGCGCCAGCGGGCGTTCTACGACCCCCTCACGGGGCTGTCCCACCGGTCGCTGTTCCTGGACCGCCTGGACCTGCTGCTGCGCCGGGTCAGCGACCACGCCAGCCCGGTGGCCGTGCTGTTCGTGACGCCGGACCGGTTCAAGGAGAAGATCAACCGGTTCGAGCAGACCGCGGGCGATGTCCTCCTCAAGGCCATCGCCGGCCGCTTCCCCGAGCACCTCGGCACCGACCAGAGCGTGCACCGCTGGGGCGACGAGGACTTCGTCGTCCTGTGCGAGCACGTGGCCGACGAGGCCGAGGCGCTCGCCGTGGCGGCCGAGATCGCCGAGTCGTTCCGGGATCCCTTCAGCGTCGGCGAGCACGTCGTCTTCATGACCGCCTCGTGCGGGGTCGCCATCGGCGTGCCGGGCACCATGACCACCGACGAGCTGATCCGCCACGCGGATGCCGCTGCGCAGCTGGCCAAGAACACCGGCGGGGGCAGCATCCGCCTCTTCGACGAGGAGCTGCGGGCACGGGCGCTGCGGCGGGCCGAGCTGGAGGACGAGCTGTGGGGCGCGGCCGAGCGCGGCGAGCTGGTGCTGCACTACCAGCCCGAGGTGCTGCTGCGGACCAACGAGATCGTCGGTGCCGAGGCACTGCTGCGCTGGCGCCACCCGCAGTGGGGCCTGGTCCCGCCCAACGAGTTCATCCCCATCGCGGAGGCGACCAACCTCATCCTCGAGATCGGCGACTGGGTGCTGCGCGAGGCCCTGGCCCAGTGCGCCCGCTGGTCCGAGCGCTTCACCGACCGGAACCCGCTGATCATCGCCGTGAACATCTCGGCCAAGCAGTTCGTGGCCGCCGACTTCGTCGACAAGGTCGCCGAGCTGCTCGCCGACACGGGTGCCCGGCCGGCCGACGTGTGCCTCGAGATCACCGAGAGCGTGCTGCTCGACGATGCCGAGGAGACCATCGCCCGGCTCGAGCAGCTCAAGGCCCTCGGCGTGCACCTCGCCATCGACGACTTCGGCACCGGCTACTCGTCGCTGTCGTACCTGCGCCGGTTCCCGGTCGACATCTTGAAGGTGGACCAGAGCTTCGTGAGCGGACTGGGGCACGACCCGGAGGACTCCGCCATCGTCCAGGCCGTGATCCAGATGGGCAAGGCGCTGCGGATGACCACGCTCGCCGAGGGCGTCGAGACCGCCCACCACCTCATCGAGCTGCGGGAGCTGGAGTGCGACGTGGCCCAGGGCTTCCACTTCGCCCGCGCCGTCCCGGTGGAGCAGTTCGAGGCGCTGCTCGACGCCGGCGACGACTGGCTGTCGTCCTCCACCGGCTAGGTCGAAGCGAGCTTCTCCAGGTCCCAGGCCTCCCAGCGGCCGAGGCGTCCGGGGATGATCCCGAAGCGGACGGGCGTGCCGACCTCGATGGTCCGGCTGCCGTCGGCGATGCCGGTGCAGTGGAACGGGTGGACGTCGCCGCGGTCGGTGGTGATCTCCCCCAGTCCCCGGTCCTCGTCGAAGGCCGTGACCGTCCCGGTGCGGGTGCCGAAGGTGCCCGTCGGCATCAGTGCACGATCTTGGAGAGGGGGAGCTCGAGGATGTCGCTGGCGCCGGCGTCGACCAGGGCGGGGATGAGGCGGTTGATCTGGTTCTTGGGCACGACGGTCTCGACGGCGTAGCCACCGCCGCCGTAGAGCTCGTTCACGGTGGGCGCCTTCATCGACGGGATGATGTCGATGACCTTGTCGAGGTCGGCGCCGCTCACGTTGAGCTTCACGAGGACCTTGCCCCGCGCCTCCAGCGAGCCGTTCAGCAGCGTGAGGAGCTGGCCCATGGCGTGGGCCTTGTCGGGGTCGGCGTGGCTGGCCGGGTTGGCGAGCAGCTCGGTGTAGCTGGTGAGGATCGTGTCGACGATCTTGAGGCCGGCGGCGCGCAGGGCCCGACCGGTCTCGGTGATGTCGACGACGCAGTCGACGATGTCGGGGACCTTGGCCTCGGTAGCGCCGTAGGACAGGCGGATGTCGGCCTCGATCCCCTTCTCGGCGAAGAACCGCTCGGTGAGGCGGGGGTACTCGCTCGACACCCGGACGCCCTGGGGCAGGTCGGCGACCGACTGCACCGGCGAGTCCTGCGGGACGGCGACGACGATGCGCACCGGGTTCGACGTGGCCTTGGAGTACTGCAGCTGGCCCAGGCTCACGACGTCGGCGCTGGTCTCCTCGACCCAGTCCCGGCCGGCGATGCCGAGGTCGAACAGGCCCTCGGAGAGGTAGCTCGGGATCTCCTGGGGCCGCAGGATCCGGACCTCGTCGATCCGGGGGTCGTCGACGGTGGCCTTGTAGTCGACGCTGCTCGACCGGTTCACGTGCAGGTCCGCATCGGCGAACAGCTCCATCGTGGCCTTCTCGAGCGATCCCTTGGGCAGCACCAGCTTCAGCACGCCGGCCACGGTACGGGTGCGCCGGGGACCCGGCCGAATCGGTTCGTGGCCTGCGTCAGTTCGGGTGGCGCTGGGCGAGGCGGGCCATCTCCACGGCGACCAGCGCGGCTTCCTCGCCCACGTTGTGGCCGCCGGGGCCCTCCGAGCGGGCCAGCGCCTGGTCCATGTTCTCGACCGTGACCAGGCCGAAGGCGATGGGGATGCCCGTCTCGAGCTGCACCTGCTGGATGCCGTTGGCGGCGCCCTCCGACACGAGCTCGTAGTGCGTGGTCTCGCCCCGGATCACCGCGCCGATCGCGACGATGGCATCGACCTCGCCGGAGCGGGCGAGGATGCGACACGCCATGGGAATCTCGAACGAGCCCGGGACGGTCTCCATGACGATGTCGTCGAAGGGGATGCCCAGGTGCAGCAGGCCGCGCTCGACGCCGGTGCAGAGCCGGTCGACGATGTCCGACACCCACCGCGAGCGGACGAGCCCGATGCGCAGCCCGACGCCGTCGAGCTCGGCGGGCACCGCAGCCCGGTCGTCGCCGCTGGCCATGGCTACAGGACGTCGTCGAGGCCCTCGAGGAGGTGCCCCATCCGCTCACGCTTGGTGCGCAGGTACTTGATGTTCTCCGGGTTCGGCACCGACTCGATCGGCACCCGCTCGGTGATGGTGAGCCCGAAGCCCTCGAGGCCGCCCCGCTTGGACGGGTTGTTGGTGAGGATCCGCATGGTGGTGACGCCGAGGTCCACCAGCATCTGGGCGCCGATGCCGTACTCCCGGGAGTCGATCGGCAGGCCGAGCGAGGTGTTGGCGTCGACGGTGTCCTGGCCCTGCTCCTGGAGCGAGTACGCCCGGATCTTGTGGCCGATGCCGATGCCCCGGCCCTCGTGGCCGCGTAGGTAGACGACCACGCCCTGGTCCTCGGCCGCGATCTGCGCCATGGCCTTGTGGAGCTGGGGGCCGCAGTCGCAGCGCAGCGATCCGAACGCGTCGCCGGTGAGGCACTCGCTGTGGACCCGCACGAGGACGTCGTCCTCGCCGCTGACGTTGCCCCGCACCAGGGCGACGTGCTCCTCGCCGTCGAGCGTGGACTCGTAGACGTAGCAGGTGAAGTCCCCCCACTCGGTGGGGATGCGGGCCTCGGCCACCCGCTTGACCAGCTTCTCGGTCTTGCGCCGGTAGCGGATCATGTCGGCGATGGAGATCAGCAGCAGGCCGTGCTTCTCCGCGAACCGCTCGAGCTCGGGGACGCGGGCCATGTCCATCTTGTTCTCGTCCACGATCTCGCACAGCACGCCGGCCGGGTAGAGGCCGGCCATGCGGGCCAGGTCGACGGCGGCCTCGGTGTGGCCGGCCCGCTTCAGCACGCCGCCCTCTCGGGCGATCAGCGGGTTGATGTGGCCCGGACGGGCCAGGTCGAGCGGCCGGGTGGTGGGGTCGACCAGGGCTTGGATGGTGGCGGCGCGGTCGTGGGCGGAGATGCCGGTGCTGGTGCCCTGGCGGACGTCGACGGACACGGTGAAGGCCGTGCGCATCGATTCGGTGTTCTCCCGGACCATGAGGTCGAGCTCGAGCTCGCGGGCCCGCTGCTCGGTGACCGGGGCGCAGATGTAGCCGGAGGTGTGGTGGAGGAAGAAGGCGATGGCCTCGGGGGTGGCGTACTCGGCCGCCATGATGAGGTCGCCCTCGTTCTCGCGGTCCTCGTCGTCGACGACCACGACGATCTCACCTCGACCGATGGCTGCGACGGCGTCTTCGATGCGTGCGAAGGGCATTGCTCTCCTTCCAGGGGTGCGACGAGCGTACCCGGGGGTCCTCGGCGGCTACCCAACCGGCCGCTGGGTCAGCCGCCCACGTCGCGGTGCCACTCGAGCAGGCGCTCGACGTACTTCACCGTCACGTCGACCTCGAGGTTCACCGCGTCGCCCGGTCCCTTGCGGCCGAGCGTGGTGACCTCGGCGGTGTGCGGGATGACCGCCACGGTGAACCCGTCGTCGAGGACGTCGACCACCGTGAGGCTGACCCCGTCGACCGTGACCGAGCCCTTGACCACGAGGTAGCGCAGCAGGTCGAGGGGCACCCGCACCCGGAGGTCGGGCACGGCCTCGACGATCTCGCCGACGGCGTCCACGTGACCCTGCACGATGTGGCCGCCGAGGCGGTCCTGGGCCCGTACCGGGCGCTCGAGGTTGACGACGGTGCCCGGTCCGCTGTCGCCGAGGTTGGTGCGACGCAGGGTCTCGTGGGAGACGTCGGCCTCCCACCACCCGCCGGCCCCGTCGCGTCCCATCGCCGTGACGGTGAGGCAGCAGCCGTTGACGGCGATCGAGTCGCCGATGGAGGCGTCCTCCAGCACGGTCTCGGCGCTGATGCGCAGCGTGGCGCCTTCGAAGGAGCGGATCTCGCCGAGCTCCTCCACGATCCCGGTGAACATCTACGGGGTCCCTTCGGTGGTGGGTAGCAGGTCGATGCGCAGGTCGGCACCGAGCTGGGTGACGGCGTCGATGCGGCCCCGCCAGGCCTCCGCGATGGTGGCCGCTCCCGCACCGCGGAACAGCCCGGGGGCGTCGTCGCCACCGAGCAGGGCGGGTGCGAGGTACACCACGTAGCGGTCGACGAGCCGGGTCCGGTGCAGCGAGCCCGCCACCGTGGCCCCACCCTCGAACAGGGTCTGGACGTGGCCCCGGCGGCCGAGCTCGTCGAGGAGGTCCTCGACCCGGCCGTCCCACTCGGTGCACGGGTGGACCCGGGCACCCTCCGGGGCGCGGCCGAGCACCACGCGCTCGGGGTCGGGACCGTCGGCGTCGCGGGCGGTGAGGGTGGGGTCGTCGTCGCGCACGGTCCCGGCACCCACCACGACGCTGTCGCTCTCGGCGCGGAGTCGGTGGGCGTCGGCCCGCGCGACCGGTCCGGTGATCCACTGGCTGGTGCGGTCCGGCGCGGCCGTCCGGCCGTCGAGGGTCGCCGCCAGCTTGAGCACGACGTAGGGCCGCCCGGTCCGGCGTTGGTGCAGGTACGGCGCGAGCTGGGCCCCCACCGCCTCGGCGCCGCAGCCGACGTCGACGGCGACCCCGGCGTCGCGGAGGCGCTGGACGCCGGCGCCGCCGACCCGGGGATCCGGGTCCGTCACGGCCACGACGACGCGAGCCACGCCGGCGTCGAGCAGCGCATCGACGCAGGGACCGGTGCGGCCGGTGTGGCTGCACGGCTCGAGCGTGACGTACGCGGTGGCACCGCGGGCCCGGTCGCCGGCGGCGCGCAGCGCCTCGACCTCGGCGTGGGCCTGGCCCGGCGGCTGGGTGGCGCCGGTGGCGACGAGCTCCCCGTCGGCGACGATCGTGCAGCCGACCCACGGGTTGGGGTGGGCCGTGGCCCGAACGCCGGCGGCCGCGGTGACGGCCGCCTGCATCCAGCCGTCGTCGGTCGCCGCGTCCACCGGGCGAGCGTACAAGCGGCCTCCGCAGCCGCCCATCCCCCGTCGGCGGAGGCGACGTCGCCAGACTGGGCCGCACAGGTTTCTGCCGGGTCACCGGCCGCGACTGCGAGGGAGGTTCATGTCGAGGTCCGCCGTCGTGTGCGACGACGATCCACTGCTGCGGTGCGTGCTGACGCGCGTCATCGGTCCCATCGGCTACGAGGTCTGCGCCGAGGCCGAGAGCCCGTCCGAGGCGCTCGCGGTGATCGACCGGGTGCTGGCCGACGTGGTCGTGCTCGACCTCGCCCTGCGCGACGGCCGGGGCGAGGAGCTGCTCCACCAGCTGGTGGCCCAGCGACCGGACACCAAGGTCGTGGTCTTCTCGTCCCACGTGGCCGACCACGATGCGCTGCTCGCGGCCGGGGCGGCGGCCGTGATCGAGAAGCCGGACTTCCCCGCGCTCGAGGTGGTGCTCGGCGATCTGGCCCACGGCGGCGCGCTGCGCCAGGACCTGCGGCGGCCGGTGGCCCGCCCCGTGCCGGCGCTCGACCCGCCGATCGCGCTCAGCCTGAGCGGGCTGGAGCCGTGGTCGTCGTTCCGGGGCGCCGCCGAGGGGCTGCTCAGCGGCGACGCCGTGCTGGCCCTCGACCTCGTGCCCTCTGCCTCGGACGCGACCACGTGGGACCACGTGCTGCGCACCGACCACCGCGTCGCACTGGCCCGCTGCGCCGCCTCGGTGCGACGGGACCAGGACCGGGTGAGCCTGTCCCCCGATGGCGTGCCGCTGCTGCTGGCCGTGGCCGCCCACCCGGAGGCGCCGAACGCCATCTTCGACCGGGTCCGGTCCGTGTGGTGCCGCGAGGTCGACCGGGGGGCGCCGGTGGGCGTCTACGGCCACGTCCGCAAGGGCATGCCGGCCGGGACCATGCTCGACCACGTCGTCGAGGCCGTCCTGTTCGACGAGCCCACCCCGGAGGACCCGCTGCGGATGATCTGAGCGCCAGCTCAGTGGGGCCGGTCGCCCCGCAGCAGCTCCAGCGCGTGGGGCAGGACGTCGAGCACGGCGTCGAGGCACTCGATGCAACCGCTCGTGGAGCCGGGCAGGTTCAGGACCAGGGCCTGGTCGATGGTGCCGGCCGTCTGACGACTCAGTCGGCCGAGCGGGCTGACGAGGCGCATCGCCTCGGCCAGGCCCGGAGCCTCGCGGTCGAGCACCGCCCGCGTGCCCTCGGGGGTCAGGTCGCGGGGTCCGAAGCCGGTGCCGCCGCTGGTGACGAGCAGACCGGCCCAGCCGTCGGCGAGGGCCCGCAGGGCACGGGCCACGGACTCGATCCCGTCGGCCACGACGAGCCGGTCGACGACGTCGAACCCGTTGGCCCGGAGGTGAGCCTCGACGGCCTCGCCCGAGCGGTCCTCGCGCGTTCCGTCGACGACGCCGTCGGAGACGGTGAGGATCTTGGCCTGGTCCACGCGGCCGAGCCTACGGAGCACGCGCGGTTCCCCCTGGGATGCCGTCCGACCTGCGCAGACGGTCAGCGACGGCGCCAGCGGGCCACGAACATGCCGTCGGCGTCGTCGTCGGGGACGAGGGTCTCGGTGCCCTCGAGCTGGAACCCGTCGAGGCCGACGGCGGCGACGACGCCCTGGTTCTCGGCCTCCGTGAGGGTGCACACGCTGTAGACGAGAGCGCCCTCCGGGGCCACCACCCGGGCGGCGTCGCGCAGGATGCGGACCTGCAGCTCCGCCAGGCGGGCGGGTGCGTCGGGACCGATGCGCCATCGGGCGTCGGGGCGCCGGCGGAGGACGCCGAGGCCGGAGCAGGGAGCATCGACGAGCACGCGGTCGAAGGCGCCGTCGCGGTACGGGGAGGCGACGCCGTCGGCCACCACCACCGGCAGCGCCAGCCCCAGCCGGTCGCGGTTGGCCACGATCAGGCGGGCCCGGGCCGGGGCGGGGTCGGCGGCCACGACCGACGCGCCAACGGCTGCGAGACCGGTGGCCTTGCCGCCCGGTGCCGCACAGACGTCCAGGACGAGCTGCCCCGGACCGGCGCCGACGGACTCCACCACGCGCTGGGAGGCCGCATCCTGCACGTAGCCGTCGTCGCGCACGTGGGTGGTGGCCGCCCGGTTCATCGCCGCCAGCACGTCGGTCGCCGCCTCGGACCCCAGCCGCTCGGTGAGCGCGCCGACGATCCAGTCCGGGTAGGACAGCTCCGTGGCGCGGTCGGGCCACGTGATGCCGGCGGAGACGTCGTCGGCGATGCGACGGAGCACGGCGTTGACCAACCCGCGCGCCGGCTTGGGCGCGGCGCCCACGGTGGTGCTCACCGCGGCGTGGGGTGCCACCCCGCCGAAGGCGAGCTGGTAGGCACCGAGGCGCAGGGCGGCGGCGACGCGGGGCGACATGTCGCCGTCGCGGTGGCGGCGCACCAGGTGCTCGCACGCCCGGCGCATCCGGGTCGTGCCGTAGACCAGCTCGGTGACGAAGTGCCGGTCGCGGTCGGCGAGGTCGCTGCGGCCCAGCACGGCGTTGGTCGCCAGGTTGGCATAGGCGCCCTCCTCCTCGATCCGGCCGAGCACGTCGAGGGCGGCCCGCCGCACGGCCACGCCGGCAGGGTCGGCCGGCGGCGGGCGGCGTCCGCGGGCGGCGGTCACGTCCCGAGCCGGTCGCCGTCGGACCAGCGGGCGCCGTTCGCCCACGCCCCGGCGGCCATGCGGGGCTTGCCGGCCGGCTGGACCTCGAGCATCTCGATCGGGTGGGTGCCGGTCGGGTGCACGACGCCCTCACCCGACGGCGCCAGCGAGGTGCGCCACAGCTTGAACCGCTCGCCGGCCCACGTGGTCCACGCTCCGCCGACCCGCACCTGGCGGTGGATGACCTCGGCCGGCGAGGACCAGTCGATGTGCAGGTCCTCGGGTCCGATCTTGTGCGCGTACACCGGCTCGCCGACCTGTGGGGTGGGCTCCGCCAGGCCGGCCGTCAGCGAGGAGACCAGCAGGTCGGTGCCGGCGGCGACGAGCCGGGCGCGCAGCTCGGCGGCGGTCTCGTCCGGTCCGATGGCGAGCTCGACCCGGGCGTGGACGGCCCCCGTGTCCAGGCCCTCCTCGACCACCATCAGATCCACGCCGGTGCGCTCGTCGCCGGCCAGGATCGCTCGCTCCACCGGCGCAGCACCACGCCAGCGGGGCAGCAGGGAGAAGTGCAGGTTCACCATGTCGAGCCCGTCGAGCACGTGGGGGCGGATGATCCGGCCGAAGGCCACGACCACACCGAGGTCGGCACCCGCGTGGAGGACGTCGTCGACCTCGTGGGACACGGCGAGGCCCAGCTCGGCCGCCGCGACCTTCACCGGGCTCGGGGCGGTGCTGCTCCCGCGGCCCCGGCGCGTGTCCGGGTTGGTCACCACGAGGGGGATGCGGAAGCCGGCGGCGTGGAGGGCGCGCAGCGGCGGCACCGACATGGCCGGGGTGCCGAGGTACACGAGCGAGCGCGGGCGCACGGTGCGGTGCCCGGCTACGAGAAGAAGCCGGACGTCTCCCGGGGGGCGACCTCGACCTGGTCGCGGATGCGGCGGATCTCCTTGAGCGCCAGCTTCCTGGTGTCGGGGTCCATGCGCTCGGTCATCAGGACGCCGTCGAGGTGGTCGAGCTCGTGCTGGAACAACCGGGCCGTCAGCTCGTCGGCCTCGATCGAGACCTCGTTGCCGTCGAGGTCGAGGCCGACCAGGTGCACGACCTTGGGCCGCACGATCTCGAAGGACAGCCCCGGGATGGACAGGCAGCCCTCCTGGTAGGCCCACTCGCCGGCGGACTCCACGATGCGCGGGTTGACGAGCACCTGGGGTGCCGCCCGCTCCTCGGGATCGAGGTCGTAGACGAAGAGGCGCTTGCCGACGCCGATCTGGGGCGCGGCGAGGCCCAGGCCCGGGGCCTCGTACATTGTCTCGAGCATGTCGTGGGCCAGCTTCACGACCTTGCCGTCGATGTCGGTGACCTCGGCGGCGGCGGCGCGCAGCACCGGATCGCCGACGACTCGGATGGTGTAGGGCGCGCTCATGACCGCGCCAACGCTACCGTCGCCCGCCGTGGCCGCCGCACCGCACCAGCCGCCGACCGAGCCCGTCGCAGGCGGTGCCGGGGGCCACTACTTCGCCGAGGCGCCCACCGCCCGCCGGCGCCCCGGCCACGTCGTGGTGGACGTGCACGGCGACCGCTTCGAGCTGGCCACCGACTCGGCCACGTTCAGCCCACGCCGGCTCGACCCCGGCACGGCGTTCCTGCTCGCCGCCGCGCCCGACCCCCCGCGGGAGGGCACCTTCCTCGACCTCGGCTGCGGCTACGGGCCCATCGCGACGGTGCTCGCCCGAGCCCGGCCCGGCGCCCGCATCGTGGCCGTCGACGTCAACGAGCGCAGCCGCGAGCTGTGCGGGCGCAACGCGGCCGAGCTGGGCTGCGACAACATCGAGGTGCTGGCCCCGGGGGAGGTCGAGCCCTCCCTGCGCTTCGATCTGATCTGGTCGAACCCGCCCATCCGCATCGGCAAGGACGCGCTCCGCGAGCTGTTGCTCCTGTGGCTGCCGCGCCTCACGCCGGAGGGACACGCCGTGCTGGTGATGGGGCGGAACCTCGGCGCCGACTCCATGCAGCGCTGGCTCGGCGAGCAGGGCTTCCCGACCGAGCGGCTGGCCTCGAAGCGGGGCTACCGGTTGCTCCGGTCGTCGGTCGCCTGACGCATCACCCGGCGGAGGACGCCCCGGACGGTCGCACCGAGCCTCGCCCCCACCGCGGCCAGCACGGCCCCGCTCGGCGCCAGGTACAGGCACCGTCGAGACCGCCGATAGCCTCTCCCGCTGCGTCCTGCAGCCGCCGGGGCCGCCCACCTCCGAGAACGCCCCGCCGATGCACCACCAACGCCGTCCCACGCTCGCGCACGTCCCCGCCCTCGACGGCCTCCGTGGTCTCGCCGTGCTCGCGGTCGTCGCCTACCACGCCGGGTTCGCCGGTGCGCAGGGCGGCTACCTCGGGGTCTCGGCGTTCTTCACGCTGTCCGGGTTCCTGATCACGTCCCTGCTCCTGGTCGAGTGGTCAGGCTGCGGCGGCGTGTCGCTGCGGGGGTTCTGGGCCCGTCGCTTCCGCCGCCTCCTGCCGGCGGCCGTGGCCGTGATCGCCGGCGTGGTGGTCGCCGCGACGTTCCTGGCCGACAGCGGCCAGCTCGCCGACCTGCGCGGCGACGTCGTCGCCGGCCTCGGCTACGTCGCCAACTGGCGCTTCGTGCTCGAGGAGCGGTCCTACGGCGAGCTCTTCACCGGCCCGTCACCGCTGCAGCACCTGTGGTCCCTGGCCATCGAGGAGCAGTTCTACGTCGCGTTCCCGCTCCTGGCCGTCGGGCTGCTGCGCATCGGGCGCGGTCGTCGCTGGGTGCTGGGGGCGGCGTTCGTGCCGATGCTCGTCGCCTCCGTCGCCTGGTCGGTCCACCTGTCCGGTTCGGTCGCGGGCGTCGCCCGGGCCTACTACGACACCGGTGCCCGGGCCGCCGAGCTGCTGGCGGGCGTCCTGCTGGCGTTGGCCGTCGCCGGTCGCACCGAGCGCCTCGCCCACCATCGCCGGCTCGTGAGCGGCGCCGGGGCCCTGGCCCTCGCCGGGCTCCTGGTGGCGTGGGCCGTCGTCCCGCAGTCCAGCCCCGCCCTGCCCGGTGGCGGCTTCGCCGTCCATGCCGCCGCCGTCGTCCTCGTCCTCCTCGCCGCGCACGTGCCCGGCGCCGTCAGCGGTCTGTGCGCCGTGGCGCCGCTGCGCCTGCTCGGCCGGGTCTCCTACGGCGTGTACCTCATCCACTGGCCGGTGTTCGTGTGGGTCGACGCCGACGGACTCGGCCACGACGGGGTCGTGCTGCTGGCCACCCGGGTGGCGATCACGGCCACGCTGACCGCGGCCTCGTTCCACCTGCTGGAGCAGCCGATCCGCCGGCGCCGCGCACCGATCGGCCGGCGGGGCATGGCCGTCGGCTTCGCGTCGGTGGTCGTGGTCGCCGTCGCCGCCGCCGGCGTGGGCCGCTGGTCGAACCCCGACGACGACGTCCTGCTCGCCCTCGACACGCTCCGCCGGGCCGATGCGGTGCCCACCCGGCCCCAGTCCGTGTCGGCGGCATCCGCGTCGGAGACCAGCGGCGTGACACCGGCCAGTGCACCGCGCTCGACCCCCACCAGCTCCACCTCACCGCCCGCGCCCGTCGAGGCGGTCGACCACGTGCTGCTCGTCGGCGACTCGGTGATGAGCCAGGCCTACGACCGCCTGCAGCTGCGCTTCGCGGCGCGTGGCGTCGCCACCGCGTACGCCGGCGGTCCGGGCACGGGGCCGCTCTTCCCCCAGGGTTCCTGGGCGGCCCAGGTGCAGGAGTGGGTGGCGGCCCAGGATCCTGACGTGGTGGTGATCGAGGCGTGCTGCAACTACACCCTCGAGCCGGAGCGCCGCTACGTCGACGCCGCCGGCGCCGCCGTGGCCCCGAGCTCCCCCGAGGCCCTCGTCGCCTGGGAGCACGAGGTCCGGGCCCTGGTCGACCGGGCCGGGTCGAGGGGTGCACAGGTGCTGCTGGTCCGCTTCGCGCCGGTGCAGACCAACGGCTGGTACGGCGCGCTCGAGGACCACGTCGCCGCCGTGAACGCCATGTACGAGCGGCTCGTGGCCGAACGGGACGACCTCGGCCTCGTCGACTGGTCCGGTCCGCTCGCGCCCGACGGAGCGTTCACACCGGACCTGCCGGGACCCGACGGCACCCCGGTGCGCGTCCGCCTCGACGACGGCGTGCACCTCACGCCCGAGGGCAGCGACCGGGTCGCCGGCGCCACCGTCACCGAGGTGCTCGACGCCGGCCGCCCCGCCCGCCGGCGCTGAACGGCGCCTCAGAGCCGGAGCGGGTCCACCGACAGGCGTAGCCGACCCGGCGGCCGGTGCACGGCGGCCAGGGCGTCGCACAGGGTGGCGTGGTCCGGGGCCCGGACCCGCCACGACCCCTCGACCGGGCCCTGCACCTCGATGCCCTCCGGCTCGGCGCCGACCAGGGCCGCGATGAACGCCTCGCCAGCCTGGTCGCCCACCTCGGCGAGGGCGACGTGGGGCGGGAAGCCGAGGAGCGCCCGCCGGTCGTCCTCGGCGGCGGCGACGCGAGCGGGGTCCCCGAGCAGGGCGGCACGGCAGACCTCGTGCTCGGGCGAGCGGGTCTGGAGCAGCACCCGCCCGCCGGCGGCGCGCCCACCCACGATCCGGGCCGCCCGGGCGATGAGCCCGAGTGCCTCCTCGGCCGCCCGGTAGCGGGGGGCGTACAGCTCCTGGTCGAGGTCAAGGAACGCGACGACGTCGGCCCGCCCGACCTGGTGGAGGACCGCTTCGGTGCCGACGTAGAGCCGGGCGCTGTCGACCTCGGCCGCCGGGGTCTCGGCGGTGACCGCGACGACCCGCTCGCCGCTCAGGGCGGCCAGGTCGTCGACGATCCGGCTCACCCCCATCCGGATGGCCTTGAGGTCGACGCTGCCGCAGGTGGCGCAGATGACGGGACGGGTTCGGTGGCAGCGCCGGCAGACCAGCTCGGCCCCCGGCCGGTGCACGGCGGCCTGGCACGCCTCGCACCGCACGACCTCACCGCAGCCGCGGCACCCGAGCAGCGCGGCCCGGCCCTTCTGGTTCAGCACGCACAGGACGCGGGCGCCGCTGCGGATCACGTCGACCAGGTGGGGGGAGAACAGCGCGTTGCGGCCCGGTGGCTCCTCGGTGCGGTCGGCCACGATCGCCGCCGGCCAGCCGGCCCGTTCGGTGGCCCGGTCCACCCGCACCAGCCGAGCGGCCCGCTGTGCCTCCAGCGTCGGCATGGGCGACGTCAGGAGGCACGGGACGCCGCGACGCCGGGCCCGCTCGAGGACCACGTCACGTGCGTGCCAGGTCGGTGAGCGCTCCTCCTGGTGGACCTCGTCGTGCTCGTCCAGCACCACGACGGCGGCCAGGTCGGGCACCGGGGCCCACGCCGACGCCCGCGTGCCGACCACCGTGCACCCGCCGGCGGCGGCCCGGGCCCACTCGTCGGGGTGCAGGGCCACCGGGACCCCCGCCCGGCGTAGACGCACCGCCAGGTGGCGGGCCATGCGGTGCGACGGGCAGATGACGAGCGCGTCGCCGAGGGCCGCCGCACCGAGGGCCACGGCGGCCAGGTCGGTCGTCGGGGGGAGCCGGAGGACGGCCGGGCCGCCGGCCAGCGCCTCGTCGAGCACCGACGCCACGACCGGGTCGACGACGCCGGCGACCGGGTGCGCACGCGAGGCGCGGGTCGGCAGCACGTCGACGTTGCGCTCCGGCGACGCCGTGCGCAGGAACGGCACCGGCGTCTTGGCCGCCCACCGCCACTGGGCCCACCGGGCCAGGTCGACCAGCTCGGCCGACGGGCCGTGACCGGACAGCTTGGCGACCGGCTTGAGCGCGACGCCGGCCGGCGGCTCGACGCCGACCTCGGTGACCCAGGCCCCCACCCGTCGCGGTCCCAGCGCGATGCGCACCCGGCTGCCCACCTGCACCCGGTCGGCCCACGCCTCGGGCACGACGTAGTCGAAGGACTTGAGGATCCCGGTCTGGTCGGGAAGGACGCGCACCACCGTGCCCGCCGGTACCGGCGCAGCCTCGGGTGGCGGCGACGGCTCGTCGTCGCCGAAGAGGGTGGGTTCGTCGGTGCTCAGATGCCGAGCGCCGACTTCACGTCGTCGACCCGGTTGGTCTGCTCCCACGGGAACTCGCCCTCGGCGCCGGTGCGGCCAAAGTGCCCGTAGGCCGCCGTCTTGCGGTAGATCGGCCGGCGGAGGTCGAGGTCACGGAGGATGGCGCCGGGGCGGAGGTCGAAGACGTCGCGGACGACCTGCTCGAGGCGGGCCGGGTCGACGTTCTCGGTGCCGAAGGTCTCCACCATGATCGACATCGGGTGGGCGACGCCGATGGCGTAGGCCACCTGCACCTCGCACCGGGACGCGACGCCGGCGGCCACCAGGTTCTTGGCGACCCAGCGGGTGGCGTAGGCCGCGGACCGGTCGACCTTGGACGGGTCCTTGCCGGAGAAGGCGCCGCCGCCGTGGCGGGCCCAGCCGCCGTAGGTGTCGACGATGATCTTGCGCCCGGTGAGGCCGCAGTCGGCGTGGGGGCCGCCCAGCTCGAACTTGCCGGTGGGGTTGACGAGGACCCGGAAGTCGTCGTCGGCGAACACCTCGGGCAGCGTGGGGCGGATCACGTGCTCGATCAGGTCGGGCTTGATGAGGGTCTCGGCGTCGTGGCCGGGGGCGTGCTGGGTGGAGATGAGCACGGTGTCGAGCGAGACGGGCCGGCCGTCGCAGTAGTCGATGGTGACCTGGGTCTTCGAGTCCGGGCGCAGGTACGGGAGGATCCCCGCCTTGCGAACCTCGGCCAGGCGCTCGGCGAGCCGGTGCGCGAGGTGGATCGGCGTGGGCATCATCGCGTCGTTCTCGTCGCACGCGTAGCCGAACATCATCCCCTGGTCGCCGGCGCCCTGGTCGTCGATCTCGTCGTCGCGCTCGCCGATGCGGGTCTCGAAGGCCTTGTCGACGCCCTGGGCGATGTCGGGGCTCTGTGGGTCGATGGTGGTCATCACGCCGCACGTGTTGCCGTCGAAGCCCATGGACTCGCGGTCGTAGCCGATGGCGTTGATCGTCTTGCGCACGATGTCGGGGATCTCGACGTAGGCGCTGGTGGTGATCTCGCCCGACACGATGGCCATGCCGGTGGTGACCATGGTCTCGCAGGCGACGCGGGCCATGGGGTCCTCGGCGAGGATGGCATCGAGGATGGCGTCGGAGATCTGGTCGGCCATCTTGTCGGGATGGCCCTCCGAGACCGACTCGGAGGTGAAGGTGAAGTTGGCGGTCATGGCGTGCTCCCTGGACTCGGGCTGCGGAGGGTGGTGACGGCGTCGAGCACCGCCCTGGCGATCTGGCGCTTGTCGGCCTTGGGGACCTCGACGGCACCGGCGGCGGACACGATCACGACCTCGTTGGTGTCGTGCTCGAAACCGGCGCCCGGGGCCGAGACGTCGTTGGCGACGATGAGGTCGGCGCCCTTGGCCGACAGCTTCGAGCGAGCGTTGGCCCGCACGTCGTCGGTCTCGGCGGCGAAGCCCACGAGGGTCTGGCCGGCGGGCTTGTCGGCGCCGAGGGCGGCGAGGATGTCGACGGTGGGCTCGAGGACCACCTGGGGGGCCCCGCCCGCCTTCTTGATCTTGCGGTCGGCCACCACGACGGGGCGGAAGTCGGCCACGGCAGCGGCCATGACCACCACGTCGGACGACGACGAGCGGGCGGCCACCTCGGCGTGCATCTCGGCGGCGGTGTCGACCCGGACGACCTCGACCGCCGGGTGCGCCGGCCGGTCGACCGTGGTCACGAGCGTGACCCGGGCGCCGCGAGCGGCAGCTTCGTCGGCGATGGCGATGCCCTGCTTGCCCGACGACCGGTTGCCGATGAAGCGCACCGGGTCGATGGGCTCCCGGGTGCCACCGGCGGTGACGAGCACGGACACCCCGGCGAGGTCCCGGGCCGGGGCGCCGGTGGACAGGACCTTTTCGACCGCTTCGACGATGGTGGCCGGATCGGCGAGGCGACCGGCGCCGGAGTCGCCGCCGGCGAGGCGGCCCTCCTCGGGCGGCACGATGTGGACGCCGCGGGTGGCGAGCACGTCCAGGTTCTCCCGGACCGCCGGGTGCTCCCACATCTCGGTGTGCATGGCCGGGGCCAGCAGCACGGGGGCCGTGGTGGCGATGAGCGTGGCCGACAGCAGGTCGGCCGAGCGCCCGGTGCGCAGGTCGGAGATCACCCGCGCCGTGGCCGGGGCCACCAGCACGAGGTCGGCGGTCTGGCCCAGGCGCGTGTGGGTGATCGGGCTGCCGTCGGCGCCGTGGTCGACCTCCCACAACGACGTCCGGACGGCCTCGGACGCCAGGGTCGACAGGGTGGTCTCGCCCACGAAGTGCCGGGCTCCCTCGGTCATGATCGGTGTGACGTGGGCGCCGGCGTCGACCAGGCGGCGGCAGACCTCGACGGCCTTGTAGGCCGCGATCCCGCCGGTCACCCCGAGGACGATGCGCTTCCCGGCGAGCATGGCGGGCCGCGACGGTGTGCGGCCTACTCCTGGGACTCGGCGGCGGCGAGGCGGGCGGCGGCCTCGGCCGCCTCGGCCTCGCGTCGGGCGGCGAGCTCCTCGCCGTAGACCGGGACGATCTTGTCGGCGGCGATCTCCTCGAAGGCGATGGAGAGCGGCTTGCGGACCACCGAGGGCACCTGCGGGGGGACCTGGGAACCGAGACCGCCGCTGCCCACGGCGTTGAAGTAGGCGTTGATCTGGCGGGCGCGCGTCGAGCCGAGCGTGACGAGACGGAACTTGGAATCGGCGCGATCGAGGAGGTCCTCGATCCGCGGGTTCATCATCGTGTCGTGACGACCGGACATGTGCGCCTCCGAGGGGTTGCCGAACGAGCCACGGTAGCAGCGGGCCCCGCCGCTGCGGGAAACGTCAGCCCTGCTTGTGGGCGTCGATCAGCGCTTCGAGCTCGGCGACGGCGTCGTGCAGGACGTCGTTCACGATGTGGTGCATCTGCAGCCGCCGGGCGGCCTGACGCTCCTCGTCGCCCTTGCGCAGCCGGGCCTCGATCCGCTCCGGGCTGTCGCCCCGGCCGGTGAGGCGCTGGCGCTGGGCGTCGCGGTCGGGGGTGTCGATGAACACGAGCAGGGCATCGGGGTCGACGGCCCGGATGGCCTCGGCGCCGGCCACGTCGATCTCGAGCAGCACGTCGGTGCCGGGCGGTGGGTCGGGTACGGGCGTGCCCTGGCGATAGTCCAGGAAGTCGACCCACTCGAGGAAGCCACCGGCCTCGATGTGCGCGTCGAAGGTGGCGCGATCGGTGAAGACGTAGGCGTCCTCGGCCTCACCCGGACGGCGCTCCCGGGTGGTCCAGGAGCGGCTCAGCCAGATCTCCGGGCGCCGCCTGAGCAGCTGGTCGACGATGGTGCCCTTGCCGACCCCACCCGGGCCGGACACGACGATGTTCAGGACCCGAACTCCTCGAGCAGCTTGCGCTTCTGCTGCTCGCCGAGCCCGCGCACACGACGGGTCTCGGAGATCTCGAAGGTCTCCATGGTGCGACGGGCCTTGACCTTGCCGACGCCGGGCAGCGACTCGAGGACGGCGAGGACCTTCATCTTCCCGATGGTCTCGTCACCCGGCGCCTGCTCGAGGAGCTCGGAGAGCAGGAGCGAACCCATCTTCAGGCGCTCCTTCAGCTCGGCTCGGGCCCGGCGGGCCTCGGCGGCCTTGGCCAGCGCCGCCTGGCGCTGCTCCGGGGTGAGAGAGGGGGGCTGGGGCATGGCCGCGACCATAGACGAACCCCTGGCGGGTCAGATCACGACAGGGCGTCGTCCACGAGGGCGGCGGCGGCCAGTGCGGGCGCCTCGGCGTGGGTGATCGTGCGGCCGAGGATGAGCAGGTCGGCGCCACCGGCGAAGGCCTGGCTGGGGGTGGAGGTGCGACGCTGGTCGTGGCGATCGTCGCCCCGGGTGCGGATGCCGGTGGTGGCCACGAACAGTGTCGGGGCGACGGTGCGGACCTCGTCCACGTCGGCCACCGCGCAGACCAGGCCGTCGCAGCCGGCTTCGGCCGCGGTCTCGACCCGCTTGGGCAGGATGTGGGGCGGCGCGGTGTCGTCCGACGTGAGCACCGTGACCGCCAGCGCCCGTGGCGCCGGGACGCCGGCGGAGGCCGCGCCCTCGCGGAGGCCGTCGACCCCGGCGCGGAGCATGTCGACGCCGCCGTGGGCGTGGAAGGTCACGTAGGCCACGCCGAGCGAGCCGAGCACCTTCGCCGCCTTGTTCACCGTGGTGGGGATGTCGTGGAGCTTGAGGTCGACGAACACGTCGAGGCCGAGGCCCTGGAGCGTGGTGACCGCGGCCGGACCGGCGCTGGCGAACAGCTCGAGGCCGATCTTCAGCGTGCCGAACCACGGCCCGAGCTCCCGCGCCCGGCGGCCGGCCTCCACCAGGTCGTCGGTGTCGAGGGCCAGGCAGAGCCGGTCCCGCACCTCCTCGGGCGCCTCGATCTGCAGCTCGGTCACGTGCCACCCTCCCTCGTCCTGGCCGCAGCCTGCCACCCCGGCCCCGGCGGCCGGTGCCGCTCGGTCATCATGGGGCGTGCTGATGCGGCTCCGATCGATCTCCGAGCACCTGCGCGGGAGCCTGTTCTTCGTCCCGATGCTCTACGTCGTGGCCGGCCTGCTGGTCGGCCTGATCGGCGTCGAGATCGACCGCAACCTGGTCGACACGAGCGCCGACCTCCCCTTCGGTCTGACGTCCACGGTGGACAGCGCCCGGGCCGTGCTGGAGACCATCGGCGGGGCCACCATCAGCTTCGCCGGCATCGCGTTCTCCATCTCGCTGCTGGTGATCCAGCTGGCATCGAGTCAGTACTCGCCTCGGGTCGTCCACGGCCTGCTGCGCGATCCGTTCACCAAGCGGGTCATGGGCATCGTCGTGGGCACGTTCACCTACTGCCTCGTCGTCCTGCGCTCGGTGCGGGGGCCGCTCGAGGAGGGTGGCGACCCCGTCATCCCCAACGTCTCGGTCGCCCTCGCCGTGCTGCTCGGCGTCGTCGCGATCATGGCGATCATCGCCTTCATCGACCACAGCGCCCACTCGATGGACGTGTCGCGGATCCTCTCGCGCGCCACCTCCGACGCCACCTCGGCCGCCCGGCGGCTGTGGACCGAGGAGCCGGCACCCGACGGCGACGTCGGCGACGTGCCCGCGCCGCCCCCCGACCACCTGGTCGTGACCCACCGGGACGCCGGCTGGGTGCAGTACGTCGACGTGGCCGCCGTGGCCCGCTGCACCCCGCCCGGGGGCACGGTACGCCTGGAGACCGAGGTGGGTCGCTACGCCATCGAGGGCACCCCGATCTGCCTGCTCTGGCCCGTCCCCGACGACGCGGAGGAGGCGTGCCGGCAGGTGCGGGACGCGGTCGTCACGGGGCGCAGCCGCACGGTGGAGCAGGACGTCGCCTACGGCGTGCGCCAGCTCGCCGACGTGGCGCTGCGGGCCCTGTCGCCCGGCATCAACGACCCGACCACGGCCCAGGACGCCGTCTTCCACCTGGGCAGCGTCCTGCACGAGCTCCTGCGCTGGCACCCACCTGCAGCGGTCGAGTCCTGCGACGGCGACCGCACGCTGGTCCGGCCCGATCGCCAGGGGCACGCCGACGTCATCGACCTCGCCTTCGACGAGGTGCGCCTGTCGGCCACCGGCATGCCCACGGTGTGCATCTACCTGCTCGAGGTGCTCCAGCTCCTACGGGACTCCCTCGACGATCCGTCGTCCGCGGCCGGCGACGCCATCCGCCGCCAGGCGGCCCTCATCCGGATCGGTGTGGACCACGCCGACCTCACGGCCCACGACGCCGATCGCATCCGCGACGCCCACGACCACCGCTTCGGCCCCCCGGCCGAACACGTCACGACCTGATCTGGGTCAACGGGGGTCCGGCGGACGCACGGCGCCGACGAGGTCGCTCGTGCGGGCGACGCCGATCCGCCCGGCGAGGTGCTCCATCTCGACGAGCACGCGGCCGGTCGCCCGGGGGTCGGCGAAGCTCACGGTGCCGACCTGCACCGCGGTGGCACCGGCCCGCAGCATCTCGATGCCGTCGTCCCCGGTCGCGATGCCGCCGACGCCGACGATGGGCAGGTCGGGCAGCGCGCGGTGCACGTCGTGGACGATGCGCACGGCCACGGGGTGGATCGCCGCGCCGGACAGGCCGCCGCCCCGCTCGGCCGAGCCCAACCGGTACCGGCCGGTCACCGGGTCGATCGCCATGCCGAGCAACGTGTTCACGAGCGTGACCGCCTCGGCGCCGGCGGAGCGCACGGCCGCGGCGACCTCGACGACCCGGCTGGTGTTGGGGCTGAGCTTGGCCCAGCGCGGCAGGCCGGCGGCGGCGACCGCCTCCACCGTGGCCGCGCTGGCGTCGGGGTCGTGGGCCAGCAGCTCGCCGCCGGCCTCGGTGTTGGGGCACGACAGGTTGATCTCGACCGCGACGACCTCGCTCGGGCAGCCGGCGAGCTGCTCGGCGGCGCGGCGGTACTCGTCGACGGAGCGGCCCCAGATCGATGCCACCACCCGGGCGCCTGCGTCGACGAGGCGGGGCAGCTGCTCCCGCCTCCACGCCTCCACGCCCGGGCCCTGCAGGCCGACGGAGTTGATCATCCCGCCATGTGTGCCGTGCGTGCGCAGCGCCGGGTTGCCGTCCCACGCGTAGGCGGCGAGGGACTTGACCACCACCGCCCCGAGGGACGAGAGGTCCACGTAGGCGCCCAGCTCCGTGCCGTGCCCCGCCGTGCCCGACGCGGTCATCACCGGGTTCGCCAGGGTCACCGACCCGATGGTCGTCGTCAGGTCGACCACGTCAGCGGGCGTGGTAGTCCTGCAGGGACATGACCCGACCGGCGTGGGCGGCACGGTCGCGGATGCCCTCGGCCGCGGCCACCGCGCCGGCGGCGGTGGTGAGCAGCGGCACCCGGTGGGTGGCCGCGGCCGAGCGGATGTAGTCGCCGTCGGCTCGGGAGCCGCGCCCTCGGGGGCAGTTGACGACGAGGTCGATCTTGCCCGCCTCGAGCAGGTCGACGGCCGTCGCTCCGGCGCCCTCCTGGCCGAGCTTGGCGACCCGGGTGGCCACGGGGATCCCCTCGGACTCGAAGTGCGCGGCCGTCCCCTCCGTCGCGGCGATGTCGAAGCCGAGCTCGACGAACCCGCGGGCGGCGACCGCCCCCTGGGGTTTGTCGCGGTCGGCGAGGGAGAAGAACACGGCGCCGGACTCGGGCAGCCGCTCCCCCGCCGCGACCTGCGACTTGGCGAAGGCCAGCCCGAACGTGCGGTCGATGCCCATGACCTCACCGGTGGAGCGCATCTCGGGGCCGAGCACCTGGTCGGCGTCGGGGAACCGGTTGAAGGGCAGGACCGCCTCCTTCACGGCGACGTGGCGACCCTGGCCCCGGCGGTTCGGGATGACCGGCTCGGTGAGCAGGCCCTCGTCGCGCAGGTCGGCCAACGTGTCGCCCACCATGACCCGGGCGGCGACCTTGACCAGCGGCACGCCGGTGGCCTTGGCGGTGAAGGGCACGGTGCGACTGGCGCGGGGGTTGGCCTCGATCACGAAGACCTGGCCCTGGCGCACGGCGAACTGCACGTTGAGCAGGCCCACGACCTCGAGGGCGTCGGCGAGGCGCCGGGTGTAGTCCTCGATGACCTGCACGGTCTCGTCCGCCAGCGAGTGGGGTGGGATCGAGCACGCCGAGTCGCCCGAGTGCACGCCGGCTTCCTCGACGTGCTCCATGACGCCGCCGATGACGATCTCGCCGGTGCGGTCGCGGATGGCGTCCACGTCGACCTCGGTGGCCTCCTCGAGGAAGCGGTCGACCAGCACGGGCCGCTCGGCGGACAGGCCGCCCTCCTTGCCGAGCGAGCCGAAGCCGGCCAGCTCGGCCATGGCCCGCACCAGGCCCTCGTCGTCGTAGACGATCTCCATGGCCCGCCCGCCGAGCACGTAGCTCGGTCGCAGCAGCGCCGGGTAGCCGATCCGCTCGACGATGGCACGGGCACCGTCGAGGTCGGTGGCGGTGCCGCCGGCGGGCTGGGGGATGTCGAGGCGGTCGCACAGCTGGTTCCACAGGTCCCGGTCCTCGGCCAGGTCGATGGACGCCGGGCTGGTGCCGAGGACGGTCCCCTCGGGCAGGACGCCGGCCAGCTTGAGCGGGGTCTGCCCGCCGAGGCCGACGATCACGCCCACCAGGTTGCCGGAGGCCATCTCGGCCTCGACCACGTTGAGGGCGTCTTCGGTGGTGAGCGGCTCGAAGTAGAGGCGGGTGGAGGTGTCGTAGTCGGTGGACACCGTCTCGGGGTTGCAGTTCACCATCACGGTGTCGTAGCCGGCGTCGCGCAGGGCGAAGCTGGCGTGCACGCAGCAGTAGTCGAACTCGATGCCCTGGCCGATGCGGTTGGGACCCGAGCCCAGGATGATGACCCGGGGCCGACCGTCGTCGACGACCTCGTCGGTGTCCTCCCAGGTCGAGTAGTGGTACGGCGTCTTGGCCTCGAACTCGGCCGCGCACGTGTCGACCGTCTTGTAGGTGGGGACGAGACCGTCGGCCTTGCGCCGGGCGCGCACGTCGGACTCCGGCACGCCCCACAGGTAGCCGAGCTGGGCGTCGCCGAAGCCGAGCCGCTTCGCCCGGCGCAGGTCGCGGGTGGTGACGGCCTCGAAGCCGACCTCGGCGAGGTGGGCGCGCTCCTCCACGATGCGGGACATCTGGTCGAGGAACCACGGGTCGACCTGGGTGGCCTGCGCCACCTCGTCCACCGTCATCCCCCGCCGCAGGCAGGCCTCGAGCTGGTAGGGCCGGTCCGGCGTGCCGATGGAGGCCTGGGCCAGGAGCTCGTCGTCGGACAGGTCGTCGAGCAGCGTCTCGCCGGGATCGCAGTTGAGGCCGAGGCGGCCCTGCTCGAGCGAGCGCATCGCCTTCTGCATGGACTCCGGGAACGTGCGCCCGATCGCCATGGCCTCGCCCACGGACTGCATGGAGGTGCCGAGCACGTCGCCCTGGCCCGGGAACTTCTCGAACGCCCACCGGGGGACCTTGGTGACCACGTAGTCGATGACCGGCTCGAAGCTGGCCGGCGTGGCCTTGGTGATGTCGTTGGGGATCTCGTCGAGCGTGTAGCCGACGGCGAGCTTGGCCGCCATCTTGGCGATCGGGAAGCCGGTGGCCTTGGACGCCAGCGCGCTGGAGCGGGACACGCGCGGGTTCATCTCGATCACGACCATCTCCCCGTCAGCCGGGTTGATGGCGAACTGCACGTTCGAGCCGCCCGTCTCGACCCCCACCCGGCGGATGCAGGCGAAGGCGGCGTCGCGCATCAGCTGGTACTCGATGTCGGACAGGGTCTGGGCCGGGGCCACCGTGATCGAGTCGCCCGTGTGGACGCCCATCGGATCCAGGTTCTCGATCGAGCAGATGATCACGCAGTTGTCGGCCCGGTCGCGCATGACCTCGAGCTCGTACTCCTTCCACCCCTTGATGGACGCCTCGATGAGGATCTCCGAGATCGGGCTGGACTCGAGGCCGAACTTCGCCATGCGCTCGAACTCGGCGGGCGTCGACGCGATGCCGGTTCCCTTGCCGCCGAGGATGTACGCCGGCCGGATCACCACGGGCAGGCCGATCGAGTCGACGACCTCCATGGCCTCCTCCAGCGTGTGGGCGATGGCCGACGAGGGCACCTTGAGCCCGATGCCGACCATGGCCTCCTTGAACCGCTGGCGGTCCTCGGCGGTGGCGATGGCCTCGGCGTTGGCCCCGATCATCTCCGGGGTGCCGGGCACGCCGATGATGCCGGCCTCGAACAGCTCCATGGCCAGGTTGAGGCCGGTCTGGCCGCCGAGCGTGGGCAGCACGGCGTCGGGTCGCTCCTGCTCGATGATGCGCCGGGCGTGCTCGAGGTCGAGGGGCTCGACGTAGGTCGCATCGGCGAAGTCCGGGTCGGTCATGATCGTGGCCGGGTTCGAGTTCTGCAGGATCACCCGGTAGCCCTCCTCGCGGAGGACCTTGCAGGCCTGGGTGCCGGAGTAGTCGAACTCGCAGGCCTGCCCGATCACGATCGGACCGGAGCCGATCAGCATGATCGACTCGATGTCGGTGCGCTTGGGCACTACTTCTGCTCCATCCGGGTCTTGAAGTCCTCGAAGAGGTGGCGGGCGTCGTGGGGGCCGGGGCCGGCCTCGGGGTGGTGCTGCACCGACCAGGCGTTGGCGTCGGTGAGGCGCAGGCCCTCGCACACGCCGTCGTTCAGGTTCACGTGCGTCATCTCGGCGATGCCGCCGAGGCTGTCGGGGTCGACGGCGAAGTTGTGGTTCTGGCTCGTGATGTCGATGCGACCGGACGTGACGTCGCGCACCGGGTGGTTGCCGCCGTGGTGGCCGAAGGGCAGCTTGACCGTGCGGGCGCCGGCGGCGAGGCCGAGGACCTGGTGGCCGAGGCAGATCCCGAACAGCGGCGTGTCGTCCTCCAGCAGGTGCCGGATCTCGGCCGCCGCGTAGTCGACGACCTCGGGATCGCCGGGGCCGTTCGACAAGAAGATGCCGTCGGGGTCGACGGCCCGCAGCTCGTCGGCGCTGGCCGTGGCCGGGAACACGTGGACGGTGGCGAACTCGCCCAGCTGTTCGAGGATGCTGACCTTGATGCCGAAGTCGTAGGCCGCGACCCGGAGCGGACGCTCACCTCCGCCGGCCCGCTCGTACACGTACGGCGCCTGGGTGGTCACCTGCGCGACCAGGTCGACGCCGTGGGTGCCGGGCTCGGCGGCCGCCGTGGCCTTCAGCGTGGCCTCGTCGACGAGGTCGAGGGGGCCGAAGGCGCCGGGGATGGCGCCGGTGTCGCGGATGATGCGGGTGAGCCGGCGGGTGTCGATGCCGCCGATGCCCGGCACGCCGTGGCGCTCGAGGAACGCGACCAGGTCGCCGTCGCTGCGCCAGCTGCTGCGCCGGCGGGCCAGGTCACGCACGACCACGCCTCGACAGAACGGCCGGCGGCTCTCGTCGTCGGCGGCTGCGACCCCGTAGTTGCCGATGTGGGGGTAGGTGAAGGTGACGATCTGGCCGGCGTAGGAGGGGTCGGTGATGATCTCCTGGTAGCCGGTCAGCGCGGTGTTGAACACGACCTCACCGGTGGCCACGCCGCCGGCGGGCTCGGCGCCGAACCACTCGCCCTCGAAGGTGGAGCCGTCGGCCAGGACCAGCGCCGCGTCCCTGATCCGCTGGGGGGCGCTCATCGGGTCGCCTCCCCGTTGTGGAACACGGCTTCGCCCTCGAGCAGCGTGTGGCGCACGCGCCCGCGCAGGCGCCGGCCGGCGTAGGGCGTGTTGCGGCTGCGGCTGTGCATCGTGGCGGGGTCCACCGTCCACTCCTCCTCGGGGTCGAACACGCAGAGGTTGGCCCTGCGGCCTTCGATGATGGGGCCTCCGTGGCGATCTTCCACGCCCAGCAGGTGTGCCGGACGCCACGACAGCAGCGCCACCACGGCCTGCACGTCGAGCTCGAGCTCGGTGAGGGCCAGCGCCAGGGCGGTCTCGAGACCCAGCATGCCGGGGGGCGCCTCGTCGAAGGGCTGCTCCTTGGCGTCGGGCGTGTGCGGCGCGTGGTCGGTGGCGATGCAGTCGATGGTGCCGTCGGCCAGGCCGGTCTTGACCGCGGCGACGTCGGTCGCGGTGCGCAGCGGCGGGTTCACCTTGAACACGGCGTCGTAGGTGGCGCAGCACTCGTCGGTCAGCGTGAAGTGGTGGGTGGTCGCCTCGCAGGTCAGGTCCATGCCCCCCGCCTTGGCGGCCCGCACCATCGCGACCGAACCGGACGTGGAGAGGTGCTGGAAGTGGACCCGGGCGCCGGTGAGCCGGGCGAGCGCGATGTCGCGCATGACCATCAGCTCCTCGGCCTCGGCCGGCTGGCCGGGGATGCCGAGGCGGCTCGACCACTCGCCCTCGTGCATGTGGCCGCCGCCGGCCATGGCGTCGTCCTCGCAGTGCTGGGCCAGCACCACGTCGAGGGCCGAGGCGTACTCCATGGCCCGGCGCATGAGGCGGGTGTCCTGGACGCCGGTGCCGTCGTCGGTGAAGAACCGCACGCCCATCTTGGCCAGCTCGGCGATGGGTGCCAGCTGCTCCCCGGCTCGACCCACGGTGATCGCCCCGGAGGTGCGGACGTCGCAGGGGGCGGTGCGACCGAGCTCGAGGACCTCGCGGGCCACGGCGGCCGAGTCGATGGCCGGCGTGGTGTTCGGCATGGCCAGGATGCACGTGTACCCACCGGCGGCGGCGGCGCGGGCGCCGGTCTCGACCGTCTCGGCCTCCTCCTTGCCGGGCTCGCGCAGGTGGCTGTGCACGTCGACGAAGCCGGGGCTCACGATGCAGCCGCCGGCGTCGAGCACCCGGGGGGCATCGAGGCCGGGCCCGACGGCCAGGATGCTGCCGTCGTCGCCGACGACCACGTCGCCGCTGCGCACGCCGGTGGCGTCGACCAGGCGGCCGCCCTTGATCACGAGGGTGGGCTCAGGCATCTAGACAGCCTCCGGGACGGCGGGTTCGGCGGGGAGCAGCTCGGAGGATCCGGATCCGAGCAGGAGGAACAGGACCGCCATGCGGACCGACACGCCGTTGCGCACCTGGTCGATGATGACGGAGCGGGTCTCGTCGGCCACGTCCGGGTCCACCTCGACGCCGCGGTTGATGGGACCCGGGTGCATGACGAGCGCGTCGTCGCGCAGCAGGCCGGCCCGGCGGCGGGTGAGGCCGTAGGTGGCCGTGTACTCGCGCAGCGAGGGCAGCAGGGCCTCGGTCATGCGCTCGCGCTGCATGCGCAGCAGGTAGACGGCATCGACCGTGGGCAGCACCGCCTCGATGTCGTGGCTGACCCGGACGGGGTAGGCGTCGATGGCCGGCGGGAGCAGCGTGGGCGGGGCGACGACGGTGACGGTGGCGCCCAGCTTGGTGAAGGCCCAGATGTCGGAGCGGGCGACGCGGCTGTGCTTGACGTCGCCGACGATGGCGATGTGCATGCCGTCGAGGGAGCCACGCTGCTGGCGGATCGTGTAGCAGTCGAGCAGGGCCTGCGTCGGGTGCTCGTGCCAACCGTCGCCGGCGTTCACCACGGCGGCATCGATCCAGCGGGTGAGCTGCCACGGGACGCCCGAGGACTTGTGGCGCACGACGACGCAGTCGATGCCCATCGCCTCGATGGTCTGGGCGGTGTCCCGCAGCGACTCGCCCTTCTTCACCGACGACGTGGACACCGAGAAGTTCATGGTGTCGGCCGAGAGCCGCTTGGCCGCCGTCTCGAAGCTGAGCCGGGTGCGGGTGGAGTCCTCGTAGAAGAGGCTGACCACGGTCTTGCCCCGCAGGGCCGGCACCTTGGGGATGGGCCGGGCCGAGACCTCGGCGAAGTGGTCGGTGAGGTCGAGCAGGCGCTCGATGTCGCCCCGGTCCAGGTCGCTGATCGACAGCAGGTCGGTCACTTGACGACCTCGCCGAGGTCGACGCCCTCGTCGTGGACGTCGACGGCTTCGTCCTTACGGGTCGGCAGGTTCTTGCCGACGAAGTCGGGCCGGATCGGCAGCTCGCGGTGGCCCCGGTCGACCATCACGGCCAGCTGGATGGCCCGGGGCCGGCCGAAGGAGGTGATGGCGTCCAGCGCGGCCCGGATGGTGCGGCCGGTGAAGAGGACGTCGTCGACCAGCACCACCACCGTGCCGTCGAGGTGGAAGGGCACGTCGGTGACCGCCTCGGGCAGGACCGGCCGCAGGCCGATGTCGTCGCGGTGGAAGGCCACGTCGAGCTTGCCGACGGGGACCTGCACCCCCTCGATCTCGAGGAGGGCGTCCCGGAGGCGCTCGGCGAGGGGGACCCCGCCCGTCTGGAGGCCGATGAGCACGACGTCGTCGACACCGCCGTTGGCCTCCACGATCTCGTGCGCCATCCGCCAGGTGGCCCGATGCAGGTCGTCGGCGTCCATGACCTGGGTCCGGGCGACGAAAACGCCCCCGAAGGGGCGTGTGAGACGTCGTTCGCGTTCCGCCATGTGGCGTTCCTTCCTGTCCGTCCGGGCCTCACGGGACCCGCTTCACGGTCAGGAGGTCAACGTAGCAGGGCCGCGGTGGCCGACCAGATCGTCCGGCCGCCCGAGGTGCCGAGCCGGTCCCAGCCCAGGCCCTCGAACAGGGCGCGGGCCGGGCTGTTGGCCGGGTCGGTGCGGGCCCACAGCTGGTCGAGGACGAGCCCGCCGGGGTCGAGCGCCCAGGCGGTGACGGCCCGGACCGCGCCGCTCGCCAGGCCGGTCCGTCGGTGCCGGGCCGCCACCCACACGCCGAGCTCGGCCCGGGCCGGATCCGCGGTGAAGCCGGTCAAGCCGACCTCGCCGGCCACGCCGGGCGTGATCACCAGGTCGAGGGCCAGGCGGCGCGCCCAGCGGTCGTCCACGCCGGCGATCCAGGCGGCGGCGTCGAGGCTGGCGGGGGGCGGGTTCCAGCGGGCGATGTCCGGGTCGGACCACGCCGCCTCGAGCGAGGGCGCGTCGTCGGGGCGCCAGTGGCGCAGGCCCTCAGGTGGCGTCGGGAGCACCCGGAACCCGCAGGCGGCGCAGGACGGCGGCGATGCCGGCCGCGCTGCGCATCTGCACGGCGTGCCAGCCGGCGTCGAGGGCGCCGACGACGTTCTCGTGGCGGTCGTCGATGAACAGGAGGTGCTCGGGTGCGACGTCGAGCGCATCGGCGACGTGCTCGAAGGCTGCGACATCGGGCTTGGCCAGCCCGATGCGTGCCGAGTTCGACACGTGCGAGAACAGCTCGGCGACCCCCATGGTCGACATGTCCTGCTCGAGGTTGGTGGTGGCGTTGGAGAAGATGGCCGTGCGCTGGCCGGCCTCCTGGAGGTCGCGGGCGATGGCCACGACCTCCTCGTCGACCCGCCACTCGGTGGCGAGCCACATCGTGGTCCCGGCGTCGACATCGAGGCTGGGGTGGGTCTCGGCGAGGCGGCGACCGATCTCCGCGGCCCACTGCTCGGCGGTGATCCGGCCGCAGGTGGCGTCGTCGAAGAGCGGTTCGGAGAAGGCGACGGCGCCGACGGCGCCGGGCTCGAGGCCGTGGGCCTCCTCGAAGGTGCGGATCTCCCCACCGGTCCAGTGCCGGATGACGCCGTCCATGTCGAACACGACCACCTCGATCGGCATCCACGGCCGGTCGCCGTCGCGGACCTCCTCGGCGACGCGGGCGAGGATGCCGTTCACGAACTTCGGTGTGTCGTCGGTGCTGCCGTACCGGCCGCCGAGCTCGACCGCCTCGGACAGGCACACGCCGGGCGGGACCTCGAGCTGGGTGGCCAGCTCGAGGACGCCGAGGCGCAGGACCATCTTGTCCATCGCCGCCATCCGCTTGACCGGCCATCGGTTGGCGTAGCGGTCGAGGACGTGGTCGATCTCGACCTGGTGGTCGGCGACGCCGTAGGCCAGCTCGAGGGCGTACTCGTCGGGTCGCAGCGGCAGGGCGGCCACGACCTCCTCGGGGTGGATCGACTTGGTGTCGGCCTCGTACAGCAGCTCGACGGCCCGCTCGCGCGCCTCACGGCGAGTGGTGGGCGACGCCATCAGGCGCGCGACTGGTACTGGCCGGTGCGGGTGTCGATCTTCAGCTTCTCGCCGGTGTCGATGAACAGCGGGACCTGCACGACGTAGCCGGTCTCGAGGGTGGCCGGCTTGGTGCCACCGGTCGAGCGATCGCCCTGCAGGCCGGGCTCGGTCTCGGCCACGGTGAGCTCCACCGACGGCGGCAGCTCGACGCCGACGATCTCGGTGCCGTACATCATCAGCTGGGCCGTCGCCTGCTCGACGAGGTAGTTCGTGGCGTCACCGAGGCTGGTCGGCGCGACCTCGATCTGGTCGTAGGTCTCCTGGTCCATGAAGACGTAGCTGGAGCCGTCGTTGTACAGGTACTGGTACTCGCGGCGATCGATCTTGGCCTGCTCGACCTTCTCACCGGCCCGGAACGTCTTCTCCACGTTGGCGCCGGTACGGACGTTCTTCAGCGTGGTCCGCACGAACGCGCCGCCCTTGCCCGGCTTCACGTGCTGGAAGTCCTGCACCTGCACGAGACCCTCCGGCAGGTTCAGGCACATGCCGTTCTTGAGGTCGTTCGTGGAGACGGTCGCCATGGCGACATGGTGTGCCGACGCCGGTGGGGCGGCGCAAATGGTCAGGGGATGGGGTCGTAGGGCGACGTCGTGAGGTGCGTGCACCCGGTGGCGGTGACGACGACGGAGTCCTCGATCCGCACGCCGCCGTGGTCGGGCAGGTAGACGCCGGGCTCGACCGTGACGCAGTGGCCCGGGGCCAGGAGCGCGGTGGACTCGGGGCTGACGCGGGGCTCCTCATGGATCACGAGGCCGATGCCGTGGCCGGTGCCGTGCACGAAGGCATCGGACCAGCCGGCCTCGTCGATGACGGCGCGACAGGCCTCGTCGACGGCGACCGCCGGCGCCCCGGCCCGCACGGCGGCCACCCCGGCCTGCTGCGACGCCCGGACCACGTCGAACATGCGGGTCTGGGTGGGTGTGGGCTCCCCCACCACGAAGGTGCGGGTCATGTCGGAGTGGTAGCCGTCGTGGAGGGCACCGAAGTCGACGACGACCAGCTCGCCGGCACCGGACCCGCCGATCACCCGGTCCGTGGGGCGGGCATGGGGCCGGGCGCCGTTGGGCCCGCTGGCGACGATGGTCTCGAACGACGGGGCGTCGGCGCCGTGGTCGAGCATCGCCGACTCCAGGGCCCGGGCGAAGGCCCGCTCGGTCGGTCGCTCGAGCAGGAGGTGGCGGACCTCGGCGAGGGCGTCGTCGGCCATCCGGGCGGCGAGCCGCAGCCGGTCGACCTCGCCCTCGTCCTTCACGGCCCGCAGGCCGACGAGCAGGCCGACGGTCGGGACGAGGGTGCCGGTCAGGACGCCGGCCCAGCGCTGCTGGGTGTCCCAGGTGAGGTGGTCGGCCTCGACGCCGATCCGGCCGACCCCGTCCAGCACCGTGGCGAGCACGGCCGTCGCGTCGCGGGTGATCTCGAGCTCGGCGGCCACGCCGGCGGCGGCGAGCTGGTCGCCGGCCTGCTCCTGGTAGCGGCCGTCGGTGACGAGCACCAGGCCGTCCGGGCGCACGACGAGGATCCCCGCGGATCCCGTGAAGCCGGTCAGCCACCGGACGTTGACGAGGTCGGTCACCACGACCGCGTCGCAGCCGAGGTCGTCGAGCGCGCCGCGGACCCGGGGCGCCCGCCCGGCCACGTCGAGGGGTGCGAGCGCCGCGGCGGTGCTCATCGGACGTCTCCCAGGGCGGCGCGGGCGATGTCGGGGTCGACGCCGGTGACGATCTCGACGCCGTGCTCCCCGTCGAGGGCGAAGGTGAGGCCGGTGAGCGCCTTCTTGTCCCGGCCCATGAGCGACAGGAGCTGGTCGTCGCCCAGGCCGTCGGGGATCGTGGTCGGCAGCTCGTACCGGGTGACGATGTCGCGGTGCAGCGCGACCCGCTCGTCGGAGATCCGCCCCAGCCGGCGGGCCAGGGCCGCGGCGTACACGAGGCCGACGGCCACCGCCTCGCCGTGGCGCAGGTCGTAGCCGCCGGCGGTCTCGATGGCGTGGGCCAGGGTGTGCCCGTAGTTCAGCGTCGCGCGCACGCCGCCCTCCCGCTCGTCGGCGGCCACGATCGCCGCCTTGATCCGGACGCACTGGGCGACCTGCTCGTCGAGCTCCATGGCGTCGAGGTCCTCGCCGCCGGGGAGGAACCGGTACTTGGCCAGCTCGCCGTAGCCGCCGCGCAGCTCCCGGGGCGGCAGGGTGTCCAGGGCTTCGAGGTCGCACACGACCGCCGAGGGCTGCCAGAACGCGCCGACGAGGTTCTTGCCCTCGGGCAGGTTCACCCCGGTCTTGCCGCCGATGGCGGCGTCGACCATGCCGAGGAGCGTGGTGGCGACGTGCACCACCGGCACGCCGCGGTGGTACGTCGCGGCAGCGAACCCGGCCACGTCGGTGACCATCCCGCCCCCGATGGCGACCACGCAGTCGTTGCGCGTGAGGCCCCACGTCGCCCACTGGCGGCACAGCCACTCCACGGTGCGCAGCGTCTTGGAGTCCTCGCCGGACTCGATGTGGAAGAGGCGGTGTTCGACGCCGGGATCGGCGGTCATCCCGATGCCCCGCTGGGTCACCACCGCCACCCGTCCCGTGCCCGGCGGCAGCAGTGCCGGCAGCTCACGGCGGGCGCCGCGTCCGATGACCGCCGGGTACGAGCGGCCGGGGACGGGGACCTCGACGGTGATCACGGACGCATCACCGGTTCTGCACGTAGGCGTCGTGGTTGCGGACCAGCTCGTCGAGGGAGTCACCGCCGAACTTGCGCACCGCCTCCGTCGCCAGCACGAGCGCGACCATCGTCTCGGCCACCACGCCCATCGCGGGGACGGCGGTGACGTCGGTGCGCTCCTTGAAGCTGACCGTCTCCTCCTTGGTGCGCACGTCGACCGTCTTCAGGGTGGGCTTGTTGAGCGAGGCGAGCGGCTTCATGGCGGCGCGGGCGACGAGCAGCTCGCCGGTGGTGATGCCGCCCTCGACGCCGCCGGCGCGGGTGCCCTCGCGGACGTAGTCGCCCCGGCCGCCCCGGGCGTCGGGGGCCCAGCCGATCGGGTCGTGGGCGTCGCTGCCCCGCAGGCCTGCGACCTCGAAGCCGTCGCCGATCTCCACGCCCTTGATCGCCTGGATGCTCATGAGCGCCTGAGCCAGGGCGGCGTCGATCTTGCGGTCCCAGTGGACGTGGCTGCCGAGGCCGACGGGGACGCCGTAGGCCAGCACCTCGGCCACCCCGCCCAGGCTGTCGCCGTCCTTGGCCGCGGCCTTGATCTCCTCGATCATGGCCCCGCTGGCGGTGGGGTCGAAGCAGCGGACCTCGTCCTCGTCGACCGACGCGAGGTCGGCGGGCGTGGGGCGCACGCCCGGGGTGGCCCGGGCCTGGCCCATCTGGACGACGTGGCTCAGCACGGAGATCCCCAGGTGCGACAGCAGCGCCTTGGCCAGCGTGCCGGCGGCCACGCGAGCCGCGGTCTCCCGGGCCGAGGCCCGCTCCAGGATGTCGCGGGCGTCGTCGAAGCCGTACTTCTGCATGCCGGCGAGGTCGGCGTGGCCGGGGCGGGGCTGGGTGGCCGGGTTCTTCGTCGCCCCGGGGGCGGGCGACATCTCCTCATGCCACTTGTCACTGCGGGTCCACTCGGTGTTGGCGATCTCGATGGCCACGGGGGATCCGAGGGTGCGGCCGTGGCGCACGCCGCCGACGAGGGTGACCTCGTCCTGCTCGAAGCGCATCCGTGGCCCGCGCCCGTAGCCGAGGCGGCGCCGGGCCAGCTCCCCCTGCACCTCCTCGACCCGGATCGGCAGGCCGGCGGGGAGGCCCTCGACGATCACGACGAGGGCGGCCCCGTGCGATTCACCGGCGGTCAGGTAGCGCAGCACGGGCCGGAGCGTAGGTCAGAGGGGTTGGATGCCCCAGACGACGGCGATCGTGCAGCCCGCGGCCAGCGACGGCCCGTACGGGAACACCACCTTCGTCGACCGGCGGGCGATGGCGTAGGCCCCGCCGCTGACCACCCCGAGGATGGACCCGAGGGCGGCGCCGAGCAGGACGGCCCGGAGCGGTCCGAGGAGCAGCTCGGCGCCGCCGCCGGGCTCGTAGCCGCGCCAGCCGAGGTAGAAGCCCATGAGCCACGCCAGCTTCACGTCGCCCCAGCCCATGCCCCGCGGCGAGATGATGTGGGCGAGGAACAGCATCGAGGCGTAGAGGAACCCGCCGACGGCCGCGCCGACGATGGTCTCCGCATCCCCCGCGATGGCCGAGGCGACGACGATGCCGGCGAACCCGATGGCCATCGACGGGAAGTTGATGCGGTCGGGGATGCGGTAGACGCGCAGGTCGACCGCGGCGAGGGTGACGAGCGCCGCCACCAGGAACAAGATCGCGGCGGTCGCAGCCGTCCAGCCGAGCTCGGCGACGGTGGCGGCGAACGCGGCGCCCATCACCAGCTCGGTGACGGGGAACCAGCGGCGCCACCAGGTGCCGGGCCGCACGACGGCGAGGACGGGCACGGCCGGGAGGTCGGTCGGGACGGGCTCGAGCTCGTCGAGCAGCGACTCGTCGGCGCCCTCGGGGAGGTCCTTCGGGTCGGTGACGACGTAGCCGGGCTCGCGGACGACGAGCCGATTGGCGATCGAGCCGACGAGGAGGCCGGCGATCCCGGCGAGCACGACGGCGGCGGGGTCCACGGCGGGGCACCCTAGGTTCGGGTGGCCGCCAGGCGAGGCGACCGACGTGACGCCTGGGCCCGTCAGCCCTTCGCGGAGGACAGGAAGCGCAGGAGCAGGTTCTGGTCGATGTCGTCACCGGCCGGGGCGGCCTCGGCCTCCGGGGTCGGCGGTTCGACGGCGGCTGGGTCCTCGTCGACCTCGGCCGCGGCGCCCTGGTCGCCCCAGGTGGCCTCGACGGCGGCGGCCGCCTTCGGGCTCAGCTGCGAGAGCTCCGACAGGAACTCGCCGGCGTCGGCCGGGACCGGCTCGGGCTCGGGCTCCAGGTCGGGCTCGACAGACGTCGGCTCGACCGGCGTGTCCCATGCCGCGTCGACGTCGACGCCGAGCACCGGTGCGGGGGTGACCGGGGCGGGCTCCACGATCGGCGCCTCCTCCAGCTCGACCAACCCGTCCTGCACGAGGTCACGCAGCTGACGGCACACGTCGTACTCGCCGTGGGCGAGCCGATCGGCCAGCTGGTGGCCGGAGGTCCCGGTGCCGACCTGGGCGAGCATCCGCCACTGGGCCGGGGACACGGTGCGATCGGAGCCGATGTCGGACACCATCCGGACCCACACGTCGAGCGACGGCACCACGGCCTCGATCTCGCGCCACTCGGCCAGCCGGGACTCGGCCTCCGCCAGCACGGCGTCCACCTCGCGGGCGTCGCCCTCGGCCGGCGCCTCGGCGCCGGAGTCGAACTGGAAGGTGGCATCCACGAACCGCAGCAGCTCGAAGGCCACGCCCTCCATCTGCTCGTTCACCGCCCGGTCGGCGTCGGCGGCCACGATGTCGCCGTCGCGCACCCAGATGCGGCCCCGCCCCCGATCGCCGTCGAGGGCCAGCAGGCCGGTCTTCTTCGTGCTCGAGAGCAGCCGGAGGACATCCGGCAGGCTGAACGTCTCGAGGGTCCCGGACAGCGCCACGACGATCTCCTTCACAGGCGGGTGCTTCGCCCGTTCCATCGGCGGGACCGGCACGGACCTGTAGCAGGAATCCGGGCCGTCAGCCCAGCGCCGCCTCCCGCATCACCTCGACGGGCGCATCGAGGCCCGTCCACGCCTCCAGCTGGCGGGCGGCCTGGTGCACGAGCATCCCGAGGCCGTCGACGGTGCGCAGGCCACGACCCGCGGCCGCGGCGAGCAGCGGCGTGACGAGCGGGTGGTAGACGAGGTCCGCGACCACGGCGTCGTCCGGCAGGACCTCCGGATCGGCGGCGAGCGTGGCGTCGCCGCCCATGCCGACGGGCGTGGCCTGCACCAGCAGGTCGGCACCGGCGAGGTCGTCGGTCGTGCCGGTTGCGCCCCGCTCGCCGGCCAGCTGCGCGGCGGTGCGGGCCCGCTCCGGATCACGGTTGACGACGGTCACCTGCGCGGCGCCGGCGACGGCGAGCGCCCGGATCACGGCCCGGGCCGCCCCACCGGCGCCGAGCACGACGCAGCGCCGCCCGGCCGGGTCGACGCCGGCGTCGAGGAGGGAGTCGACGAACCCACCGCCGTCGGTGTTGTCCCCGACGAGGCGATCGCCGTCGCGCCGCACGCTGTTCACCGCGCCGAGGGCGGCGGCGTCGGCGGTGAGCACGTCGACCTCGGCAGCCACGGCCGCCTTGTGCGGCATGGTCACCGACAGCCCCTCGATCCCGAGCGCTCGCATGCCGCCGAGCGCGGCGGGCACCTCGCCGGGTGGCACGGGGAGCGCGACGTAGACCCAGTCGAGGCCGAGGGCCCGGTAGGCGGCGTTGTGGATGGCGGGCGAGCGGGAGTGTCGGACGGGCCAGCCGATGACGCCGGCCAGGTGCGTCGACCCGGTCGGTGGCGAGGTCACCCGCAGCCGAGGCCGAGGCGGGCGCACTCGGCCTTGGCCCGGTTGAACTCCCGGAAGGAGTCGGTGAAGAAGTGGTTCCCCTGCTCGTCCTGGAGCACGTAGTAGATCCAGTCGCCCTCGGCCGGGTTGAGCGCGCCCTCGAGCGACGCCTGGCCGGCTGCGGCGATGGGCGTGGGCGGGATGCCGGCGACGCGGCGCGTGTTGTACGGCGAGTCGGAGTCGAAGTCGAGGTCCTCCCGGTCGCGCCCGCTGATCTCGGCCTCGTACCGGCTGGTGGCGTCGATGCCGAGGGGGATGCCCTGCTCGAGGCGGTTGTAGATGACGCGAGCCACCTTCCCGCGCTCCTCGGGCACCCGCGACTCCTCCTCGATGAGCGACGCGATGACCAGGACCTCGTATGGGCTGCGCCCGAGGGCCGCGGCCTTGGTCTCGACGTCGAGGGCGGCGAGCCGGGCATCGGTCTCGGCCACGAGGCGCCGCAGGAACGCGGCCTCGTCCACGTCCTCGTCGATCTCGTAGGTGTCGGGGAACAGCAGGCCCTCGTAGGAGGTCACCTCGGGCGGCTGGTACCGGCTGCGGATCTCACCGGAGTCGAGGGCTGCCTGCAGGGCCTCCAGGGACCACCGCTCCACGCCGGTCTCCGGGTCGGCCAGCCGGGGCAGGATCTCGCTGACGGTGAGGCCCTCCGGGATGGTGACGCGCTCCAGCTCGGGGGGGCGGGGGCCGCCGTCGAGCACGGCGACGGCCTCGTCGAAGGACGAGTTCCGCTGGAACTCGTAGAACCCGGCCTGGAACGGGCCGACGCTCTCGATCCGGGTCCAGTAGTTCCAGATGGTCGCCGAGGTGATGATGTCGTTGTCGGCCAGCAGCGCACCGATGTCCTCGGTGGTGGACCCGGTCGCGATCTCGAGCTCGACCAGCTCGCCGGGCGGGCCGGGCGGGTCGATGCGGTCCTGGACCTGGTTCCAGGCGATGAGGCCGGCGGCGGCGACGACGCCCAGCAGCACGAGCGCGGCGACGAACAGCCGCCGTCCCGTGCGCGACGGCGGGTGCCAGTCCTCCCACTCCCCCTCCGCCCACGGCTCCTCCTCGACGTAGTCGTCGTCGAGGGTGGTGGTGGTGTCCCAGTCGTCGGCGGGATCGTGGTCCCGGGTCCAGTCGTCGGTCACGACGGCTCCTCTGTCTCGTTCTGGGCGGGTCGGGCGTCGAGCCACGACTGCAGGATGACGGCGGCAGCGACCTTGTCGACGACGCGGCGGCGGGCCTGGGCGCGCATCTGCTGCTCCATCAGGGACCGCTCGGCGGTGACCGTGGACAGGCGCTCGTCCCACGTCTCGACCGGCACGTCGAGCACCTCAGCCAGCTCCTCGCACTCGGCGATGACCCGCTCGGCGGCGGGCCCGACCGAGCCGTCGAGCGACAGCGGCAGCCCGACGACCACGACCTCGGCCTCCACCTCGACTACGTGCTCGGCGATGCGGCGGTGGTCGTCCCGGCGGCGGCCCGAGCGCGCCAGCACCTCATACGGCGTGGCCAGCGTGCCGGCGGACAGGGCGATGCCGATCCGCTTGGAGCCGAGATCGAGGGCCAGGGCGCGCACGACCCGGCTCAGGCGATGCCGGCAGCGGCCCGGACCAGGTCGAGGGCCTCGTCGAGGCCGTCGGGGTCCTTGCCGCCGGCGACCACCAGGCGTGCGTCCTTGCCGCCACCGCCCTTGATGACCTTGGCCGCATCGGCGACGAGGGCGGCCGCGTCGAGGCCGGAGTCCGGCGTGGTGGCTGCGACCAGCGCGGCACCGCCACCCGACGGCGCGCCGCCGAGGACCACGGCCCGGACCCCGGGGGCGTCGCGCAGGCTGAGGGCGAGCTCGCGGAGGTCGTTGCGGTCGGTGCCGTCGACCCGGGCGACGACGATGCCGTCGACGGCCTGGGACGCGAGGTCGCCGGCGGCGGCGCCGGCCAGCTGCTTCTTCAGCGCCTTGACCTCGTCCTGGGCCGCCTTCAGCTGCTCACGCAGCCGGCCGACGCCCTCGACGACCTCGCCGACGGGGACGCCCGCCGCAGAGGCGACCGCAGCCAGCTCGGCCTCGCGCTGGCGCAGGCGGTGCACGGGTCCGGTTCCGGCCACCGCCTCGATGCGGCGCAGGTTGGACCCGATGGAGGTCTCGCTGACGATCTTCACGGGCCCGATGTCGCCCAGGCGCGACACGTGGGTGCCGCCGCACAGCTCGATCGACCGGGGGCCGGCCTCGAGGATCCGGACCACCTCGCCGTACTTGTCGCCGAAGAAGGCGATGGCGCCCTTGGCCCGGGCCTCCTCCATCGTGGCCTCGTAGTGGTGGGCCTCGGGGTTGGCCAGGATCTCCGCGTTGGCCAGGTCCTCGATGGCGGCGATCTGCTCGGGCGTCACGGCCTCGAAGTGGCTGAAGTCGAAGCGCAGCCGGTCCGGGGTCACCAGCGAGCCCTGCTGCTTGACGTGGTCGCCGAGCACCTCGCGCAGCGCCCAGTGCAGGACGTGGGTGCCCGTGTGGTGGCGGCGGATGGCGTTGCGCCGGTCGCTGTCGATGCTGGCGGTGACCTCGTCACCGACGTCGAAGCTGCCCTCGGTGATCCGGGCGACGTGGCGGTGCAGGCCGGGCAGGGCGTAGACGGTGTCGAGCACCTCGGCCCGGGCGGTGCCCGAGGTGATCTCCCCGGTGTCGCCGACCTGGCCCCCCGCCTCGGCGTAGAACGGCGTGGCGGCGAGGAAGATCGACACGGTGTCGTCGGCGCCCGGCACCACACCGACCACGGTGGTCGTGGTGCTGTCGACCTCGCGACCGACGAACTCGGTCGGTCCGCTGGCGTCGAGCACGGCCCGGAAGGCGTCGACCTCGTCACCGACGGCGACGCCGCTGCCCTTGGACGCGGCCTTGGCCCGGGCCCGCTGGTCGGCCATGGCCTTGCGGAAGGAACCCTCGTCGACCTCGTAGCCGCGCTCGGCGGCGATCTCCTGGGTGACCTCGAAGGGGAACCCGTGGGTGTCGTGCAGCGTGAAGGCCACGGTGCCGTCCACCGTGCCGCCCTCGGGCAGCGTGGCGATGTGGGTGTCGAGCATGGTGGAGCCGGTGCGCAGGGTCCGCCGGAAGCGGTCCTCCTCGCGGCTGACGATGGTGAGGACGTTGTCGGCGCTGGCCGCGAGCTCGGGGTAGGACTCCCCCATCAGCTCGACGCAGGTCTCGATCATCGGGGGCAGCACCGGCTTCTCCACGCCGAGCATGTAGGAGAAGTAGACGGCGCGGCGCAGCACCCGGCGCAGCACGTAGCCGCGGTCCTCGTTGGAGGGCATGACGCCGTCGGCCACCAGGAAGGCGACCGTGCGGGTGTGGTCGGCGAGCAGGCGCAGGGCGATGTCACCGAGGCGGTCGCCGCCGAAGCGGGCGCCGGTGACCTGCTGGGCCCGGTCGGTGAGCACCGAGAGCGTGTCGGCGGCGTAGAGCGACGGGGAGCCCTGGAGCACGCCGAGGATGCGCTCCAGGCCGGCGCCGGTGTCGATGCCGGGCGCGTCCAGGTCGCGCAGCGAGCCGTCGGGCTGGCGGAAGTACTGGGGGAACACGAGGTTCCAGAACTCGACGTAGCGCTCCTCGGCCGCCGGGTTGGCCGGTCCGCCCTCGGGGCCCTCGTCGGGGCCGAAGTCCCAGAACAGCTCCGACGACGGCCCGCACGGACCGGTGTCGCCCATCTCCCAGAAGTTGTCCTTGTCGAGGCGCTGGATGCGGGCGCGGGGGACGCCGACGCCGTCGGCCCAGATGTCCTCGGCCTCGTCGTCGGAGGTGTGGACGGTGATCCAGATGCGGTCGCCGTCGAGGCCGAGCACCTCGGTGACGAACTCCCACGCCCACGGGATGGCGTCGGCCTTGAAGTAGTCGCCGAAGCTGAAGTTGCCGAGCATCTCGAAGAAGCTGAGGTGCCGGCGGGAGCGGCCGATGGCGTCGAGGTCGTTGTGCTTGCCGCCGGCGCGCACGCAGCGCTGCACCGACGTGGCCCGGGGCGGGTCGTACGGCGGCACCTCCTCGCCGAGGAAGTACGGGACGAAGGGCATCATCCCCGAGTTCACGAACATGGGGGCCGACGGGTGGTGCGGGATCAGACCGGCGGACGGGACCGCCGCGTGGCCGCGCTCGACGAAGAACTGTGTCCAGGCGCGGCGGAGTTCGTCTGCTCTCACCTCGCCGAGCCTATCCCTGGCGGGTCAGCCGCCCCGAGGCGTTCGGCGCTCGCGCTGGCGCCGCGCCACGTCGGCCTCGCGGCCGTGCTCGGACGGCTCGTAGTAGTTCCGGTCGGCCACGCCCTCGGGCCGGTGCTCCTGGTCCACCCAGCCGCGGGGATCGTCGTGCGGGTAGCGGTAGCCCCGGCCGTGCCCGATGGCGCCGGCGCCCTGGTAGTGGGCGTCGCGCAGGTGGGCCGGGACCTCGCCGGCCGGTCGGTCCCGGACGTCGGCCTGGGCCGCCCACCAGGCCAGCGCCGACCGGTTGGACTTGGGGGCCGTGGCCAGGTGGACGACGGCCTGGGCCAGGTTGAGGCCGGCCTCGGGCAGGCCGACGAACTCGACGGCGTGGGCGGCGGCGTTGGCGACCAGCAGGCTGGTCGGGTCGGCCATGCCGATGTCCTCCGACGCCAGGATCACCAGCCGCCGGGCGATGAAGCGGGCGTCCTCACCGGCCTCCACCATGCGGGCCAGCCAGTACAGGCCGGCGTCGGGGTCGCTGCCCCGGATCGACTTGATGAACGCCGACACCACGTCGTAGTGGTCGTCGACCCCGTAGCGCAGCGCGTTGGTGCCGAGGGCGGCCTCGGCGTCGGGCAGACCGACCTCGGGCCGGCCCACCCCATCGGTGCGGGCGCTGGCCAGCGCCACCGCCACCTCCAGCGCGGTGAGCGCCTGGCGGCCGTCGCCGTTGGCTCGCTCGGCCAGGTGCTCGAGCGCCTCGTCGGTGGCGGTGGCGGCCTCCGCCTCCAGGCCCTTCTCCAGCAGCGTCCGGACGGCCGCGGTGGTCAGCGGCTCGAGCCGGAACAGCGTGGACCGGCTGCGCAGCGGGGCGTTGACCTCGAAGTACGGGTTCTCCGTGGTGGCGCCGACGAGGACGACCAGGCCCTCCTCGACCGCGGGCAGCAGGGCGTCCTGCTGGGCCTTGTTGAAGCGGTGGATCTCGTCGAGGAACAGGATCGTGCCGCGGTCCTGCTCCCCCAGCCGGTGCCGGGCCTGGGCGATGGTCTCGCGCACGTCCTTCACCGTGGCGGTGACGGCCGACAGCTGGACGAACACCTTCTCGGTGTGGGCGGCCACGGCCCGGGCCAGGGTGGTCTTGCCCGTGCCCGGCGGGCCCCACAGGAGCGCCGAGGAGAGCCGGTCCCGCTCGACCAGGGACCGCAGGGGCCGCCCCGGCCCGAGCAGGTGGTCCTGACCGACGATGTCGTCGAGCGAGCGGGGCCGGAGCCGTGCCGCCAGCGGCTGGCGGGACTCGAGGCGGGCCGAGGCGGCCGCGGCGAACAGGTCGTCGCTCACGGCGCCACCGCCGGGCCGTCGGGACGTTGGTCGGCGGGCACCCACGTCGCGAGGAAGGTCTCGGCCAGCATGGCGGCGTGGCGGATCGGGTCCATCTTGGCCAGGCGAGCGGCGTCGATGCGCTCGCCGATCTCGCGGTCGACCCGACGCAGCACCTCGGCGGCGGTGAGGGCCCGCGACGACTGGTACGCCAGCACGGCGCCGCCGTTGCAGACGAAGTCGGGCAGGGCCGCGACCCGGTTGGCCCGCAGCACCGCCAACCCGCCGACCGTGTAGGGCACGTTGGCGGCGGGGGCGACGACCTGGGCCTGGACGCGGCCGGCGAGCTCGGCGTCGTAGACCCCGACCCGGGCGCCCGGGACCAGCACGTCGACCCGGAGCTCGTGGAGCTCTCGGGGCAGGTGCACGTCGAGCCCGAGGTGGTGCACGAAGGACTCGCCGTGCTCGGCTCGGGCCTGGACGAGCTCGTCGACGTCGAACCCCGACGCCCTGGCCACCGCACCACGCAACGTGGACACGGCGACGAGGCGGGCCCCGCGACGCACGACCTCGCGGGCCACGCCGTGGCCGACCTTGCCGAAGCCCTCGAGCGCCACGGTTCGGCCCTCCAGCGTGCCGAGCCAGGCCTCGGCGGCCGCCACCACCCCCCGGCCGGTCACCAGCTCCTCGAACCCGACGCCGTCGACCACCTCGTCGAACACCGACGGCGTGCCGTCCCCGAGCGAGGCGACGTCGGCGGTGGTGGTGCCGAGGTCGGCGCCGGTCAGGAACGTGCCGGCCTGCACGAGGGGCCTGACCTCGTCGCAGTACCGCTCGAGCGTCTGGGCCCGGCTGTCGAGCAGCCGGGGCCGGATCCCCGCCTTGGCGCCGCCGATGCGGCCCTCGAACACCGCCAGCTTGTAGGTCATGGCCCGGGCCAGGAGGGCGAGCTCGTCCACCGTCACGTCGCCGACCATGCGGGTGCCGCCCGCCGCCGGCGAGACGACCTCCGGATCCATGTCGAACACGATCTCGCCGTCGACGGAGCGGAGGTGGTGGACCTGCACGCCGGCGAGGCTACGGGCAGGATGGTGCGGTGACCGAGGGCGCCCGATGACCGAGCCGCTGGACCCCCTCGCGGCCGACCAGGTGCTGCGGCGGGCCGCCGAGATCAGTGCCGAGGACCGCCCCGTGCCCGTCCACGGCGGCTACGACCGGCGCTCGCTCACGGACGCCGCGTCCGAGGTGGGCATCGACCGTCGAGCGGTCGAGCTCGCCCTGGCCGAGCACGACGCCGGCATCCTGCGGCCCGCCGACGGGAGGGGCGGCCTGCTGGGGCCGTCCCGGGTGCTCGAGACCCGCGTGGTGCCCCGGACCGTGCCCGAGTCGAGCGGGCACGTCACCCACTGGCTGCGCTCGCAGCTGCTCCACCGGGACGAGCGCCACGGCGCGGCCGAGACCTGGCGGCCGCGGGACGACCTCGGCGCCAAGCTGCGCCGGAAGGTCGACGCCCGCACGTCGCGCAAGGTCCGCCTCGGCGACGTCGACGCCGTCGAGGCGTCGGTGGTCGACTGCGGCGAGGGCCGCAGCCTGGTCCGCCTCGAGGTGGTCTTCGACGACATGCGCCGCGGGCTGCGGACCGGCGTGGTGGTGGTGCCGACGGCCGTGGCCCCCGTGCTCGGCGTCGCGGCGGCGGCGCTCACCGGGGAGATCGCCATCGCCATCGGCGCGCTGCCCCTCGGTGGTGCGCTCGGCGCGGTCGGGACCGTCGCCGGGCGGCGCGCCCTCGCCGACCAGCGGGAGCGGGCCCGCCGGGCGCTGTGCTCGTTCCTCGACGACCTGGAGGACGGGTAGCCGCTAGTCGAGCCGGGGCAGCACCCGCAGGCCGAGCTCGGCCAGGATCCGCGGCTCGAGCTCGGTGGGCGCGTCCGTGAGGGGGTCGGCGCCCTTCTGGGTCTTGGGGAAGGCGATGACCTCGCGGATGTTGGTCTCCCCGGCCAGCAGCGCCACGAGGCGGTCGATGCCGAAGGCGAAGCCGGCGTGGGGCGGCGGACCGAAGCGGAAGGCGTCGAGGAGGAAGCCGAACTTCTCCTGGGCCTCCTCGGCGCCGATGCCGAGGGCGTCGAACACGCGCTGCTGGACGTCGCTGCGATGGATCCGGACGCTGCCCGATCCGAGCTCCCAGCCGTTGCACACCAGGTCGTAGGCGACCGAGCGGACCTTGGTGGGGTCGGATTCGATGAGGCCGGCCTCCATGTCCTCGGCGTTGGGCATCGTGAACGGGTGGTGCATGGCTTGGGGGCGGCCATCGGGACCGAGCTCGTCGTCGAACATCGGGAAGTCGGTGACCCAGAGGAACTCGAGGTCACCCTCGTCCATGGGAGGCTTGCCCAGCTCGATGCGGAGCAGGCCGAGCACGTGGCGGGCCACGGACCGCTCGTCGGCGACGAGGAACACCATGTCCCCGGGCGCGGCCTGCAGCGCGGTGATGGTGGCGACGGCCTCGGTGTCGGAGAGGAACTTGGCCACCCCGCCCTCGAGGGCCGGCGACTGGCGCTCGCCGGCGACCACGCGCATCCACGCCAGGCCCTTCGCACCCCAGAGCTTGGCCTGGTCGACGAGGGCGTCGATCTGCTTGCGGGTGAGCTCGCTGCCCCGCTCGAGGCGGATGCCCTTGATGCACGGGGCCTTGAAGACGTTGGCCTCGGTGTCGGCGAACAGGTCGGTGAGCTCGACCAGCTCCATGCCGAAGCGGGTGTCGGGCTTGTCGGAGCCGTAGCGCTCCATGGCCTCCTCCCACGTCATGCGGGGGATGTCGCCGACGTCGTCGCCGGTGATGCCGGCCACGGCGGCGCGGATCGACTGGGTGACGAAGTCGAGCACCTCCTCCTGGCCGACGAAGGAGCACTCCATGTCGAGCTGGGTGAACTCGAACTGGCGGTCGGCGCGCAGGTCCTCGTCGCGCAGGCAGCGAGCGATCTGGAAGTAGCGGTCGACGCCACCCACCATGCAGAGCTGCTTGTAGAGCTGTGGCGACTGGGGCAGGGCGTAGAAGCGGCCCGGGTGCAGCCGGGACGGCACCACGAAGTCGCGGGCACCCTCGGGCGTCGACGCGATGAGCATCGGCGTCTCGACCTCGACGAAGCCGTTGTCGATGAAGGTGCGCCGGATGGCGGCGTTGACGATGGTGCGGACCTGCAGGTTGCGCTGCAGGCGGGCCCGGCGCAGGTCGAGGTACCGGTGGCGCAGGCGGATCGTCTCGTCCACCTCGGTGCGGTCGTGCAACGGGAACGGCGCCGGCTCGGAGGTGGACAGCACCTCGACGGTGCAGTCCTGCAGCTCGATCTCACCGGTGGCCAGCTTGTCGTTGGTGGCACCCTCGAAGCGGCCCTGCACGGTGCCGGTGATGCGCAGTACGTACTCGCCGCGCAGATCGTGGGCCTTGGCCACGACGCACTGGGTGATGCCCGTGCGGTCGCGCAGGTCGATGAAGGCCAGGTGCTCGCCGTGCTCGCGCCGGTTCTCCACCCACCCGCACAGCGACACGGTGGCGCCGATGTCGTTGGCCCGAAGCTCACCGCACCAGTGGGTGCGCAGGCCGACGGCTGGTCCGGTCGAGAGGATCTCGGTCACGGGGTCTCCACTTGGGGATCGGGGGCGAGGAGTGCGGCCACCTCGTCGACGAGGTCGAGCCGCGGGACGGAGCGCTGCCCGGCGTCGCCGCGCAGGTCGCGCACGGTGGCGTGGCCGGCGGCGGCCTCGTCGGCCCCGATGATGACGGCGAACCGGGCACCGGAGCGGTCGGCGGCCTTCATCTGGGCCTTCATCGAGCGGCCGTCCCAGGCCCGGTCGGCCGAGAGGCCGCGGTCGCGCAGCTCCTCGGCGATGTCCCTGGCGTGGTGCCCGTCGGTGGTGTCGATCACGAACACGTCGACGCCGGTGTCGGGGACGGGGAAGGCGTCCTCGGCGTCGAGGTGCAGCAGGACGCGCTCGATGCCCGACCCGAAGCCGATGCCAGGGGTGTCGGGCCCGCCGAGGGACTCCACCAGGCCGTTGTACCGGCCGCCGCCGACGATGGTGGACTGGGCGGCGTCGAGCGCCGTGCTCTGGAACTCGAAGAGGGTGTGCGTGTAGTAGTCCAGCCCGCGGACCAGCCGGGGGTCGATGGCGAACTCGATGTCCAGCGCCCGGAGCCCGGCCTGCACCCGCTCGAACCGCTCGGTGCTCTCGGCCGACAGCACGTCGGAGATGCGGGGCGCGTCGGCCGTGGCCTGCATGGTGTCGCGACGCTTGGAGTCGAGGACCCGCATGGGGTTGCGCTCGATCTTGTCGCGGTCCTCCTCGGCGATCTCGTCCCGCACGTCGGCGAGGTAGGCGCTGAGGATCTCGATGTAGTTGGCGCGGTCCTCGGCGTCGCCCATCGAGTTGATGATGAGGAGGAACCGGGACGCACCGAGCGTGCGCAGGTACCGCTCGGCGAGGGCGATGACCTCGACGTCGACGTCGGGATCGTCCACCCCGAGCACCTCGATGCCCACCTGGTGGTGCTGGCGGTACCGGCCCTTCTGCGGCTTCTCGTACCGGAACGCCGGCGTGACGTACCAGGCCTTCCACGGGACGAGCGGTCGGTGCTCCACGAAGGCGCGCACGACGCTGGCCGTGCCCTCCGGCCGCAGGGCGACCCGCCGGCCCCCCTTGTCCTCGAAGTCGTACATCTCCTTGGTGACCACGTCGGTGCCGGCACCCATCCGCTGGAAGACGCCGAGGTCCTCGAACATCGGGGTGTGCACCATGCCGTAGCCGTACCGGTGGGCCAGCTCGCCGAACACCGACAGGAGCGCGATCCACCGGGCCGACTCCGGTGCGAGCACGTCGCGCGTCCCGATCGGGGCGGAGAAGGCGGGGGTGGGCACGAGGGGCGAGGGTAGTTGGTGCCCCGGGAACGGCCGAGACCCGATCGGGCGCTGCGGGACCGGACCGTCCGGCGGACGGGGGTCGAGATCTGATCGGAGCAGCGGCCGGGTTACGGTGTCGGCGCCGTCGTAGCGGGGCTGGAACCGCGGCGGTCACGGGGCGACCCGTGTGGACCGGGTCCTTCGACCTCCAACACGCAGAGGAACTGCAGTGGAACCAACATCTCTCGACGCGCGCGCCGACCTCGTGGACGAGGCTCGACCGGTGAGGACGATCGACGTCGTGGTGGAGATCCCGCGCGGCAGCCGGAACAAGTACGAGTACGACCACGAACGCCACGTGTTCAAGCTCGACCGACGCCTCTTCTCGGCCACCGTGTACCCCGCCGACTACGGGTTCATCCCCGACACCCTCGGCGAGGACGGCGACCCCCTCGACGCCCTCGTCATCATGGAAGAGCCCACCTTCCCCGGCTGCTGGATCACCGCCCGCCCCGTCGGCGTGTTCTGGATGACCGACGACGCCGGCCCCGACGCCAAGATCATCTGCGTCCCCGCCCACGACCCCCGGTGGGAGCGCGTCCCCGAGATCGAGGACCTCCCCGCCTACCTCCTCTCCGAGATCGAGCACTTCTTCACCGTCTACAAGGACCTCGAGCCCCACAAGTTCTCCTCCACCCGCGGCTACGAGGGCTCCGAGGCCGCCTGGACCGAGATCCGGGCCGCGCGGGCCCGCCACGTCCCCGTGTCCGAGCACCCGACATGACCGCCCTCACGTTCGTCGCGCTGGTGGTCGGCCTGGTCTGCCTGGTCGGGGGCGCCGAGCTCCTCGTGCGCGGCGCGGCGTCGGTCGCGACGCGCTTCGGCATCCCGCCGGTCATCATCGGCCTCACCGTCGTCGCCTTCGGGACCAGTGCGCCCGAGCTCGCCGTGAGCGTCAGCGCCGGCTTCAGCGGCGAGGGCGAGGTCGCCTTCGGCAACGTGGCGGGCTCCAACATCGTCAACATCCTCCTGATCCTCGGCGGATCAGCCGTCATCGGCACCCTCGCCGTCTCCCAGCGCATCATCCGGCTCGACATCCCGCTGCTGATCGGGGTCTCGCTCGTCGCGCTCCTGATGTCGCTCGACAACGAGATCGGCCGGCTGGACGGTGCCGTCCTGTTCGTCGGCATCGTCGCCTACACGTGGTGGCTGATCCGAGCCGCTCGGGACGAGCGGGCCGACGTGCTCGAGGAGTACGACGAAGCGGTCGACAGCCTCGAGGTCGACGTCATCGACAAACCGCTCGCCGTGCAGGTGGCGCTCGTCCTCGCCGGCCTCGGTGTGCTCATCGTGGGTTCCCAGTTCCTCGTCACCTCGGCCACCGACATCGCCGAGGACCTCGGCGTGAGCGACCTCGTGATCGGACTGACGGTCGTTGCCGTCGGCACGTCCCTGCCCGAGCTGGCCACGTCCTTCCTCGCCTCCCTCCGCGGCCAGCGGGACATCGCCGTCGGGAACGTCATCGGGTCGAACCTGTTCAACCTCATGTGCGTGCTCGGCCTCACCGGCGTCGTGTCGCCCGATCCGGTCCCGGTGGCCGACTCGTCCCTGCGCGTCGACTTCCCCGTGATGCTCGCCGCCACCCTCGTGCTGGTGCCCATCATCTGGAAGGGGTTCGAGATCCGACGCGGCGAGGGGCTCGTCCTCATGGCGTTCTACGGGCTCTACGTGACCTACCTCGTCCTCGACGCCAACGACAGCGGCACGGCCGACACCATCCGCCTCGTGGTCCTCGTCCTCACACCACTGGTCTTCGCCGCCTTCACGGCCGCCGCGCTGCGAGCTCGACGCGAGGGCCAGGCGTCCGGTGCTCAGCCGCCCTTGCCGGGCACGACGCGGTAGGCGTCGTAGACGGAGTCGATGGCCCGGATGCTGGAGATGGCCGAGTCGAGGTGGGCGGGGTCGCCGAGCTCGAACTCGAAGCGCATGGTGGAGACCCGGTCGCTGCCCGTGGTGGTGGACGACGCCAGGATGTTCACGTGGTGGTCCGACAGGGCCGAGGTCACGTCGCGGAGCAGGCGGGCCCGGTCGAGGGCCTTGACCTCGATGGACGCGACGTAGACGCCGGCCGAGTCGCCGTCCCACTCGACGTCGATGAGGCGGTCGCGCTGGCCCATGCCGAGGGACACGGCGTTGGCGCAGTCCGAGCGGTGGACCGAGACGCCACGACCGCGGGTGATGAAGCCGACGATCTCGTCGCCGGGCACCGGGGTGCAGCAGCGGGACAGGCGGACCATGACGTCGTCGAGGCCTTCGACGTGCACGCCGGTCTTGGACCTGCGGGCCCGTGACCGGGACGGACGGTCGTGCACCAGGTTGGTGGCGAGCTGCTCGGGCTCCATGACGTCGGTGTCGTGGAGCGCCTTCACCACCCGGCCGGCCACGGACTTGGCCGACAGGTGGTGCTCGCCGATGGCCGCGTACAGGGAGTCGAGGTCGGCGTAGTTGGCCTGGTTGGCGATCTCCTGCAGGGCCGCGGTCACCGGCTCGGTCTTGATGGGGACGTTCTCGCGCCGCAGTGCCTTGACCAGGTCCTCGCGGCCCGTCTCGATGGCGTCCTCGCGGCGCTCACGGGAGAACCACTGGCGGATCTTGTTCCGGGCGCGGGGGCTGACCACGACCTGGAGCCAGTCCCGCGACGGCCCGGCCCCCGCGACCTTGGAGGTCACGATCTCGACGGTGTCACCGGAGCTGAGCTCGCTGTGCAGCGGCACCAGGCGGCCGTTCACCTTGGCGCCGATGCAGGTGTGGCCGACCTCGGTGTGGACCGTGTAGGCGAAGTCGATGGGCGTGGCGCCCTTCGGGAGGGTGATCACCCGGCCCTTCGGGGTGAAGGCGAAGACCTCGTCCTGCTCCAGGTCGACCTTCAGGTTCTTCATGAACTCGTCGGGGTCGGTCGACTCGGCCTGCCAGTCGACGATGCGCGACAACCAGGCGAGGTCGTCGTCGTGGCCGCGCTCCTGGGTGCCGTTGTCCGACTTGTACTGCCAGTGGGCAGCCACGCCCCGCTCGGCTCGGGCGTGCATCTCTCGGGTGCGGATCTGCACCTCGAGCGGCTTGCCCTGGGGCCCCACCACCGTCGTGTGCAACGACTGGTAGAGGTTGAACTTGGGCATCGCGATGTAGTCCTTGAACCGCCCCGGCACCGGCTTCCACGTGGCGTGGATGGAGCCGAGCGCGGCGTAGCAGTCCTTCACCGAGTCCACCACGACCCGGATGGCGACCAGGTCGAAGATGTCGTCGAACTCGCGCCCCTTCACCACCATTTTTTCGTAGATGCTCCACATGTGCTTCGGCCGACCGGTGACCTCGGCGGTGAGCCGCAGCTCCTCCAGGCGCTCCTCGACCTGGTGGATCACCTGGTGCAGGTAGAGGTCGCGCTCGGGCGTGCGGGTCGAGACCATGTGGTCGATCTCGGCGAAGCGCTTGGGGTGCAGGGCGGCGAAGCTGAGGTCCTCGAGCTGCTGGCGCACGTTCTGCATGCCGAGCCGGTGGGCCAGCGGGGCGTAGATGTCGAGCGTCTCCCGGGCGGTGCGCTCCTGCTTGAAGTGCGCCATGCCGGCGATGGTCCGCATGTTGTGGAGCCGGTCGGCCAGCTTGATGATCAGGACCCGCAGGTCCTTGGACATCGCCACGATCATCTTGCGCACCGTGGCGGCCTGCTGCTGCTCCTTGGTGTCGAAGTGGATCCGGTCGAGCTTGGTGACGCCGTCGACGATGGCGGCGACCTCGGCGCCGAAATCGGCCTCCACGTCGGCGAGCGACATGGACGTGTCCTCGACGGCGTCGTGCAACAGCGCGGCGGCGATGGTGATGTCGTCGAGGCCGAGGTCGGCCACGATCTTGGCCACGGCGATCGGGTGGTGGATGTAGGCCTCGCCCGTCTGTCGGGCCTGGCCCTGGTGGGCGGCCGACGCCGACAGGTAGGCGCGGGTGATGAGGTCGGTGCGGGCGGTGCGGCCGTGCCGGGCCCGGAACGCGGTCAGGAGCGGCGCGACCTCTTCGGCCGGGGGCGGACTGCTCCGGCGCCAGGGCAGGACCCGATCAACCGTGGACGGCACCGGGCCAGGATAGGGGGCGGGTCGGCTCCTAGCGGGAGCGGACCACGGCGGAGCCGCCGGCGAAGTTGTCGTGCGTCCCCCGCTTGAACGGGTCGTTGGCGATCGTGACGCCGATGGCCACCGCGGCCACGAACGAGAGCACCCCGCCGATGATCGGCACCAGGCTGAGCAGCAGCCACCCGTTCCGGCGCAGCGCCACGTCGGGGGCCGGCACCCGGCCGTCGGGCCCGACCACCTTGAAGCCCAGCGCCATCTTGCCGACCGTCTGGCCGCGGGACGACTCGAGCCAGACGGCGTAGGCGTAGCCCAGCATCGTGGTGACCAGGAGGTACACGAAGTTCTCCGAGCCGACGCCGCTGAAGCTGGTGGTTGTGTCGTCGGTGAGGGCGGCGGCCAGGACGGCGTTGGGGACGAAGAGCACGAGACCGTCGATGAGGCGTGCGCCGAAGCGGGGCCAGGGACCGACCGGCACGAGCTGTCCCGGGGCGGTGGCCCCGGGGGATGCCTCCGTGGGCGGTGGCGGAGGTGGTGGGGGCGGCGGGAGGTCGGACATCAGCGGCGCTTGCCCTTCTTGCGGGGGCGGGGCGGGATGGCCCGACCCGACAGCTGCGGTGCCGTGCCCGACGGTCGCGGCTCGGACGTGGCCGAGGTGGCCCCGGCCGGGGCCGGTTGGGCCGAGCGGCGTGCGCTCTGGGCCTGGAGCCGCTCGCGCTGGGACCGCTGGCGGGGATCTCGTTCCTTGAGCCACACCACCACCGGCGTGGCGACGAAGATCGAGGAGTACGCCCCGACGGTGAGACCAACGGCGAGGGCGACGGCGAACTCCTGCAGGGTGACGGCGCCGAGGATGAAGGACCCAACGAACAGCATCGACAGCACCGGCAGCAGCGAGGTGATGGTGGCGTTCAGGGACCGCATCAGCACCTGGTTGAGGGACAGGCTCATCAGGTCGGTGTAGGTCATCCGCTGGGCCAGCGCCGGCTTGGCCACGTTGTCCTGGGCCTTGTCGAACACGACGATCGTGTCGTAGAGCGAGTAGCCCATGATCGTGAGGAAGGCGATCACCGTCGCCGGCGTCACCTCCAGCTGGAACAGGGCGTAGAAGCCCACCGTGATGATGATGTCGTGCACGACGGCGGCGAGACCGCCGATGGCCATCCTCCACTCGAGGCGGATGGCCATGTACGCGGCGATGATGACGAAGAAGACCACCAGCGCTCGCTGCGCCTTGGAGAGGATCTCGTCACCCCACGTCGGCCCCACGGTCGACACGCCGACGTCGTTCGCCTCGGCGCCGGCGAGCTCGGCGAGGACCTCGGTCACCTCGGTCACACCGGCCTCCGAGCTCGGCTCGGCCTGGACCCGGAGGATGTCACCGCCGATGATCTGGATCTTGGCGTTGCCGGCACCCACGGGCGTGAGGGCGTCGCGGGCCTCGCTGACGGTGACGTCGGGGGCGTCGACCTCCCAGGCCGTCCCACCCTCGAAGTCGATCCCCAGGTTGAGGTTCCGGATGAGCAGCGCCCCGCCGCTGAGGAGCAGCAGGACGAGGGAGACGACGGCGCCGATGCGCCACAGCCGGGGGAAGTCGATGTCGTTGTCGAAGCTGGTGAGCTTCTTGAAGAGGCTCATGCCCGTGCTCCTTCGTCGGCCAGGTGGGGGGCCTCCGTCCGGGGCATGCCGAACAGCGCCCTGCTCCCCTGGAACCGCGTCGACTTGACCAGCATCAGCGTCACCGGCCGCATGAAGAAGTACGACGCCACCAGATCGAGCAGCGTCGACAGCCCCAGGAAGAAGGCGAAGCCCCGCACCGGGCCCACGGTCAGCCAGTAGAGGATGGCGGCGCCGATCAGCGACGCGACGTCGGCCTTGATGATGGTGGACCACGCCGAGGCGAACGAGCCGTCGACGGCGGCGCGCAACGTGCGCCCCGATGCGACCTGCTCCTTGAGGTGCTCGTAGAAGACGACGTTGGAGTCCACCGCCACACCCACGGAGAGGATGATGCCGGTGACCCCCGCCAGGGTCAGCGCCAAGCCCTGGCTGGACCCGAGCCAGGCCACCATGGTCCACAGCAGGGCGGCGGCGATCAGCAGCGACAGGATCGCCACCAGGCCGAGCAAGCGGTAGTAGATGACCATGTAGAGGGTGACGAGACCGAGCCCGATGAGGCCGGCGATGACACCGGCGTCGAGCGCGTCCTGACCGAGCGAGGCCGAGATCGACCGGGTCTGCTGGGCCTCGAGCTCCACCGGCAGCGAGCCGTAGCGCAGCACCAGGGCCAGGTCCTTGGCCTCGCTCTCCGTGAAGTCGCCGCTGATCGAGATGGCGTCGGCGGCGAAGGACGCGGCGTCGATCGACGGGGCGGAGACCACCTTGCCGTCGAGCACGATGGCGAGCTGGCGCGTCGGGCAGGTCGGCTGGCCGTTGAAGCACTGGGCCGCGATGGCGTTGAAGTCGTCGATGCGGTCGCCGCGGACCTCGACGCCCACGGCCCACTGGCCCACGCCCTGGAGCTGGGCGCTCGCACCGCTGAGGATCTCGCCGGTGGCCTCGGCGGGCCCGAGGCGGTAGCGGGCCACCTCGCTGCCCTCGTCGTCGAACTCGCCCAGCGTGACCGGCTGCTCGGGGTCGTCGTCCTCGGTCGGCGTCAGCTGGAGGTCCTCGAGGCCGGGCGGCGGCGGGGCCGAGGTGGTGGGTGCGGGCGCCGTGGTGGTGGTGCCGTCGGCGTCGGCGGGGTCGGGCTCGGTGGGCTCCTCGCCCCCGGTCTCGAGTCCCTCGAGGCCCGGCGGGAGCACCTGGAGGACGGGTCGGAAGCGCAGCTCGGCGGTCTGGCCGACCAGCTCGAGGGCCTGCTCGCGATCGTCGATGCCGGGCAGCTGCACCACGATGGCGTCGTCCTGGCGGGTGATCTCGGGCTCGGCCACGCCGATGCCGTCGACGCGCTGGCGGATGATCTCGATCGCCTGGTCGATGGCGCCTTCGTCGGCGTCCTCGGTGGGCTCCAGCACGACGGACACGCCGCCCTGGAGGTCGAGGCCGAGCAGGGGCTCGTTGTCGGCGGCGAAGGTCCATGCCAACCCGCCGACGGCGAGCACGACGATGAAGACGAGTGAGACGAGGCCGTTTCGGCGCATGGGGGTGCTACTCGGGATCTGGGGGGGTCGGGTCGGCCGGCGCGACCGCGGACTGAGCTCGGGCGATGGCCATGCGGGCCATGGTGATCTCCACGTCCGGAGCGATCCGGAGGCGGGCCCGATCGTCGTCGAGGGCGGTCACGGTGCCGAACAGGCCCGAGGTGGTGACGACGTCGTCGCCGACCTGGAGCGAGGCGACGTAGGCCCGGTGCTCCTTGACCCGCCGCTGCTGCGGCATGATCAGCACCGCGTACATCACGGCGAGGATCGCGATCGGGACGAGCAGCTCCACCAGGTACCACCGGGTCGGGGGACGGACCCGACGATGCTAGTTGCGCCCTTCGCCCGACTCGTAGACCCCGGCGACCTCGGCGCGGAGCGCGTCGAGGGTGCCGTCGAGCACCGCCTGCCGCGCCCGGCGGGTCAGCCGGAGGGTCCAGGCCAGGTTGTGCAGGGTGGTGAGGCGGGGGCCGGTGGGCTCGTGCACGTTGAAGAGGTGGCGCAGGTAGGCCCGGGAGTACCGCTGGCACACCCGGCAGTCGCAGTGGGGGTCGAGGGGCCCGGGATCGGTGGCGAAGCGGTTGTTCTTCAGGTTCAACCGGCCCTCGGAGGTCAGCAGCGTGCCGTGGCGCCCGAAGCGCGTGGGCAGCACGCAGTCGAAGAGGTCGACGCCGAGGGCGATCGACTCCACGATCCCCACCGGGTCGCCCACGCCCATGAGGTAGCGCGGCGCGTCCGCCGGGAGCTCGGCGATGGCGGCCTCCAGCGCAGGCAGCATCTGGTCGCGCGACTCGCCCACCGACAGCCCGCCGACGGCGTAGCCGTCGAAGCCGATGGCGACCGTCCGCTGGGCGCTCTCGGTGCGCAGGGCGGCGTCGACGCCGCCCTGGACGATGCCGAACTGGTTGCGGGCCGGCAGCTCACGCTCGAGGAAGGCCCGGCGGGCCCGCTGGGCCCAGTCGGCGGTCCGCTCGACGGCCCGACGGATCAGCTCGGGCGGGCTCGGGAGCGGCGCGCACTCGTCCAGCACCATCTGGATGTCGGCGCCGAGGCGGACCTGCACGTCGACCGCGCCCTCCGGGGTGAGGCGGTACTCGTCGCCGTCGTAGGTGGAGCGGAACGTCACCCCGTCGTCGTCGACCCGGGGCGAGAGGGAGAACACCTGGTAGCCGCCGCTGTCGGTGAGGACGTGGCCGCCCCAGTCGCTGAAGCCGTGGATGCCACCGAGGCCCTCGACGACCTCGGGGCCGGGGCGGAACAGCAGGTGGTAGGTGTTGCCGAGCACGATCTGCGCACCGAGGGCCTCGAGGTCCTCGGTCTCGACCGCCCGCACGACCCCGCGGGTGCCGACGGGCATGAAGCACGGCGTGGTGACGGTGCCGCGGGCCGTGGTGATCGTGGTGGCCCGGGCCGGACCGTGGGTGGCCTCGACCTCGACGGAGAGGGTCATGCCGCCACGCCGGCGCCGTCGCGGCCGAGGAGCATGCAGTCGCCGAAGGACAGGAACCGGTACCCCTCGCGCAGGGCGGTGGCGTACAGGTCCCGCCAGTGCGGTCCGGCGAACGCCTCGACCAGGACGAGCAGGCTGGAGCGGGGCAGGTGGAAGTTGGTGAGCAGGACGTCGACCACCGCGACCTCGCTCCCGGGGCGGAGGAAGAGGTCGGTGCGTCCCGACAGCCGCCCCGACGCCGCCGCGCTCTCGAGCGCCCGCACGGTGGTCGTCCCGATGGCGACGACCCGTGCCGCGTCCGCGCACGCGGCCCACGTCGCCTCCGGCACCTCGTAGCGCTCGGTGTGCATCTCGTGGTCCTCGACGTGGTCGACGCTGATCGGGCGGAACGTGCCCAGACCGACCCAGAGGTCGACGCCGTGGACGGCGGCGCCCCGGGCCCGGATGCCGTCCAGCACCCGGTCGGTCAGGTGGAGGCCGGCCGTGGGCGCGGCCACGGAGCCGGGCTGGTCGGCGTAGACGGTCTGGTAGCGGCTGGGGTCGGCCAGCGGCTCGGAGATGTAGGGCGGCAGGGGCACCGAGCCGTGGACGTCGAGGGCGGCGGCGACGTCATCGGTGACCAGCCGGACGAGCCGGCGGCCCTCGTCGAGCACGTCGTCCACGTGGACCTCGAGATCCGGCCCCGACCTGGTCTCCGGCGCCAGCACGGTGCCCGGGGGGACGCGCCGGCCGGGCCGGACCAGCGCCTCCCAGCGACCGTCGCCGACCGGTTCGAGCAGCAGCACCTCGACGGCGCCGCCGGTGGCCTTGCGCAGGTGGAGCCGGGCCCGCAGCACCCGGGTGGTGTTGACCACGACCACGTCGCCGGGGCCGAGCAGGTCGGGCAGGTCGGTCACGGTCCGGTGGCGCGCCTCGCCGCCGGCGCCGCCGTCGACGAGCATGCGCGCCGCGTCGCGCGGCTCCACGGGCGACTGCGCGATGGCAGCGTCGGGCAGCTCGTAGTCGAACCGGGCGGTCTCCACGTCGGGCGACGCTACGGGGCGCTCACTCGAACAGCGCGGCAGGACCACCCGTCTCGGCCGAGCTGGGCGGCACGAGGCCCAGGTGCTGCCAGGCCCCGGCGGTGCACACCCGGCCCTTGGGCGTGCGCATCAGCAGGCCCTGCTGGATGAGGAAGGGCTCGTAGACGTCTTCGACGGTCTCGGTCTGCTCGCCGACGCTGATGGCGAGGGTCGACAACCCGACCGGCCCACCGCCGAAGCGCTCGCAGATGGCCGACAGGATGGCGCGGTCGACCTTGTCGAGCCCCCGCTCGTCGACGCCGAAGGTGGCCAGGCCGAGCGATGCGGTGGCCTGGTCGATGGTGCCGTCGCTGCGGACCTCGGCGTAGTCGCGGACCCGACGCAGCAGCCGGTTGGCGATGCGCGGCGTGCCCCGGGCCCGGCGGGCGATCTCGGTGGCGCCCGAGTCGTCGAGCACCACATCGAGGATGGTGGCGGCCCGGGCGACGATGGCCTCCAGCTCCAGCGACGTGTAGAAGTCGAGGCGCTCGACCAGGCCGAAGCGGTCGCGCAACGGGCCGGTGATGGCGCCGGTGCGGGTGGTGGCCCCGACGAGCGTGAACGGCGGCAGGTCGAGGCGGATGGAGCGGGCCGCCGGGCCCTTGCCGATGATGATGTCGAGCTGGAAGTCCTCCATCGCCGGGTAGAGCACCTCCTCGACGGCGCGGGGCAGGCGGTGGATCTCGTCCACGAAGAGGACGTCGCCCTCCTCGAGCTGGGTGAGGATGGCGGCCAGGTCACCGGCCCGCTCGATGGCCGGGCCCGACGTGGGCACGTGGCGCACGCCCATCTCGTTGGCCACGATGGCGGCCAAGGTGGTCTTGCCGAGCCCGGGCGGCCCGGCGAACAGGAGGTGGTCGACGGCCTGGCCCCGGCGGCGGGCGGCTTCCAGGATGATGCCGAGGTGCTCCTTGAGCCGGGCCTGGCCCACGAAGTCGGCCAGCGTGCGGGGGCGCAGGCCGCTCTCGTCGACGACCTCGTCGACCGCCTGGCTGGGATCGAGCAGCTCCTCCCTCACCGGAGCCTCCTCATCGGGACACGGCCAGTCGCTGGAGGGCGTGCTTCAGCAGGGCGGCGGCGTCGTCGCCGTCGGGCAGGTCGGCCAGCACGTCGCGGATCTCGTCCAGGCCGTAGCCGAGACCGGCGAGGGCCTCGCGCACGTCGGCCCGGGCCGCGGCGCCCCCGGTCCGGGGCGTGCCACCGGCGCCGCCGGACGCCCCGGGCACACCCATGTCGAGCGGGATGTCGAGGCGGCTCTTCAGCTCCACGAGCAGCCGGGTGGCGGTCTTCTTGCCGACCCCCGGCACGAGGCACAGGGCGGCCACGTCGTCCTCGGCGAGGACCCGGGCCAGGTCGGTGGGACCGTGCACGGACAGGATCCCGAGCGCGAGCGACGGGCCGACGCCGTGGGCGCCGAGCAGGGCGGTGAAGCAGCGGCGGGCATCGGCGGTGGCGAACCCGTACAGCGACTGGGTGTCCTCACGGATGTGGTGGTGGACCCACACGAACACCTCCTCGCCGAGGTCGCCGAGGGAGACGGCCGTGGTCGGGCTGACCATCACCCGGTGGCCGATGCCGCCGACCTCGACCAGCACCTCGTCGTCGGCGCGGTCCAGCAGGGTGCCGCGCAGCGACCCGATCACCGGAGGCCCCCGGCGGCGGCGATGCGGGCCCGCATGGGCGCACGGGCGACGTGGCACAGGGCGATGGCGGCGGCGTCGGCGGCGTCGACGGGCCGGATGGGCCGATCGATGTGGAGGAGGCGTTGGACCATGGTCTCGATCTGGGTCTTGTCGGCGGCCCCGTCACCGGTGACCGCCTGCTTGATCTCGTTCGGGGAGTACTCGGTGACGTCGGCACCCGCCGTGACGGCCTCGACCATCACCACGCCGGCAGCCTGGGCCACCCCGATCGCGGTGCGCACGTTGACCGAGAACAGGATGCGCTCGATGGCCACCGCGCCGGGTGGATGCTCGGCGACGAGCTCGCGGACGTCGTGCTGGAGGGCGTGCAGGCGCTCGGGCAGCGACAGCTGCGGTGAGGTCGTGAGCACCCCCAGGGCCACGAGGCGGGCGCCGGCGAAGGGCCGACGGCGCCCGGGCGCACCGGCCCGGCCGGTGTCGAGCACGGCGTAACCGCAACGGGACAGCCCGGGGTCGATCCCCCACACGAACATGGGTTCGACCCTACCGGGGCCGGGGGATGCCCTCGTGGATGGTGGTCGGGGTGCTCAACTGTCGCCGTCGTGGTGCCGATGGACCCCCCGTGCTGATGACTGCCACCGCCACCCCCCTCGACGCGCCCGACCACGCCGGTGCGCGCCCCGTGGTCGCCCTCGAGCGGGTCGAGCGGACCTTCGGCCACCAGACCGCCCTCGACGGGCTGTCGTTCACCGTCCCGGAGCGGTCCATCACCGTGCTGCTCGGCCCGAACGGGGCGGGCAAGACCACCTGCACCCGCGTGATCACCGGAGCGCTCGGGCCCGACGCCGGCACCGTGGAGGTCTTCGGACTGGACCCCGCCGTCGACGGGCCCGAGGTCCGACGCCGGATCGGCATCGTGTCGGCGAAGCCGGCCCTCTACGACCGGCTCTCCGGGCTCGACAACCTGCGCTACGCGGCCGAGCTCTACGGCCTCGGACGCCGCGACGTCGCCGCCCGGCGCATCCAGGAATCGGCCGCGCGCTTCGGCATCCACGGCGCCCTCGACCAACAGGTCGGCGGCTACTCCACGGGCATGAAGACCCGCCTCGCACTGGCCCGCAGCGTCCTGCACGAACCCGACCTGGTCCTCTACGACGAGCCCACGTCGGGGCTCGATCCCGAGTCGTCGTACGCGGTGCTCGAGCTGATCCGGGAGATGACCGGCGAGGGCGGCACCGTGGTCATGTGCACGCACCTCCTGCTCGAGGCCGAGGGCCTCGCCGACCAGGTCGTCATGCTGCAGGAGGGACGTTCGCTGGTGCAGGGCCCGCCCGACACGCTCGTCCGCCGGTACTGGCCGGACCACACCGTGCTCATCGACGCCGAGGACGTGTCCGTGGTGGCCGGGCTGGTGGGCGAAGCAGGCGTGCACGACGTGCGCCTCGACGGTGACGGCCCGGCCACGGTCGTGGTCGACGACCTGGCCCGCATCCCGGACCTCGTGCTCGCCCTCGCCCGCGTCGGTGCCCGTGTCACGAAGGTCGAGGCCGAGCGGCACTCGTTGGAGGACCTCTACTTCGCCGTGCGGCGCGGCAGCGGCGAGAACCGGATCGGCGAGGTGGAGCAGTGACCACGACATCGGACTTCCGCACCACGGCCGCCGATCCGCCGGCGCCGCCCCCGAAGGGCCAGGGCTACGCGAAGCGCCCGGTGCAGCGAGAGACCGGCCGGCTCCACCGGGACCAGATCGCCGCCGTCGCCCGCACCGAGCTCAAGCAGCTGATCCAGGCCAAGGACTTCTGGGGCCCCATGGTCGGCCTGGGCGCCATCTTCTTCTGCGTCGTGCCGACGATCCTGCTGTTCAGCCTCACCACGATCGCGAGCGTCGACGCCGTCGAGCAGATCAGCCAGACCCTCGAGGTGCTGCCCGACCGGGCCCAGGCCTCGATCGAGGCGTCCACGGGTGGCGAGGAGGCCAGCCCCCAGGGCCAGGCGTCGTACGCGCTGGCGGTGTTCCTGTTCGCCCCTGTCGCCGTGGTCGTCCCCCTCACGATCTCCACCGCCGTCGGCGCGGCCACCATCGTCGGCGAGCGAGAACGAGGGACCGGCGAGTTCCTGGCCCACTCCCCCGCCGGGGTCCGCGAGATCTACCTCGGAAAGCTCCTCGCCTCGCTGGTGCCCGGCTACGCCACCACCGTCGTCGGGTTCGGCATCTACTCGCTGATCGTCAACCTCATCGTCGGGCCGGAGGTGGGCGGCTGGTTCTTCCCCACGACCCAGTGGTGGATCCTCATGGCCTGGGTCGTGCCGCCGTTCCTGGCCCTCACCCTGTCGGTCGTGCTGCGCCTGTCGGCCCGGGTGAAGTCCACGGCGGCGGCGCAGCAGGCCTCCGGGCTGGTGAGTCTCCCGCTGATCATGGTCGCCTACTCCCAGTCGACCGGCGCCCTGTTCGGTGGTTCCCGGGTGACGTGGATCATCGGCGGCCTGGCCTGGCTCCTCGCCATCCTCGGCCTCCGCCGCGGCATGCGCGCCGTGTCACGAGCCCGACTCCTCGGCGTCGCCGACGAGCAGTAGCCCAACCGGGCCCGATCCGTTCGCCGCCGATCGGCGGCGACGGGGCACCTGGCGCCTGTTGCGCGCCGATCCTTGCGGCGCTCGACCGGACCCTTCGCGACCGATCGGCGCCGGACAGGCGGATGCGCACCCGTCGGCGCCGAACCTGCGTCAGCGCGGGTCGTCGGCCACGATCGTCCCGTCGGCCAGCTCGAGCCGGCGGGTGAGGGTGACGGTCTCGAGCAAGCGCCGGTCGTGGGTGACGAGGAGCAGGGTTCCCGGGTAGCCCTCGAGGGCGAGCTCGAGCTGCTCGATGGCCGGCAGGTCGAGGTGGTTGGTGGGTTCGTCGAGCACCAGGAGGTTGACGCCGACGAGGGCGAAGGCAGCGAGGACCGCTCGGGTGCGCTCGCCGGGCGAGAGCCGGCTGGTCGGCCGGGCCACGTGCTCCGGGCCGAGTCCGAGCTTGGCCAGCTGCGAGCGCGCCTCGTTCGTCAGGATCCCGGTCTCGGCCACGAACGCGTCGAGGAGCGACTCGTCGCCGGCGAACCGTCCCCGGGACTGGTCGAGCGTGCCGACCACGACCGACGGGCCGACCCGCACGGTGCCGCTCGTGGGCTCGACGTCGCCGAGCATCGTGCGCAGCAGCGTGGTCTTGCCCGAGCCGTTCGGGCCGACGAGCGCGATCCGCTCTCCGTAGCCCACGTCGAGGGTCACCGGGCCGAGGCTGAACGCCTCGCCGTGGTCGACGACGACATCGCGCAGGGCGACCACCTCGTCGCCGGAGCGGGCGGTGGTGGCGAAGTCGAGGCGGAGGTCCCAGCCCTCCCAGGGCTTGTCGACCACGTCGAGGCGCTCCAGGGCCTTGTCGGCCCGCGCCGCCTTGCCGGCCAGCTTCTCCGACGACGCCTTGTTGAAGTGCCGGACGAACTTGTCGGTCTGCCCGGAGCGCTTCACCTTCCCGATGCCCTTGGCCGACCACTCCCGGGTCTGCTGGGCCTGACCCCGGAGCGCGTCCCTGGCGTCGACGTACGTCGAGTAGGCCTCCTCGGCGTGGCGCCGGGACGCAGCCTGCGCGTCGAGGTAGGCCTGCCAGCCGCCGTCGTACCGGGTGGCGGTCCGGTCGTGCTCGTCGATCTCCACCACGCTGGTGACGACCCGTTCGAGGAACGCCCGGTCGTGGGAGATCAGCACGAAGCCGGCGGAGGAGTGCACGAGGAAGTCCTCGAGGAGGGCCAGGCCGGCGAGGTCGAGGTCGTTGGTGGGCTCGTCGAGCGCGAGCAGGTCGAAGCCGGCGAGCAGGACGGACGCGAGGTTCACCCGGGCCCGCTCGCCCCCGGACAGCGTGGCGGCCGGCTGGTCGGCGCGGCCCGCCCCGAGGCCGACCCGGTCGAGCGTCTCGCCCAAGGTGGCGTCGAGGTCCGCGACGCCGAGGTGCATCCAGCGCTCGAGCGCGGCCGAGTAGCGGTCGGCGGCGTCGGCGTCCCCGGCGGCGAGGGCGTGCATCGACGCATCCAGCTCGCGCTGGGCCATGTCGGCGCCGGTCCGACGGGCGATGACGCCGGCGATGGTCTCGCGCGCACGCACGTCGAGCTCCTGGGTGAGATGCCCGACCCGGGCGCTGGCGGGGACCCGGGCGACCGTGCCGCGCTCGGGCTCGAGGTCGCCGACCAGCAGTCGGAGCAACGTCGACTTGCCCACGCCGTTGGGGCCGACCACGCCGATGCGGTGGCCGCTGGCGACGGTGAGCGACACGTCGGCCAGCACGACCTCGGGGCCGTGGGCGAACGACAGGTTGCGGGCGACGATCTGGGCGGACACGACTCTCCTCGGGCGCGGTGGCGGGACGGGGACGATCGCTCAGAACATCGCCGGCGAGGGTAGCCCGGTCGACGAGCGACGGCGGTGCTGTTCGGCGCCGATCGGTCGCCAACAGCCACATGCGGTTCCTTCGGCGCCGATCCTGCCGGGGTCTCGGGATGACTGTCACCACGTGTCGTCATGATCCCTTTCATGCGATCCACGACACGACTGGGGCGAGCGCTCGACTTCGCACGGGCCAACCTCGGCCTCATCCCCACCTGGGTGCTCACGGACGAAGGCCTGACCACGGCACAGATCCGTCACCTCGTCCACGACGGGATCCTCGAGCGCATCGTGCGAGGCCTGTTCCGTCTGGCCGGCACCCGCACACCGCTCCAGGACGTCGCTGCCACGGTCATGCGCCACCGCGGGGCGCACGGTTCCCACGTCTCTGCGCTGTTCGTGCACGGCCTCGACGTCGAGCCCCCGCGCCGGCCGCAGTTCACCCTGGTGCCCGGGTCCACCAGCGGCACCACGCTCGGGATGCTGCACCGGAGTCCCCTCGATCCCGCCGATTGCACCCGCCGGCACGGCATCCCGGTGACCACCGTGGCCCGATCGATCGTCGACGCTGCCGCCGTGCTGTCGGCAGACGAGCTCGCTGCGGTGGTGAACGAGGCCATCAGCCGCAAGCTGGTGCAGCTCCGCCACATCGTGGAGGCCGCCGACCGGGTCGAGGCCGCCCCGGGGCGGTTGGGCTCCGGTCGCCTCCAGAGCGTCCTGTCGACCTGGACCGACGCCATCCGACCCGACTCCGCAGCCGAGGCCGCCGCCATCCGGCGCATCCGGGTGTTCGGGCTGCCGGCGCCCGTCACCCAGCACGAGGTCCGTGACGAGGACGGGAACTTCGTCGCGCGCCTCGACATGGCCTGGCCCGAGGAGCGGGTGGCCCGGGAGTACGACTCCCTCCGGTTCCACGGTCCCGACCGCATCGAGCACGACGAGGCGCGGCTGCAGGCCCTGGAGCGGCTCGGGTGGTCGGTCGATCCGCTCTACCGGTACCAGCTGCTGCCGAACGAGGTCGACTGGTTGCGACTCCTCGGACGCCAGCTCCGGGCCCGAGCCCAAGAGGCCAGCTGACCGTCCAGAGGTTCGGCGGCGAACAGCACGTATCCGCACCTTCGCCGCCGATCGGCGCCGAACGGTTGGAGGGGCGGGCGCGGTTGGTGGGGCGGGAGCGGTTGGGTGGGCGGGGCGGTCAGGCCTTGGCGGCCTCGACGGCCTTGACCAGCTCCTCGGTGGGGCGGAACGTGAGCCCGGCGATGGCCCGGTGGGAGTACGAGACCTTGCCGCCGCTGTCGACGACGAACACCGAGCGGCGGTAGAACCCGAGCGGGCCGAGGATGCCGTAGGCCTCGCCGACGGCCTTGTCGGTGTCGGCGAGCAACGGGAAGCCGAAGCCGCCCTGCTTGTCGGCGAAGGCCTCGTGGCTGGGCACGTCCTGGGGCGACAGTGCCAGCACCTGGGCGCCGACGTCGTGGAAGGCATCGATCTCGGCCGTGTACTCGTTCAGCTGGCGGGTGCACACCGGGGTGTTGTCGCCCGGGTAGAAGACGAGCACCACCGGCGTGCCGGCGTAGTCGGACAGGCGGTAGGTGCGCCGGCCCTCGTCGGTGCCGTCGGTGCCCTCGAGCGCGAAGTCGGGAGCCGGTGCCCCGATGGCCACCATCAGCCGGCCGCCGCTTCCATCAGGTCCGCCGACATGTCGAAGTTGGCGTAGACGGCCTGGACGTCGTCGAGGTCTTCGAGGGCCTCCACGATCCGCAGCGTCTGCTTGGCCTTGTCCGGCTCGGTGATCGGCACGGTGTTCTGCGGGAGCATGGTGACCTCGGAGCTCTCGACGTCGATGCCGGCCTCGTCGAGGGCCTGGCGGATGTCGGGCAGCTCCGACGGCGGTGTGACGATCTGCCAGATCGACTCCTCGTCGGTGATGTCCTCGGCGCCGGCCTCGAGGGCCACGAGCATGAGGTCGTCCTCGGCGACGGACTTGGGCACGATGATCACGCCCTTGCGGTCGAACTGCCACGACACCGCGCCGGGCTCCGCCTGGGAGCCGCCGTTCTTTGTGAACGCGTTGCGCACATCGGCGGCGGCGCGGTTGCGGTTGTCGGTGAGCACCTCGACCAGCATGCCGACACCGTTGGGGCCGTAGCCCTCGTAGGTGATCTGCTCGTAGACCACACCGTCGAGGTCGCCGGTGCCCCGCTTGACCGCACGCTCGATGGTGTCGAGCGGGATCGAGTTGTCCCGGGCCTTCTGGAACATCGTCCGCAGGGTCGGGTTGGCGTCGAGGTCACCGCCGCCCTCGCGGGCCGCCACCTCCACCTGCCGGATCAGCTTGGCGAAGACCTTCGCTCGCTTCTGGTCGGTGGCTGCCTTCTTGTGCTTGATCGTCGCCCACTTGGAATGGCCGGACATCAGATCTCCTCAAGGAATCGCCGGTGGATGCGCAGGTCGTCGGACAGCTCCGGATGGAACGCAGCGACCAGCACCGGGCCGGATGCGCACAGTACGGGTCGGCCGTCCACCTCGGCGAGCACCTGCACGCCCTCACCGACCCGCTCGACCACGGGGGCACGGATGAAGGACGCGTCGAAGGGCACCGTCGGGTCCTGCACGCCGGCCGACGACAGATCGAGGGGGATGTCGAAGCTGTCGACCTGGCGTCCGTACGCGTTGCGCCGGACCGACAGGTCGATGGCCCCGAAGCAGCGCTGATCGGGTCGCCCGCCGACGATCTCCGACCCGAGGAGGATCATGCCGGCGCAGGTGCCGAAGGCGGCCATGCCGTCGCGCAGCCGTCCGGCGATGGGATCGAACAGGTCGCCGCGCTCCAGCAGCATGGAGATGGTCGACGACTCACCGCCGGGCACCACCAGCGCGTCGATCCCCTCGAGGTGCTGCGGCCGGCGGACCTCGACCGTGGTGGCGCCGCACGCCTCGAGGGCCCGGGCGTGGCGTGCGTACGCGCCCTGGAGCGCCAGGACGCCGACGACCGGGATGGCTACCAGCCCCGGTCCTCGAACCGGGTGCCGTCGGCGGCGCCGCCGGCCGCGTCCATGCCGATGCCGGTCATGGGTGCACCGAGGCCGCGGGACACCTTGGCCAGGATGTCGGCGTCGCGGAAGTGCGTGGTGGCCTCGACGATGGCCTTGGCGCGCGGCGCCGGGTCGTTCGACTTGAAGATGCCCGAGCCCACGAACACGGCGTCGGCGCCGAGCTGCATGGCCAGGGCGGCGTCGGCCGGGGTGGCGAGGCCGCCGGCGCAGAACATCGGCACCGGGAGCGTGCCGGTCTCGGCGATCTCCTGCACGAGCGGAAGCGGGGCCCGCAGCTGCTTGGCCCACTCGAACAGCTCGGCCTGGTCGGCCTGGGTGATCCGGCGCAGGTCGCCGGTGATCGAGCGGAGGTGGCGCACGGCCTGGACCACGTTCCCGGTGCCGGCCTCACCCTTGGAGCGGATCATCGCCGCCCCCTCGCTGATGCGGCGAAGCGCCTCGCCGAGATTGGTGGCGCCGCAGACGAACGGGACGTCGAAGGCCCACTTGTCGATGTGGTGGGTCTCGTCGGCCGGGGTGAGGACCTCGGACTCGTCGACGTAGTCGACGCCGAGCGCCTGGAGGATCTGGGCCTCGACGAAGTGGCCGATGCGGGCCTTGGCCATGACCGGGATGGTGACGGCGGCCTTGATGCCCTCGATCATCTCCGGGTCGGACATGCGGGCCACGCCCCCGTCGACGCGGATGTCAGCGGGCACGCGCTCGAGGGCCATGACGGCGACGGCACCGGCGTCCTCGGCGATCGTGGCCTGCTCGGGGGTGACGACGTCCATGATGACGCCGCCCTTCAGCATCTCGGCCAACCCCCGCTTCACGCGGAACGTGCCGGTCTCGTGGCTCGGTGCGTCGCTCGACATGGCCCCCAGTCTACGGGCGACCCGGGGCCGGTCCCCCAACGGGTTGGTGCCGGTCTAGAGCTCGCGGAGCAGGTCGATGCGGTCGGCCAGCGGGGGGTGCGCAGCGAACGGGTCGGCCGCGACGGGCTCCGACGGCGCGGCGTACCAGAGCGCCTGGAGCGGCCGCGGGCTGCGGGCCACGCCCGTGGACCCCTGGCTGACCCGCTCGAGGGCGGCCACAGCACCCGGGGGGTACTGCATGGCCCGGGCCGCCGTCATGTCGGCCACCACGACGCGGCGCTCGTCCTCCGAGGCCCGGGCCAGAGACGCGACCAGGCCGGAGAGCGGACCGCTCGCCAGCGCACCGAAGAGCGCCGTCGTGACCGTGGGCGCCTCGACCGTGCCGTCGCCGACGTCGGCGAGCAGGTGGGCGACGACGCCTTCGAGCTCGATGCGCTCGGCCTCCTCCAGGAGCCCGGACGTGATCGCGATGGACGCCGGACCGGTGCCGGACCCCCATGCGACGGCGTTGCGGGCCGGATCCTCGATGACGTGCAGCCGGGGTGCAGCGACACCGAGGGCCATGGAGGTGCTCTCGACCACGCCGGCGAGCCGGGGGACGTCGCCAGGCTCGACGGGCCGGGCGCCGAGGGCCGCGCCGACCCGGTCGTCGATGCCGCGGCACCGAAGGGCGGTGACGGCCACCCCGACCACCACCGCGACGAGCGGCGCCAGCCACACGGGCAGCGCGATGAGGGCGACGACCAGGACCGGTACCGCCACCACCACGGCGTGGACCGCGGCGATCCGGAGGAGGTCGGCACCGGGCTCTCGGGTGGCGGTGTGGTCGGTCGACACGGGCCCGGAGTCTACGACCCGCCCGTCGGGGCACAGGCGCTACGTGCGGGTGCGGATCCGCTCGTAGCGCTCCAGGTACAGGTCGGCGAGGTGGTCCATCGAGAACTGGGTCGCCCGCTCCCGCCCCGCCGCCACCAGCTCCGTGCGGCGGGGCTCGTCGCGAAGGGCGGCCCGCAGCGCCTCGGCCAGCGCAGACGCATCGCCGACGGTGGCCAGGAGCGCGTCGCGGTCGTGGGTCGCCACGTTCCGGTAGCCGTCGAGGTCGCTGGCCACCACGGCCGTCCCCGCCGCCATGGCCTCGAGGAGCACGACCCCGAAGGACTCCCCCATCAGGGCGGGTGCGCAGAACACGTCGGCGCCCCGGAGGCGGGCCATCTTGTCCTCCTCGCTGATGCGTCCGAGCCAGACGATGCGCCGGTCGCCCGCGTACGCGGCCTGGAGCCGCTCGGTCTCGGGCCCGTCTGAGGCCACCCACACCGTGACGTCGGACGGCAGCGACTGCAGGGCCTCGAGGAGGACGGCCAGGCCCTTGCGGGGCTCGTGGCGACCGCAGAAGAAGATGGTGGGACCCTCTCCCGGGGTGACGGGTCCGTCGGCGTAGCGCTCGATCTCGATGCCGTTGAAGAGCAGCTCGTACTCGCCCGACAGGTAGCGCTGGGCCAGGGCCCGGGCATCGGGCGACACCGCCACCCGGTGGCGCAGCCGCCGCAGCCCCCAGCGCAGGACCGGAGCGGCGTAGCGGTACGAGGCCGAGTCCCCGGCGGCGTGGAACGTGCCGATCATCGGCACCGCCTTCACCAGCAGCGCCGTCATGGTGGGCCCGGGCGCGAGGGGTTCGTGCAGGTGGAGCACGTCGAAGCCCTCGTCGAGGATGGCGCGGATGGTGCGCAGCTGGGCCGATGGATCCGGGGCCACCGGGGCGACCGAGCCGTTGGCGGCGGTGGGGACGCTGACGCCGAGCGGCGTCACGCCGGCGTCGGGCGGCACGCCGTCGGCCGGCGCCAGGACCCGGGTCGGGTGGCCCTTGGCCCGCAGCGACCGGGCGAGGGCGAGGACCTGGCCCTGCACGCCACCGGGGATGGTGACGCTGTACGGGCAGAGCAGGCCGACCTTCACGACCGCCCCGCCTCGGCCAGCGCCTCGTGGTCGCTGGGCCAGTTGGGCGACATCAGGTGCCACTGGGTCGGATCCATGCGGATGAGCGACTCGAGCTCGTGGGCGATGTCCTGGGTGATCCGGGCCACGTCCTGGCGTAGGCCGTCGCGCCGTTCGACCACCATCGGCGGGCGCACGACGGCGTGGTGGCCGCCGCGGGGCTGCTGGAACATGGCGCCCGGGACGAGGTCGCACCCGGTGCGCAGGGCCAGCGTGGCCGGGCCGGCCGGCAGGGTGGTGCGCTCGCCGAAGAACTCGACCTCCACGCCGCTGCCATCGATGTCGCGGTCGCTCAGCAGGCACACCAGGTCGTTGCGCTTGAGCGCCTTGATGACCTCCCGGCCGGCGTCGGGGCCGAGGGGGACGATGTGCATGCCGAGGTTGGTGCGGAACTCGTTGAACCACTCGAACAGCTCGGGCGGTTCGAGCCGCTCGACCACGGCGGTGATGGGCACGCCGACGACCCGGGTGAACCAGAAGCCGGTCCACTCCCAGCCGCCCAGGTGGGGCAGCACGAGGATGGTGCCCTTGCCCCGGTGCAGCGACCGCTCGAGGTGCTCGTAGCCCTCGTAGGACATGCCGGCGTCGAGCTCGGCCGGCGACAGGGTCGGCAGCCGGAACGCCTCCAGCCAGTAGGCGGCGTAGGACTCGAAGGTCTTGTTCACCGCCCGGCGCAGGGCCAGCCCCTGCAGGCTCGGATCGGCTCGACGCAGGTGCCGGGCCACGAGCATCCGTCGGGTGGCGTCGGGGATGGCGGCGCCGGTGCCGCCCAGCCGGGCGAGGGGCCCGAGCACCGGCGGCGGGACCTTGGCGGCCACGGCAGAGGCCGCCTGGAACGCAGTGAGCAGGCGCGACCCGGGCACGAGCCGTCGGGACCCTGGGCTAGGAGCGGGCGCGACGCCGGCGGCGGGCGGCGCGCTGCTGGCGCTCGACCCGACGCAGGGTGCGCCGACGACGGTCGCGGTCGATGGGGATGGCCTGGGGCACGGTGGCGGAGGCCTGCGTCCACACCTTCACGAAGCGCTGCGCCGCGGTGACCAGCGTGAGCACCAGCATCACCCACAGCACGGGGATCAGCAGGGAGTCGAACAGCAGCGCGAACCCGAGCAGGATCAGCCGCTCGGCCCGCTCCATGAGCCCGCCCCGGGCGTCGAACCCGAGCGACTCGGCCTTGGCCCGCTCGTAGGAGATCAGCAGCGAGGCACCGAGCACGGCCATGGCCAGCAGCCCCACGCGACCCGGTTGGGTGCTGTCGAGGTACCAGGCCACGCCGCCGAGCAGGAGTGCGTCGGCGACGCGATCCATGACCGAGTCGAAGAAGGCGCCCCGCGGCGAGGCCGTGCCGGACGCCTTGGCCACGGCGCCGTCGAGCACGTCCGGGATGGCCGTCAGGGCGAGCAGCAGGAGCCCGCCCCGCAGCGCCCCGTTGGCGATGGCCACGGCGGCGGCACCCGACATCACCACACCGAAGGCGGTGAGGTGGTCGGCCTTGATGCCGGCGCGGCGGAGGTTGGCCCCGACCGGCTTCAAGCCCTTCTCGAAGCTGGTGCGGAAGCGGCCGTCGAACATGGTGTGCGAAGCGTACCAAGCACCTCCCCGATACCGTCGAGACCATGGCCTCCCTGCCGACCGACCACCTGAGCCCGAGCGACGCGGCCGTCGCGGTGCGCTCCTTCCCCCGCCGGTTCCGTGGCGTCCTGGCCCGTCCCGACGACGACCGGGACCAGGTCGACCCCGACGAGCTGGCTCGCCGGGTCGGTCCCGACGGCCGGTCCGCCGCCGACCACCTCATCGCCGCCGATGGCGTCCTGGCGCTCCTCGACCGGGCCCTCGAACAGGTCCGGGGGGACGACGATCCCGTCCTGGGGCCGGGGGTCGCCGATCTGCGGGGGGCGCGCTGGCCGGACGACCACCTTGCCCTGGCCGCCCTCCTCGACCGGCTGGGCCAGACCGCCGCCGGGTGCGCCGAGCGCATCGACGCCGTCCCCACCGACGACTGGGGCCGCCAGCTGCACGTGGCCGATGCCGACGCCACCGTTGGTGCGCTCGACCTGGTGCGCGAGGCCGTCGACGTGGTCGCCGGTCACCTCCGCAGCGCCGAGCGGACCATCGCCGCCGTCCGCTGACCCTGGCCCTACGCGGTCAGCTTGCCGTCGAGATCTGACCAGTCTTCGGGGTTCCGCTCCACGAGCGTGTCGACGATGGCGCCGTCGACCCCGTCGACCAGGACGAAGCCACGCTGCTCGGGCGGTTCCTCGGCCGAGTAGAGCAGGATCCGCCACGTCGGGCGGCTGCGCAGGCCGCGCCAGCCCATCTGGGCCGACGCGTGCCCCACCGGGAAGCCGACGGCCCGGGATGCCTCGACGAGGGCGTCGCGCTCGTCGACCTCGAGGTCGAAGCCGGCCAGGAGGTGGTAGGCGCCCACGAGGGCGAGGACGATGCCGATGACGAGGATCCCGTCGTTCACGAGCACGGCGTCGTCGCCGGCGAGCGCCCACAGGGCGATGCAGGCCGCCGCGGTGAGCAGGTACAGGTAGCCGGGGATGCGCCGGCGGTTGTTGTCCGGGAAGACGTAGGGCCCCACGTAGCCGGCGGCGTCGAGGTCCTCGGGCAGCTCGTCGACGTGCTCGTCATCGCGGTCGTTCACCGGCGCGACGGTACCGGTCGCCGCCTCAGCGTTCCCAGGCGTCACGGAGCTTGGCCCACGTGACCGACAGGGGCTCGGGCAGCACGCGGGCCTCGGCCACCGTGGTCATGAAGTTCGAGTCGGCGTCCCAGCGCGGCAGCACGTGGCCGTGCAGGTGGGTGGGGACGCCGGCTCCGGCGGCCCGCCCGAGGTTGAAGCCGACGTTCACGCCCTCGGGGCGGTAGGCGGCCTTGACCGCCCGCACCGCCTCGCGGATGAGGCGCCAGACGTCGTCGGACTCCTCGGCGTCGAGCGCCTCCAGATCGCCCACCTCCCGGTAGGGCATGACCAGCAGGTGACCGGTCCCGTACGGGTAGGCGTTGAGGATGGCGAAGGCGTGTGTCCCGCGGTGCACGAGGTAGGCCGTCTCGTCGGTGAGGTCGCCGGCGTCGATCGCCCGCAGGATCCGGGTGAACACCGAACCGTGCTCGGCGGGCAGGCCGGCGTTGCCGTCGGCGGTGACCTCGTCCATGTACGACGTCCGCCAGCCCGCCCACAGCCGGTCGAGCGACGAACGAGGTGGCCCGTGGTCAGGCGTGGTCACGGATCTCTGCGGCGAGGCGCTCGACGAAGTCGCCGACGGGGATGTCGCGCTCGGGCTTGTCGGACCCGCGGGCGTTGTCGGCGACGGTGTCGTTCGCCACGTCGTCGCCACCGACCACGAGGATGTGCGGCACCTTCTCCATCTTGTGCCGCCGGATGCGGGCACCCAGGCCGTCGTCGGCCGGGGAGACCTCGACACGGACACCGGCGGTCCGGAGGCGGTCGGCGACGGAGCGGGCGTGGTCCTCGTGGTCCGACGCGACCGGGCACACCACGGCCTGCACGGGCGCCAGCCACGTCGGAAACGCGCCGGCGTAGTGCTCGAGCAGCACGCCGAAGAAGCGCTCGATCGACCCGAACAGGGCCCGGTGGATCATGATCGGGCGGTGGCGCTCGTTGTCGGCGCCCACGTACTCCATGTCGAAGCGCTGGGGCAGCTGGAAGTCGAGCTGGATCGTCGACATCTGCCAGGTGCGGCCGATGGCGTCACGCGCCTGCACGGAGATCTTGGGTCCGTAGAACGCGCCGCCCCCCTCGTCGAGGACGAGCTCGAGCTCCTTGGCCTCGGCCACGGCCCGGAGTGCCTCGATGGCCTCGTCCCACTCCTCGTCGGAGCCGACCGACTTCTCCTCCGGCTTGGTCGACAGCTCGAGGTAGAAGTCGTCGAGGCCGTAGTCCGACAGCAGGCCGAGGACGAAGTCGAGCAGCGACGCCAGCTCCTCGCCCATCTGCTCCTTCGTCGTGAAGATGTGGGCGTCGTCCTGGGTCATGCCTCGGACGCGGGTGAGCCCGTGCACCACGCCGGACTTCTCGTAGCGGTAGACCGAGCCGAACTCGAACATCCGCAGAGGCAGCTCCCGGTAGCTCCGCATCCGTGACTTGAAGATCAGGATGTGGAACGGGCAGTTCATCGGCTTGAGGTAGTAGTTCGTCCCCTCGGGGCCGCCCTCGTCGTCGAAGTGCATGGGCGGGAACATCCCGTCCGCGTACCAGTCGAGGTGCCCGGAGGTCTCGAACAGGTTCTGCTTGGTGATGTGGGGCGAGTAGACGAAGTCGTAGTCGGCCTCCTCGTGGCGCTGGCGGGAGTAGTCCTCCATGAGCCGGCGCACGATGCCGCCCTTGGGGTGGAAGACGGCGAGGCCGGAGCCGATCTCGTCGGGGAAGCTGAACAGGTCGAGCTCCACGCCGAGCTTGCGGTGGTCGCGGCGGGCGGCCTCCTCGAGGCGCTGCAGGTGGTCCTCGAGCTCCTGCTTGGTGGCCCACGCCGTGCCGTAGATGCGCTGGAGCTGGGGGTTCTTCTCGTCGCCGCGCCAGTACGCGCCGGCCACGCGCATGAGCTTGAAGTGCCCGAGGTGGTCGCTGGTGGTCGGGACGTGCGGGCCGCGGCACAGGTCGATGAAGCCGTCGTGGCCGTGGAAGGTCTGGTTCGGTCGGGGCTCTGGCGGGATGTTCTCGTAGCAGCGGACCTCACCCCGGGCCGACGTCGCCGACATCGGGTCGGTGGAGGCGTTGTCGATGATCTCGAGCTTGTAGGGGTGCTCCGCGAACACCTTCCGGGCTTCGTCGGCGGAGATCTCGCTCTTCACGAACGGCTGGGACTCCTCGAGGATGGCGCGCATCCGGGCCTCGATGGCCTCGAGATCGTCCTCGTGGAAGGTGCCCCCGTCGGGCAGCTCGAAGTCGTAGTAGAAGCCGTGCTCCACCGGCGGGCCGATGCCGAACGTGGCCCCCGGGAACAGCTCGAGCACCGCCTGGGCCAGCACGTGGGCCGTGGAGTGGCGGATGACGTAGAGACCCTGGTCCGAGTCGGCGGTGACGATGGCGACGGTGTCGCCGTCGGCGAGCTGGTGGGAGAGGTCCCGCTCGACGCCGTTCACCTCGGCGATCACGGCCTTCTTGGCCAGGCCCCTCGCGATCGACCGGGCGAGGTCGCCGGCAGTGGACCCCGTGGGCAGCTCGCGGCTGGATCCATCGGGGAGCGTGACGGCGATCTGGTGGGGCATCCGGACGAGGCTACTGACCCCTCTGCGGACGCCAGAACACCGATAGCACCAGCGCGGCGCCGCCGAAGCCGGCGGCGAGCACGATCCAGACGCCGTCGCTGCCCGGCACCGGCTGGAACAGGTCGAGCAAGTCGTCCAGCGACCACTGCCCGGGGCCGACCACCCCGAGGGCCACCCCCGCAGCGATGAGGGTCATGACGTACTCCCAGCCCTCGCCGGGCCGGAAGATGAAGAAGCCGTTGCCGCGGTGGTTGGTCACCAGGGCCACCGTCATGGTGCCGACGACGGCCGCGCCCCCGAGCGGCGTGAGCAGGCCGAGCACCAGCGACACGCCGGCGGCCAGCTCGGCCAGGCTCGCCAGCCAGGCGTGGAGGATCCCCGGCTTCATGCCGAGCGAGGCGAACCAGCCGGCGGTGCCCTCGATCTTGCCGCCCCGGAACACGTGGTTCCACCCGTGGGCGAACATCACCGCCCCGATGGCCACCCGGAAGGCGAGGAGGGCGAGGTCGACGGCGTCCTGGTCGGTCACGACCACCACTTGGACAGCACGTCGGCCGACGACCGCCGCACGTCCACGTCGTGGTGCACCTCGATCTCCTCGGCGCCGCCGGCACCGACGAGCACCCGTTCGCGCTCTCGCACCGGCTCGGCCGGCTCGGGCGCCTCGGGCGCCCGCGTGCCGGCGTAGACGTCGACGTAGTCCTGGCCCGACAGCTTGGCGATCTCGAACATCACCTCGTCGATGATCTGGCGCAGCACGAGCCGGTCGTCGGCCCGGTCGAGGTAGCGGGTGACGTCGATGGGTGCACCGATGTTGATCTGGCAGGACCGGAACGGCTGCGGGAACGCGGCCCCGGCCGGCTGGATGTGGTCGGTGCCGCGCAGGCCGACGGGGATGATGGGCGCGCCGGTGCGCAGGGCGAGGCGGGCCGGACCGGTCTTGCCCCGGTGCAGCCGGCCGTCACGGGAGCGCGTGCCCTCCGGGTAGATGCCGAAGAACTCGCCCTGGTCCAGGACCCGGGCCGCGGTGTCGAGGGCTCGTTGGCTGGCGCTGCCGCCGCCACGGTCGATGGGGATCATGCCGACCGCCGGCAGGACGTAGCGGGTCTTCCACGAGTCCATGTACTCGGCCTTGCCGACGTAGCTGATGCGCCGGGGCAGGACGCACGGCAGCACGAGCGAATCGATGAACGAGATGTGGTTCGGGCAGAAGATGGCCGGGCCCTCGGCGGGCACGTGGTGCAGGCCGGTGACGTTGAGCCGCCACAGGGCGTGCATCGTGGGCCGGATCAGGGCCTTGGCGACCGGATAGAGCTTCCCGTACTCGCGCTCGTCCCCCACCGGCCGGAACGTACCAGTTCAGCCCGGCGGATCGACCTGTACGCCGAGCAGCAGCGCGGCGGCGGTGACGTCGGCGCCGGAGGCGGCGGCGACGTCGATGGCCTCGACCGCGCCGGGCGTGTCGAGATCCTCGTCGAGGTGGGCCCGCACGGTCTCGAGCACCGGGCCGCCGTCGCCGCCGGCCGCCACCCCGTGGCGCCAGCGAGCCAGCCGGTCGGTGGCCTCGGGCATGAGGTCGTCGTGCCACTCCCAGCCGTCGCGGTAGTGGTGCTTCACCACGGCGAGGCGGATCGCCATGGACTCCCACTGCGTGCGGAGCTCGGAGACGAACACCAGGTTGCCGAGCGACTTGGACATCTTCTCGCCGTCCATCCGCACCATCGCCTGGTGCATCCAGTGGCGCACGAACGGCTCGCCGGTGGCGGCCTCGGACTGGGCCGCCTCGCACTCGTGGTGCGGGAAGATGAGGTCGGCCCCGCCGCCGTGGAGGTCGATGGTGGTGCCGAGCTCGCGCAGGGCGAGGGCCGAGCACTCGATGTGCCAGCCCGGGCGGCCCGGACCCCACAGCGAGTCCCACGACGGCTCATCCGGCAACGACGGCTGCCACAGGACGAAGTCCAGCGGATCGCGCTTGTTGGGGTCGTCGACGTTGCCGCCACGCTCGGCGGCGTAGGCGAGCATCGTCTCCCGGTCGTAGCCCGACACCTGACCGAACTTCTCGTAGGTGGAGATGTCGAAGTAGACGGCGCCGCCGGCCTGGTAGGCGTGGCCCCGGTCCAGGACCATGCCGATGAAGCCGCGGATGTCCGCGATGGCCGAGGTGGCGCGGGGCTCGCTCCACGACGGGAGCATGCCGAGGGCGATCATGTCGTCGTCGAACTTGGCCGTCTCCGCCGCGGCCAGGTCGAGGTAGTGGACGCCGATCTCGCGGGCCTTGGCCAGGATCGAGTCGTCGACGTCGGTGACGTTGCGCACGCAGCGGGTCTGGTGCCCGCGGTCGCGCAGCCGGCGCTGCAGCACGTCGTAGCCGACGTACGCGGCGGCGTGGCCGAGGTGCGTGGCGTCGTACGGCGTGATGCCGCACGTGTAGATGGTAACCACCTCGCCCGGCTCGAAGGGGACGATCCGCCCCCGGGCCGTGTCGTGGAGCCGCAGCGGGCTCACTTGGCGGTGGCGTCCGTGTCCTCGTCGGCCTTGCCGTTGGCGTCGCCGTCGGCGGCCACGCTGGCGCGGGGCGGCTTCTTCGGGAGGCCGGTCAGGCCGTCGGGGAGGCCGGTGAACTTCACGGCGACGCGGGTCTTGTAGCGCACGTTCAGCTGGAGCAGGACCGAGGTGAACGACTCGATGGGCGTCGACTGCGACAGCTCGCCGGCGTCGAGGGGCCGCATGTTGGGGATGGCGTTGACCAGACCGACGGTGAGGGCGGTGGCCTCCTCGTGGTCGGAGCAGATGAGGACGTCGGTCTCGATCGGGTGGTCGAGGTCGCCGAGCTCCTTGGCCGGCACGTGGTGGAACGCGGCGGCGACCTTGCAGTCGGGCACGACGGCCTGGACGCTGGCCGCGACGCTGCCCCGCGGCGGGACGAGGGGCTGGAACTCCTTGCCGATGCGGGTGAGCGCATTGGCCATGGAGATCACCACCTTGCCGTGGAGGTGCTCGCGCACGGAGGCGGCCGTCTGCGTCGCGCCGTCCCACGGCGTGGCGATGACGACGACATCGGCGCTGGCCGCCATGGCGTTGTCCCCGGCCTCGATGGCCAGGTCGCGTCCGGGCCACTGCTCGAGCAGCTCGTCCACCTTCTCCATCGCCCGGTACTTCGAGCGGGACCCGACGATGACCTCGTAGCCGGCGTCGGCGAGGCGGGCGGCGAGGGCCGAGCCGGCGGGACCTGTTCCTCCGAGGATTCCGATCTTCACGTCGCGGACCCTACCCGGAGGGTCTTCGAGGGGACCCAACCCGGTCCTAACGTGGGCGACCGTGGACGACACCCCCCGCCAGCTGTCCCCGGTGCCCTTCGTGGTCGCCCTGGTCGGCTTCGTGGTGCTCGCCACGCTGGCCTTCCTCTTCCTGCGCTCCGACGACGAGGGGCACCTCGTCCGGCCCGATCGGCTCTCGGTGATCGACGAGGACACGATCCGGGCCACGGCCCTCGGCGTGCCCGGGTGCGCCCGGGTCGAGCGGGCCCAGGTCGACCGCAGCGAGAACGAGATCCTCGTCGAGCTGGTCACCGTGGACGTCGAGGGTCAGTGCTCCGACGTGGCCGTCGACGTGGTGGCCGAGATCACGCTGCCCGAGCCCGTGGGTGACCGCACGCTGCGGCCCGGCGTCGGGCGGACGCAGCTGCCGTGCACCGGGAAGGGCACGGGGCAGGGCACGTCGCTGACCTGCGGGCCGTAACGTCGGCCCCGGGCAGGGGGTCTAGGAGCCAATGGGAATCCTCGACGGCAAGCGACTGCTCATCACCGGCGTGCTCACGGATGCGTCGCTCGCGTTCGGCGTGGCCAAGCTGGCCCAGGAGGAGGGAGCCGAGATCGTGCTCACGGGTGCCGGCCGGGCCCTGCGGCTGACCCAGCGCACGGCTCGCAAGCTGCCCACCGAGCCCGACGTCCTGGAGCTCGACGTCACGGTGCCCGAGCACGTCGAGTCGGTGCGGGCCGCCCTCGCCGACCGGTGGGACCGCGTCGACGGGGCCCTGCACGCCATCGGCTTCGCACCGGAGTCCTGCCTCGGCGGCGGGTTCACCGAGGCGCCGTGGGAGGACGTCGCCGTGGCCATGCAGATCTCGGCGTACTCGCTCAAGACCATCGCCGACGTCGTCGTGCCCCTGATGCCGGAGGGCGGGTCCATCGTGGGCCTCGACTTCGACGCCACCCAGGCCTGGCCGGCCTACGACTGGATGGGCGTGGCCAAGGCGGCGCTGGAGTCCACCTCCCGCTACCTGGCCCGCGACCTCGGCCCCAAGCAGGTCCGGGTCAACCTGGTCGCCGCCGGCCCCATCCGGACCATGGCGGCCAAGTCCATCCCCGGCTTCTCCGCCTTCGAGGACGTGTGGGATGACCGTGCCCCGCTCGGTTGGGACGTGAACGACTCGGCCGGTGTCGCCCGCTCCACGGTCGCCCTGCTGTCGGACTGGTTCCCCCAGACCACGGGCGAGATCATCCACGTCGACGGCGGGTACCACGCCATCGGCGCCTGAGGCTCAGGCGAACCAGCGGGGGTTGGCCACCCGGAGCCTGTCGACGACCGACTCCGCCATCGCCCGCACGACGTCGTCCCCGCTGAGGGTGCCGTCCCGGACGCCGGCGGCGAAGCCGTGGTCGTCGACCACGCCGAGCGATGCCAGCCGGCGCCGGTGGTCGGCGTCCATGGCGGGGCCCATCGTCGCCTCCCGCTCGAGCATGGACAGCACGTTCCCGGCCACCCGGCTGTGGAACGCGACCCGGCCCGTGGCCGCCTCGCGCACGTCGCCGACGACCCACTCGCGGACCGCCTCGAGCAGCTCGGCCGCGGTCGGACGGCCGTGGAGCCCGGCACGGTCCTCCGCCTCCGGGACCGGGCGGGCGACGGCGGCGGACAACGCCTCCGGCTCGAGCAGGAGCAGCAGGTCGTGCTCGTTCTCGCACACCCGCCGTCCGATGGCGGCCAGCTCCATCGAGCGGGACAGGCCGGCCAGGTGGGCCCGGGCCTGCATGATGCACATGATCCCCCACTTCAGCGTGCCGAGCACCTCCCACCAGCGGACCACGTCCCGGTCGACCGGTCGAGCGGAGGCCTCGGCGTAGGCGTCGAAGAGCTCGTCGTAGGACCCGACGCCGGCGACCGGCTGGTCGCTGCCGAAGCGCCACGCCCGGGTGCACAGCCAGCCGAGGTCCTCCATGGGGTCGCCCAGGTGCGCGAGCTCCCAGTCGATGACCGCCGCCAGCCCGTCGGGGCGCACCATGAGGTTGCCGAGCCGGAAGTCGCCGTGGACGATGGCGTCGCCGCTGGCGGGGGGCCGGTTCCGCTCGAGCCAGCCGAAGGCGTGCTCGAAGGTCGGGTGGGGGTCGCCGACGTCGTCGAGGACCTGGCGGAACCGGGCGACCTGGTCGGTGCGCTCGAGACCCGGGACCGCGTCGGTGCGGACGGAGTGGATGGCGGCCAGGGCCCGGCCGCAGTCACCGGCGAGGCGGCCCCGGGCACCGGCGAAGTCGTCGTCGCGCAGGATCTTGCGGGCAATGGTCTCGCCGTCCACGAACCGGGAGACCAGGTACCCGGCGCCGAGCTCTCCCGGCTCCCCTGACGCGCTGACCAGCGGGGGCACCGGGACGCCGGCCCGGGCCGCGGCGCGCAGCATCGTCGCCTCGATGGCCATGGCACCGGTGCGGGGAGAGCCGGTGCGCTCCCGCTGGAGGACGAACCGGTCGCCTCCCGCGTCGAAGGACCACGTCTCACGGGACGCCCCGCCGGTGAGGCGGCGCAGCGCACCGATCTCGAGCGACGGGTCGTCGAGGACACGACGGAGCAGGTCCTGCAGGCGGTCGCCGAGCTCGTCGGGGGTCACGCCCGGATCCTGCCAGTGCGGGCTGGCCCGGTGCGCCTACCCGCAGGCAGCGCGCGTGGCGGGGTACGGGTTGACCGCACCGCCGTGGTTGGGGTGGATCTCGAAGTGCAGGTGCGGCATGCCGCGGGCGTTGCCCGAGTCGCCGACGTAGCCGATGACGGTGCCGGCCGAGACCCGACCCGAGGCGCCGTACCTGGACAGGTGGGTGCCGTAGTAGTAGTGCCCGTTGTCCCCGGACAGGTGGAACGACAGGCCGCCGACGGAATTGCCGCGGTGGCTGACGGTGCCGGACACGGGGGCCACGACGGGAACACCCATGTCCGCCATCATGTCGACGCCCTTGTGGGCCCGGCCGCCGGAGCGGGGGTACCCCCAGGAGTCGATGAAGGAGTGCGGGCCGGCGACGGGGCACACCATGCCACCGCCGCTGGACGTCTGCGGGGCGGGAGCGGGAGCCCGAGCCGGGGGCGCGGCGCGGGTGGCGGAGGCCGTGCCGACGCGGGTGGCCGCCTTGGCGTCGGCGGCGGCGGCCCGGCGCTGGGCCTCGGCCTCGGCGGCCCGTCGGCGGGCCTCCTCCTCGGCGGCGCGCTTCGCCTCGAGCTCCTCCAGGCGGTCCAGCTCGGCCCGCACGTCGGCGAGTGCCGACCGGAGCGTCTCGATGCTCTCCCGCTGCTGGGCGCGCTTGGCATCGAGGGCGGCGCTGGCATCGTCGAGCTCGGCCTTGGCGGCGGTGAAGTCGTCGATGGTGTCGAACGTGCCCTGGCTGACGAAGCGGGCCAGGGCCTCGGCCTTCACGCCGTCGTTGATGTCGGCCTCGGTGAGCATCGGCATGTCGCCTCGGGAGGTGAAGCGCTCGACCACCAGCTCCTCCATGGAGCCCGACAGCGACGCCAGCTGGTCCTCGGCCCGGGCCGCCTTGGCCTCCAGGGCGGCCAGGTCGCGCTCGATCGAGCCGAGCTGGGACTCGGCGTCGGACACGCGGCGCACGGCCGCCTCGGCCGCGGCGCGCGCCCGCTCGATCTCGGGCGTCTGGGCCCCAGCGGTCGACGGGGCGGCCAACGACGCCGCGAGGGCGACCGTGACCACGAGGGGGACGAGGAGTCGGCGGAGCATGGTGGGGGCCGTCGGCTGGCGGACGGCGGCACAGGCTACGGCTCGGACCGCGATGTTGCAATCCCGTGACGGACCGGGGGCTTGTCGCTCTCGTCGACGATCTCGCCCACGAGCTCCTCGAGGGCGTCCTCGAGGCTCACGATGCCGACCGTGCGGCCCTCGGCGTCGGCCACCAGCGCGAGGTGGACACGGGCCTTCTGGAGGGCGAGGAGGACGTCGTCGACGATCGTGTCGTCGCGCACGATGGGCAGGCGGCGGATCTTGCCGAGCGGCAGCGGCGCGTCACGCAGGGCCTCGGGCACGGTCAGCAGGTCCTTGGCGTGGAGGAACCCGAGCACGTCGTCGAGGCCGCCGTCGCCCACCACGAGCAGGCGGGTGTGGCCGCTGCGCACGACCTCCTGCTCGGCGTCGACCGTGGTGGCGCGCCGGGGCACGAAGCCGATGCGCTCGCGCGGCACGACCATCGGCCCGATCGGGGCTTCGCCGATGGCGAGCGCGCCCCGCAGGATGCGGTCCTGCACGTCCTGGATCAGGCCCTCCTTCCGTGAGGCCGAGACCATGTCGGCGAGCTCGTCGGAGGTGTGGCTGTCGGAGATCTCGTCGGCCGGCTCGGCCCCGAGGAGCCGGATGATCCCGTTGGCCAGCGCGTTCAGGACGACGATGACCGGCCCGAACACCCGCAGGTAGAGGCGGTTCGCCCACTCGAGGGCGAGCACCGTGCGCTCCGGGGCGGCGATGGCGATGTTCTTGGGGACCATCTCGCCGAGGACCATGTGGAAGAACACCACGATGGACAGCGCCAGCGCGAAGCCGATGGTGGTGGCCGCGCCTTCGGACACCCGGATCCGGTCCTGCAGGACGTCCTCGATGGCGTGGGCGATGGCGGGCTCGGCCACGTAGCCGAGGAGCAGCGAGCAGATCGTGATGCCGAGCTGGGCGCCGGCGAGCTGGCGGGACAGGTCCTTGAGCGAGTCCATGGCCCGGGCCGCGGCCTTGCTCCCGTCGTCGGCCAGCGCGGCGAGCCGGGTGCGCCGGCTGGCGACCAGGGCGAACTCGACGGCCACGAAGAACGCGTTGGCCGCCAAGAGCAGGACGCTGGCGAAGAGGGCGCCGACGTTCACTGCCCGCTCCGCTCGATCACGGCGACCTCGGCCACCCGGAGGCGGTCGACCTCGCGGACCACGACCGTCCAGTCGCCGTACTCGAAGCGGTCGCCCTCGTCGGGGATGCGGCCGAGCGAGTCGAGCACGAACCCGGCGAGCGTCTCGAAGGGACCATCGGGGAGCTCGAACCCGCAGGCGTCGAACACCTCGTCGCGGTGCAGGCCGCCGCCGAGCACCCACTCCCCCGGTCGCTGCACGCGGGTCAGCGGTGGCGCCGGGCGGTCGTGCTCGTCGTCGATCTCGCCGACGATCTCCTCGAGCACGTCCTCGAGCGTGATGACGCCGGCCGTGCCGCCGTGCTCGTCGACCACGACGGCGAGGTGCGTCGCCTGCTCGCGCAGCAGCACCAGGAGGCCCGACAGGCGCATCGTCTCGGGAACGACGAGCGGCTCCACCATGACGGATCGGACCGACGTCGTGGCCCGCTCGGCGAAGGGCACGGCGAAGGCGTCCTTCACGTGGCCCACGCCGACGATCTGGTCCAGGTCGCCGTCGTACACCGGGAAGCGGCTGAACCCGGTGGTGACGGCCCGGGCGGTGAGATCGGCCACGGTCTCGTCGACGGCGACGCCGACGGTCTCCAGGCGGGGCACCAGCGCATCGACCGCGGACTTCTCGGAGAACCGCACGGCCCGGGTGAGCAGGTTCACCGAGTCCTCGTCGATGGTGCCCTCCTCGCCGGAGGACCGGAACAGCAGGTCCAGCTCCTCGAGGCCGCGCACCGAGCGCAGCTCCTCCTGGGGCTCGATGCCGAGCCGGCGCACGACCCAGTTGGCGCACCCGTTGAACAGCGCCACGACCGGCTTGACCACGATGCCGTAGGTCCGCATGACGCGGGCCAGCACGTAGGCGGTGCGGGTCGGGTAGGTGATGGCGAGCGACTTCGGCACCAGCTCGCCGAGCACCATCTGGACCGTGGTGGCCAGCGTCAGGGCCACGACGATGGAGACCCCTCCGGCGCTGCCCTCGCCGATCACGGCGGCGATGGGTGCCTCGAGCAGCGCGGCGACGGTCGGTTCGGCGATGAAGCCGAGCACGAGGGAGGTGATCGTGATGCCGAGCTGCGCGCCGGAGAGGTGGTACGAGAGCCGGCGCAGCAGCTTCTCGGTCAGCTTGGCCGCCGCCCGTCCCTGCCTGGCGTGGCGGCTGACCCGGCCACGGTCGACGGCCACCAGGGCGAACTCGTTGGCCACGAACGCAGCGTTGGCGAGGATCAGGACGGCGACAGCGAGCAGGCCGAGTGCGGTTTCGATGCGGCACAGGGTACAAAGGCCGGGTGCGGGGCCAGCCACCACCTGATCCGTCCGACGCGGTGGTCGAGCTGCACGGCGTGGACGTCGCGGTCGACGGCACCCCGGTCCTGCACGCCCTGGACTGGACGATCCGCCGAGGTGAGCGCTGGGTGATCGTCGGGCCGAACGGCTCGGGCAAGACCACCCTGCTGCGCCTGCTGTCGTCGTGGCTGCGCCCCTGGTCGGGGCGGGCCGTCGTGCTGGGCGAGGTGCTCGGACGCACCGACATGCGGGCCCTGCGGCAGCGCATCGGGTACACCAGCCAGGCGCTCACCGATCTGCTGCGCCCCACGATGACGCCGCACGAGGTGGTGCTGGCCGCCCCGAACGGCGCGCTCGAGACCTGGTGGCACCGCTACGGCGACGACGAGCACGAGGACGCCTCCACCCAGCTCCGCACCTTCGGCATCGACGCCGACGCCGAGCACCGCCACCTGCGCACGCTGTCCTCGGGCGAGCGCCAGCGCGTGCTGCTCGCCCGCGCCTTCACCGGCCGTCCCGGCATCGTCATCCTCGACGAGCCGACCGCCGGCCTCGACGTGGGCGGCCGCGAGGACCTGCTCCGCCGGCTCGATGCCGCCGCCACCACCACGGACGCACCGCTCGTCCTGGTGACCCACCACCTCGAGGAGATCCCGGCCGCCTTCGACCACGTGGTGCTGCTCGCCGACGGGCGGATCGTCGGCCAGGGGCCGGCGGACCAGCTGCTCACCGGCACCCGGCTGAGCGAACTGTACGGCGTGGCCCTCGACGTCGCTCGTCGGGACGGGCGCTGGTCGGCGGTCGCCTCGCCGGGCTGACGCTCAGGACTCCACGAGGGCGCGCAGGCGCCGGCGGGAGGAGTCGATCTCGCTGCTCAGCACGCGGTCGAGCAGCGGCACCCACAGGGTCCCGCCGTAGTGCAGGTCCATCACCAGCCGGCTGCCGGTGGCCGTGGCGTCCACGGTGGCGCCGAGGCGCCAGGTGGCGTGGTCGCGCCCGTCGGTCTCCCGCCGCTCGAACACGGCGCACCCCGGCTCGTCGCCCACGGGGGGCCGGTGCTCGGTGCGCACCATGCGCAGCCGCTTGGACCGGGCGAGCGGGCCGAGCCGACCGCGGAGCGTCACCTCCCAGGCCGGGCCCGGGTCGCCGTCGATGGGTGCGGCGCCGGCGGTGCGGGGGACGATGTCCAGCCAGCGGTCGTAGGTGTCGAGCGCACCGACCCACTCGAAGAGCGCCTCCGGTGTGCAGTCGGCCTCGAGGCTGGCGCGCAGGTCCACGCCGAAGGTCTACCGGCGGGACAGGTCGGCGACCACGCGCAGCAGGCCGTAGGGGTTGACCGGGTCGCCGCCGTTCGGGTGCACCTGGAAGTGCAGGTGCGGCGCGCCGCCCTGGGCGTTGCCGCTGTCGCCCACGAACCCGACCACGTCGCCGGCGTTGACGAGGGTCCCCTCCGCCATCCCCTCGGCGTAGGACTGGAGGTGGGCGTAGTAGTAGTAGGTGCCGGACTGGCCCTTGAGCCACAGCTTGGTGCCGCCCAGCACGTCCACGCCGAGCCGGGTGACGACGCCCCGCTCGGTGGCGTAGAGCGGCGTCCCGAACGGCGCCATGATGTCGACGCCCTGGTGCCCGTGCTGGTACTCGGTGCCGACCATGCGGGGGTAGCCCCACGAGTCGATGAAGCTGTACGGCTCCCCCACCGGGAACACGAAGCCGCGGATGACGATCTCGGACCCGGCGCTGAAGACGGCCAGCTGGAACTTGCGCTCGGTGTTGACGCGCAGCGAGTCCTGCAGACCGCGGCGGGCCACGCGGAGCTCGCGGCGGGTCTGGGCCACGGCGTCGAGCGCGTCGAGCACGCCCTCGTCGATGACGGCCTTGGCCCTCGTGAGGTCGGTGACCGACCGGCTGTCGGCCTCGGACACCGACGCCAGGAACACCTTGCGCATCTCCAGGACGGTGGCGTCCTGGGAGGTCATGATGGTGTCGAGCTCGGCCGCGTTGCCCCGTACCACCGCGTTGGCGACCCGCTCCTGGAAGCGCTCCTGGGCCTCCTGGAGCTCCTGCACCTTGAGCTGCTGGGCGACGTCGAGGCGGGCGAGCTCCTGCTGGAGCGTGGCCAGGCGGTCGGCGAGCTCGTCCACCAGGCGGGCGGCGTCGGCGACCTCGGCCGCGCTCTGCAGCACCTCGGCCTGGGCGACCCGGAGCTCGCGGCGGATCAGGCGCTCGGCCTGGAGCGGATCGACGGGCGCGCCGGGCGGCGGCGGGATGGTCTCGTCCGACAGCGGCACCGACTCGGGCGGGGAGTCCTGGTCACCGGCCTGCTCGGGCGGCGCCGTGGTCGTCGTGGTCGTCGTGGACTCCGGCGGCGGCGGAAGGGGCAGCGGCGTGGTGGTGGTGGTGGTGGAGCCGCACGGGTCGGGCGAGCCGGGGGTGGTCGTCGAGGTCGACGTGGACGTCGTCGAGCAGTCGACCGGCTCGCTCACCGGCGGTGGCTCCTGGGCCAGGGCCGGAGCGCCGAGCAGGACCACGAGCGCGGCCGCGACGACGATGAGGCGGGTGGACGGGGTGCGAGGCATCGGCAGGGGTGCTGGTTCCAGGGCCCGCCCTGGAGGTTCGTGCCTGCGCATCGTAGGGGGCGCTCCGCCGAGACCGGTCACCCGCCGGGCGGCCGGTACCGTCGCAGGCCATGGAGCGAAACCTGTTCGACGACGACCACGAACTGTTCCGCGAGAGCTTCCGGCGCTTCGTCGCCGACGAGATCACGCCGAACCTCGAGCGCTGGGAGGCCGAGGGCATCGCCGACCGGTCGCTGTTCTCGAAGGCCGGGTCGCACGGCTTCCTCGGCATGGCCGTGCCCGAGGAGCACGGCGGCGGTGGGGTCGACGACTTCCGCTACAACCAGGTCGTCATCGAGGAGGTGCAGGCGGCCGGCGCCGGCGGGGCCGGCCTGGGCATCACGCTCCACAACGACATCTGCCTGCCGTACTTCCTGACCCTCACCACCGACGAGCAGAAGGCGCGGTGGCTGCCCGGGATCGCCTCCGGCGAGCTCATCACCGCCATCGCCATGACCGAGCCCGGCATCGGGTCGGACCTGGCGTCGATGGGCACCAGCGCCGTGCGCGACGGTGACGACTGGGTGGTCAACGGGTCCAAGACGTTCATCACCAACGGCATCAACGCCGACCTGGTGATCGTGGCGGTGAAGACGGATCCCTCCCAGAAGCACGCCGGCATGTCCCTGCTCGTGGTGGAGCGGGGCATGGCCGGCTTCGAGCGGGGCCGCAACCTGGACAAGATCGGCATGCACAGCCAGGACACCGCCGAGCTGTTCTTCAACGACGTGCGGGTGCCGGTGGCCAACCTGATCGGGGAGGAGGGCAAGGGCTTCCTCCACCTGGTCGACAAGCTCCCCCAGGAGCGCCTGTCGATCGCGGTGGCCGGCGTCGCCGCCGCCCGCGCCGGGCTCGACTGGACCCTCGAGTACGTCAAGGAGCGCACGGCGTTCGGACAGCCGATCGGGAAGTTCCAGAACACCCGCTTCAAGCTGGCCGAGGTCGCCACCGAGGTCGAGATCGGTCAGGCGTTCGTCGACAAGTGCGTGCTCGCCCTCAACGACGGCACGCTCACCGCCGAGGAGGCCTCGATGGCGAAGTGGTGGTGCACCCAGCTGCAGCACCGCGCCCTGCACGAGTGCCTCCAGCTGTTCGGCGGCTACGGCTACATGACGGAGTACCCCATCGCCCGGGCCTACGCGGATGCTCGGGTGACCACCATCTACGGCGGCACCACCGAGATCATGAAGGAGATCATCTCCAAGCGGCACCTCGGCCTGTAGGTCACAGCTCGCGGCGCCACGGCGGGTCGGCGCCCACGCGACCGCACGCGATGCCCGCCGCCTCGACCGCGAAGGTGAGCGCGGTGTGCCACCAGTGCTCGTCGAGGTCGGCGAGCACCGTGCGGTCGGTCACGCCGTGCGCCGCGAACGCAGCGAGCATCGCCCCGGCGAAGGTGTCGCCGGCACCGACGGTGTCGACCACGTCGACGGCCGCACCGGGCACGACCTCAATCACACCGGCGCTGCAGACCACGGCTGCGCCGTGAGCACCACGGGTGATGACCACCGCGGCGGGGACGTCGTCGGGCCCGGCGTCGCCCTGCGGCTGCAGCCACCGTTGGGCCACCTCCAGCGGGCCGACGCCGGGGTGCATCCAGTGGAGGTCGGCGTTGCTCACCTTCACGACGTCGGCCAGGCCCAGCCACCGGTCGAGCCGGGACAGGTAGCGCTGCCGACCATCGGCCAGCGACGGCCGGGGGTTCGGGTCGAGGTGCACGAGCGTCCGGTGTCGGGCGGCGGCGAGCAGGGCCTCGAGGCGCGACGCCGCCGGCTCGAGCACCAGCGCCATCGACCCGCTGACGTGGAGGATGCCCGTGTCGGCCGGCAGGTGCAGGTCGATGGTGCGGGTGGAGACGGTCGTCGTGCCGGCGACGTGGAAGGTGAACGCCGGCTCGGCGTCGTCCGGTCCCTGGGACACCACCGCCAGCGTCGTCGGTTCGGTCGTGATGGGACACGTGCGCCAGGACACGTTCGACCCGTCGAGGTGGTCGCGCAGGAGCTGGCCGAATCGGTCGTCGGACAGCACCCCGAGGAAGCTCGTCGGTGCGCCGAGACGGCCGGCCGCCACCGCGGCGTTGTACGGCGCGCCGCCGGGTGCGGCGCGCCACGTCCGTCCCTGCGGGTCGGCGCCGATGAGGTCGACGAGCGCTTCGCCGCAGCACACGACTCGCGGTGTGGTCACGCGCTCAGGCTGCCAGAGCAGCCCATGCCGCCGACGTGATCAGGCCAGCAGCGCCCGTGCGATGTGGGTGATCTGGATCTCGTCGGTCCCGGCGTAGATCTGCAGCACCTTGGCGTCCCGGGCGAGCTGCTCCACCTGGTACTCGGCCATGTAGCCGTTGCCGCCGTGGATCTGCACGGCCTCGAGCGCGACCTCGGTGGCGGCCCGGGCGCTGTAGAGCTTCATGGCCGAGGCCTCGGCGAGCGTCATGCCCTCCCCGGCCTGCTGGGCCTCGATGGAGCGGAACACCAGGTTCTGCACGTTGAGGCGGGCGACCTCCATGCGGGCCAGCTTCTCCTGGATGAGCTGGAACTGGCCGATGGGCTGGCCGAACTGGACCCGGTCCTTGGCGTACTGGATCGAGAGCTCGAGGCAGCGCTCGATCATGCCGAGCGCCATGGCCGCCACACCGGCGCGCTCCATCAGGAACGTGGCCTTGGCGCCCTCCCGGCCGCCCTTGGGCTGCTCCTCGGTCTCGCCGATGAGACGGTCGATGCCGACCCGCACGTCGTCGAGGAACAGCTCGCCGGTGGGGCTGGAGTGCATGCCCATCTTGCGCAGCGGCTTGGACTGCTCGAGGCCGGGCATCCCCGAGTCGAGGATGAAGGACAGGACCTTGCGCTCCTCGGGCGGGTTGCCCTCGTCCAGCTTGCAGATGAACACGATCGTGTCGGCGTAGGGGCCGTTGGTGATGAAGGTCTTCGAGCCGTTCAGCACGTACTCGTCGCCGTCCCGACGGGCGGTGCTCTTCATCGACCCGAAGGCGTCCGAGCCGGAGCCGGGCTCGGTGATGGCCCATGCGCCGATCTTGTCCATCGTGAGCAGGTCGAGCGCCCAGCGCTCCTTCTGGCGGATGGTGCCCTTGGACGTGATGGCGGCCGCAGTGAGGCCGGTGGACACGCCCATGGCCGTGACCAGCCCGGGGCTGTAGCGGCACAGCTCGATGACGGGGATCATCGCGATGGAGGCATCGCCCCCGCCCCCGCCGCCCTCGGCCTTGTCCTTGGTGGGCGGCTCCTCGCCGTTGGCGATGGCCTCCTCGACGGACTTCTCGAACTCGATCTGGCGCTTGAAGCGCTCCCGCGCCATCGTGTCCATGCCGAAGGTGCTGTAGAGCTTGCGCAGCACGTCGTAGGGCGGGGTGTCACCGAACTCGAGCTCGTCACGGCGAGGCGCGATCTCGGCCTCCACGAACTGGCGGACGGCGTCTCGCACCATCAGCTGCTCTTCGGTCCACTGGATCATGTCGGGGAGGTCTCCTCGGTCGTGTGGTCTGGATCGGTCGGGGCGGTCAGCAGCGCCTCGAGCGCACGCATCCGCTGCTCCAGTTCGGCGACCCGGGCCTCGAGCCCTGCTCGCGACGCGGAGGTGGCCGGTCCGGTCGACGCTGCCGGTGCCCGGTCGTCGGGTCCGTCACCCAGCAGGTGCGCCCAGCGCGTCTCCTTCTGGCCGGGCTGGCGGGGCAGGTGCACCACGAGCGGCTCGGTCCGGGCGGCCAGGGACTCGAGCACGGCGGCGACCTCGTCGTTGCTGTCGAACGCGTGGGCCCGCTCGGCGCGCGTCCGCAGCTCGTTGAGGGTCTGGGGCCCACGGAGCAGCAGCACGGTGACGAGGGCCAGCTCGGCGGCGTCGAGGCCGAGCTGCTCGTCGAGCACGTGGCGGTGCTTGGTGGTGCGGGCGCCGTGGCTGGCGTAGACGAAGCGCACGAGGTGGCGGGCCTTCAGCTCGTCGAGCGCGGCCTGGATCTCGTCCTCGGTGTGGTCGGTGACCGGCTCGCGGTTGTTCTTCTGGTTGCACGCCGTCTGCAGCCCGCGCAACGTCATCGGATACGTGTCGGGGACCGTCGCCTCCTTCTCGGCGAGGGCGCCGAGCACCCGCTGCTCGAGCGGCGTGAGGGGGCCGTCGAGTGCCGCGGTCATGGAGCGACCCTAGGTCGCCGGGTGCCTGGACTCCTGCAGCCACCCAATAGGATCGGCTGCTCGGTTCCGCCTCCCGGCGACGGCTACTAGGAGTGCCCAGCGTGACGTTCAAGGTCGGCGACAAGGTCGTGTACCCCCACCACGGGGCCGCCGTCATCGAGAAGACCGAGGTGATGGAGTCCTTCGGGGAGGAGAAGGAGTTCTTCGTCCTGCGCATGACGCACGGTGAGCTGACCCTGAAGGTGCCCTCGGACCGGGCCGAGGAGATCGGCATGCGCTACCCGATCTCCGACGAGGACGTCGAGGACGTGTTCGAGGTGCTGGCCAAGAAGGACGTGCGCGAGCCCACCAACTGGTCGCGGCGGTTCAAGAACCACCAGGAGAAGCTCAAGTCGGGCGACGTGTACCAGGTGGCCGAGGTGGTCCGGAACCTGGCCCTCCGCGAGGCCGACAAGGGTCTGTCCGCCGGCGAGAAGTCGATGTTCGTGAAGGCCCGCCAGGTCCTCGTCTCCGAGCTGGCGTTCGCGCTGGACATCGAGGAGGAGGCGGCGCTGGCCCGCCTGGAGGCGACGCTCTCGTAGCGTCCGGGATGCCTGGGGACGAGCAGGAGGGCCCGACGCCGCCGGCCGGCGGTGCGGCGAGCGGGCCGTCGGACGAGACGATCGCCCGACTGCGGTCCCGCGCCGAGCAGCTCCGGGCTGCACGTCAGCTGCGCGACGAGGCCGCGCCCGAGCCGCCGGTCGTCGAGGACCCCCACCCCGACCTAGACCTAGACCTCGACCTGGCCGGCGGGGCCGCCGCCGACGTGCAGTCGTTGGAGGACCTCGGCATGCCCGACGACGAGGGCGACGACGCCTTCGCCGGGATGCTGGCCGCCGGCGCCCCGCTCACCGGCGCCGAGGACCTGGTCGGAGGCGCCGACCCCTTCGTCCACCGCGCCGCCGATCCGGAGACCGAGCGCCTCATGGACCGCTGGGCCGACGAGGAGCGCGACGAGTCGGTCGAGCCCCGGCGCAACTGGTCGCCGCTCGTCGCGCTGGTCGTGGTCCTCGCCGTCGTCGGGCTCGGCTTCCTCGGGGCACAGGCGCTGATCTCGGGCTCGGCCGAACCGGAGGACGCCACCGGTGGCCTGCCCGGCGGGTCCGACGACGACGGCTCGGTGCTGGACGAGGACACGCCGAGCCTCGAGGACCTCACCTCCGACGTCACCCTGCCGCCGGGGCCCGAGGCCGGGTTGCAGGTCGCCGACAAGGGCATCACCGTGGTCCCCGACCGCTTCGACGAGTCCAGGCGCGAGGGCACCTTCGCCGTCGTCATCCAGAACCCCCACGACGACTGGCTGGCCCAGGGCGTGCAGGTGTCGGTCACGTTCCTCGACGAGGCCGGCGGCCCGCTCGGCGGCGACGACGGCTTCGTCGAGGTGGTGCTGCCCGGGCAGTCGGTTGCGGTGGCCGAGCTGTTCTTCGACGCACCCACCGTGCCGGTGGCCGGGCTCGACGTCCAGGTGGAGGTGGCCCGGTGGCGGGAGACGGGCCCCATCGAGGGCGGGTTCTCCCTCACCGAGGTCCAGACCGCCGAGGCCGAGTTCAGCGGCGTGCGGACCACGTTCCAGATCCGGTCGGACTTCGACGAGCCGCTCACCGACGTGGGGGTCACCGCGGTCTACCGGGCACCGGACGGGCGCATCATCGGTGGGTACGACGCGTTCGTGGAGCGCCTCGACCCGGGCGTCCCCACGCCGGCCGAGATCGACCTGCTCGCCAACATCGACCCGGCGTCGATCGCCTCCACCGAGCTCTACCCGAGCGCCGCGTTCGGCTCCGTCCCCGGCTGAGCCTGGGGCGACGGAGCCCTGCGGACTCCCACCGAGCCTCGGCGTGGAACAACTGGTCTGCACGCCGCCGGTCAGCGCTTACGCTCGCCTCGTGGACCGAACGCCGCTGCAGGACGCCCTCGATGGCTGGCTCGCCGATGGGCCGTTGTCGGTCGAGGAGCTGGCCCGCCGCGCGGTCGAAGCCGGGCTCGTGCCGGCCGGTGTGGATGACGAGGACATGGAGCCCGAGGACCACATCGACGCGATCATCGAGCGGTCGGATGGCTACTGGACGATCGACAACCGTCCTGACGACGGCCTTGTGGTCTCGGTACGCACGTTCATCGAGACCGGAATGACGTTCACGCATCGGGTCACCGCAGCCGAGCTCGATGCCGAGGCGCTCGACGAGCTGCCGGACCTGTCGGTGGTGTTGTGGGATTCCGGCCGGGACGGTCTCCCGCTCGACGACGGCAGTGGTTCGATCGGGACGAACTACGAGGAGATGTCGAATCCGCGGATCGCCGGTCCGCTCGGTTGGATCGAGGCGGTCCACCCGGGCGACATCGTGGTCTTCACCCGAACGGACCGGGTCGTGTCGGTCGAGGTGATCGACGAGGACGACGTCGGCGACGGCCTGGCCGAGATGGAGGCGCTCACCGAGGCCGCCTCGGGCTGGATCGGTGACGGTCGCGGCTCGGAGGAGCTACCGGTCGTGATGGAGGCGATGGCCCGGAACCCGGCGCTGTTCCGCAGCCCTGTCCCGCCGCTCGGTGAGCTGCTGTCGGCGATCGGGCTGGAGCGGCGGGGGATCGAGTGGGGCTGGGCGGCCGAGGAGTGGCAGACCCGCCAGGAACGGTCGACCGGCGATGACCACCGGATCCGCCGGCTCTACGGCTTCGACCCGTGCTGCGACCGCGCCTACGACCGGGTCGCCGACGCCTTCCGCAGCTTCAGCCGGAACCAAGAGGTCGACGGCCGGGCCCTGGCCGACCACCTCGGCCATGGCGCCGTCATCGCCGCGTTCGTGCACAGCCGCGCCCAGACGCCGACCTATCTGGCGCGGTTCGCCACGGCGCTGGTCGAGACCACCTCGGGCCGGCATCGCGCTCCCGCACTGACGCTGCTCGGCCTCGCCCTGCTCCGTGGCCTCGACCCCGAACGGGCGTACCAGTCGCTCGACGCCGCCGTTCGAGCCGATGCAGACTTCCCGGCCGCGGCGGGAGCGTTGGCGCTTCTCGAGCTCGACCGGGGCAACCTGTCCCGTGCCCACACGCTCGCGGTCCGGGACGGCATCGACCCCGGGCTGATCGAGTGGATCGCCAAGGAAAAGGCCCGCCAGTCCGCGCTCCGACCGACCGCCGGGCGCAACGATCCGTGTCCGTGCGGGTCGGGCAAGAAGTTCAAGCGGTGCTGCGCCGATGGCGGCCCGCTGACGCTGGACCAGCGCGTGCCGTTCGTGCTGCAGCGCATGGCCCACCACGTCGCCGGCCCAGATGGCCACGAGACGAGGTTCGGGCTGGCGCTGTCGGCCGCAGGTCATCGGGAGGATCTCGTCGAGGCCGTCCGCCAGTTCCTCCACGATCCGTTCCTCGTCGATGTCGCTGTCCACGAGGGCGGCCTCGGTGAGGAGTACGTCGACCAGCGGGGCCGGCTGCTCGCTGCCGACGAGGTCGGCCTGCTCGAACAGGTGCTCGACGAGCCCCGGCGGCTGTGGGAGATCACCGGCGTCGTCGAGGGTGAGTCGTTGACCCTGCGTGACGTCGGCTCGGGTGATGAGCTGACCGTGAGCGAGCATTCCGGCAGCGAGGGACGCGAGGTGGGCGAGCTGCTCCTGGCCCGGGCGATCGTCGTCGACGACGAGGCGATGCTGTTCGGCGTTCCACTGCTCGTCCCGCTCCGGGAACGGGATCGGGTGCTGCGGCTGCTCGACGACTGGGTCGACGCCGACAGCCTCGCCTCGTGGTTCGGATCCCTGTTCCTGCCGCCCCGGATGGCGAACCGGGAAGGTGAGGAGCTGGTCCTGCGCCGCACCGTGTGCGAGCTGCGTGACGACCCGGGCGAGGTGATCGCATCACTGGATGCGACCTTCGAACGCCAGGACGATGCACCGGTCTGGCACGAGATGTTCACCATCGACGCCATCGACCGGGTCGTTCGCGGCGTCCTGCGCCTCGACGGGCTGCTGCTGACCGTCGAATCGAACTCGGAGGAACGTCAGGAACGGCTGCTCCAGACCCTCGACGGCCTCTTCGACTACACGGTGATCGAGGACCGGGAACTGGACGAGTTCGACCTCGACGATCTCGACCCGAACGCCGCACCCATGGATCCCGAGGACATGCCCGACGAGATCCGAGAACTGGCCGACCAGAAGATGCGCGAGTACGAGCAACGGTGGGTCGACGAGCCCATCCCCGCCCTCGGCGGCCTCACCCCCCGCCAAGCCCTCGATGATCCCACCCGCCGCGAGGACCTGCACGCGCTCCTCCGGGAGATGCGCGCCGACACGCCCCGCGACGCGCTCGGCATGTCCGCCGAACGGATCGAAGCGCTGCTCCGAGCAGGTGCCGGGGCAAACAGGAGTGGGCGTAACAGGACTTGAACTTCCAAGGAAGCGCGTGTCGCCCAGTGTCGCCGCATGCCATTCAGTGCCTTGACCTGCGCTTTCAGGAAATACAGATGACACTCCCGTGTCGGCTGGTACACCTCTGTGGCGAGTGGTTCGTGACCACTTCGTGACCAGTTCGGACCTGAGGCGGCGTCTGGACCGATCACGGCCGGTGCCCCGACGCCGCACCGCTGACGTCTCCTTGAACTGGCGGTCCACGTCCATCCGTACGCGCCGGACCGACGCGAGCTGTCACCACGCTGGGTGGCAGGCGTGGACCCTCGCGGCACAGCAGACAGAGGGCTCCCTGATGCGGAGCGGCCGCCGCATTATGAGACAGGGCGGTCCGTCGATTGGGGACGGCCGCCGGTCGAACACCGTCCCACCTACCCGGCG